>DAOUDW010000033.1:0-6570 GCA_034430895.1 Anaerolineales bacterium | reverse complement strand
AGATGTCCTATAAAATCAACCGCCGCAATTTTCTGAAGTTGAGTTCACTGGTTTCATTGGCCACGCCCTGGATTGGCGCTTCGAATCCGATTGGACCATCGCACAAGACTTCTCCAGAAACACCGAATATTCTCATCGTCGTCTTTGACACGCTCTCTGCGCTCAATGTCTCACTCTATGGTTATCACCGAGCGACAATGCCCAACTTGGCACGTTTCGCCGAGAGGGCAACCGTTTACCATAACAATTATTCCGCCGGCAATTTCACCAGTGCCGGAACAGCGTCAATACTCACTGGAACCTACCCCTGGACGCATCGCGCCATTCATCTCTTCGGAACCGTCTTAGATGCCTTTGGATCCCAAAATGCCTTTAGTACATTCGGTCAACACAATTACACACGGGTTGGTTTTTCCCACAATCTTTTGGTGAATGTATTGTTACACCAGTGGATGGATCACATCGATGAATATACGTCTCCACACGATGTGGCTTTGGTGGATTTCGTTATCTCCGACAATCTCTTCAATTCGGATTTCGGAATTGCTTATCAAAGTGAAAACCGATACTTCATGAACCGAACGCCACCATCCAATTCCATCTACCTGCATCGAATCCATTCAGCCTTACGAGCGTTGATCGGAAAGATAACGGTCAATCGTCTCAAGCAATCATTTCCCCGCGGAATCCCTGGAACTCAAGACATGTTCACTCCCCTTGAAGATACAATTGACTGGATCATGGATAACCTCTTTCAGTGGCCACAACCATTCTTCAGTTACTTACACATGATGCCGCCACATGATCCTTATTGCCCCCGTGCAGAATTCCTCGATATCTTCTGGGATGATTGGAAACCCATCGAGAAACCCGATCATTTTTTCGCAGACTTCGATGGAAACACACTCGAGATGAATCTTCAACGTTTAATTTACGATGAATATATCGCTTACGTCGATGCAGAATTCGGAAGACTTCACGACTTCATGATAGAGAACGGCTATTACGAGAACACGATTGTTATCTTCACTTCCGACCACGGGGAGATGTTCGAACGCAAAATATGGGGGCATGGCGGTCCCACCTTATATGAACCTGTTATCCGTGTACCTCTCCTTATATCGTTGCCCGATCAAACCTCTCGCCATGATGTGTATGCCCCTACAAGCAATGTAGATATTCTGCCGACTCTATTACACCTCACAGGAAAATCAATTCCTACCTGGATAGAAGGTTCGGTCCTCCCTCCATATACTGAACAGGAATATCCTTCAGATCGGAGTATTTTCATGATCGAAGCGAAGCGTAACTATAAACTAAAACCCTTACTGATTGCCACTATCGCGATGATCAAGGGCGATTATAAGTTGATCCACTATCGGGGCTATAAAGACTTCGAAGATGGATTCGAACTCTACAATCTAAAAGAAGATCCGGAAGAGTTGCAGAACCTATATTCCATCCGTGCAGATATTGCTACAGCGATGAAACAGGAATTGCTCGCGAAAATCGAAGAAAAGGATGCTCCCTTCAAACAGGATTAATTTCGCTAGAGGGAGTACGGACCACCCATAAAGCAAGAAATGGGGTTCTTCGCGAGGAGAGATCTTGAACATTGGGCACCTTCTACAAACACTTCGCCAAACAAGATTTGTTCCACTTGGGTGTGGTTTGTGTCTTCCTGATTCACGTCTGGGCAATCATCAACATGTTTCATGACATCCCTGCCATGCTGCTGTATATGACCAGAAACGAACTCATCGGCAGTCTGGCCTACAATATGCTTTTCGCCCTCTTCGAAACCATAATTGTTTTTCTCATCTTGGTCGCACTGGGATTGATCCTGCCAGGCCGTTGGACACGATCCAACTTCTTCCCAGTCAGTTGTTATCTGCTTGGTGAACTAACCATCATGATCATCCTCTTGAAAATACTTGGATTCAGGCCTTATTCCAGGGCTTTGCTCGGTGGCATTTGTATCGTCGTCCTGATCCTGACAGCCCTGGTCGTTCCGAAGTATTCCAAAATGAGCGAGCTCGCCCGTTCTGTCTCAACGCGCCTGACGCCGTTGACCGCTGTTTATATCCTGATCGATTTGGTCGGGGCAATCATCGTTATCGCCAGAAACGTGTGAGTATGGCATGCCACTGAATATCAGCCGTCGTGATTTTCTCAAGTTGGCTTCACTGCTTCCCCTGGCCTCAACAGGTATAAGCGCTTCAAACCCGACACCGCGAAATCGTCGGACAAACGACCACGCGCCAAATGTGCTCATTGTGGTCTTCGATACACTCTCTGCCCTCGATCTCTCACTCTACGGATTTCACCGACAGACAACACCCCATCTGGCCCGTTTCGCCCAAAACGCCACAGTTTACCACGCGCATTATTCCAGTGGCAATTTCACTTCTCCGGGTGCGGGATCGATCCTGACCGGTACTGCCCCTTTTACCCATCGTGCGATTAATATGCTTGGGTCAGTCGAAGAATCCTTCACATCAAGAAATATCTTTAGTACGTTTGATGATTACACACGAATTGGCTTCTCTCACAATCATCTCGCCAACCTCCTGCTGTACCAATTTCAAGCCCACCTTGATGAATTCATCCTTCCGGATGAAGTCGCCATCGTGGATTTTAACTTCGCTGACGACTTGTTTCCGAATGACTACAGCATTGCTTCCCAAAGTGAACGCCGCTACCTGAAAAAGCCAGGGGAAACATCCAACTCTCTTTTCCTGCATTCCCTCCTTATGTTCTTAAAGAACATCGTGGATCGTTATACATTGAAACAGTTAAGAGAGTCTTTTCCTCGCGGAATACCCGGGTTTCACGATATGATCTATCCCCTCGAAGACACCATCGACTGGATCACAGAACAACTGGTGCAGTGGCCACAACCCTTCATGGCATATTTACACATGATGCCCCCACATGACCCCTATTGCCCACGCAAGGAGTTTGTGGACATATTCCAGGACGGTTGGGAACCGATCCACAAGCCCAAGCACATGCTCTCGAACTCGATTTTTCCACCAGACGTACTCGATGTGCAGCACAGGTACTACAACGAATATATCGCCTACGTTGATTCCGAATTCGGCCGACTGCATACCTTTATGCAGGAACATAATTATTACGAAAACACCATTGTGGTCTTTACCTCTGATCACGGGGAGATGTTCGAACGGCAGATCTTCAGACACGTCACACCCACACTCTATCAGCCAATCATTCGTGTGCCTCTGTTGATATCGATGCCCCAGCAGACTTCTCGCCAGGATGTCTACACTCCAACGAGCTGCATCGACCTGCTGCCCACACTGCTTCATCTGACCGGACATCCGATCCCAACATGGTGTGAGGGCATGGTGCTTCCCCCTTATGCCGATCAAGAACTTCCGCAGGAACGAAGTATCTTCGCCGTCGAGGCGAAAAATAATCCCAAGCTCTCCCCCTTGCGAAAAGCCACCGTAGCGATGATCAAGGGCAATTACAAACTGATCCACTATCGCGGCTACGAGGGATACGACGGTGTATACGAACTCTATAACTTGCGCAACGATCCGCAAGAATTGCAGAATCTCTACACGACACATCCAACCATCGCTTCTGAATTGGAGCGCGAATTACTTGCCAAGATTGAGGAAAAAGACGCTTACTTTCGATAGAAATCATCACATCTGAGGACCTGCATGACAAATCGGTTTGAATGAAAATCAGGCTATCTCGTTCGTAGAAGTGCAACATCCTCGATACCGCAAACGCTAAAAACCAAGGAGGTAAACATGGCAACGCTAAACCCCGCTTTCAACGGGATCAGTGACCAGGAATATAAACGCCGTATCCGCGCCTGGACGCTGTACGACTGGGCAAATTCCGCCTTCGCCACGACGATCCTGGCTGCCGTGCTCCCGATCTATTACAGCCAGGTGGCCGGGGCGACACTCCCCAGCCGAGCAGCCGCGACGGCACTTTGGAGCCTGGGTTTATCCGTCTCGCTCTTCGTCATCGCCATTCTCTCGCCGATCCTCGGCACCATATCCGACATCAAGCGAGGTAAAAAGGGTTTCCTCACGGTTTTCGCGGGTATCGGCATCGTAGGCACCGGTTTGATGGTTTTGATTCAGACCGGCGATTGGGTGCTGGCGTCGATCTTATTCGTGCTCGGCCGCCTGGGATTCACAGGCGCCAATGTCTTCTACGACGCCCTGCTTCCACACGTGGCCAAAGAAGACGATCGCGATCGGGTATCGACGCGAGGTTACGCGCTCGGATACCTTGGCGGGGGCATCCTCCTGGCGGTCAATGTGGCCATGATCCAAATGCTGCCCGGGACATTGGGCTCCCGCCTATCCTTCCTCAGCGTCGCCATTTGGTGGGCGGTGTTCACGATACCTCTCCTGCGCACGGTCCCCGAGCCGCCCGCCGCCACCGCCGAACTCGGACCCGGAGAGAATGTGATCTCGGAAAGTTTCAGCCGTCTGCGCGAGACGTTCAAAGACATCCGCCAGTATGGTCAACTTTTTAAATTTCTGCTCGCCTTCTTGATCTATAACGACGGCATTGGCACGATCATTGGGGTCGCTGCGATTTACGGCGCCGAACTGGGTTTCGGAACGGTCGAGTTGATCCTCGCCCTGCTGCTGGTGCAGTTCGTCGGCATTCCCTTCAGCCTGATCTTCGGCCGCATCCCCAGTCCTCGGGAAAAGCGAAGATCGTTCTATCTGGCTTTCATCGTCTTCAACATGGTGATGCTTCCACTGGTCGGCACTCTTGGCCTTCGGCTTCTTCCCGCGGATGTGACGGGATCGAAACCACCGGCTTTTGAATCCACCGCCTCGGCAGTTGGCGAAGGAGTCCACGAAGTTGATGCAGAGATCGTGTCTTTCACGGGCATCTGGCTGGAAGAGTATGTCTCCGCCAGTGAGATCAGCGGCGGCGGTTTCTTCGAGTTTATCAATCGCTTGTTCGGCGAGAGTGTCGCAGACATCACCTATCGACAATCCACCGATCCAGGCGACCGCTTCGATTTCACTTTCAACGGTGAGAATGTCCAATTTACGTACAGCGAAGGACCGAACCGCGGCATCTGGGCCATCGAAATCGATGGAGAACCATATCTGGACACCGAGAATGAACCACTCATGCTCGATGCCTATGCTTCCACCACACGGTACGGTGCCCTGTCCGAAATCGTAGAAATCGACGAAGCCGGAGTCCACACCCTTTCCCTGGTCAACACAACGGATCGGAATCCGGACAGCGCCGGAACGACGATCTCGATTGCCGCATTCGAAGTCATGCCTGCTGCGCGCCAGCAAAGCTTACTCGGTATCCTTGGAATGATCGTCGCATTACAGATCGTAGGGTTGTTGTTCGCCTGGCTTCTCGGAGAGCGTTTGTTCTCCAAACTCGCCGAGCGTTTGAATACCCAACGCAGCATCATCCTGGCGCTTCTGACCTACGCCATTATCGCCGTCTGGGGATACTTCCTCAACTCGACGATCGAATTCTGGTTCCTGGCCTGGATGGTGGCCACCGTACAGGGTGGCAGTCAAGGTTTAAGCCGCAGCCTATATGCCGCTATGTCTCCAGCCGCGAAAAGCGGCGAGTTCTTCGGACTGTTCGGTGTGATGGAAAAATTTTCCGCCATCCTTGGTCCGATCTTGTTCGCAGCAGCTGGAGCCACTTTCGCCAGCAGCCGGCCTGCCATCCTAAGTCTGATCGTTTTCTTCATCATTGGAGGTTGGCTGCTAACCAAGGTGGACGTGGAGGAAGGACGCAAAGTGGCTCAGGCAGAGGACGCCGCGCTTCTGGCATCTCACCGGGTCAGCCAATCCTAGGCGTCACACAAGCAGCATCGTGCTGTAAACAACGGGGCTGTTCGTTTCGAACAGCCCCGTCTTATATCCGACCAGACAACACGCTTATCCTTACCAACGTGAAAATGACCACATCCTAAGAAGAGCTTCCATAACGATCCCGGAAAACGCCCGCCACCCCAAGCAGCACCAGGCTTGCGCCCGCGAAGGTCCACAGCGTGATCTCTTCCCCTAAAATGATCGCCCCCAGTATCACCGCGATGACCGGATTTACGTAGGCATAGGTCATGGCAACGCTGGTGGGCAGGAGCTTGAGGGTCTGCGTGAAAGCCGTGAAACCCAGGACCGAACCAACCAGCACAAGATATCCCCAGGCCAGCCAGGCTTCGTTCGTTGGGGTCGGCAACGGATCGCCGACGAGAAAAATGGTGATGATAAAGCCGAGCCCACCAACGAGCTGCTGGTAGCCCGAACTCACCTCTGTCGAGAGTCCAACTCTGCGTCTGCTCTGGAGCACAGAACCGAGGCCCCAACTGCAGGAAGCGCAAATCAGGGCGATCAAGGAGTACAGATCGGCTCGCACACCGCTTTGCAGCGAAGGGACACTCAAGAGCACGATGCCGCCAAACCCAAGCAGCAATGAAAATAAAAGCAATAACGACGGTGGACGGCGATCGATCAGAGACTCGACAAATGCAACCCAAATCGGTGTAAAGGCAACGACTAATGCAGCCAGGCCCGAGTC
>DAOUDW010000032.1:0-6064 GCA_034430895.1 Anaerolineales bacterium | reverse complement strand
GCACAGCGCGGGCGATGACGACGTCCCCCCGTTTTTCGATGAAGAAGGGATCGTCGGCACGTTTATGCAGCAAGCGGCCTTCGGCAGTGAGCGCGTTTTCCTGCCACTGCCGTTCGACGTGGATCAAGGCCCACTGCCGGCGGCAGAAGACGAAGTGCTGGATGCCGGAAAGGGGCAGTAGTTCGGCTGCGGTGTAGGGGGAAGTCATATTTTCTCGATTAGGGTCACTCCATCTGGGACGTTATCTTCATCGATGGTGACCTGATAATCGCTGAAGCTTCGCGGCGGGTTAGCCTCAGGTTTACGCTCGACCTCGATCAATTCGAACAGTTTGTGGGAGGGAGCATTGCCAAGGTCGCTGTCGTGCTGGAAAACGATCATTTTGCGGGTCGCCATTTTGCCGCGAGCGGCGGAGTGATCGTGCTCGAACATGTTGACTAGTGCATCCCACACCAACGCCAGGTCGTCCTCCGAGAAGCCAGTGCCTTTGGTTTCATGATTGGCCAATTTTGCCGACACATAGCCTTCGGCGCGATAGAGACCGTAGGGAACGATATGTTTACGGCCCATGGTGCGCTCTTTTTCGATGTCCTCTATGCGGGTAACGGCCTGGCGTGTGATCGTGACCTCGTGCTGCATGATGGGATCGATGCTGCGTGAGAAGTTGATCTGCACAGGTCCGCGCACCTGGCCGCAGTTGTCGCCGGTGGTCATCACGGCGCCGAAAGTACGCACATCGAAGTAGTTTTGGCACATCCACTGCCTGGCCTTACCGACCTCGGACAGATCGGCTTTCTTACCCGGTTTCAGATCTACGGCCTTGTAGGCTTGCTCGTGGTTTTGATTGAGCGGCGTGCCTTCCTTGATGTGGATGCGGTAGCCAGCGGCGTCGCCCTTGACCAGCTCGACGTAATCGCGAATCTTACGTTTTAGACACACGTCGGTGACCAAGCCGTGGCCCGTTTCGGGGTCAATGCGGGGCATATTACCGGCGTCGGGATCGCCGTTGGGGTTGCCATTTTCGACATCGTACAGCAATACGAATTCGTAGCGGTTTTGGATAGGTTCGGACATGGTAGTTCTCCTTTTCGATCGAATGCTAACTTTCAGTTTCTATAACGGCTTTGTCTTTTTTAGTGTAAAAGTGTGCGCGCTGGTGATAGTAGCCCAGCACGAACAAGCCCTGCTCATCCAATGTGAGCCGGGCAGGGATGGGGTTTTGTTCGACATCCAGTAGATTGAGAATCTCTTGAATACGGCGGTCACTTGCATAGCCGAACTTCGCTTTGGCGATGTGATGCTGCGACAATCGCAGCAGCGTTGGAAAGACGCTGCGCGGCGAGGCGCAGGCCGAGGTGAAGTAGCGATCCTTAATGCTGGCGTTGACTTCACCGATGGCTTCTTGTTGTACTTTTTCGAGTACGGCGAACAGACGGCCTAGTAAGTATGCAGGTATCGTAGACTGTTCGTTGAGAGACATAATCAGAACCTCCTCATATGGATTGGCAGCACGATGGCTATATTTGCGAATAAGAAAGGCCTTGATGATGGCGGCGCGCCCGTAGGTGATTTTGCGTATGCCACGCGATCTATCGTCCATATCGGCGCGAACTCGATTGATGACGGCGTAAAACAGCGCCGCCGGATAGGGGGAGTTGGTCAGGATGGCGCGAAATACAGCGCCGGCCAGCAAAGGATAGGCATTTCTATCACTGGATTTCTTGGAGACCGTTTCGTATAGAATGCTTCTCACCGAAAGATATTTGGGTTGATCTTCGAACTCCTTGACCATTTCAAGATCGCGGTAATGCTGCATGATATTGCGGGCGATTTTATCGAACGGGTCGGTGATGAAGAAACGAACGGAAACTCGGGCCTCGTTGGGAGCCAGGCCCAGGATGTAAGCGCGCGGATTTTCATCGCCCAAGCTCTCCCGAATGGCATCAAGATCGAGCATACCGGCGCGTTTGACCTTTTCGGCTACTTCCCCAAGCCTTCGTTCCGTGTCTCGGCGGGATTGCTGAGCTTCACCGGTCGTTTGGCGTTGGTAACTTGGATCGAAGAGATCAGCCATGGCTTTTTCGTAGGCGCGATTCTCACTTTCGGCCCAGTAGACAACGGTGGTGTCTCCTAAAAAGAGCTTTTTGTTAGGATTGGCGTCCGAGAGCAGGTAGTTCAAGGCCGTGGTATAGCCGAAGGCTGCTTTTCTGCTGACGGGCGAGTTTTGTCCCTGGGTCATGTTGTAGGAGGTAAAAGAATTCTTATTGAAGCTGATCAGTGAAGCTCCTCCGGCTCTTGCGCCGCGGACTTTTTTGATGTTGGGATGCAAGCGGGCAATGGGCGCTAATTTGCCGGTCACCAGGCACTGCATTTTGTCAGCTTCTTGACCGGTGTAGTGTTCCTCCCAGATTTCACGAAGCTCGGGATAGGCATGGATGAATTCCCCATTGAGCTGGAAAACCAGATTGCCTCCCTCCAACAATCCATCCAGATAGTTGGCGATCGCTGGATGATCGCGCGCTTGCGCCGGATCATGCCGATCCAGGAAAGCCAATAACGCTCGGGCAGCGTGGCTGGAACTTTCTGCGAGCAAACGATGGTGCAGCTCTTTAAAGGCCTCAAATCGCTTACAGCTGTACTCGGGTTTGGTTTCATCCCGATCTGAAATGCCTAAAACATAGACGTTGTTGTCCCACAAGAAATTCGGGGCAATATTTGATGCTCTTTTCATGCGTTGAGGCAGTATCATAGAACGAGGCACTTCGACTTCCTTCTTGCCGCGTTGGACCTTTTGGAAGAGAGGCAGGACATCCAGCAACTCACCCTCCTCGGACAGATTGAGGGCGAAGCTGACGCCGATCATGGTGTACCCATAAGAGATTTTTAACTGCTCATCATTGAACAGGATGTCGTAGTACCGATTGAGCGCTTGCAGGATCATCATTCACCCCCTCAACTCGATGCTGGTCAGATCGATGACGCCGTCCTGCATGTGGGCCTTGAAGAATTGTGGTTTGATGTCCTCCCCATCTTCGAAATTCAGGTCGTAGAGCATCCAGCCCAGATCTCGCTCACCGGTGAGCTGGCTGGGTGTAAGCGGTTCCTCTTCCACAAGCTCCACCTGAGCACCGAATTCACGCGTTCCCAGGTAAGGGGCGTGGAAGTATTGGCCTTTGCGCAGACGGCGAAAGGCGATGTTGTAGTGTTTTTCCGGGGTGTCGTCCTCGCCGGCTTCGTCGGTCAGTTCGAAATGCGCCTCGACGAGATAATCGACGTTTTTCAACACCAGGGCGGCACGCTGCTGTCGGTGGGCGGTGACATCCATGAAGAAGGGTTCGTTGCTGCCATTCATGCGGCGCTCGGCTTCTCGGGTCGAAATCTTCTCACTGACCTCATTGCGGCGGATGTTGGTGAATTGGATTTCATTCAGAACGTGGATTTTGTCGATCACCCATCGGATGGCCGGTTTCCAGTAAACAGCTTCGATCACCCCGCGCGCCGCCGACGGCGTGATGACGTCGTAGCTGACGCGCTCGACTTTCATTTCCGGGCGAGTGAAGAGGGCATAGTCGCCGCGAATGCGAATTGCAATTCCATAACCCATAATCCAACCTCCTTTTGGTCTATTCAAAAAATACGGCCTCCCCGCCATCGCGTTCGGGGAGAACCAGTCCGGTTTTGGGATGGTAATATTCCTCTATAAAGCGTTCATCCAGCACATGGTATTGGTCGCCCAGCGTTTGAATCACTCCCAGGCTTTGTAGAGCGAGAAATTCCCTTTCATAAATGTTGACGGTAAATTGTTGCAGCTTGCGGATGATGGTGTGGGGATAGTCCGTGTGTTTCAAAGCCTCGATCCATCGAATTGCATCGTCGTCATAGGGGATGATGATCGATACCGTATCCTGATCGATCATCTTAAACTTCTCCGCTGCGTCGGCAAAATCGAATTCGAAGCGCCTGTCGCCGCGATCCAGGCAGCCGATGATATTTTTCACATCGAAATTGCGTTCGTCTTGTAAGGAGTAGAGTGTGGTGTAGTAGGTATTGATGGCATCAAGCGCGACTGGATCCACCTCATGCTGGCGCAGCGTTTGTTTGGCAACCGAAGCGGTCTGTTGTATAAACAGCGGCGTGCGCTTGATATAGTCTGTATCGGGATGGAAGATAAACATATCCGCGCTCCTGTGTTTACCCTCACGATTGACGCGTCCGGCCGCCTGAATAATCGAATCCAACCCGGCCATAGCCCGAAAACCGGCTGGGAAATCCAGGTCGACGCCAGCCTCCATAACCTGTGTCGAAATGACACGACAGGCAGGTTGAGTTTCATCCTCGAGCATTCTCTTGATGTCGGTAATTGTTTCCCGGCGATGCTTGGGGCACATTAGCGTGCTGAGGTGGTTGCGCCCATCCTCTTCGAGGAGATCGAAAAGTCCTTTGGCATGTTTGCGGGTATTGACGATACACAGAGCCTGGCGATGGTTTTCCATCCTTTCGATCAATTCCGAATCGTTCAGGGTTCCCAAGTCCCGAACCCGGACACGTTTGTAGAAATCGAATAATTCCTCTGGATGGGGCGCCAACTCTTTGAATTCAACTTCCTCTGGAAAAAATCTTTCCAGCGAGGGCTGAGTCGCCGTGCACAATACTGCGCTTACATCGTAATTGTTCACCAGCTCATGCACTGCCAGGAGGCAGGGCTTTAAATAATCGAGCGGCAGCATCTGGACCTCATCGAAGATGATGACGCTTTTGGCGATGTTGTGCAATTTACGGGCAGAACGTTTCTTATTGGCGAACAACGATTCGAAGAATTGAACGTTGGTAGTCACGATGATGGGGATATCCCAATTCTCCGCCGCCAATTTCAACTTCTCATAAACCCTGTTGGTCTCATCATCGGAAGTTTTTCGTATTCCTTCCCAGTCGAAATTGGAATGGTGCTCCAGGACATTTTCCTGGCCAAGGGGTCCCAATGCCTCCCGGAACTTCCCCGCGTTTTGCTCGATGATGCTGGTAAAAGGGATTACGTATATAACCCGTTCGAGCCCATTCTTCAGGGCGTGATTGAGGGCGAAGGCCATAGAGGCGTAGGTTTTACCTCCGCCGGTTGGCACGGTCAGGGTGAAGAATCCGGGAGGGGAATTGGATTGGTCGATGCAGTCGTGGAGGGTATTCGTTCGCATGCGGTTGATTTCGCTCTGTGGATCGCGAAATTGCTCGAGGAAAAAATTGAACTCTTGGGCCAGGACATCGATGCTGGCATACTGTCCGCGTGGTTTCTGGACGTCCTCAAAGTAGCGCTCGGTCTCGAGCCAATCGGCATCAACCAGGATCGAGAAAATCATGCGGGTCATGAACGAGATGGAGAAGCCAGGGTTTTGACTGTTCACTCTGATCTGTGGTGGTTTGAAGTTGAGCAGGCTGGCGTCGAGTTCGGTTTTATAGGAGCTGTAATCCTCCAGCTTTTTCTTGTCACGGCGGGCCAGCAAGGTTCCATCCGAAGCCACATCCGCGGGACTACCGTAATCGGGCAATCCAGTATGGTGGCCAGCGATGCAGTAAGATAATAGTTCAGCGTAGATTTTCTGTGGTTGATCTGGAAAAAGCTTAATTATTTCTCGAGCGCCAGCGGTAGCATGATCGACGCGCCGCTTAGAGCCTCGTAATCGATCCTGAAATGCCTGTGAATATTTGCCAATGTCGTGAAGCAAGCCGGCGATGCGAGCCGGTTCGGAAAGGCCTGCGGCAGTGCCTAAATCAGAGGCTATCTGGCCGGTCTGGTGAAGGTGTTCCTCTAACAATTGCCATTCCGATTCACTTACATCCTCTCTGGAGTGAGCATAGAATTGCTGTCCTAATTGAGCGTTTGATGCGATATTATATAACCCTGCCAGACTTCGCACTTCATTCTCCAATTTGCTCCTCAACCCCTCCGGCTCCAGCACCTCCACATCCGCGCCCCAGCCGCGGATCCAGGGCAGCATCTCCTGCGGCTCAGCCACCTGTGCCCGCCAGATCAAGAATCCGTCCGGCTGCTCCTCCACGATTTCCGAGCGAT
>DAOUDW010000031.1:0-43583 GCA_034430895.1 Anaerolineales bacterium | reverse complement strand
GCCTCTTCTGGCAGCGCAGATGACGATGGAGATCTCCTCCAGCGCGTTTATCTGCGAGAACGTATTGGTAGATCCATTCGTGACTGATTTGAAGACCGCAGTTTTCGTTGAGCCAGCCCGACCGAGAGTAGAAAGTAATATCCATAAGATAAGATCTCGTACGAATTGGATTTAAAAATGTTAAACGGGATTAGAGGATTAATTCACGAATAATGCCGTTCGTTTCTCACTCCCCTCCCCGCGGCCGGTACTGCAGACCCTCGGCCAGATGCGAAGTTTGAATTTCATCCACGCCCTCCAAATCGGCGATGGTGCGCGCCAGTTTGAGCACGCGGTGATAGGCGCGCGCGGAGAGCTGTAATTGCTGCATGGCCTGCCGCACGAGCATGCGCCCCGCCTCATCCAGCTTGCAGTACCGCAGCACGTCGCCGGGGCCCATGTCGGCGTTGCAGGTGATCTCCGTCCCCGCAAAGCGCTGGCGTTGAATCGCCCGTGCCGTCTCCACCCGGGCGCGCACGATTTCGGATGGTTCACCCAGCCGGTCGTCGCTCAGCTTGTCGAAATCCACACGCGGCACCTCTACGTGGATATCGATGCGGTCGAGCAGCGGGCCCGAGATGCGTTTCTGGTAGCGCGTGACCGTGGCCATCGAGCAGGTGCACTCGCGCAGCGCGTCGCCGTAGTAACCGCATGGACAAGGGTTCATGGCACCCACGAGCATGAAATTGGCCGGGAAAGAAGATGAACCACGTGCCCGGCTGATGGTCACCACCTTGTCCTCCATCGGCTGACGCAGCACTTCCAAAACGCGCATGCCGAACTCGGGCAGCTCGTCCAGGAAGAGCACGCCCCGGTGGGCGAGCGATATCTCGCCCGGCCGCGGCCAGTTGCCGCCGCCCACCAGACCGGCGTTGGAGATCGTGTGGTGCGGCGACCGAAATGGACGCACGTGGATCATGGGCATCTCTTCGGGCAGCAGATCGGCGACCGAGTAGATGCGGGTGACGTCGAGCGCTTCATCTACGGTCATCTCCGGTAGGATCGAAGGCAGTGCCCGCGCCAGCAGCGTCTTCCCCGCCCCCGGCGGCCCGGCCATGAGCAAATTGTGCCCGCCGGCCGCAGCGACTTCCAGGGCGCGTTTGGCGTGCTCCTGCCCCTTGATGTCCTGAAAATCTGGACCGTCGTATTCGCTTCCGTTCGGGCTTTGTGTATTCACGTGTACCGGGATGGGCACCACGCCGGAGAGATGATTGACCAGGGCGGTCAGCGATTCGACCGGCACCACCTCGACCTCGGGGATCAAGGCCGCCTCAGCCGCGTCGTCTTCGGGCACGAAGAGACGCCGGAATCCCATCTCACGCGCCAGCGCGGCCATAGGCAGCACGCCGCGAATGTGGCGCACCGAGCCGTCGAGCGACAGTTCGCCGACCGCCAGGGCGCCCTCCAGCCACTCCGGGGCGATCTGCTCCGAAGCGGCCAGCGTACCGATGGCGATGGGCAGATCGTAAGCCGGACCCTCTTTACGCAGGGCCGCCGGCGCCAGATTGACGGTCACCCGCTGGCGCGGGAAAATCAAACCGGCGTTTTTCACCGCTGCCTGCACGCGTTCACGGCTTTCCTGCACGGCGGTGTCCGGCAATCCAACGATTTTAAAGGAGGGGAGCCCGCGTGCGGTATCCACTTCCACTTCCACGATTGCCCCCTCCAGCCCGATGATGGCTGCGGCGTGGACTTTGGCGAGCACGTACTCAGTCTAGGGTAGATCGGAGGAAAGATCAAACACCGCAGAAGCGCTAATTCTTCAATCATTCCTGCCGTTACCGGCACGCCTCTGCGGTCTATTTGTGTCTCTACTGTGTTGCGAATGTCGATCTAGAATTTCATCACGGCCACATCAAACCGATCAATTCCCCATCTGCGAAATGCGTTATCGCCCCATCCAAGGTGAGCAGATAGACCTTCGTGACCGAATTCTCTGTACCCTGCACGACGAGTAGTTCTTCGGAAGCCCATTCGGTCTCCTGGAAGAAGCCGTTGGCAATGGTAGTGACCACAACGGGGTTCTCCCCCAGCGCGCTGCGGCAGGCAATCCAGCCGTCGAGATCCTCCGGATCCATCTCCCTGTTTCCGTCTGCATAAGCCAGTTTGGTACCGGAAGGAGAATACGAAACGCCGCCAAGCTGCTGTTGATTGGGCAGCAGCGGGAGCACCGTCTCAGCGGAGGTGACCAGGTCTCTTTCTCGCAAGCCTGCCACGCCCGATCCACTATCGCACGTACCAACCAGCAGTGTGTCGTCGGGCGAGATGGCCTTCCAGCATGGCATGCCGCCGTCGACCGGCGCGGCATAATACGTTGAGTATGTGTTCGTTGTGGGATCGTAGCCGTACATGCTGGAGTATCCGAAGTAGAGCAGATCCCCGATGCCCGTGATTTGCCAGACGTAGAAGAGATTTCCCACCTGTCCCCAGCGATAGACTTCAAGCACGTAGAATTCGTTCATCCCACTCGTCGGATCGAACTGCATGATCGTCTGCATGTTTGAACCGTCGATGTTGGCCGTCCAGAGCACGCTGTTCGCCCACTCGCCGGCAGCCCAGGCGATCATGCTCCCGTCCTGTGAAACCGAAAAGGACAATTTCGCCATATCGGGCACGGCAGTAAAGGCCAGATTATCGACGCCGCCTGGCGTAACCCGCTTCACCGTCCCACCCAGGCTGTCCCCGCCGCTGTCGACGTAGTAAACCGCATCGCCCAGGATCTGGTATTGATTGGCATGCGCCCATTCCGTCAACCCGGCGGCTGGCCGCGTCTCACTCAACGTGCCATCCAGATTGTAGATATCAAAATTTCCGCCCGCAAATACAACCACGCGCGGCTCGGGAGCGGGCTCGTCGGTCGCCGTCGGTTCGACCGTCGGTTCGAAGGTTGGTTCCTCTGCCGTAGGCGTCCCGGGTTCCGGCAGGTTGCACGCCAAAGCTGAGAAGATAAGTAAGATCATCACGAAAAGTGGAATTCGCACTCGCATGGGTTTCCCTCCTGATCGACCATCATCACATGATTTATTTGTTTGGGTTGTTACTATTCGAGACGTTCTGAAATCAAATTCGATTCGGTTAGGCATCGGCATAGCTTTCGAGAGCATGCCACGCAGCGTCATAAAATGCCCTCGGGCATACCCTTGTATCCAAGAGCTATCTACTTAATTCATCAGACGGGCAATTATAACGCTACTCTTCACTACCAAACCGTCGCTTGAGCGCTTTGAGCAGCTCGGGGACACGTCGACTTAGCGGACCGAACGTGTCATGCGGGGGGACTTCCGGTCCCAAACCGATCGAAAGCAAACGCTCGCGGCTCAGCGCAACCGTCAACAACTGCCGATCTGAACCGGCAACGCTGGTATAACGCAGATTGCCCCCGGCGATCTCGTTCAATACCCGCTCGCCCATCATCACGGACGCGGCCGTCATTGCCGAGAAAGCCTCCGGTTCCGCAGGTGGGTCGGGAGGCACACTGGCAACGACGAGCCCATCGTTATCCACCAGCGCCACCCAGAGGGGATTGGGAAGATCCTCTGCAAGACTGCCCAGCACACGGATCAATTCCGATTGACGTGTAACCATAGGAATGCTCTCGATTTCGATTGGATTGTTCAGTGCGAACAAACTAAGAGTATATCGAGTGCGGCGATAAGGCAAGTGTCCATTGGTCACCCTCCCTGATCTGCTAATCCGGATGGATGATGGTCCACACAGTGAGAGGTATCCTTCCCGGAACTCAGGGCGAGGTCAGGGAGAAATTATCGAAACGGAATTCCGCCGCTCCGGGCTCGTAGGTTGCACCGAAAAATGCAACGTCCCCACTCGAAAAGGTATCGTCCCGGGTGTCAGCGATCCGCACGCCGTTCACGTAGAACGTCAACTGATCGCCTGCGCAGATGGCCTGCAATTCGTTCGTGGCATTTCCCTGACGGACCGTTTCCGATTTGGTCCACCCGACGAGGTGCTCGCCGTTTCCAGCCGAGTAGCGAGTAATGGCGTAATATCCATCCCCAGCAACGAGGAATGTATATCCCTCGAGATCACCCACCTCCGGATCGTAATTCACACGGCACATCACGCCGTATCCGGTGTCATTGTTATCCGGTCCGCTGGCCTGGCGGGCCGTCACTTCGATGCTCACATCGCCATACCACTCGAAACGTTGTCCCCAGATGTACCCATTATCTTCCTCGGCGCGGATGAAATATTCCCCCATGTCATACCCCACACTCCCAATATCGTATTCACCAATTTCCCAACCGCTCGCCGGATCACTGAAATCGTCGAACAATTTCACCGCAGTTGTATATACTCTTGGCGCAGGTTCATAGTCAGGAACAGGCGTGGCTGTGCGCCGGACGACGGGATCCATGATCTGGCAAGCAGATACAACAAATAATACAAATATCACCAAGGGTATCCCAACCCGCATCCGCATTCGCATCAACGGCCTCCTCGCCAAGTGGTTAGCACTGTAGAATAGCATCGTCGATTTCGGCAATCAACGCAAGCCAATTAGAAAGGTCGGTAAAAGGCGATCATCAGTGCATTTGGCCTCGCTTTCCCTTTGCGATACAATCACGGCAGCATGAACAGAATTCCGCTTCGGCGTCGCACCAGTATCATCCTATTTCTGTGGCTGTGCGTGATCGGTCTGCCATACTATCTCATGCTCCAGGCCTCCGGTACGCAAACCACTCCACCCGCGTTGCTGCGTTTCATTGGCCTCTGGGGCGGTTTAGGCATCTCCCTCGCTTTCTGCGCCTTTATATTTTCTCTCATGATCACCACGTACGAGACGCGCCAGTGGATCGCAGCGATATTCAGCCTGGCCCTATTCGGTGGATGCGCCGCTTTGTCCCTGGTGGCCATTGTCGGTCAGACCTCAGCCCAGCACATCGCTGCGGCGACCCATATGGGAATCGCGCTGATCGTGCTTTTCATGACCATTGTCATCGGCGCGCAATTCGTGCTTCCCGTACGCACAAACTCGGAACGCATGGCCAGCATTCGCCGCCTGCTCGGTTTTCTCCTGGGCGAGCGCGGGCCGGTTACATTCCTGCGTAACGGGGAAGTCATCGAAGGACATGATGAACGCAGCCGCAGCGGACCCGGCGTCCTGCTCGTCGATTACGCTTCGGCGGCTGTCCTGCGCACGGACGTGAAGTTTACCCGCTCCATTGGACCGGGACTGGTGTTCACCGATCCGGGCGAACGAATCGAGGAATCAGTCGACCTGCGCCGCCAGATTCGATCCGTGGAGGGATTCATCCCACCCACGGGCGAGGCCGCCGCACTCGAATCGGTCAATTCACTCGCCGTTACAAAGGACGGCATTCCCGTCTCGACGGATATCTCCGTTGAATTCATGCTCGATCCGGGCGAACATGTGGAACCCCACGAGGGACGCTATGCTCGACGACCGCCATATCCCTGGAAACCCTCCGCAGTCGAAAAAGCCGTCTACGGACACGTGTACGGCGAGGCGGAGGATTTGCCCTGGACGGAACTGCCGTTGCGATTGACAATCGACATGTGGCGCGAGATCGTCAAAGGAAAGAGCCTCAAGGAGTTGACCAGCTTCGACAGCCACAACACGCAGCCGCTCGAGGTTGTACGGGAGGTCATTCAGCATCGCCTCACCGCCTCGGAAAACGATCCGCAGGGTGAATCGACTGGAAAAGCGGCGCATCGGGAATGGAAGATTTTGCAATCCCGGGGCATTCGAGTACTCAACGTCGATCTCTCGCACCTTTATCTTCCCAGGGACATACAGCAGGAACGCATGGAAGATTGGCGGCACGATTGGGCCAGCGACGTTCAAAACGCCCTCGCCGACGCGCAGGAAAACGCCACGCGAGCCATCGAGCAAGGCCAAATGGAAGCCAGCCAAATTCTCTTTGAGCGCCTAACCGGGGTGCTGTACGAACAGATCCGCAACAATCCATCGCTGAGCAAACAAGACACGATCCGCTGTATTCTCAAGGACAGCGTCGATCTATGCTCGCGTGACGAAATCATCGAAGAAAGCCCGACCTTGAAGGACAACCTGCTCGATATCGCTCGCGATTTATCGACACTTGATAAAGACTGCCGTGAGCCGGGAGGGGAAGCATGAAACCCTCCTCCTCGTTGTTCGAACGCCCGAAACGTTGGTTGATGCGCTTTCCTGCGGCAGTATATCTCAGCAGGCTGAACCGACAAGCCCGTCTGCATTTTCTTGCCAGAAATCGGAGCGGCGCCTATATCCGGCTTTTCGTTACGGGCGTATGCTTCGCCGCCTACTGGTTCCTGATCGTCGTTGCCAAAGATTTCCCGGGAGAACTCGACCCGGAGCTGGAAAACGAATGGGGACCCTTTGTGTACCTCCTGCTCAACATGCTCACACCGTTCTTCCAGCCCGAAGTCCTGACCTACATCCTGCCGGTCGTCGCCGCCATGCTGCTTGGCTTATACATCGGTGCCCGCTATCTCGCCGATTTATTCGACACCGAATCCGTCTGGACGGCTTTCCGCTATCTCTTCAGCGCGACTCTGGGATTGAACTACCCCACACTGAGAATCGACCAGGGCAATCTGGAAACGCTAGAGGCCGAAAACGCCGAGAACTCCGTCCTTTTGATCGGTGGCCCGGGCTATGTCGACGTGCATCTCGGTTTTGCAGCCGTATTCGAAACGGAAAATGGTTATCCTCGGGTGCTCAGCGCACAGCAACGCAGGGATCAAACCATGCCCGAGTGGTTATTCCAGGGCAATCGACACGTCGATGGATTCACGCGCCTGCGCGATGTCGTCGATCTGCGCGATCGCCACAGTAAGCTGGATGAAATCATGGCGGTGACCCGCGACGGGATCGAAGTCTATGCGCGCGACGTGCAGGTGGTCTTCCGCGTATACAGCGGCGACCAGAATCGCACGCTCGAGAATCCCTATCCCTTCGACGAACGCGGTGTCCGTCGTCTGGTGTACGGCCAGGCGGTCACCCAAAAGGGAACGAGTCGATGGGAGCACGTCCTTCCCGCCATCGTAAAACGCGAAATCCGCGATTTCGTGGCGCAGCGTAAAGTCGAGGACTTCCTTGCTATGCAGCCATTCCGCACCCTCGAAGACGATGCACAGATCGAGCAAGACACTATCGATCAAAATGGAGAAACGGGAAGCACAACCTCGCGACGCGATCTCACCGAGCGATTCCACACCGAGGAACGCAAAGCCAGGCTACAGGAGCAGGGCCTGGAATCGTCCTGGGTGGGTGTAGGCGCCTGGGAAGTGCGCGACGAAAGTCTCTCCCGCGCAAGCGAGGGCATTGGACCAGGGAAAACACTGCTCACCGCATGGCGCGATCTGCAGCTGGCACGCCGTTTAAACTCGGAACGCTACATCAAACGTAAACGTCATGAGGCCTTTCAAGAAGGTATATCCGACACATTCTCTAACCTCATCCAGGCCTGGAAAGCACATCAATTACGCCGCTCGGATCGCTGCTTTGAGTTACTCAACGCCTATCGCCATATGCTGCTGGATGTTCAGCAGCGCATCGACAAGAATCCAGAACAGCAAGCCCGCGTTCAAGCCATCTTGCTGCATCTCGACAAGTTAATCGGGCCGACGGTGTTTGGGGGACCGGATTATTAGCCGCGTATACTTTGTTATGCTGAGCTTGCTTTATTAGTTAGAGGCAATTATTAATGCAATCACGCATCAACAAGGATCACTTTCACTGGCACTGCCGGAAAATGCCTTTTTAGTCGCTCGATGTCATATACGAGTTGTTCACCATAGGACACCCCTGTCGACATTTGTTTCTTCAGAGGGTGACAAGGAACGATTTCAACTCCCACATCACATTTGTTCTCGTTGAAGAAATATTGAAATTTGGCTAGATCATAAAACATGAATGCATACTTACCAAACTGAACTTCAATTAATAATCTTCCTTTTACGAAATCTACCTGCTTGAATGCTCCATGAATCACCCTAGAGTAATTTGGGATAATAATCTCATACGTATCTTTTAGTTCTCTAAACCCTCTTTTATTGAATTCTCCCCTGAATTGCTTATTCATATCTTTTGGCGAATAAAGAGCCCTCCCTCTCATTGTTTTTTCTTTGCTAATCTTTGTTTTATTCGCCTCAACACCACTAATTACATCGTATATTTCTTTATCTTCTTCTGGATATCTCACTTTGAGAATCTCTGATCCTCCCAAGTGCGAGTACTCATACACGATTTTCATGTGCGCTTCTCCGTGTGCCCGAAAGAATCCCCTTTTTCCAGGAGGCGCCTTTGAATTGGCTCTGAATCTATATTCACACTCTGTGGAGGAACATTTTTCATTGGCGATTTCGGATCGTATACAGGCCTCGACATTGGTCGGATTTTTAGCTTACCCATCTCGGCCAATCTAATTCTTTCCATCGCAATTTCCACGTAGGAGGGAACAATCTCTGCTCCTATTGCTTTTCTGCCGTGCATTAATGCTGCGATTGCAGTCGTTCCTGTTCCCAGAAATGGATCAAGGACTCTTTCTCCCTCGTTAGTCATCGAAAGTACAATGCGCTCAATCAATTCAACCGGGAACTGACATGGATGTTCTGTTTTTTCAACATGATTAGCTTTCACATTTGGAATATTCCAAACATCGCTTGGGTTCTTTCCTAAAGGGTTTCCAGATAACTTTCCTTTGTTTGGGCCCTTGAAATGCTTTTTATTCGGATATTTTTGTGGCACTCGAACTGGATCAAGATTGAATGTGTAGTCGTCATTCTTTGTAAACCAGATGATTACCTCATATCGGCCTGAGAATCTTCTTGATGCATGCAATCCATGGCCAAATCGCCAGACAATCCGATTCCTTAACTTAAGACCACTATTTGCAAATATCGGATATAGTAAAACGTCAAGCGGGATAATTTCTCCGTTTTCCACATAGTTCCCAACCTGCCAACAAATACTTCCTTTAGGGTGCAACACCCTTATGCATTCCCTAATTACGCGTCCTTGTTCTTCAACATATTCATTTATGCTTATCTTGTCCTCATATTCCTTCCCGAGGTTGTACGGTGGTGATGTAACAACAAGCTTGATCTGTTCATCCGGGATTTGTCCCAGCAGCGACATGCAATCTCCGTTAAAAAGGACGAGATCATCATTAGGCTTATATGTCTTTGATATTTCAATCATCTCTCTCGTGCCCCTTCCCTACTAGAACATATTATCTATAATATCGCCGATTAAGGCAATAATGTCTTGATTCTACTACGCTTGAGGGTTCCATAGACGGGTGGGCTGCTCCATGGAAGAACACTAGTATTATTGAAAGCTCAAAGTAGTTATAAAACATTCATTCAGTCATTACCATAGCCCCGGAAACAACCGATAGCGAACCCGATCGCAGTATTCCCGATAGCCCGCCAATTCATCCTGCAGTGTACGGTCTTCAAGCGCTGTTCGGAGAACATATCCAGCCATTCCCAACACAGCCGGGATCAATGCCCAGTAGGAGCCGAGCAGAAAGGGAATGCCCAGGAAAGCCAGGATCGCACCGGCATATCCCGGATGGCGCACGAATTTATACGGCCCTTTCGTGGCGACGGTGTGGTCGCGCTCCGTTTGGATACGCACGACCTCGGAGAAATAGGCGTTCGAGACCATCGCCCAGAGGAAGACAAACCAACCGATGGCGACGAGAATCAACCCCACAATGTGCATGAACTCGGGCGGTGTTGGTTGCCAATTGTGACGCAGATTCAAAGCCGCTACGATCCACGAAGCCAGGGGCATAATCCCACCGGCAATCGAAGCCAACCAACGGTCCCAGCGTTTCCCTCCTTCTTGCCTTAAACCACCCGCGCGCTCGATGAAGGTCTCCGGGCTGATGGGAATGAGCAGGATGGGTTGGCCGAAGAGCATCACCGCCACCGAAGCCAGGAACAGCCATCCCCAGATCCAATTAATCGTGCCGGCGGCGAGAAAGATGATCACGCCGTAGCCGATCAACCCCATTACCGACTGCACACACCAAATTACGATTTTGCGTCGAATTTCCTTCGCCGCTCGATCTCCGCCAGTCTCCTGCATGATAAAGCCTCACCCTTTCTCCTGCGTGCGCTTCCGCAAGCGCACGTCCAATGCTACCGCGCCTTTACCTTCCGGCAGCACGCGCAGCGGATTGATCTCCACTTCCATGACGTCCGGCAGATCAAGCGCCAACTGCCCGATTCGCAGCAGCGCATCGATCACCGCCTCCCGATCGGCGGGCGGCAGATTGCGATAGCCCTTCAGCCGTTCACCGGCCCAGGTTTTTTCCAGCATGCGCTCGGCTTCGAAACAGCGCAAGGGGGCCAGTTCGAAGGCGACATCTTTCAACGCTTCAACTTCCACACCGCCGGAGCCGAACATCACCAGCGGACCAAACTGCTGGTCGCGCACCACACCGAGGATCACCTCCTGCCCTTCTTCGATCATCGGCTCAACAATCACCCCTTCGATTTTCGCTTCTGGGGTTGCCGTACGTGCGCGCTCGACAAGCGTTTCGAAGTCATTATTCAACTGCTCCGAATCCTGCACGTTCAACATCACGCCTCCGATATCTGATTTGTGGGGAATGTCGGGGGAGGTGATCTTCAAGGCCAACGGAAAACCGAATTCCCTCGCCGCCTTTTGTGCATCTTCTACGGTTGGCGCCAGAACCTCCGTAACGCAATGGATCCCATAGGATTGGACGATCTCCGCGGCCACACCGGCCTCGATAAATCCCCCTTCTCCGACTTCGGCGTGCTTAAGTTTCTCGCCTGCTCGATCGGGATCGATTCCCGAGACCGGCTGCGGCGTTTCCTCGACCGTTTGTAAGTGAGCAGCTCGCTGCATTAAAACCCGCATCGCAGAAGCCGCCCTTTCAGGAAAACGGTAATCCGGAATCCGCGCCTGCCGCAGCATCCGCGCCGCATGCTCGATCAAATCCTGCCCCATGAGAGTCACCACAACCGGCTTGGAAGTAGAATGAATCAAGGGAATGATCGCTCCGGCCACTTCCGCGGCGGTGCTCATCGGCGGCGGGACCAGAATGACGATCACCGCATCGACCATGTCGTCCTTGACCAGCGCGCCGAGGCATTCGGCATACTCCTTCGGCCCACCGCCCGCCAACAAATCGATCGGATTACGAATGGACACCGTGGGAGGCAGCAACGACTTCAGTTCGCGCACCGTCTCTTTGCTCAGAGCTGCCAGGGTTAATTCATTGGCAGCGATGGCATCCGAGGCGATCGCCCCAGGACCACCGGCGTTGGTCAGGATCGCCACTCGATCCCCTTTGGGCAAGGGGCACCAGGCCAGCGCCTGCGCCCAGTTAAACATCTCCTCGCTGTGCCGCGCCCGGATCACACCTGCTTTTCGGAAGGCCGCGTCGTAGGCCTTATCCTGGCCCGCGAGTGCACCCGTATGTGAAGCGACCGCCGCCCGGCCTGCTTCCGAAACGCCCACTTTAATGGCGATGACCGGTTTCTCACAGGTAACCTGGCGCGCCTGTTCGATAAAATGTGCCCCATCGACGACTCCTTCCAGGTACATGGCGACGACTCGAGTATGCGCATCCATGGCAACCGCAGGCAGCAGATCGCTTTCGCTTAAATCCATCTGGTTGCCCATGCTCACCAATCTGGACAACCCAAAACCCTGCCCGCGCGCCCAGTCGATCACCGCCTCGCAAACCGCTCCGGAGTGCGAAACAAAACCGATATCCCCCTGCGTCGGTCCTGGCAAGGGAAGAAACGTGGTGTCGATGGGCAAGTGGGTATCCAGGAAACCGATACAGTTGGGACCCAGTACACGGATTCGATACTTGCGCGCGATCTCCAGACAACGCTGTTCCAAAGCAGCGCCTTCAGGCCCCACCTCCCGAAATCCCCCCGAGCCGACGATCACATATACCACCCCGCGTTTCCCACACGCCTCCAGCGCGGCGGGCACAGAGCCTGCGGGAATGATGATGATGGCCAGATCAAGCGGATCGGGGACCGCGCCCACATGGGGATACAGCTCCCGCTCGAAGAGTACCCCACCTCGCGGATTGACGAAATAAAGCTCCCCCTGGTACCCGGATACGACCAGATTCCGGGCAACGCCGTATCCCAACTTGGTTGGATTCAGGGAAGCCCCGATAACAGCAACACCACGCGGTGTAAACAGCGACTCAAACATCTCACCTCGATATTCTGGCGACTTGCCCATTTCCTGCAGCAAAAAGCCCCGAGTCGTATGAAACTGAACCTATCCAAATGATAGCAGATGTCATAAAGAGACTGAACAAGAGATTCTCATTGCTTCCGAATAATCGGTGTGTTAGAATGCCCTCAAGCAGCTCACTGCACCAGGCGGAGGCAATGAATTTTGTAGAGGTAGTTGTTGACAGTATTCGCGTAAGTCTAATGTCTCCTCAGCGGATCATCATTCTTCGCGAATTGGATTCAGATCGCTTCCTGCCAATATGGATCGGCCCCTTTGAAGCGGACGCCATTACCCTCAGCCTGCAGGAACTCGAAGTCGCCCGTCCATTAACCCACGATTTACTCCGAAATATCTTACAAACACTGGATGCCAATGTGTTGCGCGTCAACATTACGGAATTAAAGGACGACGTGTTCTACGCACGCATCATTATAAATGTAAACGGTCAAGAACTCGAAATCGATTCACGCCCTTCCGATGCTTTGGCGCTCGCAGTGCGAGTCAACGTTCCGATTTTCGTCGCCGAAGATGTCATGGAAGAGGCGTCCTCGGTGCCAGAAGTCGATGTAGAGTCGGGAGAAGAAGCAGAGGAGTCCGAAGATCGCCTTGAAGTCTTCAAAGATTTCGTGGAGAATCTCGACCTCGACGATTTAGATACAAAGGGTGAGGAGTCCGAAAACTAACCTCTTCCCATTCTTATCACCAATAATACGTTCTGTAATCAACAATCGGAAACCGCCAAGACTGCTCCTCGGCAGTCATTCGTTTTAGAACCGAAGATTATACGAGATAGATAGGAACCCGTACGAATGAGTGACGCCCCCTCATTTTCCGTCGCTCCGCAGGATGGCGGACAAAGCCAGGAGATGCCCTACGACCGCATCGCGGAAGAAGCGGTGTTGGGGGCGATCCTGGTTAATCCGGAGGTTTACTACGACGTCGCTCACTTCCTCACCGCGGATGATTTCTTTTTACACCGCAATCGCTGGGTGTGGGAAGCCTTCACCAGCTTGCAAGAGCAGCGCTTGCCGATCGACATCCTGACGGTCTCCGAGGAATTGGAGCGGAAAAACCAGCTCGACGAAACCGGGGGGCCAGCCTATCTCACTACACTGATCAACAACGTGCCTTCCACGCTTCACGCCGAAGCCTATGGCCACCTGGTCGAAGAAACCGCCACACGCAGACGTCTCCTGCAAGCAGCCAATCAAGTCGCTCGATTGGCTTTCAAGTCCGATACGCCCATCGAAGACGTGGTCAACGACGCCGAGAAGGCCATTTTCGGTGTCAGCGAACGCAGGTTGTCGCATCAATTGCAGCCGATCAAACAAGTCGTCAGCGAATACTACGACCGCATCGATTATCTCGCCCGGCACCGCGACGAAACCTTGGGCGTACCCACCGGCTTCCTTGACCTGGACCGTTTACTGGGCGGATTACAGCCCAGCGATTTCCTCATCATCGCCGGTCGTCCCGGGCAGGGGAAATCCGGCTTCTGCCTCTCGATCGCCAAGAACGCCAGCCAGCTTCACAAGAAACACGTGGCGCTTTTCTCGCTGGAGATGTCGAACGAACAACTCGTACAGCGTCTGGTCTCGCAAGAAACCGGCATCGACTCGCAGCGTTTGCGGCTGGCGAACCTGGAGGATGATGAGTGGCCTTTGTTCACCCAGGCTGTTAGCGCGTTGGGCGATACGCATATCTATCTGGACGACACACCCGCCATCACCCCCCTGCAGCTGCACACCAAATGCCGCCGCTTGCACATGGAAGTCGGTCTGGATCTGATCGTCGTCGATTACCTGCAGTTGATGACGGGGGAAACCCGCATCGACAACCGCGTGCAGGAGGTCTCCTATATCTCGCGTAACATGAAAGCCCTGGCGCGCGAGTTGAAAGTGCCGGTTCTGGCAGCTGCGCAGCTGTCCCGCGCCGTCGAGTCGCGCAGGCCGCCTCGCCCGATCCTCTCCGATTTGCGCGAGTCGGGCAGCCTCGAGCAGGACGCCGACGTGGTCATGTTCATCTATCGCCCGGACCAATACGAAGAAGATACGCTCAAACAAAACATCGCCGAGATTATTGTTTCCAAACACCGCAATGGTCCCGTCGGCAGTGTCGAACTTGTATTCCGCAAGACACTGGCCAAATTCGAGAATGCCGCCACCCGGCAAGTTAATATGGCATAACTATAAATAATATCCAGTAAAAAAAACTAAGCCCCTATTGTCATCTGCTCCACATTCAGATATAAACAATTGAGATGAAAACACAAAAGGGATTTCCCGGTTTCCCGGCGGGAAAACTGCGAACCACGCCTGTTCCCAACCTTTTTTACAGTGAACTCCTCCCGACCATCGACCATCTGGGAGAGTTGAAACTCACGCTGTATGCATTCTGGGCGTTGGCGCAAAAGGAAGGCCGCTTCAAGTACTTGCGGCAATCCGAAATCGCGGCCGATGAAATCTTCATGCAGGGCCTCGATCCAGAGGGACATGATTCAGAGGAAATCCTGGTAGATGCCCTGGAGCGCGCGGTTTCCCGCGGCACCTTTCTGAAAGCGACACTGACGTTTGCGGATGGCAAAGAAGCGTTATACTTCCTGAATACGCCCAAGGGACGCGCCGCCATCGAGGGCATCGAACGCGGCGACTGGCGCCCCACGGGAAGCGAGGAGCAGCCGGTCGAGTTGAAAACCGAACGGCCGAACATCTTCGTGTTGTACGAACAAAACATCGGCGCCCTGACGCCCATGATCGCCGACCGACTGCGGGAAGCGGAAGAAACCTATCCGGCAACGTGGATCGAAGATGCCCTGCGCATCGCCGTCGAAAACAACGTCAGGAAATGGCGTTACGTAGAAGCGATACTTGAAGATTGGGACAAACGAGGAAGAGATGAGCGAGAAGATCGAGGAGACTCTGAAAAGGCTCGCCGCCGCTACGTCGAAGGGGACTTCTCAGACTTCATCGAACGTTGAGCGTGCCGAAAGCCCCCTTGGCGATCCGCAATGTCCACTTTGCGGTGGTGTGGGCTATTTACGCGCCGACGTACCGATCGAAGATCCCAACTTTGGCAAAGTAGAGATCTGCCCCTGCCGGCAGCCTGAAGTCAGGGAACGTGTACGCAGCCGGCTGTACCGCTTCAGCAACCTGGATGAATTGAAGCACCTCACCTTCGAGCGTTTCAACCCCGAAGGGCGCCACAACCTGCCTGCCCACCAACGCCAATCGTTGCAAATCGCTCTCGAAGCTGCGCAGAACTTCGCCCACAGCCTGGACGGCTGGCTGGTGATCCAGGGTCCTTATGGCTGCGGGAAGACCCATCTGGCCGCCGCCGTTGCCAACGAATGTGCTTCACTGGGCGTTCCCACCCTGTTCCTCACGGTGCCGGATCTACTCGACTCGCTGCGTTTCGCCTTCAGCGCCGAGGACACGACCTTCGAAGAGCGTTTCGAGCAAATCCGTACGGCGCCGCTGCTGGTCCTCGATGATTTTGGCACACAAAATGCCACCGATTGGGCGCGCGAAAAACTCTTCCAGATCCTGAACTACCGCTACGTCAATCGCCTGCCCATTCTGGTGACGACCAATCTGGCGTTGGAACAAATCGAGGGGCGCATACGCTCGCGTCTCTCGGAGCCCAACCTGGTCACCTACGTGGAAATCCTGGCCCCGGATTATCGCCCGGATCGCGACCAGGTCGGAAAACACGAGATTTCCACACTCGAACTCCATGGAGAGCAAAGTTTTGCCAACTTCAACACCCGCGATAAGGAGCAACTGGCGCCAGAAGATTCGAGCAGCTTAAAACTCGCTTTGGAGGCCGCGGTTAAATTCTCCGAAAAACCCAAAGGGTGGATGGTCATCACTGGGACTTACGGTTCGGGCAAAACGCATCTGGCCGCCGCCATTGCCAATGTCTGTGCCAAGGAAGGACACGCGGTGGTCTTCATCCAGGTACCCGACCTGCTCGATCACCTGCGCGCCACATTCAATCCCAAGAGTGAGATTTCTTACGACCGGCGATTCGAGGAGATTCGTGCGGCGCCGATCCTGGTTTTGGATGATTTAGGGACACAGGCTACAACTCCCTGGGTGCGAGAGAAACTCTATCAATTGTTTAATTTCCGCTACAACGCAGAACTTCCTACAGTGATCACAACGGCTGACGATATTGACAGCATCGAACCGCGTATACGCTCACGGATGTTAGATAACCGCTTGTGTAAAATCTACGCCATCACGGCACCTTCATACTTTGTTGATGGCGCAAAACGCAAACGAAGAAAAAAGCGTTGACCCGCCAACTCCCTGCATGGTACAATCCGGCCGTTGCCCCCATCGTCTAGGGGACCAGGACGTGGGCCTTTCAAGCCCAAAACGGGGGTTCGAATCCCCCTGGGGGCACTTTTTTTTATTTTGCATCTTGCATCTCGACATTGCAAAAATCTCACACGCCTGCTGACACGCTTCAATCCTATTCTGACGTAATTTCTTCTACGATCTTATCTACAATTATCTCAACAGGGTCTTCGATCGAAACCACAAGCGCCTCGGTTGCGCTGGGGGGCTCCAGATCCTCGAACTGTGAGCGTAACATGTTCGCCTTCATAAAGTGTGCACCCCGCGCCTGCATGCGCTGTAGTATGGTCTCATACTCCCCGGACAGATAGACGAATATCAAATTGTCGACATCCCGCCGGAGGATTTCCCGGTACCATCCTTTCAGTGCCGAACAACCAATAATTATAGACACACCTTCAGCTTGTCTTTCCAGAAGGAGTTGATTGATTGTGTGCAGCCAGGGCACGCGATCCTCATCTTCAAGGGGATCACCGCTCGCCATTTCCTCTATGTTATCTTGCGGGTGCAGGTCATCCCCTTCGATGAATTCCCAGCCCAGTCGGGTCGACAATCTTTTCCCGATCGTCGACTTACCACAACCGGAGACACCCATTAAGACAATTGCCTGGCTCATTGGATATTACCGGTATGAGATCGGAATTTTTGTCCTGGAGGAATTCTTTGCGGGGCATGTGCCTGCTGAACACAACTATCTGCTGGTTCTGCAACTCGACCGCACACTCTTATTCTCCCTCCATCGTGATTGGGCTGATTTTGCCTTCAATTGGAGCGTCGTTAACTTTCAGAGAGTCTATATTCCTAACTCCCGATCGTTTGACGCCGATATTATACGGTACTCCCCGGAAGATGCGCTGGGCCGGAAAGCCCGACCATTATTTCAGAATCACGGAAGAGAATAACTACACCGGGATATCAGGGCGAATTCCCAGATGCCATTGCACCCTTCTAACTTCTATAATTTCATCTCCTCGTCTATCTGGTGGAGAATTGAGCGAACGAGAAGATATAATTGATCAGGTAGACTTGTATCAATCCAACACCCGGAAGTTTCCGATCCCGTGCAAACGAGGGAGGAAAAAGATGCGATGGCTCTTAACCGGCGGAACTGGCATGATCGGTCAAGTATTAACGAAAAAGCTACACAACGATGGCCATGAAGTAACCGCACTCAGTCGAAATCCCCAAGCCTATGAGAACAGCATTCCCAATATACAATATGCCAAGTGGGACGGCGTTTCAGCGGAAGGATGGGGACACCTCATCGAAAGTACGGATGTCGTCGTCAACATGGCCGGCGAACGCATCGCCGGGCCCAATCCAATCAGCATGCGTTGGACGCCGGCGCGCAAGGAACGTCTCTGCAGCAGCCGCGCAAATGCAGGCAAGGCGCTCGTTCAAGCGATCGAGAAAGCCGCACACAAGCCTGCCGTGTTGGTTCAATTTTCCGGCGCGGACTACTACCCACCCACTTCCCAAACGGCGACCGAAGCAACACCTCCCGGAGATGACTTCCTCGCCCGTATCTGTTCCCAATGCTGGGAACCATCCACGCAATCTGTGGAGAACATGGGGATACGCCGCGTGATCCTGCGCCTGGGCCCCGTGCTGCACCCAAAGGATGGCGCCCTGCCGCCGATGATCCTCCAGACCAGGCTTTTCATCGGCGGGCCGTTGGGCTCGGGAAGGCAGTACTTCTCCTGGGTGCACATCGACGACGTCATCGCTGCGATTCACTTCCTGGTCGACAACCCCAAGTCTGTTGGTGTCTATAATCTGACGGCCCCGAATCCGGTCAGCAATGCTGAGTTCATGCGAAAGCTCGCTCATGTTATCAAGCGCCCCAGCTTTCTGCGCGTTCCGGGTATTGCATTAAAAATTCTGTTTGGGGAGATGTCCCGTACGCTTCTCCAAGGGCCAAAGGTCTACCCCGAAAGATTGCTGGCCGACGGGTATACATTCCATTTTCCTGAAGTTGAAGGAGCCTTGATAGATTTGGTCGGACAAATGCACGAGGATTAAGAAAATATATGGTTTTGGATTACTTACAAATTACGTCTCGCCTAGTCATTCGGAAAGAGTGGAAATTGGGTGTAACGATCATTCAGCAACACGCATCCAAACATTGAAAGGAGTACTGTCGATGTCGAATCGAGAAATCGTAGTCGAGAATCTCATAAAACAATACCCTGGTGTGCGTGCTGTGGATGACATTTCATTTGAAGTGAACGGTGGTGATATCTTCGGCTTTTTAGGTCCTAATGGTGCAGGAAAAAGCGCAACGATAAAAATCCTCACCACACTGGGGCTGCCAACGTCCGGTACTGCCCGGGTTGGCGGATACGACATTGTCTGTGAAGCGGCAGAAGTTCGACGCATCGCCGGTGTCGCACTGCAGGACATCGGATTGGATCCCATTATGAAGTCGATGGAATTACTCACTCTGCAAGGGCAATTGTTCGGCAAGGATCGAAAACAAGCCCAGGATAGGGCTAACGAACTCCTACAATTGGTCGGCCTGACAGACGTGGTCGATCGCCGAGTGGGAACCTACAGCGGCGGAATGCGGCGTCGATTGGATTTAGCCCTGGCGCTGGTTCACGAACCGGAAATCCTCTTCCTTGATGAACCAACAACCGGGCTCGATCCTGCCAGCAGGCGAGACGTCTGGCAAGAAGTGCGGCGACTCAATCAGCAGCTCGGCATGACCATCTTTCTCACCACACAATATTTGGAAGAAGCCGATGCATTAGCCGACCGCATTGCCATTATCGATCAGGGCAAATTGCAAGCCCAGGGCGTGCCCGCACAACTCAAGGCCGCATTGGGACTCGAATCGATCAACGTCGTCTTCGAGGACCGCGACTCGGCCGAGCGTGCAGGCCAGCAACTTGCCGACATCACAGATCGGACACAAACCGATCGCAACACCGTAAGGTTGTACATGAGTCAGGCGGCCGAGGCAATTCCCGTAGTCGTCAACCGATTACAGCAAGCGAGTCTCAATCCAATCTCACTCACGCTTACACAACCGACGCTCGATGATGTCTTTCTGCAGGTGACTGGTCAACGACTCCAAAGCCAACAAGCTTCTGCAGCCAATGTTGCTTAGCGCAACAAGAAAGCAAAGGACACAGAATCATGAAGAATAATAAACCCCGCCAAGATCCATCGTGTGATGCCCCATCCCGGGCGTGGTCACCATTTCAGCTGTTGCTCCTCACCTGGCGCAGTTTGATCACGATTTTCAGAACGCCAGAAGCGTTACTCCCACCAATGGCGATCAGTCTGTTCTTCCTGATCATTTACGACTCGACACTCGGCGAAGCGGCAGCGTTTATCCCCAATTTGGGTTCAAACAGCTATCTGGGATTCATTCTCCCCCTGTCGATTGTCAGCGCCTCCCTATCGGGTGCAGGGATTGCCGCCCAGAACCTCGTGCGTGACATCAAGACCGGCTATTTCGATAAACTCCTGCTTTCCCCAATCAGTCGCTCCTCTCTTCTCCTCGCACCGATTCTTGCCGGCGCACTAATTCTTGGCCTTCAGGCATCCCTCGTACTTGGGGTGGGTCTGATCATGGGCTTGAAAATCGTGACGGGCCTCACCGGTCTACTCATGATCGTTGGTCTGGCCGTGCTTCTGGGGACAGGTTTTGCGGGCTTCACCGTCTCGGCCGCCCTGGGAAGCGGGAATGCCGCAGCGACTCAGGGTGCCAGCTTTATCTTTTTTCCCCTGACTTTCCTTGCGCCGACATTCGTACCCATCGACTTGCTCGGTGGGTGGTTAAGGACTGCCGCCAGCATCAACCCCATCACCTATGTGCTGGAAGCGATGCGCAGCTTGATCAACAATGGTTGGGATGGCGAAATACTCGGAAAAGCATTGCTGGCATGTCTACTTCTCGCTTCCGCCATGTATCTCCTGGCCGGCTTTGCGCTGCGGGTTCGCACCCGTAGAACCTAAAGGCCAATTCCGGATGCTGCGGAACGAAATCATCGGTCGATAGATGTCGAAACGTTATTTCCCATTTCGTTCACTGGGCTTTCGCTGCAACCCCTTTCGTGCCCTGACGCGTGAGGAGTGGTCTGAAGTTGCCGTCATACCCCCACAGATCGAGGAAATCGTCTCGCGAGACTTCACGCACTTGCAGGTCATCGGTGAACAGGGCGTCGGTAAAACATCCACGCTGTTAGCACTGAAGCGACACTTTTCAAACCAGGGCCAACACGTGCAGTACCGATACTTACCACCGGGCGAAAAGCGATTTCACGGGGATTTACACGCCACCGACATTCTCTTGCTGGACGAAATGCAGCGCCTGAGCAAGATCCAACGCACACGTCTGATTAAAAAAATTGCTCCCCAAAACGGCGAGGGGGTGCACCTCATCTGCAGCACGCATGAAGACCTGACACCCTTGTTCGAAAGGCACAATCGCCCGTTGGAAACGAGATCTCTCGACCAACATGAAAAAGCATTCATGCGCCAGGTGGTCGAGAGGCGTCTACAATTCTTCGCTTTGGATGAGCAGCCGCAAGTGAAGCTAACCGAATCGGCGTTTCGCTTCCTCGATGAAACCTTCGGAAGCGACCTGCGGTCTCTCGAAGATTTCCTCTACGATGTTTTCCAACAGCAAGTATTTGAGGGAGAGATTAGAGACGAAACGCTGCATCAAGCCTTTGCACGGTATCAATCTACGCCGGAGCGAGGATGAACGGCTTGGCGGCTTTGGGGTCAATCGTCATCGCCAGATCGATCAAAATTTCAAACTGCCAGATGATGTTGATGTAATAACCGGCATAACTCCAGGGCTCTTCCGGAAGGCGAAAGTGGAAGGAATGATGCCTTGGCGTTCCCGCCTGGAGCTGTCCCTGGAACAAATCCACTTCCTCGGCAACGCCTCGATCGCGATCCCCGCGTCCCTCCGTTTGCCAGAGGAGACGAGCATAGATATGCCTGCAGTTCAAATCGCGCTGGGGGATTATCTGAACCGATCCTTGCATCGTCTCGCCAGGCCTGAAACGCAGGTATTCGCCTTCCGTCTCGCCGCCCCGTATCGTGATCTCAAATTCCGCTCTGTTCATTTTAGATTCCCCAAGTCTTCTCCGGCAAGACACGGATCGCGTAGTCTTCCTTCAAATCCGGCCAGTCTACGATATCCACATGCACGCGTATGAACCATTGAAGTTTGTTGTTCTTGGCGATGAAGGTATGCATCGCATCAGCGGGAACCGCCATCGAAAAACTATGCTGCAGGACCTCCCCGGCTTCAAAGCGCCGGCCCGGAATTTCATAGATTTCCACAGTGATATCGTGGTGATCCGTGCGCGTATCGGTTCCCTGGGTGTATGTGGCTGCTTCCTGGAAAACGAGGGAAACACTGGCTTTGGTTACATCGCTGGCCACTTTAAAACTCTGCTGGTAATCCAGGTTGAAACGTTCTCCGACTCGGAGTTCTGTATGGGAAATCATCAGCGCGGGAGTACTCAGTCTGAGTTTTGAAAAATATCGCCAGAGTGCAGCCACAAGCATTACCAGACCAATGAGTACGAACAAAGAGATAAATGCCATCCCGGGCACTTCATTGTCACGCCACGCCATGAAGAACATGAAAACGGAAAAACTCGTCCAAATCAATGCAAAGGCAAGGAAACAACCTTGCCCGACAGCACTCCCCCGGGGTTTGTTCAATGGTTTCATTCGCTCGCACTCCAAACGATATAGTACATGATTCCAGATACTAAGGCGAACCGATATAAATAAGCCAAAGGTTTTCAAACGACGATTACAACGACGGATGATACAGTTTGTTATAATGGAATGCAGAAAATTCCGTTTGTTTTATTACCAGAAGTGTTAATCAGGTGTCAATCGTAGACGAAAACCATACGCGCCAAAAACCCCTTTCCGTCCTCGTGGTGGATGATGAGGAAACGGTCTGCAACGTCGTAAGCGAGATCCTCGAGACGTTAGGTTTCGAGTCACATCGCGCCTACAGCGCTGCAGAAGCCCTGTCCTTTTTAGAAAGAAGCACACCGGATTTGATCTTGACGGATGTCATGATGCCCGACATCGACGGATTGACCTTGATCTATAAGATACGCTGCGCAACGGAATCCGCAAATATCCCCATCGTCGTTTTCAGCGCCATCGCAACCACATCCGACCGCGAAGCCGCGCTAAGCGCGGGGGCAAGCGCTTTTCTGGCAAAACCTTTTTCGTCGCAAGAGTTGAAAGAAATCATTCGCCCACTGCTCCCCTCGTTTCAATCCTGATACGATCTCCACGAGAGACCCGGAATCCTTGATATACCCTTGTATCGATCGCGGAAACGTGCGGTGCGGCGCATGAACTCCGTGAATTTGGAAAGGAGAATTGAGGTACTCTTCCATCCTCAAAGACTATTCGGGCAGCGGCTCCCAAGGGGCAATCTTACGTATCTTTTCAATGATCTTTTCTCGACTAGCTCGATCCTGGGCCATCTCCAGGTCTTTTTTCAAGCGGCGCAGTTTTCGAACTCGTCGTTGACGTCGCCGGAGATTTCGTTGTCTCTGTGTCAGTGGCATAGACATACCTCATAATACGGTCGGAAGGAACTATAACGGAATACGCAGTATGGATCAAGGTCTACGGCACAAGCTATATATAGTATCTTCTCAGGAGCGTGAATCGTACGCAATCAGAATGCATCAGATGGAAAAAAACACCGCCATGATATCCACAAGCGTTATCCGAGATGTCGAATCCGAGTGTGGCCCCATCTGTAAACAAACGCTACTGGTTCTATCGATCGATTAACCGGTGGATGTGCCGAATTAACTCCCCCGTGTCGATATCCTTTAAGAGATATGCGGTCGCGCCTGCCCGGCAGGCTGCATCTTGCTCCCATTGTGAGGCATAGGATGTCAACACAATCAAGCACGGTGGGTTAGGCATGTTCGCGATTTGACGGATGATCTCCAACCCCAGTCCATCCGTACGTTTGACTTCTATGAGCACGGCGTCTGGTTTATCTTTGCGGATTTCGCAAAGCATGGTCTCCGCATCCCCAGACTGCCCGATCACCGTCAGCGTTGCGTCACGGGCAAGACGCTCCGCAAGCGCGGAGCGAACAGTTGGGTGTTCATCGGATATATACAAACGAGCAGTGACCATATCCGGCATCCCTCCCCTCCAGGGATACCATCAGTATAGGTTGCTGAGTATTCGCCCTCCAGTGATCTCTTTCCCAATGTGCCTTGCAGACTGTCACGCGAGACTGAAGGATGTCATCTTCATATGTTTTCTTGTAATGTGAGGAGGGTTATTTTCGGGCAGGTATTTTGAAAAATTTAACGTCCGTCTAGTTTTGGCAGGCGAACCGTGATCGTGGTTCCCTCTTCAGGATGCGAGGCCACTTCAAGTTTGCCCCCAATGTTGCGGGCTCTTTCCGCCATGTTCGATAATCCGTGTCCCAAGACGTTTTGTTCCTTGCCGATTTCAAACCCCACACCGTTATCGAAGACCTGCAAGGAGAAATCCTCTCCCAGCGAGCGTACACTCATCATGACTTGTGTCGCACGGGCATGTTTGGCCACGTTCGCCAGTGCTTCCTGTGCAATATGGAATAGCGCCTTCGCTTTCGGCCTTGGAATCGCAACAAGCACCTCTTCTTCGGTGATTAATTCCACGTCGACAAGTGTATTGGCCCGAAATTCCCGACGCAGTTGTTCCAGTGCCTCACCCAGATCATCCACGGATATTCGACTCGGCTGGAGATCTAAAATGTAGGAGCGAAGATCACCGATCACCTCATTAAGTCCGGTAATCGCTTGCTCCAATCGCTCGACAGCCTGGTCGGGATTGTCGTGAATTTGAAGGCGAATATATTCAAGGATTAGACCTACGGCATACACGGATTGAATAATCCCATCGTGGAGATCCATGCCGATGCGTTCGCGTTCCTCGAGAACCGCCAAGCGGCGGGCTTGACGATATAAACGCGCATTTTCAACCGCAATACCCGCGCCTGCCCCAATGGCCTCAAGGAGACTAATTTCACGCTCCTCAATCATCCGCTTACCCTCAAAAGCCAAGGTGAGTATCCCAACGATTTGATTGGGTGCTATCAGCGGAACGCCTACGAACATGCCGATCCCTGCGTCTGATATTTTCGCCATTTGCAGATGAGGTTCATCCTGTAGTTTCGTCGTCCAGGCGGTTTTCCCCAAACGAACGACGCGACCGATGAATCCTTCACCTTCGCTGAACTGCTCCTTTGTCCAGAATGCGTCCAGCGATGATCCGGAATGGACGGCCATGCGATAGACGCCTTGCGCTTCCTCGAGTAAAAAAATTTCACCACATTTGGCCCCAATCAACTCCGCAACCCGATTGAGCATCACTTCAAGCATGCCGTCCAATTCCATCGTCGTGCTGACAGACGTGGTCAAGGAATTGATCAACTCCAGCTCTAAATTGCGTTGGGCCAGCTCATCCTCGTTTTCAAGGACCTGCCGATAAAGCCTTGCGTTCTCGATCGCGGCCGCCGCATGGGAGGCAAGCATCTCAATCAAACGCTGGTCTTCTGCGCTGAAACTGCCCGCGCTGCGTTTTTCCGTCAAGTAAATCTGACCAACTGGTCGTCCATAAGCTGAAATCGGCACGCCCAAGAAGGAACTCATCAGCGGATGTCCTTCAGGAAAACCTGTCGAATTTGGATGTTCAATGATATCGGGGATTCTGATGCTATGATCCAGGCGGAGTATCTCTCCGATCAATCCCTTCCCCTCCGGTTCATAGGGGATGGCTTTGACCTGTTCTTCCGAGAGGCCCAATGTGATAAAAGTCTCCAACCCACCCTTTCCATCCGGGATGCCCAAAGCGGCGTAACGTGCATCAACCAGTTCTCGCGCGGCATGCACGATGCGGCGAAGGACGCCATCCAATGATAAATCAGAAAACAGCGTGAGGGTTGCCCGGTGAAGGGCGCGCATACGCCTTTCTTCTGCTGGTGCCTGGGAGGAAACGGGCTTTAGTTGTATACTTCCCTTCTCTCTTGTACTCACAAAATACTCACCCTTCAATTTCAATTCTACCCGATACCGGTGTCACCGCAAATAAAATCGCATTTTGATAGTTTTTGCCAGTTAATCCTCGTATAGTCTATGGTGGGATTTCAAGCGGAAAGGTATGTATGTATACAAACGGTTCGTCACGCATATCGGGTCTGTACAACTTATCACTGGAAGAAAGATTGGAACGGGTTTCAGAAACCGCTGAACTTGACCCGGAAAATTTTTCAGCCTTACAGGGCACCAATGGTTTGACCGCTGAACAAGCCGAGAATATGATCGAGAACGTCGTCGGCGTCTACAGTCTGCCGCTTGGCATTGCTGCGAATTTCCGAATTAATGGCCGCGACTTTCTCGTCCCCATGGCGATCGAAGAGCCTTCAGTTGTCGCGGGAGCTTCTTATATGGCGAAGCTGGTACGCGCTGCCGGAGGATTCGAAGCCCAAGCCAGCGAATCCGAGATGATCGCTCAGATCCAAGTTTTAGACATCGACGATTTTGAATCCGCCCGAGACAATCTGCTTGAATGCAAGACCGAGATCCTCGAACTGGCGAACGAAATCGATCCTGTGATCGTGGAACTCGGCGGGGGTGCCCGGGATCTTGAGATCCGCATCCTGGAAGACACGGCGATTGGCACCATGATGGTGATCCATCTAATATACGACACACGAGACGCCATGGGAGCCAACACGGTCAACACGGTTGCCGAAAAATTATCGCCGCGCATCGAGCAAATCACCAATGGTCGAGTCCACTCGAGAATCCTAACCAACCTCGCCGACCGCCGATTGGCCTCCGCTCGCTGCAGCATTCCGGCCCGATATTTGGCTTTTGAGGAATTCGATGGCGAGCGTGTGCGTGATGGCATCATCGAAACTTGGGCTTTCGCCGCAGCTGACACCTATCGCGCAGCAACACACAACAAAGGAATCATGAACGGCGTTGACGCAGTTCTGATCGCCACAGGAAACGATTGGCGCGCTGTCGAAGCTGGTGCACATGCCTTCGCCGTAAAAGATGGTCGTTATACCTCACTCAGCCGTTGGTGGGTGGACGAAGCCGGAAACCTCAATGGCGAGCTCAACATGCCGATGGCCGTCGGAACCGTTGGGGGAGCAACGCGTGTACATCCCGTCGCGCAAGCCAGTTTGGCAGTCATGAAAATCGAAACCGCACGGGAATTGGCCGAGGTGATCGTCTCCGTCGGCCTGGCACAGAATCTCGCCGCGTTGCGAGCTTTGGCAACAGAAGGCATTCAGCGGGGGCATATGGTTTTACACGCCCGTCAGATTGCCACCGCAGCCGGCGCAGAAGGCGACATGGTCGAACGTGTTGCCAAGCAAACGGTTGCAGAGAAAACCATCCGCATAGAACGTGCACAGGAATTGGTCCGCTTGTATCAAGGTAAGAACGGCAACGGACGTAAAGCGAAGCCTTCCGATCTCCAGCGTTGAACGCTACAAGATAATAAAGATCTTCAACTTAAGGTTGCGAAACCATGGATCAAACGCGAGCAGAACCCAGCATCTATACACCAGATCGCAAAGTGGGAATCGTTGGTTACGGCAGTTATGTCCCTCGCTACCGACTTCCCGCGCGGGAAGTCTCCCGAGTCTGGAAGCACGGGAGCGGCGGCATTCCCATTCAGGAAAAATCGGTCGCCGGACTGGATGAAGACGTAATCACAATGGCAATCGAAGCCGCAAGAAATGCATTGGATCGGGCGCAAATCGACCCAACCTCCATTCGAGCCGTTTGGGTCGGCTCCGAATCGCATCCTTACGCCGTGAAACCCACTTCCACCGTCGTCGCAGAAGCAGTTGGCGCGACGCCGCACACCCTCGCGGCTGATTGGGAATTCGCTTGCAAGGCCGCCACCGAGGCCTTTCAGGCTTCCATTGGGCTCATCGGCTCAGGGATGGCGGATTATACACTTGCCATTGGCATGGACACGGCACAAGGCAGGCCAGGGGACGCCCTGGAATACACGGCGGCCGCTGGTGGTGCGGCATACGTCATCGGGCCGGCCGAGGAATCAATAGCGGTTTTCGAAGGGTCTTATTCCTACGTCACCGACACGCCTGATTTTTTCCGACGGGCGTACGAGAAATATCCCGAACATGGTGAGCGCTTCACCGGCGAACCTGCCTATTTCAAGCACATTATCACCGCCGCCCAGACCTTGATGGCCGCCTTGGGCACGACGCCAGATGATTATCAGCACGCGGTATTTCACCAACCCAATGCCAAATTCCCCCAGAAAGCTGCCCGCAGCCTGGGCTTTAAACCAGATCAAATCCAGGCGGGACTGCTGTCTCCAAAAATCGGGAACCCATACGCCGGGTCGGCACTCATTGGGCTGACGGCGGTCTTCGATGTCGCAGAAGCGGGTGATCGCATTCTCCTGGTTTCCTACGGCTCTGGCGCCGGTTCGGATGCATTCAGCATGCAAGTTTCACCCATACTGGCTGAAAGGCGCAGCCGTTCCATCACAACGCAGCAGTACCTTGAACGCCGCACGGAAATCGACTATGCAACCTACGCCCGCCTGCGCGGCAAATTATCATTGAAGTGAAAAAACAATGACAAAATCAAACACACACGAAATTATCATCGCCGGAGTCGGCATTACACCTGTAGGGGAGCATTGGGATAAGCAGCTGCGAACGCTGGCCTTTGAAGTAATCGCGGCTGCTCGCAAGGATGCAGGAGAACTCGTTCCCGATGCAATTTTCGTCGCCAACAGCCTGGCGCCGGTACTCTCATCACAAACCCAGTTGGGCGCTTTGATCGCTGACTTCGCCGGATTGCGCGGTGTCGAGGCATACACCATCCAGGCGGCCGAGGCATCCGGAGGCACTGCCGTGCGCCAGGCGTATCTCGCGCTTCAATCCGGGCAGATCGACATCGCCCTGGTCATTGGTGTTGAAAAAATCTCCGAACGACCCAGCGCCGAACTGGAAGACGCACTGGTGATGTCCGGCGACGCAGATTACGAAGCCATCCATGGAATTACCACTGCTGCCCAAGCTGCGCTGTTGATGCAGCGTTACATTCACGAATTTAATCTCCCGGAGAACGCATTTTCCGGGTTCTGTGTTAATGCGCACGCAAACGGCGCCCACAACCCGCTGGCGATGTTCCAGCGGGCAATCGACGAAAACACTTACCAGAAAGCCAGTATGATCTGTCCACCGGTTAACATGTTCGATGCTGCCCCGGTTGCAGATGGCGCCGCGGCACTCGTCCTCGCACGTGCAGAAGTGCTTCCGGAAACCCCGTCCCACCCACAGGTCCGAATAGCAGCTTCCTCCCTGGCTACATCGACAATCGCCCTGCATGACAGGCCGGATATCCTGACGCTCAGTGCAGCCTCCGATTCTGCCGAAAAAGCCTACAAGTTAGCCAACATCCAGGCAAAGGATGTTCAGCTATTCGAATTGCACGACCGCTATTCGATCTTCGCTGCACTCTCACTTGAAGCATGCGGCTTTGCCAAACGCGGTGAAGGATGGAAATTGGCGAGTGATGGCAGTATCAACCCGGATGGCAACATTCCCATTTGCACGTTCGGCGGCTCGAAAGCACGCGGCGATTCCGCCGGTGCAACGGGTGTGTATCAAATCGCTGAAGTCTGCTTACAGCTTCAAGGCCGTGCTGGCAGGAATCAAATCCCAGATGTACAAACCGGAATGGCCCAGTGCCTGGGTGGTACGGGAGCAACTGCGGCAACGCACATCTTGCAGCGAACGGATGCATCTTGAAAGCATACTGAGAGGTCTTGAGAGTCAACCTTGGCTATAGTAGCCAGCGGATGTATAAATTCGGAGTACTTTGGAGAAGTAAATTATGCAATTACCACGACATTGGCGCTTGAATAAACAACGCTACGCACTGGAAGGCGAGGTCTGTACACATTGTCAGGCCAAAATCTTTCCCCCACGCGATATTTGCCCGGAATGTGGTGAAGAGGCAAACACGCCCTTGAACCTCAGTGGACGAGGGCAGGTCTATTCCTTTACGAAGGTAGTTCAACCTCCCGAAAGCCACGCGGAACAGGCGCCCTACACCGTCGCTCTGGTCAAACTTGATGAAGGTCCAACCGTCACGGCACAACTCACCGATCTTGATGAAGACCAACAACCCGTCGAGATTGGCATGCCAGTGGAGATGGTGACACGAAAATTGTATTCGGACGGAGATCGCGGCTTGTTGATCTATGGCTACAAATTCAGACCGCTTATCCAGCAGTCTTAAGGCGATCTACCCACGACCTGATCGCCCACACCGCGAAAGCGTCTGTGGGCTTTTTTTATTGCTTGGTCCATCGAGATGCAAAAAATCAAAAAGTGGCTAGAATAACACGAGTAACAACGGTATGGAACTTGCAATTGTATGCTTTACGCCAAACTCGCTTGACGCGCCCAAACACATGTGCTACTATGCGCGCTTGAGGGTTGGCATAAGACTACGAACCACTGAATCGGTCACGGCAGAGCCACTCTGGATCGTGAGTGTACGGAATGTGTGATATTTTCATCCATTCCAACTGCCTTTCGAACGGTAGTTCACACCCTCCAAGGAGGAGACAATGAGCGATCAGCGCCTTCGTTACCCGGTGATTCTGATTCTCTGTTTCGTCGTTCTACTTACTGCCTGCACTCGTTCTGCCTCGACATCCCCACCCTCAGCCGATGGTGGGACTCAAAGTGACGAACCCATCGACGATACACAGGCCACAATGGAAGCCATCCGGTCCGGGATTCTGACCAAAACGGCCCAGGCGGAAATGGGTGGTGGCGTTACAGATACCCCACAAGCCGCTGCAGATGGTACTCAAAGCACGCCCGTGGATTCAACCGAACAAGCCGTAGAAGCCACAGCCACGCCAACCCTGGGCGGCGTGGTCGAATACACCGTTCAGGCCGGGGATTGGGTCTGGAAGATTGCCCGGAAGTTCGATGTCGATCCACAAGACATCATCGACTATAACAACTTGGCTTCAACATCACTCGAAATTGGTATGGTCTTGAAGATCCCGATTTCCTCGCCCCCTACCCACACCCCCTCTGAACCGAACGAAACGGAAATCGCAGCCGGCACGGCTACCCCAGGCTCGGGCGGCACGACAATCCACATTGTTAAAGCAGGGGAGTGGATCTGGCAGATCGCACGCCTTTACGGAGTCGATCCACAGGCAATCATCGATGCCAACAATTTGGCGAATCCAAGTTCGATCAGCCCGGGGCAGGAATTAATCATCCCGTAGGTTGAATGGGACTGCATTCGAGTAATCAGCACTTGAGAGGTCTTACGAATTTCCTGGATGCCGCCAACTGCAAGATCGCTCAATGAACGCAATCGAAAGATACAATCCGGGGCAGACCAAGAGTCTGCCCCGCTCCTTTCCCAGAACCCAAAATCGAGCTAAAAATGGAGTAGCAAATGACGACAAAAATTATTCAATCGGACAGTGTGTTCCAGGGCAAAGTGTTCGATGTACGCATCGATCGAATCGAAAATCCGGCCGGTAAAACACAACGCATTGATTACATCCAGCATGTGGACGGCGTGACGATTATTCCCATTGACGAAAACAATCAAATCCTTTTCGTGCGCCAGTATCGCCACCCCAGCGGAGAAGAATTACTCGAATTGCCCGCGGGGAGTCTCGAAGCAGGCGAAGATCCCGAAAGCTGTGCCCGGCGAGAAAGTCGTGAGGAAGTCGGTATGGCGCCCGCAAAGCTTCAACATCTTGGCGGAACGTATCTCGCTCCCGGCTATTCGAGTGAGTACCTGCATTATTTTCTGGCGAAGGATCTCTCCCCTGCTCCCCTTCCCCCAGATGAGGATGAGGACATTACGATCATCCGATTGTCCTGGGAAGAAGCGCTGCGTAAAGTCACCCAGAATGAAATCCGTGATGCGAAATCAGTCGCCGGAATTTTCCTCGCCGGGATGTACCTGGGGAAATGGGATACAGGAGTTTAACGAATCGAGTCTTATACAAACCACAATCAAATATAAAAAATGGCCCTTGGGGCCATTTTTTTATTACCTATCCACTTTACGATAGAAAAAGGATGACTTTGGTGATTATAGAATATTCGAGACCGAAGGAATCTTGCGCACGATGAAGGCGAAGATGTAGCAAACCGGGATCACGATCAGCGATACAACGGCAAATTTGAGTAAACTCGCCAATTCGACTCCGCGCAACGCATACGCCAGAAAAACGATGATCGGAATGTGGAATATAAAAACCGCGTAACTTTGCTGAGTTAAAAACCTGCCCAACCCGCTCTCGTTGTTTTGAAATTTGCGGAAAAAGGCGATCAAACCCAGGCTCATTCCAACTGCAAACAGGGAGTCAAAAAAAGCGTACAAAGCGGATTGCCAGTTCCCATGACCCATGGCAATTTCTAAGGATTCCGAAACCTCGAGTGAAAACCATTGTCCGCTATACAAGTAGGGGAACAAAACAACTCCCGCGATTCCAGCAGCGGTGAAACCAACCGCTCCCATTGTGTTCGAAATACCACGGAACCAATCACTACGGTATGCTACAGCGCCCAGGACGAAGAAGCTCATGTACTGCGGTAGATAAGCAAGCGTGGGAAAACCACGCACTTCTTCTCCAATGGGAACGACCATGCGTATCAAAAAGCTCATCCCTGCTAACACGAGAACGAAGAAACCGATCCCGAAATAGCTGGGGGATGTGGATCGATCTGCTGGGCTCGCGCTTCGCGATTTCGTCAACCAACGCCATAATGTGTAGCCAAAACATAATATAAGCAGCATGGCGACGAACCACAATGGTCCCAGGCCAACGGATTCCGGATAGAGTGCTTCCAATGATAATGGCGTCGTGATCCCGGTTAATTCGGCCGGCATTAAATAGAAACCGACTGAAGAAAGTGGGTTGAGTATGAAGAAAAAAAGCGCCAACGGAACGCCAAGACGCAGCAGCCGATCTTTAAGATAGGAACCCGATCCTTTACGATCGAACGAGCCTGGCGTGAAGTAGCCCGCCAGGAGGAAAAATGCGCCCATAAACCAGGCTTGATTGATCAACATGAACGCCAGTAGTAGTTTATAGGCGGTGGGATCGGCGAAAGGCGGTTCGACGTAGTAGAACTCCGTCCCCGCTCCGTAGACCGCGGCCACATGGTGCAGCACGACCAGGATGATCAAAAACACACGCAAATGATCGATGAACACCAGACGAGGAGTCTTACCGGTTGTCCCTTGGAGACCAGATTCGTCCATCAAGCCCTCCATTTTCACCAGAAGGATGTTTCAATATCGATTTTGCGTAGCAAAATCAGAGTAGAAACATCCCTACAATGTTGGGTAACAAAACCAACAACGCCAACACGGGATTCCCGCGCCGGGTGGTGTTGCGACTATCCCAACTGAACAGATAGACCGCCAAAGCGAAAGCGAACAATCCGGTAAGGGCCAGAACGACCACCGAACCCCAGGCCGAGAAATCCGCCTCGTACCCCATCGCCAATCCATTGAAGGCATTCATGGCGTGCGCGGCGGGCAAGAGTTGGGCGAATTTGGTGGCTATTTCAGGCAGCATACTCAAAGGAAACATCATCCCGCCCAACATAATCGAGGGTATGAAGAAAAGCTGAGACCAAAGGACCGTGATACGAGAGTTCGCCGAAATCACCCCGATCAACACACTAAGACCTGCGCAGGCAAAAGCCATGGCGATAAAGACCAATGCATAGTTGAGCCAATTGACCGGAAGCGGAGCGTCGAAGAGCGGTGCAGAGCCAGCGGTGATCATCGCCACCACGATCACCAGATGCAGCATCGTCGTCAAAGCCGGGATGACCAGAATCGAAATGGAGGGTATGCCATTAATCTTGTAACTTCGAAAGATGCCGTTTTCTCGCGCGTTGACCAACGGATCTGGAATACCCAGGAAAGTGGCAGCCAGGATGGCGAAAACGACCATCGCCGGAGTCATGCTGTCAACGAAAAGGGGATTGATCGACCCCATGATAAATCCCATCATCAGGAAAAACCCGAGCGGGAAAAGATAATTCATCATCAACAACGTCTTGTTGCGGATGCCGGTGCGAAACTCAAACGAAAAGTGGTTGAGAAAAGCGGTCATTGTGTGCCTCCAGTCGTCGCTGCAGTGGGCCGAGTGATCTCGAGGAAACGATCCTCAAGCGACGGTCGTTCCACACGCAGGTCGATCAATGTATCCCTCTGGGATTCGATGTGGGTGATGATCGCCGCTACCGTTGGCCCGATATCCGTACTGAAGTAAATCTCGTACGCATCTTTGGAGATGTGTTGACGCACCGCAGGCAAGGAAACGGCTCCCGTGGACAGACATTCATTTTGGGTTCGTACGGACACCTTGGTCAATCCCGCGCCAGTAGCGGTGATTTCCAGCGGTGTGCCTGTTGCGACGATCTTGCGATTCAACAGGATGGCGACCCGGTCCGACATCTCCTCCGCTTCAGCCATGTCATGTGTGGCCAAAATGATAGTCGTTCCGTCGTCCTTCAATTCCTGCATCATATCGTGCAACTCGGAGCGAGTGGCCACATCTAACCCGGCGGTCGGTTCGTCGAGGAAAAGTACCTGGGGATCGTGTGCCACGGCAAGCGCCAAGGCCAGACGGCGCTGTTGTCCGGTGGATAGTTCGAAGAATTGGGCTTTACGTTTCTCCTGTAATCCCAATCTGTCGAGTAAATCGAACCGCGGTGCCACACCGTGATAGGCACAGAAAAACTTCATCGCCTCGTCGGGAGTGATGCTCTCCGGCAATGCGGAGGATTGCAGCTGCACACCGATGACATTGCGCAGCTTACGAGGCTCCTTCGACGGGTCGATACCGTCCACGCGCACGGAACCCCCGTTCGGTTCACGCAGCCCTTCCAGACTCTCCAACGTGCTGGTTTTTCCAGCGCCATTGGGACCGAGAAGGCCAAATATCTCACCCTTCCGAACGTCGAAGCTGATGCCATCCACGGCGACGAAATCACCGTAGGTTTTGCGAAAGTTATTTACATGGATAGCAGGTTCTTTCATGCGATTACCTCTCTTTAATAATCCGATATAAGGCCGTAAATAATCAAACAATTATTTCGAGAATGAGTTACACAATGTGTGGATCAATACATATTTCCCACGACGATATCTGTGTTCTATTATGCCACTGTTGCAGCCCGATCCTTTTCATTTTCCCACATAAGAATCGTGAAGTACTTCGGGAAATTGTCGGATGTATGACTGCCATCGTCGAAATTGAACCAAAAAAAAATTAAGCCTAATGATTTTACCCGAAGTTAAAGCGCCCTCACGGGCGCTTATATTACCTTGAAACTGGGACAACATCCAGCCAGGATGAATCAGGCTGGCTTGCTGTTCGTACTAACTCAGATTAAACGGCGGATAACGGTCGGTCACCATCAGGAAGGCATAAGCATTCACCCGCAGCCACCAGCGACCAACACCAACAGTGAAATCGAAGAGACTCTTTGGATATTCACCGGTCAGCAAAATGGCAAACCAGGCGATGATCACCGCAAACAAGGCAGCGACACTGAGAAAAGCCAATACGATGTAATGCGGGATGGCCAGAAACCACTTCACCAAGGGCATCCAGCGGTTGAGGTCCGCTTCCACGTTGGGGTAATCGAGCTCCAGATGGACCGACTGCTCTTCGACAGTGGAGGGATATTGATCGGTGAGCAGCACCGCATAGGCAGCGACTCTGGCTTCGAAACGCGTCAGCTCGCGGACAAAATCGAACCACCAGCGCGGGTACCGTTGTCGAAAGAGAATCATCAAGAGTGTTGCTCCGAACAAGCCGGTCATCAGCCCACCGGCCGTATCCCGAGTGATATCCACAATCTCATTGGCTTCATTAAGGATCACCGTTGTGGTAACGGTCTCGCCAGCCTTCGTGAGCAGACCTAAGATGATCGCAATGGGAATGATCCAGATGATTCGAAAGAATGTAGTCCAACGATCCAATTTTTCCGGATAGTCGACCTGCAAACGAGCTGCATAATCCATTGGGTTTTCCATATTATGCCTCCATTATGTATAGATTTGTAAAGAATATACGATTTGATTCCCATATCATCAAGAAATTTCGCTGACATTCCCATTCCTTAAACGCTGACGGCAGTGATACAACCGCTTTACGAATAACCCATTTACAGGATCGCTTCCCGCAAGACTGGATCTCAGAGACGATACCCCTGCTGCACAGCGGTCCAACAAGCCTGGCTAGGAACCCTCGTCACTCAAGATCGTGACGGCGATGTTCCCCGTTTATGACCTTTATCGTCATAGCGGTGTGCTGCAACCATTTCGTCGAATGCATAGGTCCGATCGAACACCGCTTATAACTTCCCTGCCTCGATTATCGCCTTGAGTTCTTCGAGGAGCAAGTTTGCATCCTTCATTTAATCTTGTCGGATGATACGTGGACATTGAGACAAGTCCCTTCCGTCGTTACCGCAGTTTTTGCCAACTTGGTCCCGGAATATCCAAACCGCGCATCCTCGAATCCCCTCGATGCACGCTTGTCGCATAGACTATTATCAAGACCTCATCGTTCCATGGCGTAGGCTTTTCGACCTCTTGGAGCAGAAGAACCTCCGGCGGCCCGTATTGTGTATAACCAATTCCTTTCATGCCAATATCCATTCAAATCGGATATCTTCTCCATCGACGAATCTCATTCTGTAGTATTTGTATCACACTCTGATTGTGGTATACTTTCGCTTACGCCGCCCGGGAGCGATGGGCGGCGGGTGTATGTTCAATAGAAGAGGAAGATCAGTATGAACGAGCTGGTAAAGTCGGTAGAGGCACCTGTCAACCCGGAGATCCCGGATATCCGACCGGGAGATACGGTCACGGTATTCGTGCGTATCACCGAAGGCGATCGGGAACGCGTCCAGGAATTCCGCGGCACCGTAATCCGCGTGCGTAAAGGCGGCAACAACGCCAACTTCACAGTTCGACGTACCGCCACACACGGTATTGGTGTCGAGCGCACATTCTTATTGCGTTCTCCACGTCTTGAAAAAGTCACCATTCAACGCCGCGCCCACGTGCGGCGCGCCCAACTGTATTACCTGCGCGATCGCTCGGGTAAACAAGCCCGCCTGAAAGAAAAACGATAATAACCAATAACTCGATGATAACGGTGCAGCCTCAAAACTGCACCGTTTTTATTTTCGTGCCCGTGTTATTCGGCATCAACGTCAGGCCAATTTCGGTGTACAATGCACAAGACGTGATCTGAATCCGATCCAAATACAAGCTGCGATCCTTATTCGTCCTTGCTTGGGGCAGCACATTCGACTCAATGGACCCACGACCTATCGGACTCTTCGATTCGGGCTTTGGCGGCCTCTCTGTTCTACGGCAGATTCACACCATGCTGCCGCAGGAAAATGTCGTTTTCTTCGCCGATCAAGCCCACGTCCCTTACGGCAACCGAACACTGCTCAAAGTGCGCGAACTCGCTCTGGAGATCACTCGTTATTTGCTTGAATCGGATGCAAAAATGATTGTGGTCGCCTGTAATACCGCTTCGGCCGCCGCATTACATCACCTCCGTCGGGTCTACTCGGAAATTCCCTTCGTCGGCATGGAACCCGCCGTCAAACCGGCGGCGCGAATTTCGCAAAGTCGAATCGTCGGTGTGCTGGCGACATCCGCCACATTTCAGGGAGAATTGTTCGCTTCAGTGGTGGAACGCTTTGCCAGCGATGTCACTGTTCTCCAACAAACGTTGCCCGGCCTGGTCGAACGCATCGAAGCAGGAGATCTCGACGGCATTGCCACCAACCGCATCCTTAAAAACGCCGTCGAACCTTTACTGGCCGAAGGAATCGACACGCTGGTCCTGGCCTGTACGCATTACCCTTTCATCATCCCGGTTCTGGAAAAAATCGTTGGCCCGGGAGTGAAAGTGATCGATCCCTCACCGGCGATCGCCCGCCAGACCAAACGAATTCTCGACGAACACGACTTGAATGTGCCGCCTAATCAGAAAGGCCGAGTTACGTACGTCAGCAGCGCCGACTCTCACCGATTGCGTGAAATGGGGGTGAATCTAATCGGTCTGGATGGGGAAGAGCAATCCGCCAACTGGTACGGAAAGACTTTGAAATAGACCCCTCGCTTATCGAGGAAATGAAAAAACCTCCCACATGTATTCTGCGTGGGAGGTTGTATCGTTATCCATACCGGCGACGATACTTTACTCTACCCCAGCTTCCTTGAGATCCTTTGCAGACGTTCGAGCGACGGAGGCGACGGTCTCTCCTTCCTTGAGGTTAATCACCCGCACACCCATCGTCGCCCTGCCGGCGCGCTTGATCTGTTTGATCTTGGTGCGGATCACAATGCCGCCGCTGGAGATGATCGTCAGATCGTCATCTTCGTGGACGACGCGTGCGGAGGCAATCGGGCCTGTTTCCGACATCTTACTGCGGCTCAGGGTGATCACTCCGCCCGTTGCCCGGCCTTTAATGGGGTAATCTTCGAAGGATGTGCGCTTTCCGTAACCATTGGCGGTGACGACAAGCAGATCGCCTTCCGGATCGACAACATTCATACTGGTTACGAAATCGCCCTGCTTCAGATTGATCGCCTTGACGCCCATGGCCGGTCGCCCCATCGGGCGGACATTCTCCTCGTGATAGCGTAATGCCTGACCACGCTCCGTGACGATGATCAATTCATCATCGCCACTGGTAAGCCGGACCCAACCCAACAGATCACCATCTTCCAGACCCATTGCAATCAATCCGGAAGGCCGCACAGCAGAAAACTCGGACAAATGCACACGTTTGATCTTGCCATTGCGAGTGACCATGGTGCAGTAGTTGGCCTGTTTGAAATCGGGAACGGTCACCGTTGCGGTGATCGATTCGTCGGGCGACAGGGCTAATATGTTCACCATGGGAATGCCGCGTGCCGTGCGATCCGCATCCGGTATCTGATAGGCCTTTTCGGAATACACCTTTCCACGATCCGAGAAGAACAGCACAGTATTCAACGAGCGCGCCGGGAAAAGCATCATCACTTCATCTTCACCGCGCATGGAGTGTCCCTGCACGCCGCGTCCGCCTCGGCCCTGCCGCCGATAGGTCTTCGCGGCTACACGTTTTACGTAGCCGCGTTCGGTAATGCTGATCAAGACGGCTTCGTCCGGAATCAAGTCTTCCTCGCTGAATTCCTCGCTGGCATCGGGAGAAATTCTCGTGCGGCGCACGTCCCCGTAGTCCTTGACGACTTCATCGAGGTCCGTTTTGATCAAGGCGTGTATCTTCTTGGGATTGGCCAATAAATCTTCCAAGTAGGCGATCCGCTCCAGTATTTCTTTATGTTCCTGCTCGATCTTCTCACGCTCGAGCGCCGCCAAACGCCGCAGCTGCATATCGAGGATGGCCTGCGCCTGAATTTCCGTCAGCTTGAAACGCTCCATTAACCGCGTTTTGGCAGCGTCCGCATCCGCTGATTTGCGGATGGTGTCGATGACGTCATCCAGGTTGGCCAGGGCGATGATCAAACCGTCGAGGATGTGGGCGCGCGCCTTCGCCTTTTTAAGTTCGAACTCGGAGCGGCGTGTGATAACCGTGAGACGGTGATCCACATAGAGCTGCAGGGCGCGCTTGAGGGAAAGCAACCTCGGTTCGCCATCCACCAAAGCCAGCAGCTGCACGCCAAAGGTTGTTTGCAATTGTGTGTATTTGAATAATTGATTGAGCACCTTCTTCGGTTGAGCACCACGTTTCAACTCGATGATTATGCTCATCCCCCGCCGATCCGACTCATCACGTAGATCAGAAATACCCCCGAGACGTCCCTTACGGACCAGTTCGGCAATGCGTTCGATCAAGCTGGCCTTGTTCACCTGATAGGGGATTTCCGTGACAACAATCCGATGGCGGGACTTTCCATGCTCCTCGATATTGGCGAAGGCACGCATGACGATGCGTCCTTTTCCTGTGCTGTACGCCTGCTTGATCCCTTCCGTTCCGATGATCATCGCTCCGGTTGGAAAATCAGGCCCGGGGATGAACTGCATCAAGTCATCGACGGTGACGTCATCGAGATTGTCGTAATGATCGACGAGGTAGTGGATGGCTTCTGCCAACTCGTTGAGATTGTGCGGCGGGATATTGGTGGCCATCCCGACCGCAATGCCCGAGGCACCGTTGAGCAGCAAGTTGGGCAATCTGGCGGGCAAAACGACAGGTTCCTGCAGGGAACCATCGAAGTTATCGACGAAATCCACCGTTTCTTTGCCGATATCCACCAGCATTTCTTGCGCCATGCGCGCAAGTCGAGCCTCGGTATACCGCATAGCGGCGGGTGGATCCCCATCAACCGAGCCGAAGTTGCCCTGTCCATCGACCAGCATGTAGCGCATGGAAAAATCTTGCGCCATACGAGCCATCGAGTCATACACCGCCGCATCGCCGTGAGGGTGGAACTTACCTAATACCTCGCCGACAATCCTGGCCGATTTTCGGTAAGGCGTGTTCGCTCGAATCCCCATCTCGTGCATGGCGTAGAGAATGCGGCGATGGACCGGCTTCAATCCATCCTGCGCATCGGGAAGTGCACGCGCTACAATCACGCTCATGGCGTAATCCAGATACGCATCGCGCATCTGATCGTCGATATCAACTTGTCGAATAGTTCCGATATCCATGACTTTTTATGCTCTCGAACGAACAACATTCACAGAAAACCCGCCTGCGGCGGGAACATACCTATTATACCGCGAGACCGCTTTTCAGACCACTTTCTCACGCTTTTCGATCGATTTTTGGGCCAAAATAATGCCTGATCGCCTGCAAACGTGTGCAAAAATCATCAATTTCGAATGGAACCCCGGGGCGATCTGTGTGTTGAATTGTATGAACACCAGAAGATTCTCATATACAATCAGATCGATCGCACATAACCACGCATTCAAGGTGGGAGGCATCCATGGCACGTATCAGAAGACTGGTTCTCATCACCCTCATCATTATCATCCTACTCATCGCCCTACTCGCAATCGTTGGTTACATCAACATTCGTCGAGCCTATCCGCAGATCGAAGGCACCATTCAACTTCCCGGCTTACAAGCGCCCGTGGAGGTCTACCGCGATTCGTTGGGGATTCCACACATCTACGCCGCAAACACCCACGATCTCTTCATGGCCCAGGGATTCATCCACGCACAAGACCGCTTCTGGCAGATGGAATTTTGGCGCCGCATCGGGACCGGCCGCCTCGCCGAAATCTTGGGCCCGAGTGCACTTGGCAACGATCGCTTCATCCGCACGCTGGGATGGCACCGCACCGCAGCACAAGAAGTGGCGTTATTATCACCTGATGCGTTAGCCGCCATGGAAGCATATGCGGAAGGCGTTAATGCCTACCTCTCGACAAACACAAAATCAATGGGTTTCGAGTTTACCGTACTTGGTCTCACGGGAGTTGATGTCGATCCTGAGCCCTGGACTGTGGCCCACACACTGACCTGGGCGAAGGTCATGGCGTGGGATTTGGGCGGAAATCGAGGTATGGAACTTTTGCGCGCCCACGTTGCTGCACGCTTGGGAGCGAACGCCGTTGAGGAAATCATCCCGGCTTACAACAGCGCCTATCCCGTCATCGTGCCCGAACTCCTCACGAACGCCACACTCGATTCGATCCCCGATTTGGCGTATGAGCCGCATGCCATCGGAGAAGGTTTCGGACTGGGAAGCAACAACTGGGTTATTTCCGGTGAACGCACCGTAAGCGGCACGCCGCTCCTGGCGAACGATCCTCACCTGGGGATACAAATGCCATCGATCTGGTATGAAATCGGACTGCACTGTGATCCGGTTGGACCGGAATGTCCCTTCAACGTCGTAGGAGCATCCTTCGCCAGCGCCCCGGGCGTGATCATCGGCCACAACGACCGGATTGCCTGGGGCGTCACCAACCTGGGGCCCGACGTACAAGACCTGTTCATCGAACGCATCAACCCGGAGAATCCCAACCAATACGAATTCCAGGGGGAATGGCTCGATATGGACGCCATCCGGGAAGAAATCAACGTCTCCGGAGAAGATGAGCCTGTCGTACTCAACGTTCGCATCACGAAGCACGGGCCGATCATCAACGACGTCGCAGGAGGAACCGAAGACCAGTGGTATTACGGATGGCAACCGCTTGCGCTTTCCTGGACCGCCCTGCAGCCTACGAGGTTGATGGAAAGCGTGTTGATGATCGATCAGGCGCAAAATTGGGAAGATTTCCGAAACGCACTGCGCTCTTGGGACGTACCCAGCCAGAATTTCGTTTACGCGGATGTCGACGGCAATATCGGTTACCAGGCCCCGGGGCAAATACCCATCCGGGCAAACGGAGACGGTTCGATTCCCGTTCCCGGTTGGACGGGTGAATACGAGTGGCTTGGAACCATTCCCTTCGAAGAGCTGCCGTATTCCTTCAATCCCGAGAAGGGCTACATCGTCACCGCCAACAACGCCGTCGTTGGCGAGGAATATCCCTACACCATAACCGTAGACTGGGCGCCCGGTTTTCGCGCCCGCCGTATCGTGGAGATGCTCGAATCCAACGACTCGATCTCGATTGAAGACATCCAGGCCATGCAGGGAGACAACCATCAGGTCTATGTCGACGACATGCTGCCGTTTATTCTCGAACTGCAGCCAACGGACTCCCGACTTGCGGAAGCCGTTGATTTGCTTCGTGAATGGGATGGACGGACGGTGCGCGAGAGCGCCGCCGCGGCGCTCTTCGAAACACTTCGCATCCGCTTGATCGATGAAGTCTATCAGGACGAGTTGGGAGAGCGCCTGCTGCAGAAGGCACGTCCCTCGCTGCTGACTGCATTGGTCAACACCTTGCCCAATGCGGATGCGATCTGGTTTGACGACGTCAAAACGGAAGAGATCGAAACCCGTGAAATCATACTGCTCAACGCACTCGAAGCCGCGGTGGAGGAACTCAGCGAGACCCTGGGCAAATCCATGTCCAAATGGCGCTGGGAGGACCTGCACACCGCCACTTTCGAGAATCAAAGCCTGGGCCAATGCGGAATCGGTTTGATCGAACGGATATTCAATCGCGGACCCGTTGCAGTAGACGGGAGTTTCTTCACGGTAAATAACACGGGGTACGATTGGAGCAAAGGGTACGGCGTCGTCGTCGTTTCGTCGTACCGCCAGATCGTCGATCCGGCTGATTTCAGCCGATCGATTTCGATCCACACCACCGGCCAATCCGGACATACCTTCCACCCTCACTACGATGACATGATCGACATGTGGCGCAACATCGAATACCATGCGATGCTGTGGGCCAGGCAGGATATCATCGCGGCCTCCGAAGGCCACCTGACGCTCAAGCCCGGCGAGGGCTAGCGATAATGTAGGTGCAGTCTTCTACCGTTGGCGCCGGATATGAATCCGATGCCGATAATTAGCGGATTTTAATCCGCAGCTCCTCCTGATAGAGCTGGAATCCAGGGCAACTGTTGATGTTTTATCCTGTGATGGCCGAAAATGTACATCCGTTTTAAATTTGTAACCTTGAAGGGTAAAAAATCATCATCCGGACAAGATTCTTCCAATTTTACTAAGGTTGCATTGTGAATTAGGACGGATATAGTTTTTCCACCCCACAAGTTTCCCCCTTCAAGTAGACACCAACTTGCACTTATGCTATCATGTGTGCACTTTCTTAGCATTTTCCGAAGGTTTAGCACACATTATGGGAAATCCAGACCACGATCAACTCTATCGAATAGCCGAGAGCCAGGGTGGATATTTCACGACCCAGCAAGCTCACCAGGCGGGTTTCAGCGATGAGCG
>DAOUDW010000030.1:0-2175 GCA_034430895.1 Anaerolineales bacterium | reverse complement strand
CCCAGGACCGCAGACCAGCCGAAGACACCGTTTCGCTCCACTTCGGTGACATTGAGAACGTCGCCATCATCCGGTTTAAAACGAATGGCGACGCGCCCCGAAATGACCACGTAGAGTTTATCGGCAGGATCACCCTGATTGAAGATCACGTGCTCGGCAGGAAAGGTGATGTCTTCGAATCGAGCGATCACCAGCTTCAACTCGCTGGGTGTAAGACCATGAAATAGAGGTAAGGATTCCAACCTGCTTGAGTACACAAAGCCACCCTCAGCGACAATCCAAGTTTAAGCGGACGCTCGAAGAGATCGAAGTGGAATCCATCCTTTCTTGGGCGACAACCATCACCTCATTTGTCTCCATATTCCACCATGCATGTATAAGGGGAGCACCGATGGAAGCCGCAGCACCTGTCAGGGAGCAGCCGGCTGGAAACGAGACGATCGCCCAGCACATTCATTGTCGTCCGGCATTTTCCAATCCTACATCCCTCTTGACGCTGAGATGATTTGTAGATATATTAAGGTCACAGGCAGACATCTGGGTGCCCCCCTCATCTAGATGTTTGCCTGTGCCTTTAAGCAAAGTCTATGTGCAGCGCGAAGCTCTTCAGCTGCCTGTTGTGATGTCTTCCAAAGCGTTCCCGAGTTTGCCGATCTCCTCCATTGTGTTGTAATGCACCAGGCCAACGCGCAGCATGCCGCCACGTTCTTCCAGCCCCAGCCGTTCCGTGACCGCCAGCGCGTAATAATTCCCATCCCAGACGTAGATCCCCCGTTTCCCCAACGCCGCTGCAATATCGCGCGGATGCCATCCTTCCAGGGTGAAGGAGACGGTGGGAACGCGCTGATCGAAATCATGCTCGTCGGTGATGCCCCAAATCCTGACGCCCGGAATGGCGGACAGGGTCTCGATCAGCGTCTTTGTGAGTTTTGATTCATAGGATTGTATGGCACCCATGGCATGTTCGAAGCGAGCGTCCCGACGGGTTGGATTGTCGACATCCCGAGGATGCGCTTCTCCCAGCGCGGCGAGATACTCGAGCGCGCCCAGCGCGCCGGCGATGCCCTCGTGGTTCTGCGTACCGGTCTCGAATTTGCCGGGCGGCCGGGATGGCGCCGGTCGGACTTTATAGGCTTTCAAGCGTTCAAGCTGTTCCTGCTTGCCATAAAGAACCCCGATGTGCGGGCCAAAGAATTTATACGCCGACACCGCCAGGAAATCGCAGTCGAGATCGCGGACATCGATCAGACCGTGTGGGGCGTACTGCACGGCATCGACTAAACACATCGCTCCAGCCTCGTGCGCCAGTTTAACCATCTGCCGCACCGGATTGATGGTGCCCACAGCATTGGATGCATACCCCACGGCCACGAATTTCGTGCGTTCGTTGAGCAAGCCCTCATATTGATCCAAGCGCAGCGTACAGTCTTCTACATCGAAGTCCAGCCAGTGAACCTTGCAGCCTCGCTCCGCGGCGATGATCGTCCATGGTGCGATGTTGGCATCGTGGTCGAGACGCGTGACGATGAATTCATCCTGCGGCGTGAGTTCCCCGGCCAGGCTGCGGCTGAGCTTGAAGGCGAGCGAGGTCATGTTGGGGCCGAAGATGATTTCCTGCGGGTGCCCGGCGTTGAGGAAATCCGCCATCGTCTGGCGGGAGTCGTCGATCATACGATCGGAGGCCTGGCTGGTGGGAAATGCGCCCTCGTGATTGGCGTTGGTCTCGATCAGATAGTTAACCATGCGATCGATGGTTTGCTGCGGAACCTGGGTGCCGCCCGGGTTGTCGAAATACACCGCGTCTTTGGCAAGCGCCGGAAAATGGGCGCGGTATGAAGATAAATCGAGGCTCATTTACACACTCCTATCCTGATCTACGATGCCGGTCTATGCGAATCGTTGTGATCGCGGCCTGATTCTAATCCAACACAACGGCGCCGTCCGCGATCAACTGCTCGGCACGCACCAAATCCCGCAGTGTGTTGATGTTGAAGAATCCAAGTCCGGATGGATCCAACTTCCCGAGCGTGGGTTCCTCGACTTTCACAATCCGCAGCTGCGGGTAAAAACTAATCAGCCGCTGTTCTCCGGCTTGAAGGCATGCTTCGATCGCCGGCAGGCACGCTTGCCGACCGTAGACCGCATGCAGCGGCTCGTACTGGTTGCAATAAAAGG
>DAOUDW010000029.1:0-2160 GCA_034430895.1 Anaerolineales bacterium | reverse complement strand
CCCAGGACCGCAGACCAGCCGAAGACACCGTTTCGCTCCACTTCGGTGACATTGAGAACGTCGCCATCATCCGGTTTAAAACGAATGGCGACGCGCCCCGAAATGACCACGTAGAGTTTATCGGCAGGATCACCCTGATGAAAGATGACGTGCTTGGCGGGAAAGGTGATGTCCTCGAATCGAGCGGTCACAAGCTTCAACTCGCTGGGCGTGAGGCCATGAAAAAGGGGTAAGGTCTCCAGGCTGTGTCCGTACACAAAACCACCCTCGGTGCGGTAGTCCAAGTGTAAACGGACACCCGAAAGGATCGAAGTGGAATCCATCCTCTCTTGGCTGACAACCATCACCTCCTTTGTTTTTATTGCCTGCCAGGCAAGAAACAGGTAACACCGCTGGAAACGGCAGCTTTGTTCACAGGGCAGCTTGCCGTAAGAGGGACCACCACCCAGTTCGTTTCCATTCCGGCGAATTCCATATCCTACATCCCTCTTGACGCTGGGATCATTTGTCGATATATTAAGGTTACAGGCAGACATCTGGGTGCCCCCCTCATCTAGATGTTTGCCTGTGCCTTTAAGCAATATCCCGGTGCAGATCGAATTCTTTCAACTGCCTGCCTTGATATCTTCCAGGGCGTTTCCAAGTTTGGCGATCTCCGCCGTCGTGTTGTAATGCACCAGGCCGACGCGCAGCATGCCCCCATGCTCTTCCAATCCGAGTCGTTCCGTTACCGCCAAGGCGTAATAATTTCCATCCCAGACGTAGATCCCCCGTTTCCCCAACGCCGCGGCGATATCCCGCGGATATCGTCCTTCCAGGGTGAAAGAAACGGTGGGAACGCGTCGATCAAAGTCGTGGGTGATGCCCCAAATCCTGACACCCGGAATGGCGGACAACGTCTCGATCAGCGTGCGCGTGAGCTGCGACTCGTAGGATTTAATGGCGCGCATGGCATGTGCGAAGCGCGGATTGCGATGGGTCGGACCGTCCACCTCCCCCTTATGCGCTTCGCCCAGCGCGGTGAGATATTCGAGCGCGCCAAGCGCGCCGGCGATGCCCTCGTGGTTTTGAGTGCCGGTCTCGAATTTGCCGGGCGGTTCGGATGACGCCGGGCGGACTTTATAGGCCTGCAAACGTTCGAGATGGTCCTGCTTGCTATAAAGAACTCCGATGTGCGGACCAAAGAATTTATACGCCGACACCGCCAGGAAATCGCAGTCGAGATCCTGGACATCGATCAGGCCGTGGGGCGCGTACTGCACGGCATCGACGAAACACATCGCTCCGGCCTCGTGCGCCAGTTTAACCATATGCCGCACTGGATTGATGGTGCCCACAGCATTGGAGGCATACCCAACGGCCACGAATTTCGTACGTTCGTTGAGCAAGCCCTCATATTGATCCAGGCGCAGCGTACAGTCTTCTACATCGAAGTCCAGCCAGTGAACCTTACAACCTCGCTCCGCGGCGATGATCGTCCATGGTGCGATGTTGGCATCGTGGTCGAGGCGCGTGACGATGATCTCATCCTGCGCTGTAAGTTCCCCGGCCAGGCTGCGGCTGAGCTTGAAGGCGAGCGAGGTCATGTTGGGGCCGAAGACAATTTCCTGCGGGAGATCGGCGTTGAGGAAATCCGCCAATGCCTGGCGGGATTCATCGATCATCCGATCGGAGGCCTGGCTGGTGGGAAATGCACCCTCGTGATTGGCGTTGGTCTCGATCAGATAATCGACCATGCGATCGATAGTTAGCTGCGGGACCTGGGTGCCGCCCGGGTTGTCGAAATAGATTGCGTCTCTGGCAAGCGCCGGAAAGTGGGCGCGGCAGGGAGATAGATCGAGACTCATTAAAGCACTCCTATCCTGATCCACGATACTGGCCAACTGCTGATCGCGGCCTGTAATTAATCCAACACAACGTCGCCATCCATGATGAGCTGCTCGGCGTGCGCCAAATCCTGCGGCGTGTTGATGTTGAAAAAACCAAGTCCGCATGGATCCAACGCCGCGAGCGTGGGTTCATCGACTTTCACAATCCGCAGCTGCGGGTAAAAACTAATCAGCCGCTGTTCTCCGGCTTGAAGGCATGCTTCGATCGCCGGCAGGCACGCTTGCCGACCGTAGACCGCATGCAGCGGCTCGTACTGGTTGCAATAAAAGG
>DAOUDW010000028.1:0-2293 GCA_034430895.1 Anaerolineales bacterium | reverse complement strand
TTGATACTGAATAGGGATCGGGGCTCAAGGTAGGGTATCCTTCGGCAGAGAGGGTTACCTGGCCAGATGCAGCTGCACCGGAATAACACTTGCCTGCACTTCCATAGTCTGCACTTTTACTCCGGGCGGTAAACTCGATGGTCAGCGTGGCATCACATGCTTCGCCAGGCTTCACTACGAGAAGACCCATCCGTCCCAGCAAGCGGGAGGCGGTTTTTTCGAACGCCGGAATCGAGAAATCTTCATTCACGTCGGTGTAGGTTTGGATGATGTCCAGACAGACTGTCGATACGGCCGCTGACTCCCAGCCGTCCACCTGAACCGGCGGGGGTATTGGTGTATTGGTTGGAACAGCAGTAGCAGTGGCCGTTGAAGCGTTGGCCGGGTTGGGTAGATCTGTCCCATTTGCGGCATCGGCAGCCTGGTTGTCGGTCTGCGCTGTGGATGATGCGCAGGCGCTCATCAAGAATACAACCAGGAGTATTACTGGCAGACGAATAAAGTTGATTTTGTGCAGCATTGGCCCACCCTCTTAGAAACGATATGTATTTGAAATGACGGTTATTCGGTATCGATCGAGTGAAGTTAAGACAGCGCCCCAAAATTCGTATCGACCGACTGATTGTAGATCGTGGATTCCCATCTTGTCAATGGTGTTATTTTCGTGCGCTTACTCAACGGCTGCGATAGTCCACCGCTGCTGTTTTCACAAACTGGACGAAGCCAATCGTGTACGCATGCGCCAGGCGATGCCGCATTATCGGCCGCGGGGGTGGGTGTGATGGCAAACTACATCGTCATGCTGTGATGTTTGTATGTTAAAATTTCCCATTCCATGGGATTGATTCCGGCAATCAATCCATTTCGAAATCAGTCAAAGGGTGGTTGAAAATGCAAAAAACCAAATGCAAATCATACTTGATCGTATCATTCATCGTCGCCATGCTGCTTTCGGGCTGCGCCAGCAATGCGCCTTCAACTTTGTTCACCAACATCATCGAAGATGTTGTAAGCGGTGATACCGAATACAGCCATGAAAATGCGCTTCCGGATAGTTTTCCGGGAGACGTACCTATTTATCCGGATGTGGTCATCGAAAGATCGGGGATCGCCGAGGGTATGTATTCGCTGGTTTGCTACTCGGACGAGGCGGATTTACTCGACGAGATCACAGCATATTACAAAGAAGCGCTTGCGGATGATGGATGGGAAATCGAGGATGTCTTCAACCTTGTTCATGAAGACGGCCTGAGCCTAACTTTCATAAAAGATAGGCGGGTTGTCGGCGTGATCTTGTATCGGAACGGCAGAAACGGGGTCACGCATTTGATCAGTGTAATGGAGCCGTCCCAATGAAAATCGGATCATACGATTGCATTGCTAGTACGCATCCGTCTTGCATCTCACAATCACACATCAACCCTGGTTTTACGAAAATGACCTTCCTGTAACATCGTTTGGTCGCGGCGAGAAACGATTCCAATGATCATGTGTCGGTTTCATGCAGGCACAACTTGCCGCAGCGAAAAGGTTTGCGTTCCCGTGTGCATGGCAATACAATCGTGTCGACTCGATCGGGGTAGGAGACGAGTATGGGAATCCTGGTAGAACGAACCTTCACTCGTTGTTTATCGATATCTGCCCTCCTTGGGCTGCTGATCTTGATTTGCCTCACGGGCTGCAGTGATAAAGAGACCGAGGTGACCATTCCTGTCCAAGCGGTTGAAACCAGCACGTCGACCGCCGAACCCATCCCGGCACCGACATCCACCCCAGAGTAGTTTCCCGTTGAGCCCACGGAAGCGAGTGAGTCCGCTGAACGATACCAAGCCGGATTGGGCGCCTTAGATCGACGGGAGAGAATCGGCTGGGTCCTCATGTTACCAGGTTGATTTTATGATTGTAAAAATCGAAGTGGGAGTACGACATGCCTGAACTGAATCCTGATATCGCCCGTGTGATCATTTCTCGAGAAGACATTCAGGCGCGTGTGGCGCAAATCGCCGCCCAGCTTGAGGAGGATTATGCCCACGCCGATGAAATTTACATGGTGGGTATCCTCAAGGGCGCATTTATCTTCCTCGCCGATCTGGCACGCTGTCTGCGCATGCGCCACATCGTCGATTTCATGGCCGTCTCGAGCTACGGGATGACGACCACGACCGGTGCGGTACGTATCCTCATGGATCTGCGCGAACCCATCCATCACCGACACGTGTTGATCGTGGAAGACATTCTCGATTCGGGGAACACGTTGGCCTATCTCTATCACACCCTGCAGGAACGGCGGCCG
>DAOUDW010000027.1:0-17539 GCA_034430895.1 Anaerolineales bacterium | reverse complement strand
CTCCTCAACCCCTCCGGCTCCAGCACCTCCACATCCGCGCCCCAGCCGCGGATCCAGGGCAGCATCTCCTGCGGCTCAGCCACCTGTGCCCGCCAGATCAAGAATCCGTCCGGCTGCTCCTCCACGATTTCCGAGCGATGCCAGCGGGACTCTTGTACTCGATTGGCGACGCGCGGGTGAAAGCGCAACGCCACCTCCAGCGGCTCCTTCTCCGTGTACCAGATTCCCCAAGCATCAGCCAGCAGATTCTGCGGATCGAAGTCCTCAGGGACGGTGTAACGCTCACGCAGTAACTCCACCCGCTCGATGCGCTCGATCTTGAAGGTACGCAGTGCCCCCGGAGGCTCCCGGAAACCGATGACATGCGTGGTGTATCCAACAGCATAGGGTTCGATGAAATAGGGGGCGAAGGTGTATTCGAACACCTTTCCACTATCCTCGTGTCGGTGCCACACCTGCACTTTGCGACCTTCAGCCCAGGCCAGAGTCAATTTCTCCAGGGCTTGCAGGTAGACAGGATCTTGCCGCTGAGCGGCATCGTCGATCACATCGGCTGACTGCAACAGATGATGGCTAACGCGCGGGGTGAGGCGTTCCAACGCCAAACCCAGCTTGCGAAGCGCAGCAGCGGCATGCGTGTTGTGCTTGTCGGATCTAGTGGTAAGCAGCCGAGCAGCCAAGTGCACTGCAAGCGCCTCGTGCAAGTTGAAACGCACGTTCACTAAATATGTGGAGCGATCCACCTTCCAGCGATTGCCGTCCAGATCATCGATATAGATGTACCCGGATAGATCGGGGATATAGCGGTTTACAGTAGAACGATGGACACCCAGGCGGCGGGCGATTTCTGCCTGTGTCAAACCTTCGGGATGCGCCAGCAGCATTTTTTCGATTTGCAATAGACGCTCTGCCTTCGTGCGCGAGGGGCTGGTCATGCATGCCTCCTAATACGGATTCCCTTGTTAGGAACAATAACAGGTATGGAATACAAGGCGCTTATTCGATACGCGTGATACGCCTTTGGGTCGTATCTCGAATCAGCTACTCAGTTGCTCCTTTCCATAATAAGCTGTGAGTGGTCTCTCCAGTAGTACTTATCTAAGAAGACAGCATCAGGCTGGGTTCTTTATATCTCTCACAATATCCTGTTGATTATGTCGCCTTGATCTTCCAAAGCGATGTACTAGTAAGGTGTCCTTCAGTCTAAGGATTCTTAAAAACCGATGATGACGGTAGATCATATATCCCCAGGAATGCTTCATCGTGTGGTTAATATAGTTGAAAGCGTTTAAATGCCATCTGCGAGGTATACACTTCCATACCATCTCATTCTCCCCTAGGGTATGGAACTATTGTTGCAGGATGCGCAACACAAGCGGGAAAACTCTAATTCATAACTGTCATGAATGGTATCGCACAAGAAGAATGAATGCAATGGATCGTATTCACTCCCAATAATTCAAAGAAAGGAGAGGTTATTTCGGTAACATTACCAAATGAATGAACCATTTACATTGGGTAGCATTATCATTTAATGGGACACGGAGTGACGAGCGCCGCCGAAAGCTCATGAAGATTGATCGAACGGAGGTGAATTAAGGGGATGTAAAAAGAAATGCTACGGATACTCCAGCCGGATAGAAAACGCCGCTTATCATAGACTGAGTTGGTCATCAAGCGCGGCGTTCGGACCAATTCTGATTGCACACCAAAACTATCTCCCCCACCGTGCAACCCAAATCTCTGGCGATCACCGGACACTTCGCCATGAATAGAAAATAGATCGGCCGACTTTCGTCCGACAGGGTCTCGTAATTCCCCTGTCCTTTGCTTATCACCAGGTCAGCCTTGTTAAAGATATCGATAAACGGCTTCGAGCACAGCGGAAGGATCGTCCCCGGAACCTCCGACCCACTTGAAAAAACATGCGCAGTTTGATCGATTCCCGCTTCGATGGCATCTTCTTTCAAGGCATCGTTAATAATGGGTTTCTCTCTTACCGCATACATGATTTCTTTTTCGGGATCGATTCGCTTGATCTCCTCCAGCAGCACACGGTCGAAAACGGTCTCTCCAACATTGTCGCCAAGATAGAGAATCGTTCTGGCATCATTGATCGCGTTCTGGAATGACCGATAATCGAAGACGGACTTCTCTTTTTCTTCGATGGGCCGCTGTTCCTTCAGCAGTATTTTCCCAAGCTCCTTGTCCACATCAAGCGCGTTCTCGGTGCCGTAGTCGATAATATTGCCCGCGATGGCCAATTCGACCGCCATGAGCAAACGATCCTCTGCAGTTTCCGTTTTCTTCTTCAATTCAGGATAGATCGCTAGGGTTTTCTCCGTAGCCCTTTCTTTTAGCCGTTTATAGGGATCGGGTTGTCCGGTTATTCGTTTCACGATATCGTGTATCGTTTTCCCCATTTCTGGAGGCGTAGATGTCAATCGGATACCCGGAATGGCTTTTGCCACCTCATCGAGAATTTGCTTCTGGGTTTCAGCATCCGCACCACTCATTCTGGCAGCTTCGAGAGCCTGTCGGAAAAAGCACGGTATACATTCAAGATAGGTCTTCATACCTTCATCCGATCTAAATCTTTTGCATTGCAGCCTGAGCGGCCAGAATAAGGGGATTCATCGTCGGCGCGCTCGTGAGATATGGATGGGTAGCGATCTGCAGCGTATCCAACTCGGTTGCGGACACGCGCTGCTGGATCGCCAAGCCGATAATGTTGATCACTTCCCCGGCAGATATACCTCCGGAAACCTGTCCCCCCATGAGTATCCCTGATTGACGAGAGAATATCAACTTGACTCTAATTTTATTCGCTCCCGGCAAAGTGGCAGGATGCTTATCCATTCCAGTTGCCGCGCCGATCACCACTTCAAAGTTTTCCTTCCTCGCGGTTCTTTCCGTCAAGCCCGCAGATCCCAAAACCAATCCATTAATATAGGTTGAATAAATCGCGATCGTTCCCTTGTTCTCGCGGATCACTTTCAGCTTGAACAAATTCGCACCGGCAATTCGAGCCTCTGCAGTTGATGTAGAAGCGAGCATAATCGCAGTGTCTTTGCGGGTATAAAAATCCCGTTTTCCTGCACAATCCCCGACGGCAAAAATATCCGCATCCGAGGTACGCATATATTCATCGACCCATATGCCTTTCCCTTTTCCTCTATCCAGACCAGCCTCGAAAGCGAGCTGCGTGTTCGGAACAGAACCGACACCAAGAATGATGCTGTCCACCTCTATTTCCTTGCCACCGGATAATCGCACTTTCTCAACCTTCTTCTTACCGAGGATTTCAATCACTTCCGTGTCGGTCAAAACCTCAATACCTTGAGAAACCAGTTTCTCTTCCACGATCTCTGAGAATTCGGGGTCGAACGAATTATACAGAAGCGCAGGAAGCATCTCCACGAGAGTGACTTTCAATCCACCGATTTTTGAGATCTCATCGGCAAACTCGACGCCGATAAAACCTCCGCCGAGAATCATGACGTGCTTGGATTTCTTGATTTTTTCAACCACAACCTTCAAGTAATTCAGGTCCTTATTAATCGTATAAACCCCCTCTTTATCGATCCCGGGAACTGGAGGCGTTATCGGCAAGGAACCGAGTGCCAGGATCAACTTGTCGTAACGAAATGTGTCTTCTTTTCCCGTGATTACCTCTTTATGATCTCGATCTATTCTCTGCACTTCATCGATGACCAAATCGATGTCATTGTTTTCCAACGCGGCATTGCCGAGTTTGTTTTCCTCCGGGTTGTTTAAACTCGAAAACATGTAAGGGATACCGCAAGGTATACAACCACTTTCCACATTCTTAACCAACGTTATCTTTTTTTCTGGATAATACTTCCTGGTAGTTACTGCACTTACGATTCCCGCCGGTCCACCACCAATAACAAATACATCAACCTCTTTCTTCACGAAACTTCTCCTTGTTTGCAAACGAATTTATTCTTTCATCGCCTTCCCAAACGGGCAAAATTATAATCCCGTTCTCCCAAGGCGTTTGAGGTAATCCAAAAAGTATACGCCCTATGCACATGACACCGAGTTATGTTTCGTCTGCTCCGCGCTCTCTCGCGTGTTTACGACAATCGAAAGACGAAGGATTGATATGATCTGGGGAATGGTTTTGGTACTTAACTACGCATTAGAATAATAGCGAGTAAGGTAAAACCGGCTGATCCTCAGTAGAAATCCGCCGCGATTAGACAAGTAGCGATAAATATTCGGACATTCGATGCCTCGTACAATACTTTACGAGTAGAGGTTATCTTCCTCCCACAACAATCTACGCCTGGCGTGCCTGCGCAATCGCAATAGCGACATGTCAAGCGTGTGATGAAAACAAGGCTGCCCTCATGCCAGGGGAAGACCACCTTGCATACCCGCGATTCCTATCGCTTCACTCCTTGGAAATCTGACGCAGCAAACCCAGCAGCGTCATCCCGATTTTCATCCCCTCGCCGGTGCCGAGTTTTGGTCTTTCACCTTCCTGTTCAGCCCGCCGCATCAGCAGGATGGCCATTCCCAAACCGGTTAACGCACCGATCAGACCACCAAGGATCAGTGTTCTGGTTTTCCAATTTCCGTCTTCATTCATACAGATTTCCCTCATCAGAACGAAAGATAGATACAATGCTTTGGAAAAAAGCTTTAACGCCCGCCCAGGCGGACAACGATGAAAGCATCGGTTTGGTTGCCAGGTCTCCTGCTTGTTTCGCCGTTCCTTCGAGACGACCCAGGATTTGCTGCGCCTTTCTAAAAGGTGCCGGGAGTTTCCGGACCACCTTTTCCGTTGCAAAAACACCGAGCCCCAGGAGCGTTATCATCAACACACCGAGCAGCAGGATCGGCAATGCAAGACAAATCACAGCAACATCCGCAAGTACGCCAGGGCTGCGGTCTTCCAACAACAATACAAGCGAGAGGCCCACAATCACCAGACCACCGAAAATCAAAGGCAGGTAAATTTGCAGACGGATTTGTCGCTGCGTACCCGGCCGTGGCGAAAGCTGTTTCTGATGGTGACTGCCCGGATCCATCCTTATCCTTTTCCTCCCGTTATGCGTAATTGTAGCACGTCCGATGGAAGCACAGGAGAGCAGATCACAGAAACGGCCGTCTCGACCAGGAAAATGGTTTCACTGTTCTGATGGACCAGGTTGCGATAGAATCCTGATGTATCAAGGAGGAACGCATGTCAGATTTTTCCGGCAAAGGTGTTGTAGCAGCAGTCAAGACATCCCCCGAAACGATTTTGGAGGACATCGAGAAAGTCATGCGCCTGGCGGATTTCGAGTCATCTCTACCCAAAGGCAACCGTACTGGTCTGAAAATCAACATCTCCTGGCAGACCTGGTATCCAGCCTGCTCCACCGAGCCCTGGCAACTCGAAGGTGTGATTCAAACCTTGCGTAACAGCGGATACGATAACCTGGTCGGCGTGCACAATGACACCGTCGTCGTCGACACCAGCGTCGGTGAGTTCAACAACAAACACCGCTTCGTGACCGACAAACACAACGTGCCCTGCATCTATCTCTACGAAGAGGATTTTGAGTGGTTCGAGTACAAACCCACGAAGCCTTTCGTCGTCCTCGACAAGGTGTACCCGGACGGCGTGTTCATTCCCAAGGCGCTCGTCGGCATGAATATCATCCAGCTCCCGACGGTCAAGACTCACGTCTTCACCACCATCACCGGCGCCATGAAAAACGCTTTCGGCGGATTACTGCACCGCAACCGCCACTGGACTCACGCCGTGATCCACGACACACTCGTCGACCTGCTCATGATTCAACAAGACATCCACCCTGGCTTGTTTGCCATGATGGACGGCACCTTCGCCGGCGACGGACCTGGTCCGCGGGCCATGCACTGGCATGAGAAAGACATCCTGCTCGCTTCGGCCGACCAGGTGGCCATCGACGCCGTGTCCGCCAAGCTGCAGGGATTCGATCCCATGAAACTGCGTTTCATCCGCCATGCCCACGAAAAGGATCTGGGCGTCGGCGACCCCTCACAGATCGAGATCGCCGGATATGATATCGAGCAGGAAGAACCCTGGAAATTCAAGAAGGGCGACACTTTCGCCAGCCGCGGCCAGAAGATGATCTACCATGGACCGCTCAAGCCCTTGGAAAAGGTGCTCCTGCAAAGTCCACTGGTGCCCTGGTCGTACTTCGCCAGCAACTTCTACCACAACGTTTTCTGGTATCCCTTCATCGGGCGCAAACGCGTCGCAGCAGCTTTGAAGACACGCTGGGGGAAGCTCTTCAGGCGCTACGGCGATGGTGAAGTGGTCATGCCCGGAATGGAACCGAAGACCGTTATCCAGGCGCTCATCGGACTGGTGGGCCTTATCGTGGCCATCGCAGCCTTCTTCTTGCTGCGCTGATGGGACAAAAATCGATCCGCCGACGCATCGCTGTCGGCTTGATCTTCGGCTTCCTCGTATTCCTCGGACTGGGGCTGATCGGCGATATACGCCAGGTCGGCACCCAGTTCGCCAACTTTTTCTGGGCGTACACCCCGCTCATTCTGACCGGAACGTTGTTCAACTACACCCTGCGTTTTTTCAAGTGGCATTTTTACCTGGGCCAGATCGGCATCCACGATCTATCCTTGCGTGAGAGCGCCCGTCTCTTCGTCGCCGGATTCCCACTCGCCGTCACGCCCGGGAAAGTCGGCGAAGCGTTAAAAGCGGTCTGGCTGCAGAACAAGACCGGCACGCCCACGGCGCGCGGTGTGACCGTGGTGCTCGCCGAACGCATCAGCGACGGCCTGGCTGTACTGTTGCTCTCCACGCTGGGCGTCATCGCCTATCCCCGCTACTGGCCGGCCTTCGCTGCCGTACTGGGGATCCTGCTGGCGGGCATTGTCATTTCCCAAATCCGGCCCTTGGCGCTGGCTATCCTCGGCTTCGCCGAACGCTTGCGCTTGATCCGGAGGCTTGCCCATCACCTGCATGAATTCTATGAAGGTGTCTACGCCCTCTTCCGCCCACGCGCCACCATCACGGCCATCGGACTGGGCAGTGTTGCCTGGCTGGGAGAAGGTCTGGCAATGTATCTCGTACTCGTTGGTTTGGGCGTGCCCGGCGGGTGGGAGACTCTCTCCGTGGCGGTCTTCGTACTTTCCTTTTCGACGGTGATCGGCGCCGTCTCGGCGCTCCCGGGAGGACTGGGCGCCTTCGAGGCCAGCGCTGCCGGTATGCTGACCCTGCTCCTGGATGTTCCGGCCAGCACCGCCGCTGCCGCCACGCTGCTGATTCGCTTCGCCACGCTCTGGTTCGGCGTGGCGTTGGGATTGGTGGTCTGGTCGCGTTCGGCGGATCTGCTCTATTTACAATCCGCAGCAAGCGATAGAGAAACAACATGAAGGTGCTCTCGCACCTTCACATTCATGGTAAGTTGAAATAGTCTGAATAGACTGGTAAACAAGAAACCAGTGATCGTGCGCCTATTCTCGATCCTTGCTGCGCAGATGCGGAAACAGGATCACTTCTCGAATCGACGATTGATCACTCAGCAGCATGGTCAGACGATCGACGCCCATGCCGAAGCCGCCATTGGGCGGCATGCCGTAGGCCATCGCCCGCAGGTAGTCCTCATCCATGGGATGGCGCTCCTCGTCATCCTCACCGTACATGCGGCCCATCTCCAGGAAGCGCTGCTCCTGATCGAGCGGATCGTTCAACTCGGTGAAGGCGTTGCACAGCTCCATGCCGCCCACGAAACCTTCAAAACGCTCGACAGTCTGTGGATCGCCGGGCACGGATTTCGCCAGCGGCGAGATGTCCCGCGGGTAATTGTAGATGAAGGTCGGCTGGATTATATTCGGCTCCACATATTTACTCAGCAACGAATCGATCAGTTTGCCGCGCGTCGATGTTTTCGATGGTTCGTGTCCGCGGGCTTCCATCGCTGCCCGCAGACTCTCTTCATCGTCGTGTTTGAAAATGTCGATCTCGGCGGCGTCGATCAACACCTGCCGCAATTCGATGCGCTCCCAGGGCGGACTTAAATCGATCGCCTCGCCCTTGAATTCGATCTGCTTCGATCCGGTGGCCTGTTCGGCGGCGAAAGACACCATCTGCTCGGTAAGGTCCATCACGTCCTTGTAATCGGCGTAGGCCATGTAGAACTCGAGCTGCGTGAATTCGGGATTGTGCTTGAAGGAGACACCTTCGTTGCGGAAATCACGCCCGATTTCATAGACCCGTTCGAATCCACCAACGAGCAGACGTTTCAGATAAAGTTCGAAGGAGATCCGCAAATACAGCTCTTGATGCAGCTGGTTGTGATGTGTGATAAAAGGCTGCGCCGCTGCGCCGCCGTAAATCGGCTGCAGGATGGGCGTTTCGACTTCGAGGAAACCTTGCTCGTCGAGGAATTGCTGCAATGCACGGATGATACGTGTACGCAGGTGAAAAATATCACGCACCTCGGGGTTGATCACCAAATCGGCGTAACGTTCCCGGTAGCGCGCTTCCAGATCGGAAAAGGCACTGTGAACCACACGCTCGCCATCGATCTCTTCTTCCTTCGTCGCCGGCAGTGGCGTGATTCCCTTGGCCAACATGCGGTAGTCGGCAACGCGCAGGGTGGCTTCACCGGTGCGCGTGCGGAACATGCGACCCTGGGCCTGGAGAAAGTCCCCCAGATCGAAATCGTCGTTGAAGCGATCGAAAGCCTCGGCACCCAACTCGTCGGCGCGCAGGTAGAGCTGCAGCCTGCCGGCGCCGTCCTCGATATGGGCAAACGTCGATTTGCCCATGGTGCGAATCGAACGCAGCCGGCCAACCACCGTGACCTCAATGGTTTCGTCTTCGCTTGCAGCCTCGAATGTCCGGATCGCCTCCGCCGTAGTATGTGTGCGTTCGACACGGTTGGGATACGGTTCCATCCCCACTTGGCGCAGGCGTTCGAGCTTTTCCAGGCGGATCCGTTCGAGATCGTTCCATTTCGTCATACTGATAAAACCCCTTCATCTATTACCCGAATTCTCTCGTTCGGGACTCAGTTCAGGTCAAGTTTACACGAAAAAGCGCCCCGCACGGCAAACAAAACGCGGGGCGCCCAGTGAAAGCACCTGGCTACTTGATCTTTACGATACGGAAGGACAGTGTGCCGGCCGGGGCTTGCACCTCGATCTCATCCCCCACGGCTCGCTCCAGCAATGCCTGCCCCAACGGTGACTCGTTGGAAATCAACCCCTCCTTGGGATTGGCTTCCGCCACCCCGACAATCGTGTACGTCTCGTTCTTCTGTCCATCCTGTTTGACTACAACGGTGCTGCCAATATGCACGACATCCGTTTTCTTGGACGGCTTGATCAACTCCGCCTTGGCGAGCATGCGATCCAGTTCGAGAATGCGGCCTTCGATGAAGGCCTGCTCGTTCTTGGCAGCTTCGTATTCTGCGTTTTCGATCAATTCCCCATCTTCCATGGCCTCGTGCAAACGCTTGGCCACTTCATGACGCCGAACTGTGCGCAGACGTTCGAGTTCTTCCTCGAGCTTCTTCTGTCCTTCGGACGTAAGATATACTGCGGAATTCGCCATCGTCCTTCCTACCTCTAACATTTCGACCTGCCCTGATGGGCAGGAAACGTCTAGAATAAAAGAACTGAGAGGATGCTCTCAGCCCAGAACCATTTCTTGCGGCGACATAATAGCACAACTCAAGCCCCCTGTCCAGCAGGTAAAAATACGCCGCATAGTACCCCTCCAGCAGATTTCGGAATCGGATTTCTAGCAATTTGAAACGATGATCGGAAGCCCACCTTCGCGCCGATGAAAGCCGTCCAGCTCGGCGCACAGCGCATTTTCGTCCACCCAGAAGGTCGAAAGTTGCGATCGATACCATGCACTGGCCGCCGCCCAGGCCTGGATTTCCATCGATTCGAGTTCGAAAAGCCGTTTCTCCCCTTGCGGGAGACCCAATTCGTCCGGAATCACTCCCCCGCGCATGGCGTATGGCAGATCCGCGTAGTATCGCAGCGCCCTCCCCAGGCCTTCCGCCGCTTGGCGGGTGAGACGGTGATCGACGTGCCCGCCGTATCCCAGTGGGCAATAAACCACGGATTCCGCGGGGATGCGGCGTGAGAGTTCCTCCTGCAGATGGACAATCAGATCGCTTTCGGATTCATGCAGCGCCCTAAAAATGGCTGATTCATCGGGATACAACCCCGTGCCGTCGGCGCCTTTACGGTACACCGCGTCGGGGATTTCGAGGTGAATCACCCCCGCCGAGAGACTCCCACAGGCCAGCGTATCTTCCAGCCGACGCACGGCGCTGGGCGAATCTTCACTGCCCCAACGGGCGTGCAGTTCCATTGCGAACGGAGTCAGCTCGCCCGGCGGCGTGTCGCCGGCGCAGATGGTTAACACCGTGACGGCTTCACCGGACGACGTTTGCTGGGCGATCAACCCGCCGCAGGAGAACACGGCGTCGTCCGGATGAGGCGAGAGATAGACGTGTTGGGCCACTAGTGGATTATATCTCCATACGGAAAGGCATGAAGCGATTGAATCGCTCCATGCGATGTGCTAATATCAGAAAGGTGGATACGCTTCTCCAGTGGTTTCCTGTCTAATGGACAACATCTGCAGGAATCTTGAGCCGGAGTGGCTGTCCAACGGCGGGGAAAAACCAAGATCACATTTTTAACAATCGGCCCGAACTGTTTTGTTGATTGCACCGCGCTGCCATTGCACGCGCTTCGCTTCCGTCATCCATTCGACAGATACAGATCATTGGAGATCGAATGCAGAGATCACAAGATTCCTGATCTCAAAAGTATCAAACATCCTCGCGCAGCCGATGGGTAGTGAAAGGAAGGGTGCGGAATTTAATCGACGTGAAAACAATGACATCGTGAAAATGGCATCAACGCAGGCTCAGACATCGATGAATCGAACCTATCGACATGGTGCAAACGAACGCAACCTCGCAGGGAAAAAGCGCCGACTGGCACCGTGACGTATGCACTGCAGCCGCCTGAACCCATCTATGTTGGCAAATCGAGCATTTCTTCCCGACATCGCGGCATACGGACTGTATGCCCCTGGAAGCACATAACCGCATGAGGAGGTATATCATGCATAAGGATTATCACCGAATTATGATCGCGATCCTGATTCTGGCCACCGGGTTACTCGCCGGATGCAACCGCCCCACCGCTACCCCGGGCACACTGCCGCCCTGCGAGCTGGATGATCTTCTCGCCCCCCGACTCATCGAGCCCGAGGACGGCGCCATGGTCAATGCGATTGAATCCCTCGCCGGCCCCAGGCCGACATTTCGTTGGTACCACCTAGGCGCCTGCCAGCCGGGTGGCTTCATACTTATCATCTCCAGCAGCCCTGACTTGACTCCTCCGTATGCGTACATCGAAGAATCGGAGGAATGGCTGGACACCTGGAAACTTCCCGTCGATCTCGAAGTGGAACAGACGTATTACTGGGGAGTCTCCGTCCTGATCCCGGGAGAGGGAGGCGGAACGGGGCCCTTCTCCGAAACGTGGAGTTTCGACACCACAGGCGTGCCCGAAGGCCAGCCCGGTGTGATCAGCGGTATGGTGTGGGACGACGCCTGCCCCAACCCCGATCCGCGCGATGATTACCCGGCGGACCGCGATCCACCGTACGGCTGCATCCGTGAAGCCAGCGCCATCGTTGCCGATGGAAGCCTGGGGGCACACGAACGCGGCATCAGCGACGTCGTCGTTCGGATCGCACAGGGGGAATGCGTCTCGCCAATGCCGTCAGACGGCGTGATCGCATCTTCCGGTCCGACGGACGAAGAGGGGCAGTACTACTACTACGCACCGGTGGGCACGTACTGCGTTTACCTCGATATCACCGAGCCTGAGAACAATGCGATCCTCATGCCGGGCGTCTTATCGGCGCCGAATACATTCGGCCCCGGGATGCAAACGGTAAGCATCGAAAGCGACGGTCAGATCATCGAGGAAATCTCCTTCGGCTGGGATTACGACCTCGACACCGGCCTCGAACCGGCAATTCTAACCGGTGTATTAATCAATGACATCGACCACAGCGGCAGTTACGATAACAACGAACCCGGCATCCCCGACGTGGAAGTAGAAATCTGGCGAGGACAATGCCCTCCCGCCTGGGAAGATCGCATTCCGGGTGTCGACCTTTTCACCCGCACGGATCAGGACGGTGTGTTCGGTGCTGATTCATCCGCAAGCGATCCAGCTTGGATGGACATCCAACCGGGGGAGTACTGCTTGATGGTTGACATTGAAGACGAAAGCAGTCAGCCTGCGTTCGAGCGTGGCTATTGGACCTTTCCCATCGAAGGGCAGGAACTTCCCATGATACCGATCTTCCTCGAACCCGGGACGATCTCAAGAACCTTATTTGGCTGGCACTACCCACCCTACTTCATCCCCGAGATCGCCGCGCACTGCCGTTCCGGCCCCGATATGGTCTATGAGACCTTGAGCTACACGGAGGAAGGTCAGACCTACTGGTTGATCGGGAAGAATCTGGCCGAGACCTGGTGGCAGACGGAAAGCCGCTGCTGGGTGGCCGACAGCACCGGCACGATGATCGGCGATCCGGACGAATTGCCGGTTGTGAACGTGCCGCCCCCGACGAAGACACCCAGCCCGCCGACACCCACGGTCACACCCAGCGACAACGTCTTCCCGCTGGTCGAATCGAGCGCAGTGTCGAACAGCATCCCGCGCGGCAGCGAGAACACGATCAACGCCTCCGCCTTCGACGATGTGGGCGTGACGAACATCACCATCTACATCAAAGCGCCGGGCAGCAGCAAATTCAACCCGGCCGCCATCTGCTCGAACAGCGAGGTTTGTTCCTTCACCGGCACCTTCGATTCGAGCGGCGTATACGAGTTCTACGCCAGGGCCTCCGATGCGGCGGGCAACTCGGCCAACGGCATGACGCACAGCTTTCATGTCTACGAGACATAGGTTGGTTGGAAAAGAGATGTGTTGAGACAGGGCAGGAGCGGAAACCGTTGACGCTCTTCCCGATGGAATGTTACAATCGGGCGCAGTGCGCCGTTAGCTCAATTGGCAGAGCAGGGGCCTTTTAAGCCCAAGGTTCGGAGTTCGATCCTCCGACGGCGCATTCATAAGATAAGCTACACTTTGTTATGTATAACAGGGTCTTTTCTACCCAAGCAACGCAGCTTCGATTCCCATACGGCGCCTTTATGAATACATACGGGCTGTCCCAAAAGGACAGTACTTCAATTATTCACAACTGGAATTACCTGAAGATCATTTTTCCGCCCAATCGACTCGGACTCGATTACCATATAAGACATCGCCTTTTCTGTAATTACCCTATTTCTTTTACTCACAAAATAAGTATCTACGTACTCAATTGAATCACTACCGTAGTACTTCTAAGTAATTAAAATGTTATATTACAATTTAAGACAGCACATTCTTATGAATATACATTTAGGTGAAGTAATACAAGTCTAGCGTAATTTGTTGTCTTTAAATGCTGTTAAGTGAGATTTTGTCCTTTTGGTAGTTTGAGAATACAGGAAAGGATGCAAGGATATGACGGATTTCAAGGATCGGCTAAAAGTGTATGGGTGCCTTTTGTTTATGATGACCGTGGTTATTTCAATTGTCATATTTAGTTTCTATTTTAAAGAAGGAGTGTCCGAATTTCGTATTCCGGTAATTGGTCTTTCTATCTTCTATGGTTTGATTATACTGATTATCATCATCCGATTCCGCATTGAAATTGCCGGTATTATCGTCGAAATTCCCATCCTTGCCTGGGAGTCAATATCCGAATTCTTATCGTCAAAATTCCAAAAAGAAGAGGCCATTATACCTTCGGTATCTGGTACGCATTCTTACGGAGTACGTCAGTGCAAGCAATGCGGGAGAACGTACAAGATCAGCATTGACATCGAAGACATGGGAAATGAATTTAGAGTTGCGGCTTGCGGGGTTTGTCCCTATGCAATCTGTGAGCATTGTGCAGATCTTGAGAAAGTAACACGGTCATCTTGCCCGCAGTGCGGGGCACGAGATCTCTGGAAAATTAGTGAAATGGTCCTGCTGAAATAGCAGTGATACAGGTTTATCCTTCACTCCACAGACTCGAATCCAACTCTACCATTACACATTCAACTCAATTGTCAGAAGGTATTTACTAAGCTCGTGTGCTTAGTTCCCAAGATTGTTTACCAATCGCAAACTTAGTGTACTGGTTTTCCTTGATCGGAGTGATTAAATAAGAGCCACCCGCCTTTATTTGAGCGGGTGGCTCTTATGAGCTAAGATTTTAGATGCGTATTACGCCATGACGAGTTCTGCCTCGAACTGTTCAACGGCGTCGAGCGCTTCCAGGGCGTAGATCAAGGCCGGGCCGCCGCCCATCAGGATCGCCACGCCGAGCACTTCGACGATTTCCGCGTGCGTGGCGCCCGCTTTCAAGGCGTCGTCTACGTGAAAGGCGATGCAGCCGTCGCAGCGCACCGTGACGGCGATCGCCAGGGCGATCAGCTCCTTGAATTTGGAATCGAGCACGCCCGCACCCGTCCCAGCCTTGTGCAGGTCCATGAAAGCCTGCATCGTCTCGGGGATTTCCTGCCCCAACTCCGCCATTGATTCCTGGATCTCCGCCAGGTGTTCGGGATAGTTTTTCATCGCAACACTCCTCTCATTATGCTTATTTATCTATATTTTATCTAATATATCTCTATTTATGGATTAGCGTTTCATAAATAATTTGTTAGAAATTTCACAAATGCGCCCGTAAGAGGTGAATTGGTTCTACAGAGATTCTTCTCTCCCGTCCGACTGCAAGTATAATCAGAAGCGAACAAGCCAGGCCGCTCGTTCAATCACCTCCGACGTGCAACGTGATACATCATTCCAAAGGTGCATTGTCCGAGAGTCACATGAAGGAGAATCCACCCCATGAAGACATTGGTGATCTACGATTCCCAATTCGGCAACACGGAGCGCATCGCCCAGGCCATCGGCGAGGTGCTGGGGGATTCCACGAAGGCCGTACACGTATCAAAGGCCACGCCAGAACACATCCACGATCTCGACGCCCTCATCGTCGGCTCGCCCACGCAGCGCTTCCGCCCCACCCCGCCCATCAGCAGTCTCATCAAATCGCTCCCCGCTAAAGGCCTTTCCGGCGTGCGTGTGGCGGCTTTCGACACGCGCCTGACGGTCGAGGAGATCGAGGGGCACGGCGTGCTGGCCTTTTTCGTGCGCATCTTCGGCTACGCAGCCAAACCTATCGCCAGGCTGCTGCAGAAAAAGGGCGGCGAACTCGCCCTGCCGCCCGAAGGCTTCTACGTGCAGGGCATGGAAGGTCCTATGGTGGATGGCGAGATCGAACGCGCGCGGAGTTGGGCGAAGCGTATCATGGGTGTGGCTTCATTAACATAACAACCGTCTCTCGAGAGAGACGGTTGTTTTTAACAGAAGCATCGACCGTTTGGCGCTTGCTTAAGGCAAGGACGAAAAGCTCAAGATATACTTCCTGCCCCCACTCCCTCCCTGGCCCAGGAAAGGAATCAAGTATTCCGGCGTCGTTTCGTACACCTCGAACATTGACAGACTCCAAGTAACCGGTTGTTCCATTGCGCCGATGGGGAACATGAGCTCAACCGCATCATCCCTTTCGTCCCCGCACATCATCGTTACGGAGCCTTCCTCGTAATACTCCTGGATGTAGAGCGTGAGCACGCCATCAATACAAGTCCCCGTTACTGTGGCGCGCATATTCGTCGTTGTAGATCCGTCATCACAATTTCTGAATTCGATTGCGGAAACTGTCACCGGGATGGGCTCCGTGCTGACGTTATGCACGCCGACTTTATCCTCCGGCTCGTATGTGGCGATGCTGCGAATGATGTTGATCAGTTGGGCGCCTTGAACTTCTATCTTGAACTTGCCCATGCCCGCAACCCCCCACTCGATGTTGTGATTGAATTCCAACACACCGCTGGTGTTATCAACCGGGCATACACCGGAAACCGAGGGGATATCATATTCACCGAACGAATCTCCCTCACTCCCATTTACTGAATCCGATTCACCACTAGTAGAAACATCATCCTCCCCCGCAGCAGCTTCGCTCTCACTACCCCCGTCCCCCGTTCCCGTAAAGGATAATGGCACACTGCAGGCCACCAAAAAAGCGCTTGTTAGGAGGCTAACGATCACAACATTCAGGATCCTAGCCAGGCAACGCGGATAACACATAGCACACTCCGTTTTCTATTCTCATATTTCGTTTAACGAACCCTTGTCATCATAAATCTTTAGTTTGTCCGTTGCAAGGTACAGAAAGCGACCTTTATTATCGTGACCACGAAAACCCATCGGTATTCTCTATTGGATAGATTCCCCTTGTACCCTGAACGCACTTAACCCCGGCGAGGAAAAAATCACCACCATGCTGGAGCTTGATCGACGCTTGGAATGATCAGTGCATTTACTACTGGTTTAATGAATAGCCAAATTCAAATGTCCTCTCACCTTGAAGTCCCGCGCCCATAAAAGGGTTCGTGGCCACCTGAGAATCAAGCCACAGATCACTCAATAAAATCGTCCATACGACCGGTTGTTCCATCGCCGCAATGGGGATCACAATAGGCATCGGCTTATCCCGATTTTTCCCGCACATGATCGTGACGGAGTCCTCCTGGTAGAACTCATCGATGTAGAGCGTCAGCACGCCATCGATACAGGTCCCCCGGACTTCAAGATCCATGAAAGTGGTGGCTGTAGCGTCGGCGCAATCCCTGAAATCAACCACAGAAATCGTTACCGCGAAAGACTCTTTGGGGAGGTTGTGTATCCCCACTTTATCCTCCGGCTCATGTGTTGCGATACTCTCGATGATATTGACAGCATAGCTGCCTTCCACATCGATCCGGAACTTCCCAATGCCAGCCATGCCCCATTCGAGGTGGTGTTTGAATTCCAATGTACCGATTTTATCTTTGGTGGGACACACAGCAGGCGGAACAGGCCATATTTCATCCGTTAAAACGGCCTCTCCCTCGATCTCGTATTCCGAATCCGACGCATCTTCACGGAGGACATCATCCCCCTCGCCCCCAAAAAGGGAGAATGGCGTATTGCAGGCGACTAAAATAAAACTGGCCACCAAGATCACAATTACGAAAGGCCCGAATCTTGAGATGATAGGTCCTCGTACCATGGCACACTCCATTTCTTCAATGTTGAATCCGGTCGCCGAATTCCATTACGATCATAATGGCTTTACCCCTTGATTGCAAAGCCGTATAAAACGTACTTGCTCCTGCACATTGCTATTTGCAGAATGACCGGGATGGGGCACTCACATACTCGATTCCTGCACGCCCATCTGCGCGACGTTTTCCTCTCCTGCACCGACGACGAATTCGCCCCATATTCTGGACGATCCTCAAACCGGGCGTATAATAAGCAGCGCACACATAACCTTCCGAAAAGAGAAAACGATGCGTCAAAAACCCAT
>DAOUDW010000026.1:0-29336 GCA_034430895.1 Anaerolineales bacterium | reverse complement strand
GCTTGACGGGCGTTTGAAATTTCGCGCAATAGGGAATCAAGGAAATCACGCGCCTGCAAACGGCGCAGGCCGACCGTATTGGGCGAGGAAACATTCACCACGAAGTAATCGACGAATGCATAGAAAGTTCGCAGCAGTTGGAGATAGTCGTTAGCGGCCGCTTCCAGCGGCGTATTTACACCTTTACCGATGTTGAGCCCCACAACGACATCGCTCGCCCTTCGATTTCGAATGTGTTTGAAAAGTGCCTCGGCGCCCTTGTTGGGAAATCCCATGCGGTTGATCAAGGCACGATCTTCGGGCAAACGAAAGATCCTCGGGGATGGATTTCCCGGCTGCGGTAACGGTGTTACTGTCCCCAATTCAACGTGGCCGAACCCAAGGCAAGCCAATCCCTGCAGCGCACAACCCTCTTTGTCGTAGCCCGCGGCCAATCCCAATGGGTTGGGGAAACGAATCCCAAAAACCTCAACCGCCAAGGATGGATCGTGATACGAAAAAGCCCCCCGCAGCAACGCACGTATTATTGAGGATGAAGATGCCATCGTCAACGCACGTAACGTCAGATGGTGTACCCGTTCGGGGTCGAGGCGGAACAGCAACGCTCGGACACATTCATACCACATGAGTCTCTTCCCAAAATGCGTTCATTGGAATTGGAATAGACGCGAGTCTTGATATACAGGACACCGAAATCAACTCTCCAGGAATTCCCGCACCGCTGCCGCCTGCTGCGTAGAGATCTTGCCGGTGTCTTCCCAATGATCGATCAAATCCGTGAGCTCGAAAACGGCATGCAGTCGATAACCCGCTTCCGCAAGTGTTTCTCGCGCCCCGCTCTGACGGTCGATCAGCACCAATATATCCGTCACTTTCAGCCCGACTTCCTTCAGGCGCTCGATGGCCTCGAATTTGCTCCCTCCAGTGGTCACCAGATCGTCGATCACCAAAGCCGTCTGACCCGCTTCATAGTGACCCTCGACTTTTGCCCGTGTACCGTAGGCCTTCACTTCTTTACGGGGATAAATCATCGCTTGCCTGCTTTGCAGCGAAAGCGCCGTCGCGATCGGCAATCCTGCATACGGCAAGGCGGCCAAACGATCGAATTTCAGGTTGTCTACGTGTGAACGATAGGCAGCCGCAGCTCGGGCCAGTAAAGCCGGATACGAAGCGAGCAAACGCAAATCGATATAAATCGGCGAAATCTTCCCCGACTTTAATTCGAACGATCCGAAACGGACGCATCCTGCATCGAGCAATCCGTCCGCCAATCCGACCAGGTGAGCTGGCAGGATCGATCGTCGGGGAGATGGAAATGATTCCCGAACGTTTTGGATTTTCTCGCGCAGCTGAGCTGCTTGCGCACGACGATCCCCGGCAGAGGAAATTCCTCGGGAAACCGGGATGATCATCCCCTGGCCATCCGGCCGTAATCCCGCATGTAACGCAGTCTCAAGATTGCCGCCCTGCGCACCGACACCGGGCGCGAGCAGCCAAAGATCCGGCGCCGCTTCACGGACTACTGCCAGCGCCGAAGGATCCGTCGCCCCAACAACCAGGCCGACATTCCCCAACTCGTTCCATATTTGTGCCGTGCGCGCCAGACGAACGTACAGCGGCTCGAAGCTGTCGATCAGCAAGGTCTGCAGATCAGCCGCTCCGGGATTGGAGGTCTTACAGAGGATAAAGACACCCTTGGCGGGATCGCGCAGGAAAGGTTCAAGGGAGTCGTGACCAAGAAACGGACTCGCCGTGACGGCATCTGCGCCCAAGGTGTCGAAAATCGCCCGCGCATAGGCCTCTGCCGTGGAAGCGATGTCGCCCCGTTTCGCATCCAGAATTACGGGAACATCATCGGGGACGAAGGCGATAACTTCACGAAGGGCATCCCATCCTGCAGCGCCAAACTGCTCGAAGAAGGCGCTGTTGGGCTTGAAGGCACATGCCAACTCATGGGTCTCTTCGATAATGCGCTTACAGAAGTCCAACGCCGCCTCGGCGGTCTGTTCGGGCAGCTGTTTGGAATGTGGATCAAGGCCAACACAGAGCAGTGAATCGACGGATCGAACCCGCTCGCTCAGTCTCGCAAAAAACGCAGTTGTTTCTGTCATCGTGTTCTCGAGATCCAATCGATTTCAGTGGATACTTCTTACGTCCTACGCTTTACCTAGCACCAAGGCCAACAATGCCATACGCACGTACAAACCGTATTCCATCTGCCGGAAGTAGGCGGCACGGGGATCCTCGTCCAGTTCCAAACTAATCTCTCCCACACGCGGAAGCGGATGCATGACGATCATCTCATCTTTCGCAGATTTCATCGTCTCCTCGGTGATAACATAGGCACCCTTCACCTTCTCATAATCCTCCAGGTTTTCAAAGCGCTCCTTCTGCACGCGGGTGATGTAAAGCACATCCGTTTCGGGCAGAATCGACTCGAGGGAGTCATGCATCGCCTGAGGGATCTTGCGTGCATCAAGTTCTTCGATCACCTCCTGCGGCATCTTGAGAATCTCGGGCGAGACGTAATTGAGATGAACATCAAACAATGAAAGCAGTCGCGATAATGAATGAACGGTACGACCGTACTTCAAATCGCCCAGCATGGTTACGGTGAGACCGTCTACATGCCCAAGTTCTTCAGAGATCGTAAAGAGATCGAGCAGCGCCTGGGTGGGATGCTCGCCAATGCCGTCGCCTGCGTTGATGATCGGTTTATGGGAGTACTTCGCCGCGAGTGCAGCGGCACCGACTTCGGGATGGCGCAGCACAATCACGTCCGAGTAACATTCCAGCGTGCGGATGGTGTCCGGAAGCGATTCGCCCTTCGCCACCGACGAGTACGTCACCTCATTGATCGGTATTACGCTGCCGCCAAGACGTTCCATAGCCGCCAGGAAAGAAGATGACGTGCGCGTCGAGGGTTCGTAGAACAAGTTAGTCAGGATTTTGCCCTTGAGCAAATCGAAGGTTCCCACCCGCTCGACCATCGCCCGCATTTCTTTGGCGATGCCAAAAATATATTCCAGATCCTCGAGGGCGAATTGTTCTACCGAGAGGATATCCTTGCCGTAAAACGGGGCTTCCTGGCGATCGCCGAGCGGCAGGTGTGGGTTACGCGCCTTTCGTTGGTTCGGGGGTATAAAGGTTGCCATATATTCCTCCAATATTATTTTGATTAGACTGAGGCGACATTTCTCCCGAAACCCTTCGGAACTAGAATCTCGCCATCTTGATATGCCAATTGGCCGTGTAATTTCACCCGGCGCACACGTCCCCGCAGCTGCATGCCTTCAAAGGGGCTCCAGCCACAGCGGCTGTGGAAGTCTTTCGCGCGTACATTCCAGACGGCATCCGGGTCGATTTCGACTTCCGCATCCGGATTCTCCGGCAGACCGAAAATCCTTCTCGGATTGAGATGCATGCGGGCGATAAGATCATCCATCGACAATCGCCCTTCATGTACGGCGGTGGCGAACAACGCCAATGATGTCTCCAGGCCGGGAAAGCCGGGAGGAGGATCATCGCTGTCCTTCTCCTCCAGCGTATGGGGTGCATGGTCCGTAGCAAAACAGTCGATCACCGACAGGTTATCCCACAATGCCGCTTGATCCACTTTCGCAGCCAACACCGGCCGCACCTCACTCCTGCCCGGGCCGATATGGGAGATGTCTTCTTCGCTGAGGAACAAGTGGTGGGGAGTCACCTCGCAGGTGACCGGGTAGCCTCGCTGCTTCATCTCACGAATAAGCTGGATTTCGATTTGCCGACTGACGTGACAGATATGGATCGGCCGCTCCTGCAGCATTGCCAGGAGCAGGATCGCTGCGAGATTGCGCCTTTCCGCATGGGCTACCAAAGGACGATCGGACGGCCATGCTTCCAGGTGACGCCTTTGCAGCTCGAGTCCCTTAACTTGCAAGGGACCATAGGTCAGATCCAGGTACAACTTCAGCCCACAAGCCTTTTTCGCAAGTGATGTATAAGTTCGATGGTTATCCGCACTGGCGCCGAGGTAAATGCCGTAATCACATCGAGCTTTTTCCTGCGCCGCCTGGCGGGCTTGATCGAAACTCACCTGATCGACCAGGGGAGGATTCGTGTTGGGCATCGCCAGAACGGTGGAGTAGCCACCAGCTAAAGCCGCTGCGGTTCCCGTGTCGAAATCTTCCTTGTGTGTTGCACCCGGCTCTCGCAGATGTACGTGTGGATCGATGAGACCGGGCAACTGGATTACAGCCATAGAATATCTTGACCCAAGTGAAATGGACAAAAAAAGAGAGCCGACCGGCTCCGTTTTGGTAGATGAAAAATCGCCCGCTCTGAGGCTCTTACCTCATGGCGGGCCAGCTTCTTCGATGCTATGTACGCGCGATTACACATCATATTCCTAAAGGCCTAATTTACGACCAATTCACCGGATTGTCAAGCATTCGGCCTTTCGATTTGGAAATTGAACGACTTGCCGAAGGGACCCACTCGCCGTGTTGATATCACCGCGCGGATATAACTACAGCGATATCACAGCTACCAGTCACTCATCCGAGTGCGTTGTCGATAATCACAATATCCGCAATCCGGATTCGCATCCGGCGGTTCAGAACGTTCCAGGATCGTCAGAACTTCGTCGATAAATTGGAGAAACCGATCCATATCCTTGGGAATCTCGGTCCACGACGGATCTCCCAGATAGGCGATCCGTCCATCGTCAAAGCGCTGTAAATCCGATGGCGAAACGCTCAATAAACCCAGATGGGTGATGGGGCTGAGAGAAAACCCTTTTGGCGCCGAGTTTTCCAAAGCATATGCGTAGGCATGAAGCTGCCGGCCGTAGAATTCGATATGATGCGCTGCCGGTTGGGTGGTTTTAAAATCAACCACAGCATAACTCCCGTCGATAAAACGGATGGCGGTATCGAAACGACCCCGGATGTAGCAAGTGTGTTCGTGATTGGGCAGCTTGATTTCCGCCGATCGCACCCACTTTTCACCATAGGTTACTTCCCCTTCCGGCAGATCGGGGGAAATTATTGAACTCGGTTTTCCCATGAAATATGCGTTCATGAGGCGATCGATCTTGCCGAAGATACTCGGGAAAGGCGCTCGCGGTCGATTGAACTTTGATACGATTTTCAAATAGAAGCAGCGTTTGCATTCATCCCAGAGAAAGGTCAAATCCGAGGGACTCAATTTCCAGGTTTGCATGATCGCTCCTCTCCCCCATCAAGAAAAGCGCATGGGCTCTCGCAAAGAGAACCCATGCGTTGAACACATTCTGATCATGAGGTACGAATGGAAAGAACCAGGTTACTGCGAATGGAATGATACAATCGTCGATTCGCATTATCCAATCATTACTCTTCTACTACAACGACGTCTTCACATTCCATGCCGGTCCAATCTTCTGTCGAAAATTCACCCGCCGTCCACTGTGCCATGACAGCCGCCAGGTGTTCGGTGTCGACCCGACAGATCTGGTTGAGCTGCTCTTGGCTTGCCGCATCCTCCGTCATTTGGATCTGTTCATCGATCATTTCCTGGGTCAAACCCATCTCCAACATCTGGTCGATGGCTTCCTCTGTGAATTCAACCTCGACACCTTCCGAGAGAATCTTGAACACGCAAAGTCCATCCTCCTCGCCTACGATCTCTTGATAGGACGTTGAAGTGATTTTAATTCCCATCATTTCGAGTTCGACTGGGAAAACAACTTTCGCGGGCTCGCAATTTTCCGCGGCTTCCGTGAAACACTGCATGTCCTCCCCACAATCCTTGACGCCCGACGATATGGACGGCATGTTGCATGCTGTTGCAATGATTAACAAACCGAGTAAAGCAACGATTGAGAGCGTACGTTGAATCATCATTTTCTCCTTTTTTTTACTTGTGTATTTGCCGGGAAATGAGACGACGAGTATGATGAATCATGATTGTTCAGCGCTTCGATCCCATCCCCAATTCCTTAACGCTTAGAATAATATTTTGTGACAATCGCAGGATGCACCCCTCGCATCTCAAGCTAAATGATAACCTCATTGGATCAAATATGCACCAAATTGCGTAACAATTATATCCGCATAGGATGTCGTCGAACGTGTTATCTTGCCAGATTGGAAAATCAACACGGTCAGATCAAGCCACGTTCAACCGAACGACGGTTACTCCTTCACCGCCTTCAGCGGGTTGTCCCGACTCAAAGGAAGCAACATAGGGGCTGCTCTGGAGTGCCTGGCGAACCGCACGACGCAAGCGGCCAGTCCCCTTTCCGTGGACCACTCGCAGGTAGGGCATTCCCGCTAAAAACGCGGCATCCAAGCGGCGGTCCAGTGCCTCGAGCGCATCCTCGATGGTCCATCCGCGAATGTGCAGTTCAAGCGGCGGGCTATCGATGATGGGCGTGGATATTGGCTGCCTGTCACGGGAGGCGCCGCCTTTCCGCGTCCCTTTTTTCCGTTTCGGTGACGATCCCTCTCCAGCCGGCAGCAATTCGTTGAGTGCAGCCCTGACTCGCAGGCGACCCACCTGGACTTCAGCATGGTCTTGATCCAATGATTGAATCACCCCTTCAGCAGCGATCGTGCGTAGGAACACCGCATCACCTTCTTTATATACATGGACAGGTTTTTCCTCATCGTCTACTTGAAGCGAATCACTTATCGATTTTGTCAGCGTTTCGATTTCCTTCTCTGCGTCCTTCAAAGCTTCTTTCGTCCGTCGAGTCCGAGAGAATTCCTGTTTGATTTTACGCAGTTCGGTGCGTAGATTCTCAAGCTCGAGATCGGCTTTTTGCTGCGCCGTAAGCAGGATTTCATCGCGCTCCTTATCGATGCTCTTCAAACGTCCGGAGAGTTCTTCTTCCATTGCAAAGGCTTGCTGGCGTTTCGCTTCTGCTTCACTTCGGTCTTTTCGCGTCAGCTCTCGCTGTGTATGTATCTCATCCAACAATTGCTCGGCTTCCAGGTCTGCCGTGGAAAGCATCGCCCGAGCATTCTCGATAATGGTCTCTTCCAGCCCCAACCGCGCAGCGATCGCCAGTGCGTTGGAACGCCCCGGCAGACCGATATGAAGGTGATACGTCGGACTCAGACTTTGCAGATCGAATTCCATGCTGGCATTATTCACGCCAGGCGTACTGTGTGCATAGGTTTTCAGTTCGGGATAGTGGGTTGCGACCAATGTGGTAATCGAGCGCGCAAGCAGCTCTCCGAGGAGGGCTCGTGCCAGGGCAGCTCCCTCCTGCGGGTCCGTGCCTGCCCCCAGCTCATCGAGCAACACCAGGGACTTTGATGTCGCCCGATCGAGAATCGTCTTGATATTGGAAACATGGGACGAAAATGTGGAAAGCGATTGCTCAATGGATTGCTCGTCGCCAATATCGGCATATACCGCATCAAAGATCGAGAGTTCCGATCCGGATACTGCCGGGATATGAAGCCCGCACTGCGTCATCAAGACAAGCAGCCCAGCCGTCTTCAACGTAACCGTCTTTCCCCCGGTGTTGGGACCAGTGATTACGAGAGCGTAGGTGTCCTTTTTCAAAATCAAATCGATCGGCACAACATCCTCGGTATTTAGCAGTGGATGCCGCGCATCGATTAACCGCATCGTCGATCCGGGATGATTTGGCACAGTACCTTCTTCAACAGGTTTGAGGATCGGCTCGCTGGCATCGATCGATCGCGCATAGCGCGCCTTCGCAAAGGCAAGATCGAGTCCGGCAAGGCCCTCAACATTGCGATGGATCGCCTCTGTTTGTTCACCAATCTGCAGTGACAACTCAGCCAGGATCCGTCGGATTTCATCACGTTCTGCAAGCTGAAGCTCACGAACTTGGTTGTTGAGATCCACGACCTGCAGAGGTTCGACGAACAATGTCGCTCCCGAAGCGGATTGGTCGTGAACGACTGCTTCGATCCGCCCTTTGAAATCCGCTTGCAGCGGTATCACAAACCGACCTTCGCGCTGTGTGATAATGGGTTCCTGCAGCAGCTGTGCGGTCTTGGGATTATTAATCATGCGCTCGAGTTTGCCCATCAATCGATCATGTGCAACCCGCAGGTCTTTACGAATCGTGCTCAATTTCTGCGAGGCGCCATCCAGCACCTCGCCGCGATCGTCGATGGTTTTCGAGATCGAATCGATCAATCCCGGAAGCGCTTCCAGACTCGACGCAATCGCTTTAAGCAGCGAGAATGATTCGTCCAACTTATCGAAACGTCGACGTTGATCGCGAGCTGCGATGAGCATACTCTTGACATCCAACAGATCCGCCGCCTCAAGCACCGCACCGTGTGCGGCCGCATCGACCTGGGCTCGAACGTCACGCGCTCCGCCGATACTCACATCAGGTTGGATACTTAACAGCAAACATGCCTCCGAGGTTTCCGCCTGGCGACGACGGACAGCCTCCAGTTCCGTCAGGGGCTGCAGTGCCAGCGCTTTTTCCCGGGAAGCCGAAAACGCGGTACAACTTGCCAAATGTTGGAGAACAAGGTTCAATTCCAACGTCTCGTTGGACTTTACATCCATAGCGAAGGCAGTGTAACATGATTTCACCATGTTTTCTATTTCGGTGAATTGCAGTGCACTCTAACACGCACAGGCATTCTGTTTCCAAATCCAAGACGAGGGGACAAGAGAGATATCATGCCCATCAAACGTAAATCCAACGATCCCAGCGATCCTTCCTTCAAGCCATTGATGCGCAGCTTGGCGCTGGAGCTCTGCATCTATGCCCCCCTCGTCACGGTTTACTTCATCGTGGTCTTACATTACGCCAAGGAGCCATTGGTGCAGCTCTATCAGGAAGGGTCGACGAGCTACGCCTTCATAACGTTAATTCTCATCCTGGTGCAAGGTGTTTTATTAGAAGTATTCACGTCCTGGATGCTACGTAGAATCGGTTTGAGGTAATCGTAAATGGAGTTCCCCATCGCAGGCGTCATTGTCAATCCCTTCTTGCTCGCGGGCACGGGTTTTATTGTCGGTATCCTGGGTGGGTTTTTGGGAGTCGGCGGCGGCTTCCTGGCCGGACCCCTCATGTTTTGGGCGGGTGTGCCGATCGACTTTGTCGTTGGGACGGACCTGGCCCACATGACGGGAAAATCGCTCGTCGCCGCTCGAAGCCACCGCGCACTCGGACACGTCGACATCCGCTTGGCGATGCTCATGGTCCTGGGGACAGTACCGGGAGTCGAGATCGGTGCACAAATCATCGAAGCCTTGAAACCCAGAGGCAACACGGAGCAGGTTGTCGGCATCTTCTACGTGATCATCCTCACGCTAATTGGATCTTTTACGGCCTGGGAAAGTATGCGCACCATCCGGATGAAACGTACGGAACATATCGACGCGCAAGATGCTGTGGAGAGAAAAGGCCTGCTTTACCAATCGCGTCTTTTTCGCATTCCTCCGTTTGTCAGTCTGCCCGTATCCGGCGTTGGGGAGGTTTCCGTCTGGGCTATTCTGTTTGTCGGTCTGCTGACTGGTGTTCTCGCCGGATTCCTGGGTGTCGGTGGGGGCTTTTTACGCATGCCGTTGATGGTATACGCGCTAGGTATCCCCACCCATGTTGCCGTCGGCACAGACCTTTTCGAAATTGTGATCTCGGCCGGTTATGGCACGCTCAGCCATGCACTCAAGGGTAATGTAGACGTTCTCATCGCGCTAACGATGCAAACCGGCGCTGCCATCGGCGCACAAATCGGGGTCGCTGCAACACGCTACGTTTCCGGCCCAGGGATCCGATTGATCTTTTCCTTTCTTCCCTTTCTGGCTGCCGCCATGGTCCTTCTACGGATTGCTTTTTAGTAACGGAGGTTGAATGGATCAATCAAACAATTCAGAAGCGAAACCACTTGCCCTATTCGGTATCGGTAATCGCCCGCTCGATGAAAATGCGCTTGCCTACTCGAAAACGATCACCAGCACACTCGGTCTGCGCCCTGTCCTTTTACACGTCGCGAAGAAAGGTTCTTCGCGCGCAGAAGCCGAGGCGATACTCGATGATATAAAAGATCAATTCCGGGAAGATGAGGCCGATCATTTGATTCTGAGGGGCTCCCCAAAAGCCGAGATTCTACGCGAACTCGAACGCAAGAACTACAGGCTTTTGATCGTGGGTAGCTCGTTTCGGGAAGCGGACCAACCGATCCCATCGCTCAGCCGTGAACTTGCCTTGCGGTCGAAAATCAGCGTTCTCATCGTTCGCAATCCTCCGCAGCGTTTTCAGCAAATTCTTATCTGTACCGGTGCCCACACCATATCTCTCGACTCAATCGCCTGGGGAATCCAACTTGCCAAATCTGCTCACGTCAAGGCCACGATTCTGCACGTGGCATCAGGCGCCCCGGCCATGTACACCGGTCTCGCCGCCCTCGAAGAAGGTCTCTCCGAAGTACTTGAACGCGATCATACATTAGCACAGCACCTGCGGCAATCGGCGAGTATGGCAGAAGAATCTGGTGTGGAAGCGAGAATAGAATTCCGTCACGGAATGGTTCTCGAGGAAATCTTGCGTTCATGCGAGATGGATGTTTACGATCTGGTGGTCATCGGCGCTCCCCTGCCACTCATACGAATCGAACAGCTTCTCATGGGGCGTGTTGCGCCCAAGCTGCTGGCAAGCTGCAAATTTCCGATCGTAATCGTGCGGAATAACAGATCCTCATAGTTTTTTTCGCAAGAATCTCCTCGTTGGAGATTCTCCCGTCTATGCTGCGGCCCACTGTCGAACTGGCGGATAATCCCTAATCGGTATAACCTCAACCGGACCGATTTCCACAACACCGGATACAAGAAGGATGTCCGATGCGAGATCTCAGTGATGCGTTTGTTGAGTTGATCCGACTGGCCTCAACCGATCTCTCCCCCGACGTCGAGAAAGCGCTGATCGCTGCCCGCGAGCGAGAAGCCGAAGGTTCCGCCGCCAGGGGCGCGATGGACAGCATCTTAGACAACGTCGCCCTGGCGCGGGAAAATTCGACACCAATATGCCAGGACACCGGCACGCCGATTTTCTACGTCCGGCATCCCCGGGGATGGAGCACACGCACATTAAGAGAACAAATCCGCGCGGCAACCGCCCGGGCAACCGCACACGCCTATTTACGCCCCAACGCCGTTGACGCCATCAGCGGCGTGAACAGCGGGACCAATCTGGGTGATGAGGCTTTTCCCACGATCCACTTCGAGGAAGTTGAAGATGAAGAATTAACCGTTGATCTTATACTCAAAGGTGGGGGCTGTGAAAATGTCGGCGTGCAGTACTCCCTACCAAATACAGCATTGGGCGCAGGAAGAGACCTGGAAGGCGTACGCAAAGTCGCCCTGGATGCCGTCAATAACGCCCAGGGCAAGGGCTGTTCGCCGGGGATTCTCGGCATTGCAGTTGGCGGCGACCGAGGTTCCTCATACGCCGCATCGAAAGAAGTCCTGCTGCGAAAGATGGACGAACCCAATCCAATCGAAGAACTCAATCAGCTTGAAGAACGCCTGACATCGGAAGCCAACCAACTTGGCATCGGCCCAATGGGCTTCGGTGGCGAGACGACCGTACTGGGCGTCAAGCTGCGCGGGATGCACCGCCTGCCCGCCAGCTACTTTGTCTCTGTATCCTATATGTGCTGGGCGTACCGCAGAAGGCGTATGGTTGTGCACGGCGATGAAGTGATCTACGAATAGGAGCAAGGCCATGATCGCTTTAACGATCCCCATCGATGACAAAGCCATCCGTGATCTTCATCTCGGCGATTCGGTATCACTCTCCGGGGTGCTGATCACGGGACGAGACACAGTTCACAAATGGATGATCGAGACATTCATCAGGCAAACCCGGGAACCCCAAGGCGATGATCAGCAGGTGTACGACATCATCCAACCCATCCTCGATGGGGGCGCCATTTATCACTGCGGACCGGTCGTCGCAGGCCTGGATACTGCTGACTACCGATTCGTCGCCGCGGGTCCAACGACGAGCATTCGCGAAGAGCCCTACCAGGCTGGGGTCATGCATCATTTCAATCTGAAGGCGGTGATTGGTAAAGGCGGAATGGGGGAAACTACCCTGGCAGCTTGCCGGGAAGTGCCGGGCGTCTATTTACATGCCATCGGTGGCGCGGCATCGCTGATTGCCCAATCGGTTCGCCGCGTGCACGGTGTGCACAAATTGGATTTCGGCGTCCCGGAAGCGATCTGGGTGATCGAAATTCAGGATTTCCCTGCAGTAGTGACCATGGACGCACACGGCAGCAGCCTGCACGCCGACGTCTCCGCACACTCGAAGATGGTGCTGGATGAACTGATCGGCGCTGATTAACCTGCCAGCATTCATCTAAACGCAGAACACCGCACGATCGATTCGAACATGAAAACACGACTCGCCCGGTGACTTTGTCTACCGGTTTGGTTCGTCTGTTTCATCCCTTGCAATAGATTCATAGACTTCGAACTCACGACGCAGGTGTCGAAAACGAAGTGCGAGGCTGGCGATATACAACACGACGCAGCCCAGGATCACAGCATAACCCAGGACCATGTAGTTAAATGTATCGATAGGTGCATCGATTGGGTTCATGATGACTCGCTCCGTAAAGGAATAAAACGCCTACCCACCGCAGCACTAGCTTTCATGAGACAACAACTTCATTTTCAGTATTTCCAGTCTTTCGGACAGCTCTTGTAAACGTAAGCGATGCCACAAAAACGTCCCGTAGATGAAAGAAAATGTCAGCAGGCTGAAGATAAATACAACCCACATCCTTGGACCTTCCATCCCCGCCGATAGAGCATCCCCAGCGCCAAAAAATACCGGATGGATAGAGCGAAAAAAACGAATGGAGAGGAAAGTCAGCGGCACGCTTAAAAAGCCGAGAATGCTGTACACAGCGGCGAAACGCGCCCGCCGATCTGGATCATCCACACCCTGGCGCAGCATGAAGTAGGCCAGGTAGACCAACTCCATGATCGTAGCCGTAACCAGACGAGGATCCCACGTCCACCAGGTATTCCAAATCGGCCGGGCCCATATCGAGCCACTCACAATGTTGATAAAGGTGAAGACTACGCCAATCTCTACCGAAGCCATCGCCACGCGATCCCAGCGCCGCTCACGGCGGATCAGGAACAGCGCTCCCGACAACGCAGCAACAAGGAAGGCCAGCGCTCCAGCCCAACCCGCAGAAACGTGGAAATAAAACACACGCTGCACATCACCCATAATCGCTTCGCGCGGTGCGTACCAGATGGTTAAATACAACCCAACGGCAACCAAGGCGATGGTCAGCCAGTTCAGAATCTTCAATTGCTTGGGCATCGGCTCCATCTTCCATTCTCCATCAATTCCGCTCCAATCTCTAAATTCGGAGCAGGAAACGCAATGTCATCTTTCAGCACACACACCCTCAACACCTGATCTACTCTTCAACCACGTATTCAAAAACCAGAAATGCGATCGCTGTAAAGATCAAGTCATAAACAATCAATATATTTATCCAGGGCATGATATCACCCACTTCGAAGGCCTGTAAAAAGGCGTTGCTGGCTTTGAGTGCAGGTATCAGCACGGGAAGCACAACGGGGAAAAGCAAAATCGGCAAGAGCACATCACGCATGCGGGTTTGCACCGCCATGGTGGCCAATAGCGTCCCCACGGCGACATACCCCCAGGAACCGAGCACAATGACCAAGGCAAGTCCGGGTAAAAAAAGGTTGACATTGTAAAGCACACTGTACAGCGGAAGAATGATCGCCTCGACAATCAGCATAAAGAGTAAATTGCCAATCACTTTCCCGAAATACAGGGCGCTGCGGTCGATCGGCGCCAACAACAAGCCATCCTGACAGTCACGGTCTTTTTCCATGGCCATGGAACGATTCAGACCCAATGTCCCCGCAAAAGCAAACGTCACCCATAAAACACCGGATGTGACCGTTTCGCGGGTACCAATATCGAGTTCGAATGCAAAATTAAAAATGAGAACCACAAGTAAGGCAAACACCAACATGGCGCTTATCATCTGCCGATTACGCAATTCCGCAGCGATATCCTTCCATACGATGGCGCCGATAACCCGCAAATACCCTCGCAGGGATGATCCTCGGGTTTTCGATATTTGAGAATCGGATTCGACGGGTTTAGCCACGGGTCACCGACCGATACATCTCAAGCAAACGCTGCGTTTCGATTTCCCCTTGTTTGAACGAAGCCGCAATCTTGCCCCTGGACAGAAAATCCACCCGGGTTGCATGATCGGAAGCCCGCTGTAGATCGTGCGAGGTCATCACGATCGTGCGGCTGCGCTGAGCAACTTCCCGCAACAGACCATCTAACATCGCCGCCGCATCAGGGTCGAGCCCCGTATGCGGCTCATCGAGAAGCAACAATTCAGGTTCATGCAAGATCGCCCGGGCGATCGCCAGACGCTGCTGCATCCCACGCGAGAACCTGCGTACGAGATCGCGGCGACGTCGTTGTAATCCAACCAGACTGATGGCATCGCGGATACGCACTTCCAGGTTTTGAACGGCGTAGATCTTGCCATAAAAACGCAAATTTTCCTCCGCCGTCAGATCACCGTAGAGCAATGGCTGGTGCGACAGCACCCCGATCTTTCTCCGTGCGTCAGCCGCTTGCGCCGGCAAAACAAAACCAGCCACGCGCAATGTTCCGGCATTCGGCCTGGCGAGTGAGGCGAGGATACGCAAGAATGTAGTTTTCCCGGCTCCGTTCGGACCGACGATGGCGACAAATTCTTCACGATCAACCATGAAATCAATATCACGCAGAATGGGCTTGAGGCCATAATGCTTTACGATATGCCGGGCTTCAATCATCGTCCCCTCGTAAGATATAAAGCGCTTGCTTTTTTAGCTTTGCACGTTCTCGCTGATAGGCATCTTCGGCCAGCTCTCCAGCTTCGAAGGCATCATCCAGAGATGCAATCACTTTGATCAGTGCCTGATAATCCTCGCGGAGATTCCGAGGGATTGACTCAACCTCCCGGTCCAGCCGTCTTATCCGAGCGAATCGAAGCAGTACATACAGCGCCGCAACGATCAGAAAAATCGCAACGGAGACATACACAATCAACGCATTGTCCCCACGTAACAAAGCGGCCTTCGATCCAAGACGCACAACAAGTGTATCTCCGGACTGCAAGGTTCCCATGCTATAGCTGCGCAGGGAAAACCCGGCCATTTCTCTGAGTCCCAAATCCTCCAGCCCATCGACTTGAACGGAGAGTTCTTCACTCACCAGCATGACAACCACAGCGTTCACAGGGTACATCAGCAGTTGGGAATAATCGAGTCCTGATTCGTAGGGTAACGTGAAAGCAAAAACCAACTCAACCGGCTTTCCGGGTTGTACAGGTGCTCGATCGATGAATCCTGTATCGCTGAGAAGATAGCGCCCCTCTGGGCTGATTGAATCATTGATCCCCAAATTGGAGAATCCTGCCGGCAAACGGATATCGACAACCCCTGCGCCATCCCCCTCGATGACCGTTCGATCTTCCAGCCCGTCAATGATCCATACCTGCGTCACGTCGATCTGGTCTTCAGCAGACAGTTCGAAGATCAAGTGCAATCGCCTGACTCGTAACCCCGAGTCATCATCCGTCGTTTCGAAGATTTGCAGCGAGAGATCGAGCACATCATCCCCCTCGGGAAATGGGCGTGCATCGGAGACATAACGCACTTCCTTGTAATCGACGTAATTAAGATAGAACCTCCCCGGGACGATATCGATGTCATCGAAGGCAAATCGACCGTTCTCATCAGCACTCGTTGTTGTGGAGAACACAAACGCCTGCTCGTCGGAGGCGACCAGATTCACCTCCAGACCGCCGGGCACCGACGCACCAATTGTGTCATTCTCGATCCCCCCAATGACGCTGCCCTTCGATGAAAGCCTCGCCTGCCCTTGTGCTTCCGGAGGATGCGTTGCTTGAACCCCGGCGTCCGTTTGCTGCCCAGGATCATACGCGATGGGCGTTAGGCCACTATCAATTTGGGCCGGCGGCGTAATATCTCCCCCCAGCGAGCAGCCCACCAGCGCGATCGAAAGCAAGGGCATCCACAAGCCACGCTTCTTCAACGTCCCATCCTCTCATCAGAAAGCTTGGCGCCACAAGCAACACAGAAGCGATCTCCAACCAGGACCTTCGCCCCACAAAGCGCACAATAATCCTGCCTCCGACGGAGCGTGGTCTGGCGCAATTTTGCCACAGAAGCTTCCAGTTCATCCTCCGGACTGCATTCGCCATCCTCTCGTTCATCGTTGGCGAGAGACCTTTCTAGAAATTCATCCAACGCCTTGAGGTTTTCAGTACCCTGCCGCATCAAACGTGCGCGTTCCTCTTCATAGTCTTCGTCGTGGATCTTCCCAACAGCATGATCCATATCCAATTCCTCGATCGAGGCCAGAATGCGATCCTGTTGAGCTTGCAGCGATGATCGTTTTCGATCCATTTCTCGGATTCCTTCAGGACGATGCGCTGTGAGCGGACGGACAATGAAAATCCCTGCGATCATCGCGACGGCTATGCCGATCAAGATAGCGACAAGATCCATGTTTCTTCTCCAATCCTGCCCGTGGTGGAAGTGTTTCTGCCGCTCAAGAATCCAGGGCAAATTCAATCGCCTGCACGATCTCCTCCAGTGAGGCGTATGCGCCAATCTTCACACTGGAAAGGCGTCCGGCGGAATCGATGATGAAAGTCTCGGGAACACCTTTGAGGCGATAATCTCTGTAAATGCGACCTGCCAGATCGGGGCCATTGGGATAGGTTATGCCGAAACGCTGCAGATATTCGAGCGCCTTGGTCTCCGTGTCGGACCAGTCAACACCCAGAAATACAACTCCCCGATCACGGTACATCTGATACGCCTGTTCCAATTCCACAGCCTCGTACACACAGGTTGTGCACCAGGAAGCCCAGACGTTGACCACAATTACCTGCCCGCGCAATTCGCTCGTATCGATCTGATCGCCATCAAAGGTGTTCAATACAAAGTCCGGCGCCGGTTCACCCACCTTCAACAGACCGCGATTTGCCTGCAGTAATCCCAGGGTGAGCAAAGCCAGGACCAGAAAAAGAAACACCCCGGTGATGACGCCGCGCCAATTAATTGCAGCCTTATTTTTCTTTGAATCTGGTATCGATTTTTCCATCATGGTTCCAATTCCTGTTAACCCATTGACATCGTTATCAATCAAGCATCATCCTGACGCCGGCGAAGTTCGTCTTCTATGCGAGTCATGTAAAAATCCTGCTCATCCGGCGACAAGCCAGGGGACTCTACTGGCACGTGTTTCCGCCATCCTCGAACGGCACACATCAGTATTAAGATCCCCATGAATAGAATCAGCGGCGGAACAATGTAAATAAATAGGTAAAATCCCTCTGCTGGAGGTTGTACCAAGACCTGCATCCCGTGCCGATCGACGAAATACTGAATGATTTCTTCCTCGCTCCATCCCTCAGTAAGTTTCTGGCGAATTTCTACCCGCCAGTCAATACATGCCTGCGTTCCACAAACGTCAAGCGGTGTGTTCTCACAAACCGGGCAATAGAGCTGCTTGGCAATCGCATTGACATCATCATCCGTAGGCTGACCTTCCTGTGCGCTGGCGCGAACAACCGCAAAGGACATAATCACGACGATAAAACAACAAGCTGCTGTGTTGATCTTCTTACGCATGCAACTCCTCTCTCAATCAAGCACGCGCTGCAGACAAACTCGCTCCGGGCCTGCGACGTACGATTTCCCGAACTTTCTCCGGCCAGGCGGCAACGGCAGTCCCCAGGATGAACACCGCCGCTCCCAACCATAGGCAGGTCATCAACGGGGTATGATAGACCTTGAAGGTAGCCCCTTCCAAACCAATCGACTCCCATCCAACCAGGAGAACTTTGAGATCCGCATTCAATCTCGAGCGCAGTCCCGGAACCGCCATCGATTGTCGGGAATCAGGGAAATAATCTTGACGGGGATAAATCTCTCCCAGCAGTTTCCCATCTCGAAAAACCGAAACCACCGCACGCGTAATAAATTGTCCTCCCGGGATATAAAACTGCGACAAAGAATCATAGCGCAGTTCATACCCTTCCAGGCTGAGGCTCTCGCCTACTGCCAGGGCACCTTGCGTTTCCGATTGGTACATTTCAGCGCCGATGATTCCCAACGCCATGAGTACGACCCCGAGATGGATAATATAACCGCCATAGCGACGTCGATTTCTTCGAAATAAGTTCAATAAGCCGATTAGAAAATACTCATCATGGCGATTCTGCCTGGCACGAGCACCCCGCCAGAATTCATATCCTGTCACTGCCACGACGAAAGCGAGTGACCATACGCCCAGATGAGCAGCAACATTGCGGATTCCAAGGAAAAATAGAGTGATGGGAATCAACGACGAGAATCCGAAGGGAATCCAAATCGACCGCCCGAGCGCCTTGGCAGAATGTCGTCCATAAGCCGAGAGAGGTGCCAAACCCATTAGAACTAATAATATGAACATAAGTGGCGCCGAGATGCTCTCGTACCAATCCGGGCTGACACTTTGCTTCACACCGGTGAACACTTCCGATATGATCGGGAAATGCACGCCCAACTCATAAACCGCAGCAAGAATGACAAAGAGTAGATTGTTAAGCAGAAAGAGCATCTCACGTGACAACCAGGAAACCAATGGATGCTCTCCCCTCAACGTATCCCACTGCCGAACAAGTAATACCGCCGAAGAGATAAACATGAACGCAATGAAGATCAGAAACACCGGTCCGATTGCGGATTGGGCGAAGGTGTGAACCGAATCAATCACTCCCGAGCGGGTCAGGAAGGTTCCATAGATGACGAGTGAATAGGTCAGGATGATCAAAAACATGTTCCACTGCTTGAACATGCCGCGCTTCTCCTGCACCATGACCGAGTGCAAGAATGCGGTGCCAACAAGCCAGGGGATAAGCGCCGCGAGTTCAACAGCATCCCATCCCCAGTAGCCGCCCCAGCCTAATACATCGTATGCCCATCGGGAGCCCAGGACCAATCCCAGGGAGAGGAACAACCAGGCGACCAGGGTCCAGCGACGGGTGATGCGAATCCAACGGTCATCGCTGCGGCCTGTGATCAATGCAGCAATCGCATAGGCATAGGGGATGACGAATGACACAAAACCCAAGTAGAGCATCGGGGGATGGATGATCATTCCCGGATGGCGCAGTAATGGATTCAAACCGAGACCATCGGAGGGGACAAACGGCATCGTGCCTGACGGTTGCAGCATGGCTGACACCTGTTGGCCAGAGTCCATGATCCACAAACGTCGAAAGGGGTTTTCGAAGAAAACAACCAGGGAGAGAAAGAAGAGCAGCGTGACCATAGTGACGAATATGACCCACGGCAGGAACTCGCGGTCCCGATCCCATTTGCGAACACTTACCGCAAATGCGCAAGCCGCCATCATCCAGGTCCAAAACAACAGGGAGCCCGCCTGCCCTCCCCACAGCGCAGTTATTTTGAGGTAAATCGGCATGGTGTTGCTTGTAACCCTTGCCACGTATTGAATATGATACTGACCATCGATAAGAAGCCGGATCAGCGCCAGCGTCGGTAGTGTGATCAGCGGCCAGGCCAGCAGCATGGCATGTCGAGCACTCTCAACGTAACTCGGCTTATCATTTCGGGCACCATAGAACGCCGCAATAGCGCTGTACAGCGCCGTCAATAACGTAAGGATGAGAAAAATAAAACCGATATCCGCAATCAATTTTCCCTCCGCACAAAACCTGCACACATCGAATAATCGATCGCTATTTCAACTTCCCATCAACCAATGCGTCGCGGGCTGAAGAAGAAATCTTTGCAAATCCCTATGCTCAGGATTCATTCTTCTTCGGCTTGAAGCGGCAGCTCATCTTCATAACGCGTCGGGCATTTGAGCAGCAGCTCATCCGCATAGAAAACACCATCATCGCCGATTCGCCCGGTGACGATCGCTTGCGCCTCGTGACGCAGCAAATCGGGCTTCGGCCCAATATACTCCACCTGAAGACGAGATGCTGCCGGATCATTGACCGCGCGATAAAGCACTTTTGACAATCCGCCGGCCTGTTCGATGACATCCATATCTGCCGGGATATTGACCAATGTAAAGCGTAAAGTTAACGCCTCGGAATCGTAGTAGATCGTTTCTCCGTCGACAGCACCCGAGATTTTTAGATTGCGGGCTCGAACTTCCTCCCCCCCGGCGAGAAGTTCATCGATCGTGAGATAGTATTGCGCAGATGTAACGGTGGAAGATACGATCAAATAAATCAACGCCCCCAGGATCATCAATCCGCCGATGAATAACTTCCCCCGGCCTATGGACCCCTCATCCACATTGCCTTGCGTAGCACGCGTCATGCAAATCGCCTCCCCAAGAATAAATGCTTCAGAAAACACGCATCTACTCGATACAGCATTAATCTCGTTTCAATCCTCCTACGATCTTCTACTCCATCACGTGAGTATCTTCACACAAACACATTAATCCAACATGAATACGCTGAGTCCTTGATTAAACGCTTCGCATTGGGAGGTAACACTACGAAGCAGGGAAGAACGCTCGAGGGAATATTGGCGCCGCAATAGGCCCAGCGCGATTGGCCACTATCCCTGTCGTAATTTCGTGCCGCAGTTACGGCAGAAGTTGTCATCGAGATTTGCACGCGTGCCACAATAATGACAGAAACGTTGCGTCCGAGTGGTTTTGCCGGTTTCCGCTTCGTCATTCTTTTGTGCTTTTTCCCCGAACCAACGGCGCAGGTTGCTGCTTCCCATTCCAGGATGTAGACGAGACCAGAAGATGAATCCCAAAATGAGTATCAAGGCACCAAATCCACCGATCACATACGGCAGCCAGGCACTCACATCCGGTGTGCCGCCTCGCGTTTCCTCAGGCCTGACGATCATCGCCGGATTGGTAAGCTGTCCGATGGGATTGGTGTAGGAAATATCAATCTGAACGCTTTGCGAAGTTGTTAATGCCCCAAAATCAACAACGTGATATTTCAAACCGCCATCTTCGACGACATCCCCTGCACCTGAAACATGCATCGACTCGGCGGCCTTTGGTTGTTGTACCATGCAGCGTAACGATCCGATTTCGAAACCGCCCAACCATTGAAACGTGTAGCTGCGCTCGCTGCCTTCCAATGTGAGCGCATCGTAATATTCCAGCCAAACGCCCGATGTATCTGTCTCTATCGAAATCCTGATCCACTCACCATCTTCTATACTACTCCATCGAACCTGATCATTCGGCCCACTGTCGGGATCCCATTTCGCAACAGCCGACGGGCCTCCCGCACGTCTCGGAATGGAAAGTTCGACCGTCGTTGGTAGTGAGACGTCGTCCGCCAATTCCAATCGCAGGATGACGAGCATCTCGGATCGATCATACTCCGGCCATAATTCTATCTCGAGACGCTCAATACACGGCACGTCTTGTGCCAATATCGAGGATGGCATGATGCATGAAGCAATGAAGAGCACAAAAAATACTCGCTTTCGCAAGGAAACCCAGAGGAGTTGCTTGATAGTTTTCACTTATTCCACCTGCAAACGTCGTATCTGCGCCGAAACCTGGCCTGCGTTTCCAGTCATGCAACCACTCCCTGTTGCGATATTCCAAGAGTTGGACTTGTTGCCGAGATACGTGGGATGTAGTCAATGCCACGTGCACACGCAGCAAACATATTATTAACACACGCCTAACGATGTGTCAATTTTGACCACCCGCCCATGCATCCTGGTGATGATGCGGCGAAAACCGCCTTCGGTTGTACAATCCATCCTGTGATCCTGAAGCGAACGTGTATAATGATAGCCATGAATTCCACCAAACTTAAACCACCAACACTCGTCGCGGACAAGGATTCTCTCCGCTCGATGTTGAAATCACTTAACAGACAACCTCTTGTCGCCGTAGATACCGAATCGAACAGCATGCACGCTTATCAGGAGCAAGTCTGTCTGATCCAATTCTCGATACCGAACCATGACTACCTGGTCGATCCTCTGGCATTCTCGTCGTTAAGCGACCTGGGTCCACTTTTCACCGATCCCCAAATCGAGAAAATTTTCCACAGTGCGGAATACGACATTATGTGTTTGAAACGCGATTTTGGGTTCACATTTCACAATTTGTTCGACACACGCATCGCCAGCCGCACACTGGGCAGAAATCGCAGCGGGCTGCGCGATCTGATCGCTGCGGAGTTCAATACTGAGATTGATAAACGCTATCAACGATCCAACTGGGGAAAAAGACCGCTTCCGGATCAATGGCTCGCATACGCCAGGCTGGACACCTACTACCTTATCTCGCTGCGTCATCGATTATATGCAGATCTCCAGGAAGCTGGACGGTTGGAAGAAGCACTCGAAGCTTCCGAATACATCACCCGGATACAACCCCATAATAACGGCTTTGATCCTAATGGCTTCTGGCGAATCCGCAACGCACGCGAACTTGCGCCACAGAAATTGGCTATCCTCCGTCGTCTTTATCTCTACCGGGACTCACAAGCCAAACGCATGAACCGACCTCCGTTTAAAGTGATGGGCGATCGAACCCTCCACGATCTGGCTGCTGCGGCTTCCGAAAAGATCGAGGCATTGAGTGAGATCCACGGCATGACTCCCGGGCAGATCCGCCGATTTGGCGAAGGCATCCTCGAAGCCATCCGCCAAGGGAAAAAGGACCCGATTCCGCATCGTCCCCGAAGCAATCACATAAACGATGAGATTCTCGAAAGATATGAAGCGCTTCACGACTGGCGCAAGCGGACAGCCCGAGCGAAAAAAGTTGATTCAGACATCATCCTGCCGCGTGAGATGCTGATGGACATTGCCAAATCCACTCCGCGTAGTATGGACGCGCTGCGACAGGTGATGTCTCCGCTTATGCATCGAGCGGATAATTATGGAGAAATGATCCTCCAAGTCCTATGGGGAGACCACAACATTCACGAATGAGGCCAGCATGAAAATTACATTCCACGGCGCCGCACAAACGGTTACCGGTTCCCGACACTTAATCAGTCTTAACAAGCAGAAATTGCTACTCGATTGCGGACTTTATCAAGGTCGCCGCAAACAAACGTATGAACGGAATCTCAATTTTCCATTCAATCCCAAGAAGATCGACTCTGTGATCCTCTCTCATGCGCATATCGATCACAGTGGGAATTTACCCAACCTGGTCCGTCAGGGCTATGAAGGTCCAATCGATGCGACACAGGCAACCATTCATCTTACCGATATAATGACCCGCGATTCCGGCCACATTCAAGAGGCGGACGCAGAATTTGTCAACAAGAAACGCAAACGCCGCGGAGAGCCCCCAGTCGAACCGCTCTATACGATCGCCGATGCCGAAAGGGCGGCCCAGTTCCTCACGCCAAAAAGCTACGACGAACTCTTCGAACCGATTCCGGGCGCACGAGCAATATTTCTTGAAGCAGGACACATCCTCGGATCGGCCGGGATGATTCTCGATTTGGAAGAAAACCATCGCACGGTTCGGTTGATGTTTTCGGGCGACATCGGCCGCTTCGATCTTCCCATCCTGCGGGATCCCGTCCTGCCTCCCGAGGACATCGATTACCTGATTATGGAATGCACCTACGGAAGTCGTTCCCACAATCCGCCGTCGCAAGCCTACGATGCCTTACAGGACGTTGTTACACGCACCGTCAATCGCGGCGGCAAGATCATCATCCCTTCCTTCGCAGTTGGCCGCACACAAACGCTAGTGTACTACCTCCACCGCATGATCAACAACGGAGATATCCCTCGCGTGCCGATATTCGTGGACAGCCCGCTTGCCATCAATGTCACCGATATCACCCGCGCTCACCCCGAATGTTACGACAAGAAGATATTGAAATTCATCCGCGAAAACACCAACGGCTCGGCTTTCGGCTTCGATCTTCTCAGCTACACGCGCTCCGTGGAAGAAAGCAAAGCGATCAACACACTCGACGAGCCTGCAGTAATCATTTCCGCTTCCGGCATGGCGGAAGTGGGACGCATCCTGCATCACTTACGCAACAACATCGAGGATCCTAAAAACACCGTACTGGTCACCTCCTGGATGGCGCCGCACACACTCGGCCGCAGATTGGTCGAAGGGGTAAAGAAAATAAAGATCTTCGGAGAACCCCACAGCGTTCGCGCGGAGGTGGCTACGATCAACGGCCTGTCTGCACACGCGGGACGGGAACTCCTGTTGGAATATGCCCTTAAAGCGAAAGATAACTTGAAAGGTATTTTCCTGGTCCACGGCGAGCAAGAATCCGCCGATGCCCTGATGGAAAGTATCAAAGCAAAAGGATTCGACAAGGCACATTACCCCGAATTGGGTACAGAAGTGGAAATATAGACCAGCCCGCGCTATAATCGCATCATGGTACATGGAGAGGTGCCGGAGTGGTTGAACGGGGCGGTCTCGAAAACCGTTGTGGTCCTTACGGGCCACCGTGGGTTCGAATCCCACCCTCTCCGCCAGAATTAGAAATTATCCGGAGGCGGATCGCCTCCGGATTTTCGTTACCCCTAAGGGGATATCGGATTCGAAATGAATTCGTCAGCGAGCGACGGACGAAGCTCAAGTATCAGCCAGGTATCTCAAACGCTTCCAGTCGCTCCAAACTCGCCTTCAAAACATCAAAGCCTCCTTGCCAAAAGGCTGACGAACGAATGTCGAAGCCCGCTTTCGTTAGAATTTGCTCCGGTGATTCCGAACCGCCGGCCCCAAGAAGCTCCAGATAGCCGGGTTTGAAGGCATCTCCCTGCTCCAGGAATCGCTGATAGAGCGAAAGCACGAGCAGTTGTCCAAATGAATACGCATACACATAAAACGGTGCAAAATAAAAATGGGGGATCGCCACCCACTCCACTCGAAAATCTTCAGATAGATCGAGCGAATCTCCAAATTGATCCTTCAAATTCTCCATGTAGAGATCCGAAAGCTCGTCGACTTGTGCGCCGCTGGCGATTTGTTCGTGTGCCGCCCGTTCAAACATGGCGAAATACGCCTGACGCATGATCGTGGCATAAGCGTCATCCATCTGGCGAAAAAGCAGGTCGCGCTGCACTTCCTCGTCGGGGTCCGTGGCAAGCAGCTTGTCGATAAGCAGCATCTCACCGAACGTCGATGCCGTTTCTGCAAGCGGCAAGGATGAATGCTGCGTCAGCGCGGAGTGATGGTCGGCCAAGAGCGAATGGACGGCATGCCCCATCTCGTGGGCCATCGTGGCCACATCTTTCGGTTTGCCTTGATACGATTGCAGCACCCACGGTGTTAGATCAGGCGTCACGGTAGCGCAAAACGCGCCGCTACGTTTTCCCTTTCGCACTTCGCTGTCGTAATGCCCTTCATGGAAAACCTTCTGTGCAAGTTCTGCCATTCGAGGTTCGAACTCCTCAAAGCTCCCCAAGACCATATCGACAGCCTGATCGAAATCGTAGACCTTCTCGGTCTTGACGACGGGTGCATAGATGTCGTAACGGCGCAGACGATCCATCCCGATCCATTTTGCCTTCAGTTTGAAAAACCGATGGAACAAGGTCACATTTTTCTTGCAAACTTCGAGCAGCGTATCCACTACTTCATCGGGAACGTCGTTGGCGATATTACGAACAGAGATCTGCGAGGCATAGCCGCGCAGCCCCATGCCTTCGCTGCGCCAGTCGCGGGAGATGAATTGATAAATCTGGCCCAGGATGACTGCATCATGGTTATATACTTCGCTAAAGGACTGATAGGCCGCTTTTCGCAGATCCGCATCCGTACTTCGCCAAAATACCTGCAATTCGCCCCGTGTGAATTCCTTTTGTTCACCATCAACTTCCAATGGAAATGTATAGCGATTGGTGATCGACTGATAAAGCGTAACCAACGCACGTGGGCCATTGACGTCCTTAACGTTGATGACCTTCTCCTCTGCTTCCGTCAACGTGTAAGGTTTCTTCAACCGCAGCGCATCCAACCAATAGCGGTAATCTCCGGAGACATCCAACAACCGTTGCGCCGCTGCGTCCTCCAATCCCTTCCACCACAGGGTAAAGAACATCATGCGGTTATCCACATCGGCAGAAAATTGCTGCATCTGTGCTTGAAATGTTTGCGCCGCCTGGTCCTGTGTGTCCTCGGAAAATCGCAAAGACCCATACGCACCCAGACGAGATAATATCCTTACTGCATTTTCATAATCCTCGAGGATCGCGATGAAGACTTTTTCATCCAGGTCCGGACTCAATTTATCTCGATATCCCTCAAATTTTATAAGGATCGTTTCAAAACTTTGTCGGGCTTTCTGAACTTCGGGCGAATCGATCGATGGATACAAATCCGCCAGACTCCAACGCCCTTTTTCATACGACTTCGCACTCATTTTTACTCCTCGCCAAATGAGATTAATCGCGGTTAGTTATCTACATATTGTATCGACAAGGATAGGGAATGTCGTTAAACGCACAGAATAACCTACTATACATTAAAGCGAATATAGATCACATCTCCGTCTTCAACGATGTATTCTTTCCCTTCCAGACGCAGCTTTCCCTCAGCTCGTGCAGGCGCCAAACCGCCCAATTCGATTAACGCCTCCCAGGCAATTACTTCTGCGCGAATGAAGCCGCGTGCCATATCCGAGTGTATCGCCCCCGCCGCATCGAGCACACTGCTGCCGCGTTCCAAGGTCCAGGCTCGCGCCTCGCTTTCATTGACGGTAAAAAACGACAGCAGATCGAGCAAATCGAACGAGGCACGCACTATCCCCTTTCGTCCAGACTCCTGAATCCCATACTCGGTGAGAAATTCCTGCGCTTCTTCGGCAGTCAGCTGCGCAATTTCCATTTCCAACTTTCCGTACAACTGCATTACACGCATCCGGTCAGAATGCTGCTCGATCTTGAGAACATCCTGCCCTTCAGCTTGATTGACCATGATCAGAACCGGCTTTACCGAAAGCAATCCATAGCCCGATAATGCCTCCTTCTCTTCCGGTTTGATATCGTACTCGCGTAATGGTGTGCCGTCTTCGAGGGCCGCGGCGATACGTTCGAACAGCGCAATTTCACGATCGACGATCGCTCGATCGCGCCCTCCTTTTTGGCGTTCTTCCGCAAGGCGTTCGAGACGTCGTTCGACCATCAACATATCGTGTAAAAGGAATTCCGTCTCCAGCGTGGTGATATCGCGTTTGGGATCGATGCTCCCAGCCGGATGCGGAGCAGACGGATCGTCGAACGCCCGAACGACGTGAAGTAGACCATCCACCTGTTCCAGCTGGTTAACCACCTGACCAGGAAGCTCGCTGGCCCGTGCTTCCCCCTGAAAACCACCCACGTCCGCATAAACGATCTTGGTATAGGTCTTCTTGCGGGGATGGAGAAGGGCACTCAAACGATCGAGCCGGGGATCAGGCACATCGACGGTGGCGGTATGAACCTCGAACCTCGCCGAAGCGCCCGATGGCCCGACCGGAAGATCCGCACCGGTCAGCATATTGTAAATCGTCGTCTTTCCGCTCGACGGTAATCCCACAATCCCAAGTTGGATCACGTTGTTACCCCTCGCATGCATATGGATTTCACAACACACACATTCCGATCATCCATGACATTATTTGGGCAAAGGCATATGAAAGGGATATCCGCTGTGCTGTAGAAACCCCGATTGGCAGGTTGTTGCGACGAAAGCTTGACCGTCCGCCAGCGTTTGAATATACTTGCCGTACGCCGAAGTGGCGGAACTGGCAGACGCGCGCGACTCAAACTCGCGTTCCTTCGGGATTGTGGGTTCGATTCCCACCTTCGGCACCAGTCGATTATAGCATAGCCGACCCCAGCAGATCAGAAAAATGCTGGGGTCGAGCATGTCAAAAAGCGGAGCTGCGCACATCATTATGTGTCAAATAATGCACATCCAGAAGCAAAATCTGCGCCGCAATTGCCCTCCCCTGTTGCAGAGCCGGGCGCAATGTGGCAAAATCCATCCGATACGATGAAAAACAACCCGCTTTCCCGTTTGATCATTGGCATCTTCATCGGCCTCGTGCTTGGCGTACTCTACGGTTGGATCATTCGTCCCGTGGAATACGTCGATACTACCCCGAACACGCTGCGCGCCGACTATCGAACGGATTTCGTACTGATGATCGCCGAAACCTACAGCGGGGATGGGGATCTCGATTCCGCACTTATCCGGCTCGCAGCACTCGGCTCACAGCCTCCCATCGAGATTGTGTTGGAAGCCATCGATTTCAGTATCGAAGCCGATCGTCCCCGTTTTGAATTGGAAGTTCTCAACCATCTTGCCAATCAACTACGCGATCTGCAAACCTCTCCCGAGATTGGCGGACCCTGATGAAAGAAAAGTGGTTTCCGCTCCTTTTCGGCATAGTCCTGGGGCTCGGCCTGGGCGTCTATTACGCATGGGTAGTCAATCCCGTCGAATACCTGGAGACCGCACCGGCCGCACTGCGGGACGAATACAAAGCGGACTATTACAACTTAATTGCCCTTGCGTATGCCAGCACGGGAGATATCGAGCGCGCCCAATCGCGGCTTGCACAGATCCCGGATACCAACCCTGCCGGTACACTCAGTCAACTGGCACAGACGCGTCTGGCGGCAGGCCGGCCCGAGAATGAAGTTCGTGCGCTTGCCATGCTCGCCGCTGCACTTGGTGAACGTCCGGCTCCCTTCGAGTCCACGCCATCACCCCAAAGTGATACCTCGCCAACCCCTGCTACGCCAACTCGAACAGCCACCATTACCCGGCCGCCACGCACAAATACTCCCACAGCAACGCCCGGAGCACCCTTCGAAGTCGTTGAAAAAGAGTTGATTTGTGATCCGGATCTGGCAGCGCCATTGATCCAGATTGAAGTCATCGATGCCGCCGGGGATCCCGTGGCCGGGATCGAAGCGCTTATCGTTTGGGATGAAGGTGAAGATCACTTCTTTACCGGCTTGAAACCGGAACTGGGTATTGGCTACGCGGACTTCACCATGCAGGTGGGGGTCTCTTATACCCTGCAGCTCATTGATTCGGATTTTCCTGTAACCGGGTTATCCGCTGAAGCATGCGATGGAGAAGATGGAGAAACTTTCCCTGGTTCATGGCTGCTCACACTCCAACAGCCGGCTGCGGAACCCTAAGCCATCACACACTCGTGAAACCTGTCGGTTTGGATAATACCCCGCCTCGTTGGATCCCCCATGGGTCCAGAATCAAGATTCATTGGGAAGCAGATGCTCTGGCACCTGAACGG
>DAOUDW010000025.1:0-35224 GCA_034430895.1 Anaerolineales bacterium | reverse complement strand
TGTCGCGGGCGGGTGATGCGATGCTCGGGGTCAGCCAGCATCTCCTGCCATTGCGTCAGCCAACCGACCGTTCGTCCCATCGCAAAGAGGACGGTATACATCTCGACCGGCAAACCCATCGCCTGGTAGATCATCCCGGAGTAGAAGTCCACGTTGGGATACAGCTTGCGCGAGACGAAGTATTCGTCCTCCAGGGCGACGCGTTCGAGTTCGAGGGCAATATCGAGCAGCGGATTCCGCCCGGTTACTTCGAATACCTGGTCGGCGGTCTTTTTGACGATGGCTGCACGCGGATCGTAATTCTTATACACGCGATGTCCAAATCCCATCAGACGGAATTCGCCTTTCTTTACGCGTTCGACGTAGGCCGGCACATTGTCCACGTTTCCGATTTCTTCGAGCATCCTGAGTACAGCTTCATTTGCGCCGCCATGCAGCGGACCGGATAGGGATGCCGCAGCACCTGTTAAGGCGCAGTAGGGGTCGGCTTTTCCCGATCCGATGGCGCGCATCACGCTGGCGCTGCAGTTTTGCTCGTGATCGGAATGAAGGATGAAGAGAACATCTACGGCACGCTCGAAAATGGGGTTGGGTTTGTATTTGGTCTCGGTCATCTTGAAGAGCATATTGAGGAAATTGCCGCAATAGGTGAGATCGTTGTCGGGCATCACGATCGGAAGACCTTGTAAGTGACGATAGGAGTAGGCGAGGATCGTAGGGACCTTGGCGATAATGCGTCGAATTTGATGGTGGCGCACATCGGGATCGTCCACCTGCCGGGCATCCGGGTAATAGGAAGACATGGCTGCCAGTGTGCTGATGAACATATGCATCGGATGCGCAAACTGACTGAAGGACTGGATCAGTCGCCGGAGATTCTCGTGGATGAAAGTGCGATAGGTTACTTCGGAAACCCAGACATCGAGTTGTTCTTGCATGGGAAGCTCTCCGTTGAGCAGCAGGTAGGCGACCTCCAAATAGGTGCTCTTCTCCGCAAGTTGCTCGATCGGGTAGCCGCGGTAGCGCAGGATGCCTTTGGAGCCATCAATGTACGAGATGGTACTCTTTGCAGATGCGGTGTTCATAAACGCCGGATCGTAACTCATCATACCGAAGTCACTTTCGTTGACCTTGATTTGGCGCAAATCCATGGCGCGGATGGTGTCGCGGTTGATGGGCAGCTCATAGCTGTTGCCCGTCCGATTGTCGGTGATGGTCAGTGTATCTTTCGGCATGAATGACTCCTTAACGCTTGCAATCTCTTCCCAACCTCTATGGGGAACTTGGTTCTAATATCCTACCATTGTACCGTGGAACCCCGTCGGATGTCCTTGGATTGGCGGTGAAATCTTTGCTAACCGTCGCTTGACTTGGTGGGTGGAGAATGATATTCTTGCTGCGAAAATTTGCAACTGCAAGGAATCGCATATGTCTTGTGGTGAGCGTTTGGCAAACGAGCTTCGATCGAAGGGGTACCGGGTCACGCCGCAGCGTGCGGTAATCCTGGAAACCATCGCACATAAAAACGGGCATCTCTGCGCACAAGATATCTACACTGATGCGCGGCGAAAATTGCCGGGATTAAATCTGGCCACGGTCTATCGCACGGTCGAAGTGCTGCATGAAGCCGAGATGGTCGATCTTTTTAACGATGGTTCTAACCCGGCCCTTTTTGCGATGCGAGACCCGCATCACCCACACGGACACCTGGTCTGCAGGCAGTGCCATGCGGTTTTCGACATCGATCCGAGTGTCATCGTCCAAATCGTACAAAGTGTTGCTTCCGAAACGAATTTCTACGTCGAACCAAATCACCTGACGTTGTTTGGCCTGTGTCCTGCTTGTCAGGATGAGGGGTAAATCGATAAGTGGAGGATTTTTCACTTGTGGTTATCACCCGTTAAACTTCACATCCCGGATGGATTTCTATCAACACCAGTAGCCATCGTCGGCTGGGTCTTTGCATTGGTGTTTATTGCCGTTGCGATTCGCCAGACGAGGGATCAATTGGGGGATCGACAGGTTCCCCTCATGGGTATCCTGGCAGCATTCATTTTCGCTGCACAGGCGATTAACTTCCCCATCGCGGCGGGCACTTCGGGGCACCTCCTGGGTGGCGCTCTGGCAGCTATCTTGTTGGGACCGTGGGCTGCGACCTTGATCATGACGGCGGTGATCGCCATGCAAGGTCTCTTGTTCCAGGATGGGGGATTGTTGGTGATGGGTTGGAACATCCTCAACATGGGGGTTATCACCGCTTTCGTCGGTATTGCCACCTATTCCTTCATACGTCGATTGACGGGAGAGGGAAGGCGTTCTCACCTGGCGGCGGCATTTACCGGTGCCTGGCTTTCCGTTGAAGTGGCTGCTCTGGCCACAGCGCTGCAATTGGCAGTTTCCGGCACCTCGCCGATCGAACTGGGATTACCGGCAATGGCGGGCGTGCATGCCTTGATTGGCATCGGTGAAGGCGTGATAACCGTTGGAGCTTTGATTTTATTAGAAACCACATCGAGCGGTGTGCTTCGAGAAGGTGAAAGCGCACCTGGTCGGCGTGGTGCAAACGTCATCGCCGCAGGTTTACTCCTGGCGCTGCTCGTTGCCTTGTTTTCCCCATTGGCTTCGTCGCACCCGGATGGCCTCGAATTCGTCGCTGAACAAAAAGGGTTTCTCGATCTGGCAGTCGATCCGTCGTACGAGATCTTGCCGGATTACACGGTGCCCATCATCTCAGATCCTGTCCTGACGACAATCGTTGCGGTTGTCCTGGGAACCCTGCTGGTGTTTGTGGTAGCATGGTTTGTGGGAAGGAACACCACACGGAGTGAAGCCGCAGGGGATTGATCCTTGCATTACAATCTCACAGACCAGTACCGACATCAAACGAGTTTCCTGCATGGCCTTGATCCGCGTGTGAAGGTGATAACGGCGGTAGGGTATATTCTCGCCGTCAGCCTGACGCCCGAAGGCGCCTGGTGGGCGTTCGCTTTTTTCTTCCTCGTTTTGTGCTTGGCGGTGTATCTCTCACAATTGGGGATATTCTTCACGATCCGCAGGTCGTTTATCGCCCTGCCCTTCATACTCGCAGCACTCTCTGTCCCATTGATCACACCGGGACCTGTTATTTGGCGGATCCCGGGATTGAATTGGGCGGTTTCCGAGCCGGGTTTGATTCGTTTCCTGAGTATTTTGTTGCGAAGTTGGTTGGCGGTTCAGGCGGCGATTCTACTTACGGCGGTGACGCGTTTTCCGAATATACTTTGGGCTTTGGAGTCTCTAAAATTTCCGCGTGTTCTGGTATCCACGATCGGTTTCATGTATCGCTACCTTTTTGTGGTGGCTGACGAGGTGACCCAGATGGTGCGGGCGCGTGCCTCGCGCAGCGCGCGAATTTCCGGCGCTCCCCGTAGATCTGTTCTCTGGCAGGGGAAGGTTGCCGGCGCCATGGTTGGCAGTCTGTTCCTGCGGGCATTGGAACGCAGCGAGCGTGTCTACGCGGCCATGCTTTCTCGTGGCTATGACGGGTGTATACGCTCGCTCACACGCTTCCAGATGCGGCAGCGGGATTGGATCTCGCTCGGGTTGGCCGGCCTGCTGTTGATCGTTCCGTTGGGTTTGGGTTGGATGGTCTGAGGTATGCATCACACGATTGACGTACGCGATTTAACTTTTACTTATCCGGATGGTCGTGTCGCTTTGCGCGGCGTAAGTCTATTCGTTGCCCCCGGAGAGAAGGTCGCCTTGGTGGGTCCCAATGGTGCTGGAAAATCAACGCTCATGCTGCATCTCAACGGGATTCTGAAAGGGCAGGGGGAAGTCCGTGTGTGTGGTACGCGCATTGAAGAAGGATCGATTGGCGAGATTCGCGCCGCTGTGGGGTTGGTATTTCAAGATCCGGACGATCAATTGTTTTCAGCAACTGTGTTTGATGACGTCGCTTTCGGACCGCTTTATATGGGCTTGCCCGAAGAAGATATTCGTTCTCGTGTACAGCATGCACTTGAGGCGGTGGAATTGAACGATTACGGCGATCGGGTTTGCCATCATCTCAGCGGCGGTGAAAAGAAGCGCGTGGCCATCGCGACAGTGCTCTCCATGGATCCGGAAATCCTGGTGCTCGATGAACCTACGGCAGGACTGGATCCACGTGCACGCCGCAGTTTGATTCATCTGCTGCACGATTTGCCACAAACCATGTTGGTCTCGACACATGATATCCCCATGGTGGCCGAGTTGTTCGAAAGAACGGTGGTGATCGACGAAGGGGAGATTGTCTTCGATGGTTCGACCCAGTCGCTGATGGCGGATCGAAACTTGTTGGCACAGCATGGTATGGAAATCCCCTGATCCGGATTCGATTGCTCCATGTTTAAAAGTTGTGATCAACAAAGCCTTGTATCCCACGTCGTAAAACGTTAGAGTCCATTTCACGATGCAACGAATGATCTCCTTGATTCGAGACCGAAAACGCTGGATGGCGATCACGGTACTGGTGATGTCGCTGAGTATCGCCTGGGCTGCCGCGTCGAGGATCCCCGATGCAGAAATGCCAGGCGAGGAGATTGCCAGTCCGCAGGAGGGTTTTCTGGCGCCGGACTTCCGACTAGAAACCATCGACGACGGTGCTGTCACACTCTCTGCGCTGCGTGGACGGATCGTCGTGGTCAATCTTTGGGCTTCCTGGTGCCCACCTTGCCGCGCGGAGATGCCTGCCTTACAGGCGGTCTACGAGGATTTCGGCGCGCAAGGCTTGGTCGTACTGGGGGTGAATATGACCTACCAGGATTCTGAAGCAGAGGCGTCCTCTTTTGCCGCAAAACTCGACCTGACCTTCCCCATTGCGTTAGATCACAGTGGAGAAATTGCCGAGGCGTATCATATGCGTGCCTTGCCGACAACCTTTTTTATCGACGAACGAGGCATCATTCGCCAGGTGCTTGTCGGAGGGCCGTTGAATGAAGCCACGATTCGAAGTATCGTGAGGGACTTGCTCGAGGAGTCGTCCTGATGCTTCCCATCATCAACATTGGACCCTTTGCCCTACCGCTGCCCGGCCTGCTGCTCATTTTGGGCGTCTGGCTGGCCATGCTGATGCTCGACAAAGAGGCAAGCCGGAGAGAACTATTCGCCAATACGCTCAACAACCTGGTGGTGATCGGGTTGATTGGTGGGATCGTGGGGGCGAGACTCGGATACGTCCTTCGCCATCTCGATGTGTATGGTGATAGATTGCTGGACATCATCGCACTCAACGCCCATGCGTTATCACCGGGGGATGGGTTGCTCTTCGGTTCGCTGGCGGCATTGATCTACGCCCAGCGCAAGGAGCTGTCCTTGTGGCCGACACTCGACGCACTCGCGCCCGGCCTGGCGTTGTTCTCTGTTTTCATCGGATTGTCCCATCTTGCCAGCGGCGATGCCTATGGCGAACCGACCTCGCTGCCCTGGTCGCTGGAAATCTGGGGCGCCGAACGGCATCCGTCGCAAGTGTACGAAATTGTGGCTGCCTTGCTGGTGTTCTGGGTAATCCGGCGGATAAGGCTCTCGCCCGCGTTTCCGGGTTTCTTGATCCTCACCTTCGCCGCCTTTTCCGCCGCGAACCGGGTGTTCCTGGAAGCGTTTCGCGGCGACAGCGAGATCGTCCTCGGTGGTTTACGCAGCATGCAGCTGGCGGGATTGTTTGTTCTGCTGCTCAGTCTCATCGGGATGCATCTCCTCGCAAGTGATAACCCCGGAATGAAGTTGAATCGTTGAAATCGCATTGAGGGCAATCTCTTTGATTGCGCGACAACCTGTGTGCGGCCTTGTAAACCTGACCTGATTCAAATCAATATCATGTAGAAAATCTGATTCCTGGGAAGCAAGCATTTCGCCGCGTTGACCGGATTGCATTGCGCCAGTACAATGCAGCTGGAAGTACGTGTGGAGTAGAGGATATGTCGATGAAGCCGCTTTCCTCCGCCGTGGAGGACTATCTCAAAGCGATCTACGAGATTCAACTCGAAGAAGGCAACGAACGGGTGAGTACGTCTGCATTGGCGGACAAGATGAAGGTCACCCGGGCTTCGGCTACGGGCATGCTGAAGAAACTGTCGACCTGGGATCCGCAGTTGATTCATTACGAACGCTACCGCGGGGTCATGCTTACAACTGCCGGCGAGAAGATCGCCCTGGAGGTCATCCGGCATCATCGCCTTCTCGAACTCTATTTAACCGAGGCGCTTGGTTTTTCCTGGGACGAGGTGGATTCCGAGGCCGACCGTTTGGAGCATGTGATTTCGGAGAATCTTGAAAAGCGAATCGCCGCCAAGTTGGGTGACCCCAAACTCGACCCTCATGGTTCTCCCATCCCGGACATGGAAGGCAATATACCGCTGCTTGAGGAGACCCGATTGACCGAACTCAAGGTGGGCCGACGGGCGTGTGTCTCCCGAGTATTGGATGACGACCCGGCCGCTCTGCGCCATCTAAGGGAGATCGGTCTACATCTGGGTGCTTTGGTGGAAGTCGTTGAGCGACTGCCGCTTTCCGACGGGATTGACGTGCGTGTCATTGATACGAACGATATTCAGACACTTAAGCGTGAACTGACGAATCGGGTTTTTGTTTCGATGGTTAATCAGGGAGAGTAGTCGTCTTTGAGAAGCAAATGGACAACGATGATTGCCCCGGGGTTTTTGTAGGTTGATTGTAAACATAGTTCGGTGCGTATATAGTGCATACTTGTAGGATAGACTAAACAGGCGAAATGGAGTAACACTGCACCGAAATGGGAAAGACTGCCAAGTTTATTGGGGTTGTTTCTTCTTCATTTGCATGAGCTATGTTGGTTAATATGTATTGGCTTGGGTATCTCCGGAGAGATCGAGAATGATTGATTGGAATCAATCGCTGCAAACGATCATCACCGAGTTGTCATCTTATCTCGGGCAGCACACGAATGCGTACTCGCTTCTGACCGTCCTGCCGGTCGTCGCTTTCCTGAACGATCTGTTCGGGCGCGAGAGCTCCAAGGAAGAGAAAACGCATAAAATGTCAGCCTCCGACCGCGAACAAATGTTGCAGCGGCAGTTGCAGCATTTGCGCTCGCTCTTGAGTATGACGACGTCACTCAATGCTACGTTGAATTACGAGCGTGTCTTGGAAATGACACTCGATCTAACCTACGGCGTGCTGGATGAGCCGAATTTGCCTGCCAGCAAGATCGTTGGTGCCTTGCTGCTCTTTACTGACGAAGCGCTCTATATTGCAGCCGCCAGAGGTCTCACACATGCGGATATGCGGGTCGAATTTTCCGGTGAGCAGGGAATTCTGGAAGATTCTTTGTCGAGTGGGGCACCGCGCATGGTTTCCAACCCCAGCAACGATCCCGAGCTGCAGCGTCTTGTAGGTATGCGTCCGTGTAAGGTCGCGGTCTGTATGCCGTTGATCGTCGGTATCGAAGCGTATGGCTTGCTCTTGTTCGCCCATCCCAATGCAGATTATTTCACGTCGGATCGGTTGGAGATTATCACTGCCGTAGCCAACCAGGCCATGGTGGCGTTGCAAAATGCACAGCTTTATCGTGAACTCGAACAGGAAAAAGAACGGATTATGGAGATCCAGGAGGAAGCGCAAAAGAAGCTGGCGCGTGACTTACACGATGGGCCCACACAGTCGATCGGCGCCATCGCCATGCGGGTAAATTTCGCCCGCCGCCTTCTTTCTCGTGATCCTGATTCAGCTGCCGAGGAGCTTTTTAAGATTGAGGAGTTGGCGCGACGAACCACCAAGGAAATCCGTCAGATGCTCTTTACGTTGCGGCCGTTGGTTTTGGAATCGGAAGGATTGGTCCCCGCAATTCAACAACTGGCGGAAAAGATTCGGGAGGCGCACAACCAGAATGTGATCGTAGAAGCAAATGAGGGGGTTGGGAAGGATATTGAGGTCGGGAAGCAAGGGGTAATTTTCTTCATTGTGGATGAAGCGGTCAACAATGCCCGTAAGCACGCGCAGGCCGAGCACATTTATGTTCGGCTCACGCGCAAAGGGGAAATGCTGTACCTGGAGATCGAGGATGACGGCGTTGGGTTTGATGTGGCTGCCGTGGAAGAAAATTACAATCAACGTGGCTCTCTGGGTATGATCAATCTGCGTGAGCGAGCCGAGTTGGTTAATGGGCTGTTACGTATCGAAAGCGCCAAAGGCAAGGGGACGCGAGTTTTAGTGACAATCCCGATCACGTCTGCCGCCGCTGAACACATCCACCGGGCGGGTTATTCCAAATAAGCACTTGTGAGTGGAATTCATTGAGTACTTCTAACAGCCATGCACCGCACGGAAGTCGGTATTTCGATTCTTGCTGCTGCTTGGATTTGCAGGTACGCAATGCCCGTGTTTGGGGATGCCCTAGGTTCGGGCACTCAATTTGGCATCGATGAACTGCTTGTGGGTTACTTTCAGCACTTGTGCGATCGATCGAATTTCTTCAGTTTCCGCGTGGGACAGGTTGCCGTCGGAAGCGGCCACACGAAACAGCTCGCGCAGGAAATCGATGCGTTCCTTCTCATTCGTGGCAATGAAAAACTCTCTGGAGAGACGGTAGTAATCCAACCCCTTTTCGAACGCGCCGAGGGCAGTCTCAGCAACCAGAATCGCCGTTTCGCGTGTAAGGTTCCAGCCGCTGCGAAGGATTTCTACGATCGATGATTTCTCTTCCGTCGTGATGTCTTTGTCAACAAAGGCAACACGCGAGAGGAGCCCGCTGGCCAAACAGAGTTTTCGGAATTCGCCATCGGATAATTGAATTTCGGATTCGCTTTGATCCAATTGCCGCTTCATCTTGTAGTAAATCTTGTTACGTATGAAGTCCTCCAGAAACTGTTCGCGATTGGCAGTCCCGGCGACGATTTGAGAGCGTTTTTTCGCTGAGGTACGTATCATCTTTCCCATGCGACTGAATATGTTAGTGCTAATCGAGTCGATCGCCGATTGGATTTCCTCTGCAATGACACGCTCTTCTGGCGTGATGGTGCCATCCGCCTGAATCAGTTGTTCCAACGTCTCCGAAGTGAGGGCTTTATCCTGACGCGTCTGAATGGCCGTACGCAGGTCTTGCAGTAAACGCTCCCTCTCCGATGGATCGATGGGTGAATCAATATATATTTCCAGTTCTGCCCAATCTCGAGCCGACAATACGGGGATGTGAAAGAGGAGGTCTTTCAAGGCGTTGATTTCGTCGTGGGCAATTTCTTCGTCGGACCAGGCAGCGGCGACCAGGACTTTGGCGAGGGAGAGGATCAAATCACTATTTGACATTGCGCACCTTTTTTACCCATGATTCGCAACTCATGTGGATTGTATCTCAAGATCATATCATGCAATCCGGCTCACATATATCGGGTTGCGTTGTCCAATACCAGCAATCCCTTCCATTTACACTCGATTTCTGTCGGTTGTCAATAGAAGTACGAGGCTGATTTGCGAACGGTTGTTGAGCGATGAAGCGGTGGTCGGTGTGTGTTTTTCAGCTTGTTTGTTAGAATGACGATCATCCGTGCTGGATGAGTGCAGCAAGATCGGATACCTGCTGATGATCGAGATCGATGGCTCACAGGGAGAAGGCGGAGGTCAAATCCTGCGTAGTGCGCTGGCGTTGTCGATGGTTACCAGAAAAGCCATGCGCATCAACCGCATTCGCGCGGGTCGGTCGAAACCGGGATTGCGTGCGCAGCATTTAAAATCTCTTGAAGCAGCGGCAACAATCGCCACGGCAAGAGTCACCGGGGACCACATTGGTTCTTCGAGCGTAACATTCCAGCCGCTGGAGCTCCACGCAGGGGATTTTCGTTTTGAGATCGGCACGGCGGGAGCGGCCAGTCTGGTTTTACAAACGATCTGCCTTCCACTGGGTTTTGCCGATGGATCATCGACGGTGAGTATCATCGGGGGTACGCACGTTCGCTGGAGTCCTTGCTTTCACTACCTCGATTGGCAGTGGGCGTATTTTACTTCGCGAATAGGGTGTCGTGTTGCAATCGATCTCGAACGAGCAGGTTTCTATCCGCAGGGCGGGGGCTGTATCCATGCGGAAATCCATCCGCTGGGGGATATTTCGCCGCTTAATTTGATCGACCGTGGCGAGCTTTTAGAAATCCAGGGCGTTTCGATTTCCTGCAACTTACCGCAGCACATTGCGGAACGGCAACGTAAGCGGACGATCGAACGGCTAAAACATTTGGGATGTGATCTTAAAGTAGAGATTGAGAAAGTACCAGCATTCAACAAGGGCTCGCTTCTGTGCCTAATCGCGGTGTTTGAACACGGCCGTGCGTGTTATTTTGGATTGGGTGAACGTGGTCTACCGGCGGAACGTGTGGCGGATGTTGCCGTGGACCAGCTTCTGGGCTTTATCGATAGCGATGGTTGTGTGGATCAATATCTCGCCGATCAACTTCTGCTGCCGCTTGCTTTTGCCGCAGGCGTATCGGAGTTTCGAACCTCACAGATCACCCAACATTTGGTCACAAACGCCAATGTAATCCATGAGTTCACATCTGCAAAGATTGCGTTGTTGGGCAAAATGGGCAGCTCGGGTATCGTTAGGATACATCCCGCAATATGACCCCGTTGTTCTATCTATGCCCTGCTCGGATACTGCGTACACAAACCGTTGTGTTCGGCGGTTAGTGCGCGATGCCGCCACCGATGAACTCGCGTAAGACGGATTCCTTCGGTACAGCGGAATCATCTTCAACCGGTTCGACGACCTCGAGAAAGCGGCAAACCCGTTCTGATCGCATGTAGGCGTCTTCACGCAAAGGATCGTCCTTATAACGCTCCCTCCAATCGAGGAAGTGATCCAGCATTCGTGGGCGATAGAGCGCAATCTCATAGGGCATCCCGCTGTTGAGGATGTGGTCGGCGGTGTTGATGTAGGGGATGATGTTGCGCATTTCACTGGCGCGAACGTAATGCCAGTGTTCGAGGGTTTGCTGGGGTTTGTATGCTCGATGGACTGCGTCGCGCAGCATCCTGCGAATCAAACGCAGATCCGTCCAGCGGATGTATTTTCCCTCCGGGGTTTTCATCTGCAGCAAAGGTTCGATGTACAGCTTCATCTTAATCTCGGCAGGGATTTTTCCTGTCATGTCGGGGTAAAGACCATGTAGGCTGTCGATGAGCAATATTTCTCCCGGTTGAAGTTTAAAGGGCGTGCGATCGAGGAGGCGTTTTCCGGTCTTGAAATCGTAGAAGGGGATCAGCACTTCCTCCCCCTGGGTAATTCGTATGAGATGTTCGTTGATTAACGGTAGATCGAGTGCCTGGGGTGTTTCAAAATCGTAATCTCCGAACTCATCCTTCGGATGCATTTCGAGGTCGAAGAAGTAGTGATCCACGTTGAGGGAAGCGAATTTCATGCCCATACGCTTCAAGCGTTGTTCGATTTTTTGGGTGGTTGTAGTCTTCCCCGAGGACGATGGGCCGCTGATCAAGACCATTTTTAATTCGTCACGTCGTTCAGCGATCATCTCGGCAGCGATGTCGACGTCGCCTTCATAAGCCGCTTCCGATTCGCTTACGATTTGTGCGAACTCACCATTGTGGATGCGTTCGTTGAGTGCTTCGATTGTGTGGACACCATGGGATACTGCCCAGTCCAGCGATTGCCATAATTTCGACCAGGGGATGTTGCCAGATGGTCTGCTGATTTGCTCGCCGGTATCACGGCTGCGTGCTCGTTCTAAACGATAAACAATGTAGTTCTTGGCGACCTTGGCATGCCCATTTTCGATGAGGACTTTTTCAACGACATCCTGGATTTCTTCGATGTGGGGATGATGTCCTTGGGGACATTGTTCTTCCAATTGCTTTACAACTTGCTGAGCGAGTTCTTCGGCGCGTTCTCGATCACGTCCCCCAACAGCCACCGCCGCGCGGTAGATGGCGTTGCTGATACGGTCGGGGTTAAACGGGACGACAGCGCCACTGCGCTTGATGACATGCGTGATTTTGGGCATCTCGATCCTCCCGAACCAAGTGTGTAACACCAGCTGTCCTGTGAATTTTCTGCATGGTAATCATATCGCAGATCATTGCGGCTGTTGAGATCAAAGTGAGGAGTCTGCTGGACGATACCTGATGCAATCGCATAACATCAATGTGCTCTTGAGAATGAATTGAATCGTTGAAAAAATGGTGAATACCCTCTATACGCTTAGCGATAGAGACCATATAATCTAATTATATACACTCAAATGATAAATTCTGGAGGAAGATCATGAAAGGCGACCCGAAAGTCATCAAGAATTTAAACGAACTTTTGGCGGACGAATTGACCGCCATCAGCCAGTACATGGTTCATTCAGAGATGTGCAACAACTGGGGCTACAATGAGCTTCACGCAGCCAAGGAAGGTCAGGCCATCGATGAAATGCATCATGCGGAATGGCTCATCGAGCGTATTCTCTTCCTCGAGGGTATGCCTGTGGTTGATCAGCTCCTTCCCATGTCGATTGGCGGTAGCGTGCCGGAGATGATTCAGAACGATCTGGCGGCCGAGTCCGGTGCTGTGAAAGCATACAACGACGGCATCGCCCTGGCCAGCGAACTGGGAGATGAGGCAACGGCCGATCTGTTGATCACGATCCTCAAGATGGAAGAGGACCACATCGATTGGGCAGAGAAACAACTAACCCAGATCGAGCAAATGAGTCTCGAAAATTACCTTACATTACAAATCGGTGAAGCAGAGGAAGAAGAGTAATCGATCCGCTGCGCATACATCCGTATACTGTGTAGGGTTGGTTAAACGACCAACTCTTACACTCGGCCACCCACTCTGAAATCGGAGTGGGTGGTTTCTTTTTCATTACTATCGTTCGGAAGCGGATCACGGCAGGGGAATTGGCCTCAGGCGGATCGAACGAATGTTTTTCATGCGATTACATGCTTTTTACCAAACAGAAATCATCTCCTTACATCACCGGGATAGGCTTGGAGACATATCAAACGTATTGGGATTGAGATCCTGCGATCCCGGGAGGGATGAAATGAAGATCTTACGAAAGACAGTTATCATCGGAGTCACTGCCTTCGCGCTGATTTCTCTGGTGGGATGTACCTGGAGTTACCAGACCGACACCGCGGATAGCGTTTCGAATGAAAAACAGGAAGTTGCCGCTATCAATCCAACGTCTACGCCGCAGGTTGGGGGGAATTCGGCAAACCATTCGCAGGTGTCCTCGGACTGCACGAACCACTTTGCAATATCCGGTGGGGTAAATATCGCCACTGGTCAGGAGTTCCAGCCTGGCGAAACGTTCCAGGTCGTCTGGCCGCTAGAAAACACAGGCACTTGCGTATGGGATTCGAATTACTCCTTGACTTTCATTTCCGGTGACACGTTGGGAGTCCCGACCACCGTTGCGATGAGCTCGATCGTATCGCCGGGCGAGACCCATGACTTCACGCTGGAAATGACGGCTCCTTTGCAAGCAGGATCGTATATGTCCTTGTGGCGTTTACAAAGCGGCGGCGGTGAGGTTTTTGGGCAAGATTCACCGGCCAATGCACCGCAGCGTATCGCTATAAAAGTCATCGGAACGGCAGCCGCCACGCCCGGACCAACACTCACCCCAACCAGCTCGCCGCCAACAAACAGCAATGTTGCGCTTAATCCGTATCCGTTGGTGGATGCGATCAGCAAGGCGATGGGCGAGACCATGATGGTCAACCAGTGTTTCGATCTCGTTTCCGGCGAAGTGATTAGCTGTGGGCATCCACATGCGGATTTTAAATACACGTACGCCAGCCAGCAAGGCGGCAATCTCCTACCTTGGAACGAACTCGAGTTTTCCGCAGGACGGGAGACTTTCCCCAGCCAGGAAGATTGCCGGGATGCTGCGTATTATGGCTTGACGTTGCAGTTAGCGCTTCCGGCGGAATCATCCACGGGAAAATTCTACTGCTTCCACACCGAGTACGATGGGGATGTGGTCTACGGTATGATCCAACCAACGGATTTCAATGCCGGCGGTTTGACCTTCAATTACGTCACCTTCGAGCCCGAAACCGGGTTTCCGATTGTAAAAGTAACCACAATGCCCAATCTCAATTTGTTCGTCATGCTGCTGGATGAAGAGTGCTACGATCTCACCACGGGTTAAAAAGTGTCGTGCGGCAGCTCGGAGGCAAGTTTCCGTTATAACTACAATAGTTACTATGGGGGCATCCTGGAGGCCAAGCCGGCCCTCGAATTTGCCGACGCGGTCACTACGCAGCCAACCAAACTCAGCTGTTCGGGGTCAGCGTATATCTATGAAGCAGCCATCACCCTCGATTCGTATGCCACAAGTGTATACGCCTGTTTCAAGACGGAGTACGATGGTGATACCGTGTACGGTTGGGTACACCCGACACATTACAACGAGAATGGCATGACCTTCGACTTTGTGCTCTACGAGCCCTGAGTTCTCTACGGGGAAGTTAGCGTCGAATGGGGCTGTCCCAAATGGGCAGCCCCTATATGTTATCTCATTAGATTAGCGGTTGATCTTCTGTATCCCATAGCGAATTGGTTTTGTAGGGGCAACCCCCCGTGGTTGCGCCCCTACACGGCACATCGTTGGAATGGTTGTTGATTTTCTGCATTCCATCGTGAATTGTATTTTATAGGGGCAATCCCCTGTGGCATCCATGATTTTTACGGGCCCAGGGTCAATGAAGTATAGATTGTCGCTACCGGGCCAAATGGAAGAATGATGCTAAGATAGGATTTATCCGGTCATTCTCGTTTCCTGGAAAGGTTGCCTGTGGAAGAAAACGTGTTTCAACTCTATCCATCGCCGGCCAGTGCGCTTTCATTAACGGGGCTCTATCTCACGCACGATTTACGCCGCGCGCAAAACGAGTTGGGCCGGATATATATACTTGCGAATTTCATCTCCAGTTTGGACGGCCGTATTTCGATTGAATCAGCACCTGGTCAGGAAAAGATCCCGGATCAGATCGCCAATCCACGCGATTGGCGGTTGTTTCAGGAACTTGCCGTGCAGGCGGATCTGGTGATTACTTCCGGTCGGTATTTGCGGGAATTCGCCGGCGGGGAGGCGCAGGATATATTGCGTGTGTATGATGATCCCGACCTGGCGGATCTCAAGCATTGGCGTCTGGAACGAGGGCTGAAGCCTTATCCGGACTTGGCCGTGATCAGTAAAAGCATGGCGTTTCCCGTGCCGGATGAATTAAGGCGGGGGGATCGAAAAGTGTTGGTGTTTACGACTCGGAACGCTGATCGTTTGCAAGTAGCAAACATGGAAAATCAAGTGGATCAAGTCATTGCTGTGGGGGATGAGACGGTGGATGGTTCGGTGTTAAAAAAGTCGCTCACAACCCTGGGTTATGGGGTCGTGTATTCCGCTGCCGGGCCGAGGGTCCATCATCTTCTTTTATCGGCGGGAGTATTGGATCGTTTATATCTCACGCTGGCGAACAAGATCATCGGAGGGGAGCAATATTCAAGCATCGTTGAAGGTCCGCTGCTGCATCCTGGGGCGGCATTTCGGTTGCATGCCCTTTACTACGACGCGGCTGCGTTTGATGGCGAAGGTCAGTTTTTTGTTTCCTATGATGTCACATCATCGACGGAATCGTAGCTGCATGCGCAAGGGCTTCCTTCCGCTCGAGTACTATTCCGCATTGATTTCTACTGTTGGCTCTTCGTAATACTTGACACAAGTATTCCTCTTGTCCACCGATGTGATTCTGTATAAAACCCGGGGTTTGGTCGATAATGGCATTTATCGACCGCATTGAACCGTAAGCCATCTGTAAAGCTCAAATTCAAATCTCTCTGCAATAATGTGTACAACGTGATGTGATTGTTCCCGGATGATGCTTCCTATGGTCTACATTCGGAGGGACGCAAATAATAATCTTCGTGAGGTAGTTACCAGATCGTGAGTGCGGGCAGGATTGGTTTCATTCTTCATGGCATCCCAGGACTCAAGCCAGTCGTCCCAGGAGGTTGAACGTGATTTGTAAATCGTGTGGATCAGAGCTCGTGAGTGAATCGGATACGTGTCTTTTCTGTAACGCGGAAAGTGGGAATTCAACTCTTCCGGCGGAAGACTCCGAACTCCCATCTACGCCCTGGCACCAGCCAGAGCCTGCAGGCAATCTCTCGGTTTTCGCGGATGGTCCCTGGTGTGAACTTCGATCCAAGATCATGATTGATGAATCGCACAAGGAACGTACGTGGTCGGAAGATTTCAATTCCTTCAAGGAGTACTTGCGCAGACGCGGCCGTCTACTTGTCGAAAAGAAAGGTCCTTTCCAGGGTTCCAAGTTGGAAGGGGTAAAAATGGTCATCGTGGGCGGACCTGAGAAATCCTGGTTGCTCGATCGAAAAGCAGATCGATGGCAAGAGGATGAGATCGCTTATATGAAGCAGTATGTGGAAAATGGCGGTTGTCTGCTTGTGATGGGCGATAGATTGTCGGATGCGGAAAGGCTAAGTGCATTGACCAAGCCATTCGGGATTTCGTTTTCTCATGAGACGGTGGGAGACGTTACGATCTACCAGGCCGATATGGCGCGACATCCGATCCTGGATAGCGTAAGCGCTTTTCGTTTGGGTGATTTTCATGGCAGCGGAGGATTCTTTCTTGATGTAATCGAACCGGCTTTCGAACTGGCCTGGGTTGAAGGATATCCCATTCTTGCGGCCTGCTACTTCGGTCGCGGCATGGTCGTCGTCATTTCAAATCTCATGGTGTTCTCAAAGAAGCAGCTATCCGAGTTGGATAACGGCGTGTTCCTCCAAAAGTTGATCGATGAAGTGATGCGTGAGAACAAGACCAAGAAGGCACACCCCATGGATAGATTCCAGGGGAAACAGCCTGATATTGTGGTGTCGCTTGAGCCCACGGAAGAAAACACCTATGAAGATGTCGAACTTGTCTATCCCGAGGATACTGCAGCCGCCATCGGAGAAGGAAATGATCGCGACGATCTCAATGGTGATATTGAAGCGCATCTCGACCTGGAAGAAGAGAACGAAGAAATAGTTGAACCAGAAGAAACAGGTGTTACTTTCGAGGCTTGTGAATCGCTCTGGCGTGCATCGCTTGATTCATTGATCGAAGTCTGGCGAGCCTGGGAAGAAACATATGAATTGTTCTCGGCAGATTACGAACCTGTGGAGGATGCGGAATATCCCCAGGACCGAGAGTTACTCATAGACGTTTGGCAACGGGATATCGAATATTGGCAGCCCAAATTCATCGAATTGATGGATCGAGAATTATCACTTTGGGGGGATTTGTATGCAAACGATGAGTTAGATAAGGTGAGTCGTTGCTTGCTGCACGATCTGATGGTCAATCGCCAGACGGCGATCGTCCAGCGAGAGCAGCAGATTGAGATTCTCAAGAATCAACTCGAGGCGATGGAGAATGAGGATCAGTATGCCGTCGAGGAGTTGTTCGGCGACACTACGGACGTCAGTCACGCCTACGCATTGTTGCGCAACGACTATGTGGATTTGCTGCAGAATTTATATGAGCGAGGGCTTCCCATTCCAGAAGAGTACATTCCTGAGAGAGAGGAAATGCAGAAAGAGGATTGGGAGCGAGGCTGGTCCTTTATCGAATGGATGCAACCCATCATCGTTCCAGAAAATGGGAAAATCCGGGTTGCTGTCTCCGGTGAGACGATCGATGAATTTGATCCCATGCTCGATGCACAGTCATTCGAGGAAGATAAAGGAGACGATCTGTCCAATCAGACTGGTTTGGATCTCAAAGCGGCATAAAGATATTCCCTCGGGCAAGATACTCAATTTTTGAGAATGGAGATCACGATGAAGTGATCTCCTTTTTTACGCAGCTTCTGATTGAATATGCGTCTACAAGCATTGCGTCATTCTATTCCAGCTCAGATACAATCGCTTCGGAATTGTGAATAGGACATGAAGAATATCGCTTTGGGTTTGAATACATGATAGAATGTATTGCTTTCAAGATGTCAATATATCAATCAGTATCGAATTGCGGTTTATTCAGCCCGGGGGAGGGCAGATGGAGCCAGCGACGATTTTATACGTCCAATGTGATTTGGGGGAAACGATGGCTCTTATCCTGGAAGGTTGCCAGAAGCTAGGATATTTCCTGTGGTCCCTTCGGGGTGACCCCGGTTCACTACGAGTCATGCCGAATGTCGCCGCTTTACGGGTATCCATTTTTCCGAATTTGGTTGGGGCTCATCGGCCTCCAGAGCTTGAAAGCAGCATCGGCAGCATCCATTTGATCAAAGTGCCCGACGGTCGCTCTCGTATCTCACTTCAACGTGAGGATCTGGCGGGCAGACCACTTCCGGAGTCCAAGTCGAAGGACTTCTCGATTTTCTGCGCTTCTCTGGAGGATTTTCTCGAATCCCGCGGTTTTCTTCTCAGTGATCAAGAAACCGGCGGAAAAACGACTGTCTTCAACAGAATGCCGGATACGGGACCTCTTCCCATTTGAGATCTCAGCAACTCATGAAATACCGCAGCCTGGGCGTTTTTGATTCTCAACCCAGGCTCGGCAAACAACCTATTCCATTCTGCAAAGTCTACGTTACTCCAACGTCAGAAGGGGGACGTATCCGCTGCGTGCAACTGCTTCCTGTCCCTTCGCGGTAAGCAACCATTCATACAGGATTCGAGCGGTATCCTCAGCTGCCGTATCTGCCCGGATGACGGCGTAGACCTCCGTGGTCAGCGGGTAGGAACGATCGTCGATGGTGTCCGCTTGGGGATAGACCCCATCGACGGCGAGCAGCTTGATCTCTTCCAGGGGATAGATAAACGTTGCGTAAAAATAGACGGAGTAACCGATTCCCAGCGGGTCGGAGGCCAGGGCATTGATCGGCCCCATCATGCCCTCAAGGATCATCTCGGGTGCATCGATCATGACTTCGCCGCGCATGATCAATTTCTCCATCAATTCCTGACTGCCGGAGTTGCGATTGCGTTGATAGGGGCTGATGTCTTGTGGTTTTCCTCCCACCTGATCCCAAGTGGTGATGTCGCCGGTGTAAATGGCGCGAATCTCTTCTTGCTCCAAACTCTCCACCGGGTTTTCAACGTTCGCCAGAATGACGAAGGCATCCAGGGCGACGGCATGGATTTCGAGTTCCACATCGGCTTCTGCGGCTGCCTGTTCTTCGTCCTGCGATGGCTGGCGCGCCACGAGAATGAAATCCGTTTCCCCGTTGATCAAATTCATATACGAACCGTGTGTGCCGTTGTGCCACAGGTTTTGAATGAGATTCTGCTTGCCGATGTCGCCAACGCCTGGGCTGGGAACCACATGCAGGGTCGGTGCGAACATATCGAACATCCAGATACAATGAATCTGCAGAATTTCGCACGCCAGTGTGGTTTGCAGGGGCAAGGCTGATGTTGAGCCGTCAACACGAGGATAATGTTGGATGTCGAGCGGTGAGATGTCCACGTCTTTTGCCAGTTCAATTGCTGTCGCTACCGGGGTTGACGGCACAGTCGGTACCGTTGCGGGCGTATGACAGCTCGTAAGCAGGATTGCCAGAGCCAAAAGGCAGAGGATGGTTTGCTTCATCTTCTCATCTCCTGAAGTCCTTCAAGATGAAAGCAGTTTATCAATGCGATGTGACGGAAAGATGTCCGCTTGAGGACAGTATTGTGACAGCGTGTCTTCTTGCTTGGTTAGGGGATCATCGAATTTCGCGTGTTGTGATCGCTGTGCGAGCATTCTGATGTGGAGATTTTATTAAGTCGCCGCGCGCCGGATTGTGGCCATGAAGGATCATCGCATGAGAAGTGGCTGTCTACAAAGATCGTCAGGCAGCCTTGGGGGAAATCTCTCAGGGACCACGGATCGTGCGGTGATCAAGAACTGTTAACTGTGACCCCCCTAATAACCAAGGCAACCACGTGGGATAAACTCTAAAAAAACAATTCCCGCTGGAATGCAGAAAATCAACAACCATTCTAACTATGTGCCGTGTAGGGGCGGTTCGCGAGCCGCCCCTACAGTTATCCATTTTGTACTCTTGGAGCGAATCTAGAATTTGAAACTCGTCCTCCCCATCTGGCGCTTCATGAAAATACCCAACGCAGCGATGGGCAGCAGAAAAGCGCTCAGGCAAGGACCTCCGTCTGACTCCTGCGCCTTCGACTCCGGAGCTTCTTGCGCTTCAACTGCGGCTGTTTCCTCGATCATCAAGCGTAGATCATCCGCCCAAAGTGTGCCCTGATAGGCGGAGGGATCGCCTTCGAAGCCGAAGCCCAGGCCGGATATCTGGTCCATTGCTGCGAAGGTCGCACCGCCGTTCGGCTCCCAGGCCACACGTGTGAAGGCCTCCCAGGGCAAGTCGACCTGGGCCCATTGCGTTGCGCCTTCGATGTGGGCAACGTAGGTTTCCAGGGTTTCATTCCAGCCGACGTACAGGTGCATGTCGTAAGGCAGGTTGGCCGGTTCGGCCGAAGCATAGAAGCTGATGCCATCGGCTGCACTCCAGTCCTGAGCTTCACCGTAGCTTTGGATGCAAGTCGCCCAGCCTTCCGCAGGCACCTCGAAGTTTATCTCGAGTGCCGACGATCCATTGTGTGAATTTCCTGCTGCCGAGGCGCACTGGATTTGCGTGCCTGCTTCAGCGCCCATGTAGGATTCCCATTCCGTGCCGAGGTTGTAGCCATCCGTTTCGAAATCGTCGATCCATTCAGCGGAGATTGCCGCTCGAGGATGCTCCGGTTGTGGTTCTTCTACGTCTGCGGGAGGCGCGCTGTCTTGCGGCGCTGAGGATGATGCTGGATCGCTCTGCCAAAGATGATAGTAGACATTCAGCAGGGGCACGAACTCTTCGGTGGCTTTCCGGTTTCCTGCTTCGGATGGGTGATCGTCACCTGGCGAGGAAGGATAGTATAGGGTGTTCATTCCGGAAGTGTAGGTGTACTCGACTATGCCATTGACGAAACGATGATGATTGTCCGGGCCGGTGAGTACGTTGTAAAAATCGAAGACGGCTACATTGTTGAGGGCATAATTATTTTCCTGCAGCCAATCATTCACCAGCCAGAGGTTGAAGGTACGTGCGTTTTCCGCAAGCGAAGAGTTGGAAACCGGCGGTGCGGTGATGACGACGAACAGTTTGTCCGGACGTGTACGGAAATAATGGAGCAGCTCGTTGTACACATACTTCGCGCCAGCAACCGTCAGGTCTTCATATGTGCCGGCTGGGTCATCTGGCTGCCCTCCCAATTCAGAATTTGGGAAGCATGATTTGAACATAATGACCTGGTTTTCACCACCAGGATCATCCAAGAATCGGGAGTACGGGGCATTTTGATCGCTTTCTCCGTAGAGCGCCTGGGTGTAGCGAGCGGTCTCTTCGCTGCGAAACCAGATCAACCAGTTGGGTATGTCCGTGCTGTCGCCGATGCCATCCGGTCCCCATCCGTAATTGGTGTCACTGACGAAGTAATTGTTCTCCTGGAGGGCATTGGCGAGACCGCCATGGTCGTCGTTCAACCAATTCTCACCGCAGGAGTGATGGATGAAAATCAATTTGACGACCTCGTCGGGCGAGGCGGGATCGAGCCCTTGTGACTGTGGTGCGCTGGGGAGAGGGATTCCACCGAGAAGGAGAACTGTAACGAGGATCAACGACCATTGAAATTTTCGTGCTTGTTTTGACATCATAACTCAACCTCCTCAGTTCGAGCGAGCGGTTTATTTCGCTCATCATAGCGCAGCCTGACGGGTTGGGAAAGTCCATCCTTTTTCCGAACTCGTTTTATAAGGTCTTGACAGGTTGGATCAGGATTATTAGAATAGAACAATTGTTCTATTCTATCAACTAATGGTCATTGTAGCGATCTGCTTGAAGAACCTGCAATCGTTACTCGAAAGACCGAATCTTCTCGTCGTGTTATCAGGCGAGCTATATAAGGAGAAAAGAATATGAGTTACCCGATGGAAATTATCGAAAGACCCGTGCAGGCTGCAGCTTCAATCCGCACACGAACAAGCGTCTCGGAGCTTCCCGTCTTGATGGGGCAAACCTTCGGCAAGTTGATGCAATATCTGGGAAAGATCGGGGTTCAACCCGCGGGACCACCCTTTGCGGCATACTACAACATGGACATGCAGGATTTAGATGTCGAGATTGGCTTTCCTGTAAAAGAAGCAGTGCAAGGGGAGGGAGAAATCGAGGGAAGAGAGATTCCGGGTGGGAAGTATGCATCCTGTCTTTATACCGGACCTTATAAAGATTTCGAGCTGCCGTACAACGCACTGAAAGCTTGGCTTCAAGAAAAGGGTCAACAGTGTGCCGGAGTTTCTTACGAGTTCTATTTGAACGATCCCGAGCATACGCCCCAGGACAAGCTGCAAACGCAGATCCTTTTACCTTTGAAAGACCAATAGGTTGCAGTTGAGCACTGAAGGGGGGAGGGCTTCTTCTACAAGCTCCCACGCCATGCGTAGGCCGACGAAGAAGCCCTTTTTATTTCCGATCGTTGGGTTGCCCGAAAGGTCCGTCGCAATTTTGCGTGAGGTTGTGATTACTGGCAGCTACTCCGAATCTGGTGTGTGTACCCGCTTACACCTTCTCTCCCACGATCAGCATACACCCTGAGTATTCCTGGCCTTCTTTTGTGATCTGGTCGTCAAGGCTTTGCACCTTGCGCAGGTTTGCGTCCCGAATCAAGCGCAGCGCCAGTTTGGGATAGGTTTTCAGCATGAAAGATATCAAACCTCGGCAGCCCATTTCTTTCATCACGTTCGGTGTGTCTGCTTGTTGTCGTTCTTCTGCATGGGTTATGTGTAAGTTTGCATACTCGAACAATTTTCGCAACGAATCCGCTGTGAAATGCCCATGGAAGGCCGGATGCTCGCGCATTGCATCCATGAAGCTTTCTGGTGCATCGGGATGGATGATAGCTTCATTGGCAGCGATCCAGCCGCCTGGTTTGACCACCCGACGGATTTCGAGTAGAGCCTTGTTTTTATCCCCGGGCAGCGGTGTCAAAACGGATTCGAGAAGAACGCCATCGAAGAATTCGTCTTCGAATGGCAGGTCGCAAATATCTGCCACTCGAAAATCTACCCGATCCGCGAGACCCATTCCCTGTGCGCGCGAGTTGGCTTTCTCGATCATGGCTTCGGCGATATCGACACCAAAAACCTGAATGCCATGTGCTCTGGCAATCAGACAGGCAGTACTGCCCGGACCACAACCTGCGTCGAGTATCCGTTCGGATGTGTCCAGGGGTAGTTTATCCAGCAAAGCGCGTGTGGCTTCCTTGCCACCGGGGTGTACGTGTGGAAGCGCGTCCGTCAACATAGCCACAAAGTTATACCAATCGCTCGTACCAATGGGTTTTTCCAGGTTTGTATTTTGTGATTTCATGGTCACCTCGATTTTGAGATATCATACTTGCGAATTTCCCCCTTATTGATAGCGGATTCTGCAAGCACTTGCTGGACGCTGGCATGACGGTTTCCAGACAGACAATATTTCATAAAGCAAAGCAGATCAGAGATCGAGTCGAACTGTCTGGCATCGGAACAACGATTGGCAACCATGAACGCGGTTACCAATATTAATTTTTCGTTGCTTTGGATTTGATATAAACCGCGAGTTCTGCGCTAGGGTATGTGTTCGTAACAACCGATAGTGGTTTTTCGTTTTAATGATCGGATCGCAGCCAGGTGGGAGCAGCGAGACGTCTCCTGATCCGGAGATCTCCGTAACCCGGACATTACCTCCCACGCGCTTGATCTTCACATCGGTGCTGGCCCAGGCGAACATGCCGCTGCCTGCATCTCCGTGCATCCAGATCGTCGAGCCATCAATACCGATCAGGGTTAATCTCAGCAGGATGAATTCACTCTCAAAGGCACCTTTGACGTAATTGCCGCAATGTTGGCCGATAACGCAGGTGGACTGCAGATACAGCGTGTTGAAGGGACCCATCGCACTGGTGCAAGGGCCGGTTGTCGTAGGGGTACCTGATGAAGTTACACATCCCGACCACGTCCCGCTGACAAATACCCAGGGGGAAGTTGTGGACGTAGCGCTGAGTGGGGCCAGGGTATCCGTTGGGGTTGGGGGCGCGAGTGTCGCTGTCTCCGTTGGTGCAGTTAAGGTTTCTGTCGGTGAGGCTGTGGTGAGTGATGGCGTATCGCTGACTACCGGTTTGTTTGGCGTTGCGGTGCCACCCGGAAACTCACAGGCGAGAGCTGCGAGCAAGAGCACGAACGGCGCGATGATAGTCCTGCGTGACACTCGATTTTCCTGCATTGCGTACTCCCTACTTGTCCATCGAATCAAGGTTTATTTTACTTGTTTCTTGAAAGCCTGCCGGAATTTCGAGAAGCGTCATTTCTCACGAGAGGGTCCATACCATATTCAATTAATGTTGTATATTATTAAGGCATAGAGTACCTACGAGAGTGGGGTGCACGTAGTAGTGGGGTGATCCGCAGGTGAGCAGGATTGCTCAATCTCTGATAGTGCCTTGACAATCATTGTTATTCGCAGGAGGGAGCGATGAAACGATTCTATAAATTACTTCTTGGGGTTGTTATTGGTATTGGTCTTCTTGTGAATTGTCGCGGTGGAGTGACCCCGTCTGTTGAAACGGGGCTGACGCCGGCTGCGAGTTCAACCGTCCCGGTAGCAGCGACTGAAACCAGTGAAGTCACGCCGGACGAATCCACTCCGCAAGCATTGGCCCTCGCGCCTTTCGAGGTCAATCTTGATGACCCATTTGCCCAGTTCGATACGAGCAGTTGGGAGCCCATACCATATCAAGGTTTGGATTATTCGCTGCCGATGGATTTCGACCTGATCGTTAATCGTTTCGTGCTCAACGGGCTAACCGAAGAACAAGATGAATTCTTGCTGGAACACGGCTTCGTCGTGATGCATAGCCAGGAAAGTCAATTTGCATCCATTCGGGGAACGGTCTCCGAGCGAAATGGTCAACCTTATTACCTCACCACGGATGCCGCTTTTCACGCGCTGCACCTGACGTTTGATGACATGCTTAAAGCGCTCGAGAAGGAGCAATTAGGTGATTCGGTAATCGATATTGCACAAGTCACGCTGACCGAGCTGCAAGAATACGCAACCGATTTGGAAGGGACCGTCGTGGAGGATGATTTAGAAAAGGCGATCGCTTATTTATCGGTGGCATTAAAGCTTCTCGATCCGGATGCGGAGGTCGATGCAAGTGTGGCAGACATCGTCGAGGCGCAGATTGATCAAATTATGGCCGAAGGTGGTAAACAAGAGTCTGTTCTCTTCCCGGATTTCGAAGACGACTATGGGGCTTACCGGCCGGTAGGACATTACGTCGGTGACCCTGAACTCGAAGCCTATTTCCGAGCCATGAATTGGTTGGGTCGGGTGAATTTTGCCTTGAAGGATGAAGAGTCTTCGCGCCTTCCACTGCTCGTAACCCTGGCGCTGCGTCGTGCACAGGTTGGTGGGCGGAGCGCAGCCGATGCGTGGGCGGAGTTGGACGAGGTACTCGCGTTCCTCATCGGACCGACCGATGATCCGGGTCCTCCCGAGTTTGCCGCGCTGATGGATGAAGTCTACGGCACTTCCATCACAGTAATCGATCTGGCGAATGACGCGCTGTGGGCGCAATTCGTGACGAAACGCGAAGGATTACCAAAGCCCGGGATCAATTCCCTCTTTGTGGATTATCTGGAAGATGCGGAGGAATTAGTTGGTTGGCGCTTCCTGGGACAACGTTTTACGATCGACGCATTTATTCTGCAGAATCTCATTTTCGATAACGTCGAAGCTAAACCGAATGGCGACATTCGATGGCTGCCTACAGGCCCTGACGTGATGGCCGCGCTGGGCTCGGAATCCGCAATGGATATCCTGTTGGGCTTAGGAGAAGATGAGTACCTGTACTATCTGGATCAAATGAGCATGCTGCAGGATACCGTTAAGGCGCAGACTCCGGAGCAATGGCGGTCTGTATTTTACGATGCCTGGCTTTATGCTTTCTTACCAGTATTGGCGCCGAAAGGTGACTCCTTTCCCAACGTTATGAACACACAGGCCTGGGCGGTACGGGAGATGAACACCTGCCTGGGGAGCTGGGCGGAATTGAAGCACGACACGATCCTCTACGTAAAAATGCCCGAAGGGGCAGGTGGCGGCGGTCCTCCCTGTCATTCGGATCCACCGCCGGGATACGTGGAGGCAAATCCGGAGGCCTTCTATCGTATGGCCTACATAGCAAGAGTGATTGCCGAAGGGTTGAATCAAAGAGGGATCGCCAATTATGGAGATGGATGGTGTCGTCCAGATTCGTTGGACGGGCTGAAAAACTGCATGGCGGATCTGGGAGAGCGATTTGAAGCGCTCGGCGATCTCGCCGTCAAGGAATTGACAGGGGAGATTCTGACAGCTGAAGAATATGCGCTGATCCAATCCTGTCTCGGGGTGCATGAGTGCCTGAGCGCCTCCATGGAGCCGCTGCCCATCGTCGCTGCCGTCGCCGGCGGCAACCCCGGTGTCCTGGAGGTCGCCACCGGCTACGTGGACCGTATGTTCGTCGTCGTACCCCTCGACGGCAAATTCTACGTGGCACAGGGAGGGGTGTATTCGTATTACGAATTCGTCCAGCCGAGAAGTGATCGATTGACGGATGAAGCCTGGCGAGAACGATTGGATGGGCCAAATGCGCCATTGCTTCCCTCGTGGTCACGCCAATTTGTCCTCTCCGGGGGCAGCTCGACAGATGTCATCGGATTCTATGTCGGTGCGGCTTACGAAGTCACGGAGCAGGGGATCGGGGTGGAGCTGCGAGAAGAAGCGGGCTTTGCCAGTCCGGCTGTGTTCGAATTGGAGGACATGTATACGCTGCTGAAGATCGTAGATGGTCCAGTCGAAACGGATGGCTATATCTGGTGGCAATTCGAGGATTGTTCCACTGGGGAGCGCGGATGGGCGCTTCAAGATGGCCGTTGGTTCTCGTATTTCACGGGCTGATCCTACTACGAGGTGCGGTAAAGACAGGAATCACCAAACCGAAATTCCACAGGTTCATCCAATCCCGACCCATGGAATCTTGATGCTCGTCGGTTGCTAATTGGACCAATGTTACGCATGATCACGAAACGAGCCGCTATATGACTTGCGGCTCGTTTCGTTGAAATTTTAAATGTAGCTTTACACTTTCTTAGCTCTTGGGCAGACTTGCCCGACCACCGGCGGTGGCTGCTGCGATCGTGCTGCCGAGACTGTCCATGGGGTAGATAATGATCATCGAACTCTCTTCCTTGGACATCTCCAGCAAGGCCTGGATTTGGCGCAGTTCCATCGTGCCTTCCTGGTTGGCTAGCGTAGTTGTGGCTTCGACCAGGGCTATGGCGACTTCTTTCTCGGCATTGGCCTGGATGCGTTTGGCTTCGGAGCTGCGTTCGGCGCGGGCAATCACAGCCAACTCTTCCACCAGGGAAGGCGGGGCAGTTACGTCCGTGATACGGACAGCGCGGACGTTCACGCCGTATTCTTTGGCAGCCGAGTCGATCTCGGCTTTAAGCATGGAGCCGATTTTCTCCGTTTCGCTCAACAATTGCCGCAAGTCGTTGCCGCCGATGGTGCTTTTCAACGCTTCCATCGAAGCCCATTCCGTGGTCTTCCAATAGTCTTGCACACGGACAGCCGCTCGCTCGGGGTCTTCGACCTCAAGTTCGACCGCCGCGATCACGTCAACGGGGATGTTATCGCACGTGAGCGTCTTCGTGGCCTTAACTTCGTACGTGGTGATGCGGATGTCGATGATACGGGCAATGGAATACAGGAAAGGTGGTACGAAGAATAAACCCGGTCCGCGTGTGCCAACTGACTTGCCCAGGCGCAACAGCACCATGCGTTCCCATTCCGGCAGGATGTAAACGATCTTGGCCAGAACATTACTCAACCAAATGATGAATATGGTTTTTACAATGCCCCAGAAAAATGGTGTCAAGGTTACTTCCGCCGTCCCCGAAAAGGCGCTCTGGAAATCCGGCAGTGCGAACAGCCACCAGAGTGGAACAATGGCGATCAAACGGATGATATTGCGGATGAAAGATTGTACAGGATTATATCGTCTATTCATTCTTCGAACCTCCCGATTGGATGTGCCTCCGCTTTGCGATGCTTGCATGGCGGAGTTCAGCGCGGCTACGGCTTTCGTGAAATCTTGGCTCATATGTTTCCTCCCGTTGAAAATGAATGGTGCTGGTATTGTTATAAGCGTAGAATACGTCGAGTCGAACGGAATGACAATGAGCTGAATTCGCGCAGACGAAGCCATAGGCTTGCTGACAATTCACGCTGGCTGTTCTTGAAGGTTATTTACCATACCTCCAGGTCATCTTCGCAAGTGGGGGGCTACCCAAAGAACGCGCATAATGATAGAATTCGGCCGAATAGGTTGCATGTAAGTTCTGTCTGAGAGTCGCATGATCACGATCTGGGTGATAAAACAGCCCGGTGGCTGCTATCAAAACGACCTCTGAGAACGAGTCAGGCACCTTCAACTATAAGGAGGCATGGTCTAATGTCGGAACGAGTTCTTGGAACGGTCAAGTGGTTCAACAGCAGCAAGGGCTACGGCTTTATCGAGCGTGAAGAAGGCGAAGATGTGTTTGTACATTATTCGGCCATTGAAGGCGATGGTTTTCGCAACCTCGAAGAAGGCCAACGCGTCGAATTCACCATCGAACAAGGCTCCAAAGGCCCACAAGCCGCACAGGTCGTTGCGGTCTAGGCTCAGAAGGAGAATTATCGTCAGCCCCTGCATTTGCAGGGGCCTTTTTTTTACCGACGACTCGGATTTTCCTAATAGAAATCCTATCCAATTCAAATACAACGAAATGGATTGCATAGCGGATTGGGTTTTATCAGCGGTATACTTAATGAAGTAATTGAAATCTTCGATTTCTACACTAGGAGGAAACATGGCGAAGTTCGAAATCTACAAAGACAGTCAGGGTGAATTCCGCTGGAGATTACGGGCTGCCAATGGTGAGGTTATCGCCAATGGAGAGGGGTACACATCCAAAGCTGGATGTTTGAATGGCATTGAGTCCGTACGAAAGAATGCGCCGGTTGCGGAACTCGAAGACCAAACTGAGTAAATTGTCGACATAGCATATACGCTCAACCCTGCGTTTATTCCGAATGTGCGCAGCGGAATCCGTAGTGGTTGAACGTTGCCGCAGGCAATACTGAGAAGCGGATTGCCACGCGTATCGCGTCGCCATACTTGTACCAGGAACTGCCACCCGCAACGGTCTCCCATAGCGCCTCAGTCGGTTATCGCGCCACCACAGGAATTACGCCTACGTATACTTATGATCTCAAAGGCGATCTCGGCATGGAAGGATGCGGAAGGGGCCGGTTATCCAAGCACCGTCAGCGCGAGACGAAGGATGATCGGTATGCAGCTGACCGTTATCTCGAGCTGTTTCCGTAAACGAGAATGTGAAGATGTATATTAAAAGCCCCTGTGAATGCAGGGGCCTTTGTTTTTCCCGGTTTGTGTTTGGCACTGGCAAATTCGGGATTCCAAGGATTGTAGTGTTAGTTGTACATTATAATACCCGCGAGCAAGGCCTCTGATAAGAAATATAAATCCAACCGGCAGGCTCTGATACGATGACCGATCCCATTCCATCCAACGTGAGCCAGCCGACTGAATTGCGTTTCAACACAACGGTTAACATCCTTGATGGCGCTTTCTTTGGCGTTGCCCTTGGTTTTGCTTCCTTTACTACCATCATCCCACTATTCGTCAGCCAATTGACCGACTCGTCCGTGTTGATCGGATTGATCCCGGCCATCCACACCGTCGGCTGGCAACTTCCGCAGTTACTCACCGCCGGGCGCGTGCGGCGTCTCGAACGCTACAAACCGATGGTGATGGCGATGACCATCCACGAGCGCCTGCCTTTTCTCGGATTGGCGTTGGTAGCCTATTATTTGGCCGGGCTGGATTCTTCGATTGCGCTGGTGTTGATCTACATCCTGCTGATCTGGCAGGGGCTCGGAGGCGGCTTTACGGCCACGGTCTGGCAGTCGATGATCGGCAAGATTATTCCATCCACCTGGCGTGGACGCTTCTTCGGCGTTCAGAGTTCGGCCGCCAATTTGCTCATGAGCATCACGGCGGTGATCGCCGGACAGATCCTCGAGCGATACGAATCCCCCGGTGATTATGCACTCTGCTTCTTGCTTGCGAGCGCGGGTTTGATAATCTCCTTCGCTTTCTTGGGGTCGACACGGGAGCAAGCACATGCTCCGACCAATCCTGCCGAGATCCCTGCAAACCTGTGGCGGGAAGTTGTCGATATTCTCGTCAGTGACCGGATTTTTCGGCGTTTTTTAATGATTCGTATGATATTCCAATTGGGCGGTGTCGCCTTTTCCTTCTACGCTGTGTATGCCGTCGGTGTATTGGGCGTCAGCGAAGCGTTGGTGGGTTGGTTGACGGGGCTGTTATTTTTCTCACAAGTGATCGCCAATCCGACGCTCGGTGCCCTGGGAGACCGCATGAGTCACCGCTTGATCCTGCTGCTTGGCGTGACGATGGCCATGTTGAGCACCGGGTTGGCCGGTTGGGCAACTTCGATCCCGCTATGGTTCGTGATCTTTGCCCTGGCCGGTATGGGCGCGGTGGCGAACTGGACGACGTCTATGGTGCTCAGTCTTGAGTTCGGGACACCAGCCAACCGAGCGACCTACATCGGGATGGCGAATTCTCTGATTGCTCCGGCTACCTTGCTGGCACCCTTTCTGGCAGGTTGGTGTATCGATAATTTCGGGTATGCCGCCATGTTCCGCAGCTCCGCGCTGGTTTTCTTGATCGCAGCGTTGATCAGCTTGAGCCTACTGCGGCTCGAGCCGGATGGGCGCCGTATTTAATGGGGAGTGCGCTGGACTTAGCGCTGGGGTAATTTCTGGTTGCGAGGTTGGATTTCCCCACTCCTATTCTTCAAAGTCGCAATCATATTCATCAGCAAGGCGTTGAATCGATTTATCTATGGTTTCACCTGCTTCGACCGATGCCAACTTATAATGATAGCCAAGGTCGAGGTTATCTTGACCATACGCTTCGTACATCTTTAAATCGAGGCGGAAAAATTTCAACTAACGGGCGAGGGTTTTCCAATGCTCGTACGAGCTTTGACTGCGGCGAGCGTTAGCCAGGAGTGTTCTCGTCGAGGGCTTGGCCCAATCCGGAGTGGGCACGTCGTAATCGAATCCGGGAAGGATTCGACGTTCGATCTGTTTGTCGAGGAGATATTCGATTCCGGCGATCAGCGGTTCATCATCAGGCGTGACCAGAGTCCAGGCGACTCCATCGGCTTGCACGCGCGCTGTGCGCCCAATTCGGTGGACGTAATTCTCGGCTTCATCGGGAACATCGAAGTTGATCACGTGGGAAATATCCTCGATATCCAGTCCACGCGCAGCAATGTTGGTCGCCACCAGAATTCGTGCTTTTCGAGCGCGGAAACTTTCTAATGCCTGGACGCGTATACGCTGGCGAAAATCGCCATGCATTACGACCACCGATAGATTGGCTTCATGCAACTTTCGGGTGAGTATATTGGCTTCCTGCTTGGTGCGGGTGAAGATTAGCGCACTTTCCACTTCGGGGTCGTCCAACAACTCGAGCAGCAGGTCGGTCTTGAGGTGCCTGGGTACCGGGTAGATGTATTGCTGGATACTTTGCGGTGGCTGTGCGGTGTCGATCTCGATGCGAAGTGGGTTTTTTAGAAAGCGGTAACTCAGGGATTGGATCGCTGTCGGCATGGTGGCCGAGAAGAGCATAGTCTGTCGCCCGGTAGGCATACGGCGTACGATGGATTCGATATCGGGTAGGAAACCCATATCGAGCATGCGGTCGGCTTCATCAAGCACCAGAATCTCGAGTGCATCGAAGCGCACATTGCCGCGCTGCATATGGTCTTTCAAGCGGCCAGGGGTTGCCACGATCAGGTCAACCCCGCGCTGCAGGCGTTTGGTCTGTGCTTTGATCGAAGTGCCACCGACGAGTGTGGCCAGGTGTAGTTGTGTAAAACGGGCAAGGCGTCGCGCCTCTTCGGCGATTTGCGATGCCAGTTCCCGCGTGGGGGCCAGGACGACCATGCGCGGTTTTTTAATGGGTTGGCCGGTGAGCAATAAATGCAGGGCAGGCAGCAGGAAGGCGACTGTTTTCCCGGTGCCGGTTTGCGCGGTGCCGAGAATGTCTCGACGCTGCAGGGCGGCGGGGAAGGTTTGCTGCTGGATGGGTGTGGGTTGTTCGAATCCCTCTTTGCGTACGGCACGGATTAGCGCCGTTTCGAAGTTGTATTTTTCAAAAGTCATACGTTGTTTGTTTCATCCTTAATCGATCGATTCGCAAAAAAAAAGCCGCTCCAGACAGGGGAGCGGTAATGCGGCCGATCCAAATATCTTTAGAAAGAGTCTACCGCGATCCCCGAATGCTGTCAATCGAGGCTCGCGGTAGAGAGAATCAATGGCTATTGGTTAATCAATCAGGGACACATGCAGACATCTCCTCACGTAGCGGAAGTGCCGTTTGCCAATCCAATTTGCATCAACCCCACTCTACAACATCTGTGCAAGCGTATCAATGGTCTCGAAGGCTTGATGTATTCGGCTTGAATTGGGGAAGGAACTCCGATATTCTGATGGGTGTGGGCATTCAGGAGTTGAATACCACAAGATGAAGGGGAAATTGTGAACAAGTACGAAGGTTTGCTGCTGTTTCACGCCAAACCGCTTCTCGGGTTGGGTGAAAAAGTCGAAGGTATAGGCCATCTCACCTCCGGTTTGATCTTTTTAAAACACTACATCACTGGCGTAACCGATCGACGACTTATCATGGTTCAGGTCGCCCCCGGGCTTTTTGGATTGAATGCCATTTACGAGGACCTTTGGGATTTTCCTTTCAAATCGATCGAATCGCTTAACATCCGGGGGTTTTTGAGCTCGAAGAACATCAGCATCCGACATAAATCAGGGGAGCAGTATCGCTTCACGCTTAATGCGATGTCTCGGGTCGTTCCTGATCAACAAAATTTCTATGACACACTTATAGAAAAATATCAACGTTTCCAGTCTGGGGCGTAATCCATATAGCAACGAATCGGATATCTTGTCATCGACTCAGCTTGGCACAACCATATCCCCGATCGCTGCCCGGTGAAGGTTTGATTCCGAATTCGTGAGCTGTTGGAATAGCGTCGCCGCATCACTCAGTACGGCATCCCCGATAGCGGCAGGAACCCATACAGGCGCAGCACGAGGACGGTTATGGAAAGTGACATCGCCGAGCCGACGACGGTCTGCCAGACATCGTGTCCCTTTGCAAAGAGGCGCGCCAGCGTGACCAGCGGCAGCAAGGCCAGCAAGGGGGTGGCGACCAGGCCGTAGAAGTAGACAAGCGCACCCACCGGGCCGGCCACACCGGCCGCATGCCCGCTGGCTTTGTAGCGCAGGATCAGATTGAAGAAGATCAAGCCCAGGGTTACCAATGTGTAGTTGGCGGCGACGGCCTCGTAGATGCGGGGCGCATGCATCAGGCGCAGGACCAGAAATCCGATCGGATAACTGACGATCATGATCACGAAGCTGGCGATGCGCTGGCGCTTGATGATCTTGGGCCAATCGCGCAGTTTGCCGGGGATGTAGAAGAACAGACTGGCCAGGGGAATCAGGCAGAGGAACACGAGAGTCAGGCTGAAACCGGCCACGCGGTTGGGCATTTCGATCGGTAAGCGGAAGAAGAGGAAGATGATCATCACCCCGGAGAGGATGGGAACATTCAGCATCTGGGAGATCACCTCGCCCACGATGCGCAGGATCTTGCGGATCTGACCGTTGATGCGTTTTGCCATGATCGCCCCTCCTCCAATCCCGTCTTCTTGCCGGGCTTGTGTACAATTGAACATTCAGTTAATTTCGGGTCTATGCATGATCATTATATCGGATTTTCTCCGCGGTCGATAAGGATTGCCGCACCGCATGTTGAGAATTTCGAATTCCGTCATCCGATAGGCATTGAATCCCCCTCGCGCCTGTGATAACCTTAATTCACACAATTGAATAGCGGCAAGGAACGCCTCAGTTTCGGGGGTAGGGGGAGCGCAGAGCAAGGTCGCGACTCACGTCGCCCGACCGAGGGGGAGGCCGGGCGGTTTCTTTTTAGAGAGCCGAATACGATTTTGAGGAGGAAATCATGTTCAAGCGCTCGGGAACCGCCGCACGATCGTTCCGCGTTCTATTTGTCACCACCGTTCTTTTACTCGTGCCCGCGCTGGCGCTTCAAGCGCAAGCCGAGGGCACAACGATCTTCATCAATGAGATCCATTACGACAACGTAGGCACCGACACCGACGAAGCTGTCGAGATCGCCGGACCGGCCGGGATAGACCTGGCCGGTTGGACTCTGGTCTTCTACAACGGCAACGGAGGAGCGGAGTACGCCAATCTCGCCTTGAGTGGTTTGATCCCCGACGAAGGGGATGGCTACGGCGCACTGGCTTTTGCCCAGTCCGGCATCCAGAACGGCTCCCCGGATGGAATCGCTCTGGTCGATCCGGGCGAGATGGTGATCCAGTTCCTCAGTTACGAGGGCAGCTTCACCGCCGTCGGCGGACCGGCCAATGGCCTGACATCTGTCGACATCGGTGTCTCTGAGCCAAACGACACGCCGCTGGGTGAGTCGCTGCAGCTCACGGGCACAGGCACGCTGTACGAAGACTTCGCCTGGAACGCCCCTGCAGCCAGCTCCTTCGGCGCACTCAACGCCGGGCAGAGTTTCGGTGGCGCGCCGCCACCCACGCCCACGCCCGAGCCGCCCGATGTGGCCATCAGCGAGATCCGCATCGACCAGCCCAGCGCGGACAACGACGAGTTCTTCGAGCTGGTTGGACCAGCTGGCGCCTCACTCGACGGTCTGACCTATTTGGTGATCGGCGACGGCACGGACGGCAGCGGTGTAATCGAGGGTGTGATCGATCTAGGCGGCGCGGCAATCCCTGCCTCGGACTACTTCGTCGCCGCCGAAAGCACCTTCACGCTGGGAACGGCCGATCTGGTCACGAATCTGAATTTCGAGAACAGCGACAACGTCACCCATCTACTCGTGCAGGGTTTCACGGGTTCAAATGGGGATGATCTGGACACG
>DAOUDW010000024.1:0-27132 GCA_034430895.1 Anaerolineales bacterium | reverse complement strand
ATAAATCTCTCGATATGGATAGCTTTCTGAGAGCTTCATCACCACACTCCTTGCTGTTCTGATGATCTTCCCGGCCAGAAATATGTACTTCAAGCGGAAGGTCTTGATCTGCTGCCGGTATTCCGTTGGCCTTAGTGAGTCAATCTTGAACAGCAAAAACAGATTGTAGGCTAGCATCATCAACTGGAATATGGCTTCATTGGACCAGAATGATTTGAGCAGCAAATGGCCAACCGCCATGTCATACTTGGCTTCCTTGATGTAGTTCTCGCAGTTGCCGCGCTTTTGATAAAACTCGACCACTTCCTCTGGGGACAGTTCCGTGTTGGTGACAAAGAAGGAATAGACGTATTCTTCACCTTCCAGGAAGGATAATTGCGCCTTGTCTTTCTCCTCTTTCAATATCCGGGATACGACAAACCTTCTGTCTTTCTTCCATGTGTTCAGGGAGGTGATAAGCTCAGTGGTTTCCCGGCCTTCTTCACCTGTATCAAAGACGATCTCTGGATCGGTGATCCTAGCCACAAGTATCGGATACGCTTTTCCCTTGATCACATACCTGCAGCCCAGTGATTCGATCGTTTCCAGGATATCTTCATCGAAGTAACCGCTGTCCATGCGAAATGTGACTTCCAAGCCATCTTCTCTGAGATGAGCCATGATCGACTGGATCAGATCGTCGGAGCCTGTGCTGGCCGAAAATGTTCATTAATTCTAAACAAATGTCCTTGTAAGGTAAAAAAAATATCATCCGGATATGATATTCTCATACTACAGGCTGATGTTTCACCGAAATGTATTATGGATCCAATTATTCCCCCGCAGTGTGTTTGTATATCACACGGACAACCCAACTTTGCCTTGTCTGGTGAGGTTAGTGTTCACCCATCTTGTTCCGGTGTTTCCTTGTCCAAGAAATCCATGAAGTCCAAGAACCGAATGGAATACACCAGTTGTTCGACGAACTTGAGGGTATGTTCTTCGAATAGGTGGATGTTTATGGACTCGAAATCCGAGCGGTGTCCCTCGGGGAGCATGATGACAACGACAAGCTCGTCCGGCCATGCCGGCCCCAGAGATGTTCGCTGATTATAGACGAGGGCATACACGCCGTCCGGGTGTCTGATGATCTTAAGCGGCTCGACCTCGAATTCCCTGCCGTCGACAAAATCCAGGTAATAGGCGCCGCTCGTGCGTCGGAAGCGAATCGCGTCGACGGGACTTCCACTGCCGAAACCGTTGTAGTCGCTGGTGAGTGCGCCAGCGAAAAATGCTCGATAATGCCCTTCATCCGACAGACTGACGGCGTCGATGGTCCAGAAGATACCGGAGACATCAGGCCACCCGTCCCAGTTTGGCGATCCGCACACCAGGTAAGCGTATTCGTATCGATAATTGCCAACCGGTGGTGGATACTCGAATTCAACACCGAGTTCCTCACTCTCGAAAACTAACAAGTCTCCCTCCGACGAGAGGGGATCGATCGTCTGCGCTTCACAGCCTTCTATATCGGGCCAGTGCGAGGGCGTCGAGCTTTTGGTGGGAAGTGAGGTTTCGGTGGGTTGTGGTTCTGCGCTCTCTGGCGTTGTCGTAGTTTCTGCTGTGGCGTCGGGTTCGATGGTGGGAAAATCGATATAAATGGTCGTCGACGCACCGCCGCAAGCAGTGAGAAGTGTGACAAGGAGGAGTGAGAAGATTAGAGTCTTTTGTTTCATAGCATTTATCCTTATTGTTTTTCTGGCAGCATAATTTTGCCGCTGCGGCAACGATATGCTGGAATTTTACACGCGGCAGCGATATGCACAAGAGATTTTCCAAGGCTAAACCCCAATTCCATAGATCCTTAGTCAACTTCCACGGGATTCAGCATCTTCCAGGTTTCACCGCCATTTGTCGTATACATAAGAGCGATTTCGCCATCATCGCTCTCAGCGACAGCCCAGCCTCGCCAGTGATCGATGAAGCTGAAATGCCCATCCCATGTCACGGTGTTGATGTGCTTCCAGGTTCGACCGCCATCCTCCGTTCGCCACATCTCTCGATCTAGAAAAAGACCATGGTAATTATCTAGAAAGATCAGCCGACCTATTAATTCATCTGGTTTATCAGAATATTCACTTAGATATTCTTGTGACAACTTATAAGTGTGCCAGGTAAGACCACCATCCTCGGTAGCGTAGAGGTAAATAAATACGACTCTCTCCCAGGTGTCACTATTTACCTCAACACAACTGACCAGGAAGCGTACGATATCGGATGACAACAGATTGAGTCCATACGATGTGCAGTGATCAGATCTGAGATGAAGGCCGGGATTGTCTATGGGTGGGGATAATTCATAAGCCTTCCACACAGCCCCATTATCCGTTGTGACATGAAAGTTAGGCGACAATCCTTCGTTATTATCGCTCATGGTTAACTCTAAAAGCCATCCGTATTGACCATCAACGAATCCCAGTTCTTGAGGAAGACCATAACTAAATTGGGGTCTGCACAAAACTTCCGAATTGCACAAATCTGGTTTTACTTGATTCCAACTTGCTCCTCCATTCACCATGCGATAAATAACAGCAGACCAGGGTCCCGCACTGACCTGGTGAATAAGCAAACATCCAGTATTTATATCCGTTACATTAAAAACAGCCGAAAGGAGACTTGTATTGCTAATCAATAGAGGTTGGCTTTCGTTCCAGGTTTGGCCTCCATCCGAGGTATACAAAATGGGTTGGTTAAATCTCGATTCGCGACCCAAAAAGAACAGCCAAGCATGTTGAGTATCCAGAAAGCTTCCATACGCATCACGCCTCACTTCGTCAGGGGATTCCTGCGGCGGAGTAACCTCACGCCACGTTCGTCCACCGTCTTGAGTGACCCACACGGTCGCTTTGTTTAACCCCCATCCATTCGACTCATCGATCATGTGTATTGATGTCAGTTCCACTGGTTTATTGGCGGGAGTTGCGTGTAGATCGAGTGAATTCGTCGCTAGGCTCGAGAGATCCTTTTCGACCAGCACTGGCAGTATCTCTTGCCAGGTCTCGCTTCCGTCCGTGGTGCGCCAGGCTACGGTCTTATCGTCAGCTGCTGTGTATGCCCATCCGTGATATCTGTCGAAGAAGGTTAAGGCTGCTTTCCTTGGGAATGTTTCCTTTTCTTCCCAAGTCGATCCGCCATCCGAAGTAAGCCAAAGCACAGATTGTTGGTCATCCGAGGTAACCGTCCACCCATCCAACTCATTCCAGAATTGGAAAGCCTTTTGTCCTGGCATGATTCCTTTTTCTTCCCACGTGAATCCGCCATCATCTGTGGCCTCAATAATGGCTGTACCATCATCCTGGTTGATCAAACGCCAGCCAAAATTCAAATCTAAAAAGAAAACATCTCCTTCCATCTTCCATATTTGCCATGATATGCCACCATCGTCAGATTTGTAATACCAGGTGTTACTGTTATAACAAGAGAAGCGTATTTGTAATAAATCTGGGTGACCAATGCGGATCCACCGACTGGTACAGTTATCAACATGATCCGATGCTAGCTCACCAGGGCGGGGCAATCTCACCACTTTCCAGGTATTCCCACCATCTGTTGTCTTATTAAGAAGCCAAGCCCATTTATCATAGTGGGTATAGGGCCGCCAATTATTAGCCCATCCAGAATATTCATTCAACATGATAAGGCTTAGTGCCTGGTCCGGCTCATGCGAATCATATGAAAAATCGAACATCTTCCAGGTCTTTCCGCCATCCGTAGTGCTGAACCTTGCCTTAGCCCCACCCGCGCGGAGGCCGATAACCACTCGTAACCAAATCTCGTTCTCATTAAGAATGAACCAATCAATTCCATCGATGTAGGACCTTCTACCTTGAAAGTCATCCAAGATATCATAGATGTTCCACGGACGATCGCCGTCGAATACATTGAAAACGCCGAGGGTATATGCAACAGAGTTCTCATCGATGGCATGAATAGCGGTGTCATCTGCTATTAGGTCTGATTGAGCTACTTCAAACCAGGTTTCCCCGCCGTCCTCTGTCCGTAATATAGAAGGATAGAACAGAGAGCTATCCAAAGCCCAGCCAATTTCTGGGCTTACCATCTGGATATTTTTAAGTCGCGGTTGGTTTAGTGGTTCTGGTGTCGGCGTGATTGTCGCGGTGAGTGTTGCTGTGGGCTTCGATGCCTGATAATCCAGATACACCTGCGTGCGGGTCGCTGCCAACGCATCATCTGTCTGTGTGGCTTGATCTTCCTGTGCAGGCTGAGAAGTGTTACACGAAACCAGTACCGCACTCACAGCAATGAGCATGATGAAAAAGGTCACTTTGATTTTCATCTGTCTTCCCTCCAATCCCCCGTTCAATAAATAACTGTAGCACTGTATAGTTACCGGAAGGTTACCGGGTCAAGTCCTGGATTTGCTGTAAAAACACGACAGGTTACCGTTACAATATTATGTTTTTTTTCACAAAACAGCTACTAAATTTCGCCCAGGCGGCAATAAATTGGTACCAGGTCCGGAAAAAATGTGGGTTAATTAACACCAAAGTTTGACACGACTATTTCAGCGCGATAGACTTGAAAAGAACCGGATTTGTAGTATTTCCCGGTTTGTTTACTGCTGTATGAAGTAGATACCGATGGGGGTGAGGATGCAAGCGGAAATCAGACCTTTCGTCGGAATGCTAGGAGCAAACCCTTATGGGTAAATCCAAAATCAAGCAAGAAGAAGCGGCTGATAAAAAGAGAGCGCCGTCGCCAATCGTCAACGATTTTACATTGGTCGTAGCAACGGTCAACGGATCTGGCAGCCAAACGTCCAACCTCGCCCTTGTACGTGCTCTCTTTCGTATGGGCATACCGGTTAGCGGAAGGAATCTATTCCCATCCAACATTAAAGGATTGCCTACGTGGTACACCATTCGTGTCAACGCGAATGGCCACACGGCAAATAAGCGAATGTGTGATCTACTCGTCGCCATAAACATGACGACGTTTCATGAAGATCTAGCGAAACTTAAGCAGGGTGGAGTCTGTTGTTACGATGACCGCCTGGCTGAGCCAACCGACCGTCAAGACGTTATTTTCTACCCCATTCCTATTCGGGCGCTGGTTAAAGAAGTGAACCCCTCAAAAGAACTTCGAGAATATATTGCCAACATGGCGTATGTCGGCGTGCTTACAGAAATCCTGGCTATCGATATCGACGAAATCCGAAGGGCTCTGGAAACCCACTTTGGCGGTCGGGAGAAGTCCATCGCATTGAACATGCGCATGATCGAGTTGGCGGCATCGTGGGCCCGAGAGAACCTGTCCAAACGTGATCCCTATCGAGTGGAAAGAATGCCGCGGGACGAAGAACGCTTGCTGGTTGACGGGAATACAGCGGCAGCGCTGGGAGCCATCTACGGCGGGGTAAGCGTTGCTTCATGGTATCCGATCACGCCGGCTTCCAGTCTTGCGGAAGCGCTTGAGTATTACTTGCCCAACCTGCGCAGCGATCCCGAGACAGGGAAAGCCACTTACGCTGTGATACAGGCGGAGGATGAGATCGCCGCGATTGGCATGGCCATTGGCGCTGGCTGGGTGGGTGCGCGGGCAATGACATCAACCTCCGGACCAGGGATTTCACTCATGTCGGAGTTCGCAGGACTGGCTTTTTTCGCCGAGATACCGATCGTAATTTGGGACGTTCAGCGTATGGGCCCCAGCACAGGATTGCCAACTCGAACTTCGCAAGGCGATGTGCTTCCCGTGCGTTTTCTAGGCCATGGAGATACCCGCCACACAATCCTAATACCCGGTACGCCACAAGAATGTTTCGAATTTGGATGGCGTGCATTCGATCTTGCGGAACGGTATCAAACCCCCATATTTGTGCTCAGTGACCTGGATCTGGGCATGAATCTATGGATATCGGAACCATTCCAATTCCCAGATGAAGCGATGGATCGGGGCAAAGTGCTAACTGCGGAAGTGTTAGAAGAGCTTGGGGAGTACGCCCGATATCGTGATGTCGATGGCGATGGCGTCGCTCCACGTACGATTCCGGGCACGGAACATCCCCTGGCGGCTTTCTTCACTCGTGGTACGGGTCATGATGAGAGTGCCATTTACAGTGAAAAGGCGGAAGATTGGGATGCCAACATCCAGCGTTTATGGAGAAAATTGGAAACGGCTCGACAGGCTTTACCGACGCCAATTACCCAGCGTATGGATGATGCGCGTATTGGGATCATTGCCTTTGGATCGACTGATCCTGCAATTCTTGAAGCGCGGGATATCCTGTCAAGTAGAGGCACTCCGACGGATTATCTACGCATCCGAGCCATTCCTTTTTCTGAGGACGTTGCGCAATTTATTCGCAATCAACAGATCGTTTATGTGATCGAAATAAATACCGACGGGCAGATGCATGCATTGCTGCAGCTCGAGTACCCTGAGTTAGCAACGAAGGTGGTTTCCCTTACGAAAAATAACGGAGTGCCGATTAGTGCGGATTGGGCTGTGGAAGCCATTCTCGAAGCAGAGGAAGAATCTCATGGCGAATAATGGTAACGAAAGATCATCCCAAAAAATTAACGAACTCGGACTTTCGAAAGCGGATTATAAAGGCCGGCCAACGACCTTATGCCAGGGTTGTGGGCATAATTCCATCTCCAGTCAAATTATGGCGGCTTGTTACGAGCTTTCCATACCGCCCGAGAAGGTGATCAAGCTGTCCGGGATTGGCTGCTCGAGCAAAAGCCCGACCTATTTTATGAGCCGTTCGCATGGTTTTAACACCCTGCATGGCCGAATGCCATCCATTGCAACCGGTGCTTCTATCGCCAATCGATCGCTGAAAACCATCGGGGTTTCCGGAGACGGCGATACGGCGAGCATAGGCATCGGGCAGTTCATACATCTCCTGCGGCGTAATGTACCCATGTTATACATCATCGAAAATAACGGGGTCTATGGATTGACCAAAGGCCAGTTCTCGGCAACAGCCGATAAAGGACAGAAGTTGAAGAAAATGGGTGTGAATCCGTTCATGCCCATCGATTTATGCATGGAAGCGCTCATTGCCAATTGTGGATTCGTTGCCCGGTCGTTTGCAGGGGATCCCAAACAGGTCAAAGAGCTGTTGAAATCGGCGCTGAACTTCAATGGAACAGCGGTGATCGATATCATCAGCCCGTGCGTTACCTTTAACAATCGGGATGAATCGACGAAAAGCTACTCCTGGGGCCTCAAGCACGAGTATCCTTTGCATGATGTCACCTGGGTTCCTTCGTACGACGAAATTGAAATGGATATCGAACCCGGCGAGATCATGGAAGTTGAATTGCATAACGAATCCCGACTGGTATTGAAGAAACTTGGACGTGATTACGATACCTCCGATCGTCTTGCGGCGATGCAGCTGCTTGAGGATTCTTGTTGTGCGGAAATCCTGCTAACGGGATTGATCTATCTTAATCAGGATCAGGAGACCTTCCAATCGGTGGAAAATCTCGTGGAAGAACCACTTGCGCGTCTCAAACAAGATGTCCTGCGACCCTCCGAAGAAGTCCTGGAAGAGGTTATGACTCACTTTCGGTAACCGGCATACGGAATTTGATTTTATTTTTCAAACCGATGAAAACGAACCGAGGCGGGTAATTCTGCCTCGTGTTTAATTTCTATCCTCAGATAAAGCTCGCGAGTATAATGTTCAGTCGAGATCTTAAGTCTCGAATAATTAATATACTCCGTGTTCCTTCATAACATGAGTGGAAAGAGGAGAGAAGCCGTGTCTGAACCGATGAGTTGTATGAAACTCACGACGAGAATCCTTGCTGCAATCTTCGTTTTAATCTTTATCGTAACGCTGCCATTTGGGCTGCTGGCATTCTTTACTTCAAACATGATCTTCAATCCAGAGGAACTCGATAAAATGCTGAACGAGAGCTTGATCGAATCCGGAGCTCTTCGGGAAAGCTTAACCGAAATACTCTCCGAGACGAAATTTGGCGATGATACCGAGGAAGATGTAGAAGTTCAACGTGCACTGAGTGAACTTGCTATCGACGATTGGAACCGCATCATCGATATCGTAATACCTGATAAGTGGTTGGAAAATCAGATCAAGGAGACTATCGTATCGGTCAATGCCTGGCTCGATGATGATCGATTGAGACCCGATTTGAAAATCGACTTGCATCCGATTAAGGAGAAGATGCAGGGCGATGGGTTGCATGAGATTATCAATTTGATTGTCGATTCTTGGCCAACCTGTACGCAAGCGCAAGTGGATCAAATGCAGCAATCGATGATCGAATCCGGCCAAGCGCCAATTCTTTATTGCGAGCCGCCGGAACCACTCCGTTCGGAACTCATTGATTTCGCCGCGCGGCGATTTCAGGAATTCTTCAGAGAGATGCCGGCGACTTTTTCTTTGTTCGAACTTGATGAAGGCAATCAGAATCCCGAGGATGTGGATCTTTTCAAAGAGCGTATTCGTACAATCCGTGCCTTTACCATGGGGGGATGGTTGCTGTCTGCCGCCTTACTCGGTTTAATCATGGTTCTGGCGATTCGCTCCTGGCGTGACGTCGCCATTTGGTGGGGAATTCCGATTTTGGTCGCCGGTGTTTTAACCATCGCACTCGGGCTCTCTACGAACGCCGTGGTTGATAGTGTTCTACAAGAGAGTAGAGTGGAAGGATCTGTAGCGCTGTATGATTTGTTGATGCTTCCAGTTACCACCATGCGGGAAACGGTTATGGGTGAGGTGACCGGAGTGGGCGCGATAGTGAGTGTTTTTGGGATGGGTATACTGGTGGTTTGCTATCTTTTACATCGGGCTGTGCGTCCTGCGGTTGAGAATCATCCGCAATACGCATCCCCTCACGAAATCGCTTCGACAACCGATCGGGGGTACGGAGAGCCGCCACCTTCGGATTCGGACGATAGCGAACGTCCGTCTGGTTTATTCGGCTGATTTATGCACAATAAAAAGCGTGACGATCCTGAAAAGGACCGTCACGCTTTTTTGATTCTTCCACTTGTGCTTTATTCGATATCTGAGATGAGCAACGCCATGTATGTGGCAATATCCGCGGTTTGATCAAGGTTCCACGTTGCATCAATAATTTCATCTATTCGATCGTCGCTGACAACGCCTTGCGCGTTGGCTCGGAATTTGGCGATGATTTCCTCATCGCTGAGCGGGTCTTCGGGTGCGCCTTTAGCCACGTCGGTTTGCACGGTATGGCTGCGGCCATCCTTGCAGGTGATGGTCACGCGGGCGCGTTTAACGCCCGGGAAAAGCGCGTCGATCTCCGGATCGGCAACCACCTTGATTTTCGGAAGGGTGGATCGGATGGCCGGATCTTTTAATTTCTCATCGCTGAAAGAATCAGGGAGCACGTGGCCATCGACGATGGCTGCGCCGATCACGTACGGCAGGCTGTGATCGGCGGTCTCTTTGGTTTCGGGTTGGTATTTGCTGGGATCGGAGAGGATGTCGGCGCCGCGCGTCGTAGTCTCGACCAGAATCTCGGTTACTTGATCGTGCGTGACTTCGAGCGCTTGTCGGGCATGCAGCGCGGCAGTGATGGGTTGATGGGTTAGCGCTTCCGACGGATAGGCTTTGTACCCGCAGCGGGTGATGATAAATTTCTCTCCCAGACCTTTGAGCAGCTCGTTCGTTTTCCATTCGACGTTCGAAAGTACCTCGATCAAGCCTTCTTTGCCTTCGATCACCTCGACCGGTCCCTCGTAGCCCTCAAGCGCCATCAGTGCGGCGATGACGCCAGCTTGTGCCGCCAGAGGATCGGCCGTGTTTTTCATGTTCGTCAGATGACCGGCAACGACGCCGCCGAGGGTGAAGTGTGAACTGCCGCTGATGCCGACGGCTGCGACGAGTTGATCCAGGTTGAGGTCGTACAGTACGCCGGCCACCAACGGGCTGACAAATTGCGTCAGTGAAGCGTGATGCCAACCGACCTCTCGAATTCCCGGATGGGCGGCATGGCACCAGCGCATTTCCAACTCGTAGGCAACGACGATGGCCGTAAGTGCATCCTGCCCGCTTTTTCCATTAGCTTCCGCTGCGGCAAGGGCTGCGCCGATGATATCGGATGGGTGGCTGGGGTCTTGCTCCCAGTAGATATCGTTGTAATCCATCGCTCGGGTAAGCAGGCAGTTCATCAGGGCTGCGTTGGGTGCGTTCGTGCGCAATCCACTGCCAATCACCGTGGCTTCCATTGTGCCCCCCAGTTTTTCGGTGAAGCGCTGCATCGCTTGCATGTCTGCATTTCGTGTAGCCGCAAGCGCGCAGCCAACGCTGTCCAGCAAGAATCGCTTGGCTTCGTGACGCGCATTTTCGGGAATGACTTGATACGTTAGATTTCGGGCGAATTTCGCCATTTCACGGCTGATTGAATCCATCGATAGATACTCCTGGATGGGTCTGAATTAGAGTTGGGCCACGATGGCATTGGCGACATCGAGCGTGGAGTTGGATCCGCCCATATCGTAGGTGCGGATTTCACCGGCAGCGATGACCTTGCGAATGGCTTGTTCCAGATTTTCCGCCATGCCGCTTTCTCCCAGCCAGTCCAACATCAATTTTACTGCAAGCAGCATGGCTGTCGGGTTAACCTTGTATTGGCCGGCATATTTCGGCGCCGATCCATGCGTGGGCTCGAAAACGGCAAAGCTGTCCCCGATATTTCCACTGGACGCAAAACCAAGTCCACCGACCAGCTGGGCTGCCAGATCGGAAAGAATGTCTCCGAACATGTTCGACGTGACCAGCACACCATAATCGGTAGGATTCTTGAGCAGCCACATCATCTGCGCGTCGATGTTGGTTTCCCAGAGTTCGATGTCGGCGTAGTCGACTGCGATCTCCCGGGCCTGGCGGGTCATCAATCCACTCGTTTCACGCAAGACGTTTGGTTTTTCGACCAGCGTGACGGTGGGGTAGCCGAACTTCCGCGCGTATTCGAAGGCCTGGCGCACGATGCGCTCAGCGCCGGTTTTGGTGATCACACGCAGGCTGACGGCGATCTCAGAAGCGGGGATGCTGTCGAAACGTGACATCGCCGGACTGAAATCGACCAGCGCGCTGCGGACTTCGTCCGGCAAGGGGTGGAATTCGACGCCGCTGTATAAGCCTTCCGTGTTCTCCCGGAAGACGACCAGATCGATATCCTCCTTGTAGTTCAAAGGATTACCCGGAAACGCTTTGCAGGGGCGCAGATTGGTGTACAGATCGAAGATCTGCCGCAGGCGCACGATCGGGCTGCGGTAGGAAAAGCCCTTGTCTTGAAGTTCGGGAGCGAGCTCTTTCGCTGCTTCATCCTTGGGCTTGGAAGTGATCGCGCCGAATAAACCGCAGGTACATTCGCGCAGGATCTTGACCGTTCTCTCGGGAAGCGCCTCGCCTTCCTTACACCAGAATTCCCAGCCGATATCGGCCGGCACGTACTCGGCATCGAGTTTGAGTGCATCCAGTACGATACGGGCCGCGTCCATCACATCGACGCCAATGCCATCTCCGGGTATCCAAGCAATTTGATATTTCGCCATTTAATTGTTCTCCTTTATCAAGTTCGTTGAGAGATCAACGTTAGAGTCTATTTTTGACGTGCAGAATTTAAAAGATCAAGCTGCTGCCGCGTGTAAGGGATCAGACCACCGGCATTAAAAATCTTGATCACTGCTCCCGGAAGCGGCGGGAAGCTGAACTCTCCACCTTCACAACGGATCAATCCGGATTCGAGATCGATCTCGATGGTTTCGCCATCTTCGATGGCGTCGACGGCTTCCGGGCAAATCAAAGCCGGCAGCGCGGCGTTAAGGCAGTTGCGGAAATATATCCGGGCGATGCTTTTCGCCACGATCGCCCCGAGCCCGCTTTCCTTCAAGCAGGTGACAGCCTGTTCTCGTGATGATCCGCAGCCCCAATTCTTACCGGCGACGATGATGTCATTGGGCTGCATGTCTTTCACGAAGCGCGGATCGAGATCTTCGAGGGCATACTGCGGCATCTCTTTTGGATCGCTTACCGTATAGGTGTATTTACCTGGAAAGATGACATCGGTGTTAACGTCATTGCCGTATTTCCAGACTCGACCGCGAATGATTTGATTTTTCGTCATCAGGCTACATCCTTCGGGTGAGAGATTTCCCCCGAAATTGCTGAAGCCGCCACGACGGCGGGGCTGGCGAGATAGACTTCGCTTTCTTTCGTGCCCATGCGGCCACGGAAGTTACGGTTTGCAGTGCTTATGGTTACTTCGCCGACGGCGGGAACGCCCATATGATTTCCCATGCAGGGGCCGCATCCCGGGCTTTCAATGATCGCGCCGGCGCGCACGAAAGTCTCCAGGTATCCTGCCTGGAGCGCTTCCAGGTAAACCTCGGAAGATGCGGGGATGACGATCATTCGCACACCCTCGGCGATTTGTTTTCCTTCAAGAACCGACGCAGCTGTGGCGAGATCGTCGAGCCTGCCGTTGGTGCATGTGCCCAGAAATGCCTGGTCGATGCGTGTGCCGCGCAGTTCAGCGATCGGTTGGACGTTGTCCACAGTGTGTGGGCAGGCGACCATTGGTTGAATCTGCGCAGCATCGTATTCGAGAATCTGGCTGTAGGCGGCATTTTCATCAGGATAGACAGGATCGTATGCGCGTTTCGCACGCCCTTCGAGATAAGCAAACGTTTTTTCGTCTGCGGGGACGAAACTGTTTTTCGCGCCCATCTCCGTCATCATGTTGGAGAGTACGGCTCGCTGGGACACGTCAAGCGCTTCGATTGCTTCGCCGTGCCATTCGACGGATTGATACAGCGCTGCGTCCGCGCCGTTCTCGCCGATAATGTATAACGCGAGATCTTTGGCGGAAACGCCTTGCGGCAATCTATTGTTTACCATGATTTTGATACTCTCAGGGACGCGAAGCCAGAGGTTGCCAATGGCCCAGATGGAGGCCATCTCGCTGCGTCCAATACCGGCTGCAAAAGCACCCATTGCGCCGGCGTGGGGCGTGTGCGAATCGGATCCCAATACGATTTCACCCGGAAGCGCCAGCCCCTCTTCGACCAGCACCTGGTGGCAAATACCGCGACCGACTTCGAAGAAGTGTGGGATGCCCTGCTCGCGCACGAATTCGCGGATGATGCGGTGATTCTCAGCATGTTTGGTCGTTGGCGCAGGGACGGCGTGATCGAGAATGATGGCATGCATCTCGGGATCGAAGACGCGCTCCGCACCCATCTTCTTGAAAATCCCGTAGATAGGTGCCGTGTTGTCGTGGGAAAGGGCCACATCCGGCGTGATTTCCACGATTTGGCCGGCAGTTACTTGATTAACTCCAGCTTTTTTGGCTAACATCTTTTCGGCGAACGTATGCGGCATTTCATCTCCTACTCGCGCGAAAGCGATTTTCTCGTAAATTGGATCGATCGTTTACTTCGCGGATTTGGTCAGGTCGAAATCCGTGAAATCGGCGTGATGGAAGATGATCGATTCCGGTCGACGTTTGAATTTATCACCTTCCCAGGAATGGGTGGCGACGATGTGCATCACGGCCTCGGGAATGTCGTGTTTGAAGCACAAGCCAACACCGGTGAATGGGTGGCGCAGATATTGGTACATACTCGCCCATTTGTATTCGCCGTCTTCCTCGCGGAACTCGATCAGCTTGCCCACATCGGCCAGCAGAGCGCCGGCGATGAGTGTGTCGCGATCGATCTCGTAACGATCTGCATAAACGTCTGCGAGTACGTCCTGCATGGCCATACACAGCCGGCAGACGGTGCTGACGTGTTCCGGAAAACTGATATCGACGTCCTCGACGAGAAGCGTATAGGGCATACGCTTGAGGTCATCGATATTCCAGCCACCGATGGACAACGCTTCCTCCCAAACGGCGAGCGCTCGCTTACGAAGATCTTCATCTTCGATCTCGGAAAATTCAGGGATTAGTTCAATTAGTTTATCGGACATTTTTTCTTCCTCGTTTATCTCTTTTATATACTAACCTCAAACACAGTCAACCGGCGCGCGGGATCAGTCCATGTCGAAGCATTGAATTGAAGGTCGCGCAGACGTTTCAATCGAGGCTTCTGGGTGGGGTTCCGTCGTATTCGTGCTTTATGGGATCGATCTTGCGCATCGGGCGTTGGCGCGTTTGTTCCTCATGCACGTGCGCCACCAGGCCGGGGACACGCGCCATGATGAAAAAGGCATTTGCGAGTTCGCGCGGCATCTGCAAATCCACCAAAAGAGCAGCGATGGCGCCGTCGACATTGATGGGTAGGTCTTTGCCGGCTTTCGAGAGGGCCTTATGAATCGCACGAATCATGGACACGCCGTCGTTGGCGACCTTTAACTCCTCCGCCAGGGAGAATAATTTCTTCGTTCTGGGATCGTCGCTGTGGATGCGATGCCCGAGCCCGGCGATGCGTTTCTTATCCTGGCGGTAGCTGGCCACCAGTTCCTCGGCGGCCTGCTCGATGGATACATTCGAATCCGCAGCCTGTTGAATCCCTTCTTCAAGCACGCCCATGCAGTCGTAGATCGCGCCACCGTGAAAGCGGTTGATCGAAAGCACACCGGTGGCGACGGCTGCGTTGAGTGGGGCGCCGGTCGAAGCGGCTGTGCGTGCGGCGAGGGCTGAGGGCGGTGTGGCGCCGTGATCGATGGACGAAACCAGCATGGTGTCCAAGAGCTTGGCGATGTTCGGGGAGGGCAGTTCGCCGGTCAGGGCGAGAAAGATCGCCTGTGCAAACGTGACCTGTCCCATGAGTTCGTCGATGCGATAGCCTCGTAGACGTACTTCATTGGGCTCGATCCGGGTGATGGCAGTTTTCCAGGTTGTGTCACTCATAATGCAATCCCATGTTTTTCCAGAACGGTTTTTGTCTCTTGCGGCAGGAGGCCAAAAGCATCAACGACATTCACACCCACTTCACGCAAACGCTTGACCTTGCCTTCGTGTGTGCCGCGCCCGCCTTCGATGATCGCGCCGGCGTGGCTGAAGCGAGTACCGCTTTTCGCCGCTTTGCCGCCGATGAAGGCGATGATCGGTTTGGTGACTTCACCAGCCTCGATCAAATCAGCCAGGCGTTCTTCCTGTGTCCCGCCGATTTCGCCAAACATCACGATGGCCTTTGTATCCGGATCCTGTTCAAAATGCAGGGCGACTTCCGGCAGCGGAGTGCCGACGACCACGTCGCCGCCAACGTGGACCAGCGTGGTCGCGCCAATCCCTTCCTGCGCCAGGTAATAGGCCATCGAGGAGGTGATCCCGCCAGAGCGGGAACAGATACCCACGGGCCCCGGCATGAACCAGGCTTTGGCTGAAGCGGCTCGGCCACCGATCATGCCCAGAACGGCCTTGCCCGGCGAGAGAATCCCCAGGGTGTTCGGGCCGACGAAACGAGCATCTTTCCGATGGGCAGCTTCGGCGATCTCCAGCACGTCATAAATCGGTACACGATCGGGGACAATGACGAGTAATTTCACGCCTGCATCGATCGCTTCCAGCGCGGCGCCTTTCACCAGCGGCGCCGGGATGAACAGGACGCTGACGTCGATCGGACCGACGTTTTCCCAGGCTTCCTGGATGGTGTCAAAAACAGGAACCCCTTCGACTTCCTGGCCGCCCTTACCGGGCGTAACGCCGGCGACGACCTGCGTGCCGTATTCTTTCATCAAACGCGCCCGGGTTTGCCCTTCGCGGCCAGTGATACCCTGAACCAGAACACGTTTTGTTTCATCGGTCAATATGGCCATCTTGACTCCATATCTAATCCTGAAGGCGCTTTCACGTTTCGTTTTCCTCGTCCAGACCGGGAATAGGCAGCGAGACAAAGCCGCCGTGATTGCCTTCGAAAAAGCACTCGATCTCACAGGCCAGGCACTCGATGCATCCGCCTTTCTTGGCATCTTCACGAGATATGTTCAGGACAGGGACGCCGTCTTTGAGCTCGAGGATCTTGGGGACACAGGTTTCGATGCAAATTTTGCTTTCACACGCAAGGCATGCGGCGTGGTCGAATGTCACCGTGCCGCCCGTGACGGTCTCAAATTGGTACGGTTCCTTCGCTTCCGCGGATTCGTATCGGTGTATATCTTCATCTGCCGGTTTGTGGGCCTGGATCAATTCATCCAGCCGCTGGGCGCAGAATTCCGGTGTATCATCCTTGCCGTAGCCCTCAACCGGAGCGGGGATATGCTCCCTGGCGCGCTCCAGGATGGCGATGGCACGATCCTCGGCATTCCCGCCCAGGCGGATGACTGCAGGTACTTTGAGCGGCATTTCCATAAACGCTTTGACCAATCCACGCGCGCTGTGGAATTGTTCCTGTGAGGCGACACCGGATCCGGAGGCGAAATAGCCATCGATGCCGGATTGTGACAGGATGATCCGTGCTGCCCGGTAGACTTTCGATGCCGGCGGGTTGCCGCTCGTATCAACGAAGTTGGCCAGTTTGTAGCCGCGGTTCAATACGGCGTCCATGCTCATCATCGAACCGCCGCCGCCGGCGCCGTGGAAACCGATTACGCCGTCCCCGGATTTGAAATCCCGTTCGAGCTGGATGAAATAGAACGTACCCCGGTAATCGTTTTTCTCCACCTGCCATGCGATGTGTTCCAACGCCGTGGGTGGTCGATCGAACTCGCGGGCGATTTCGATGCCCAGATTGCGATGGCGGTATACGGCGTAATCATCAACCGTGATGCGGCAGTCCGCAGCGAGCAATTTTCCATCACTCGTGAGCACGATGGGATTGATTTCCGCAGCGCGGGCGTCGTATTTTCGAGCCAAGTTATAAAGTTTTGACAGGAAACTGCCGAGTTGGAGTTGAAGCTTTCCTTGGATTCCAGCTTTGCGAATCAGATTGCGTGCCTGGTGATCGAGTAAGCCGGTGCGGATATCCACGCCGAAACGAGAAATCGCTTCCGGATGTTCCTGAGCGATCTCTTCGACGCCGCTGCCGCCGATGCTGCTGAAAATCATCATCGGTGCTTGTGATTGATCGTCGATGATCACACCGGCGTAGAACTCGCGCTCGATGCCGAGCTTTTCTTCGACCAGCACCGTATCGACGGTGAAGCCTTTGACCTGCATGCCCAGTATCTCGGAGGCAGCTTTGGCGGCTTCATTGGGTGTATCCGCAAAGCGAATGGCGCCGATGCCGGCGCGCCCGGTGATCCAGGCCTGAGCTTTAACGACGACTGGTCCGTTGATCTCCTTGGCGAGAGCCTGGGCTTCATCTGATGATTTCGCAGGACCGCCTTGCGGAACAGCGATGCCTGCTTCCGCGAGTAGGGATTTCCCCTGATGTTCGTGTAAACGTGCCATGCTTTTACCTTTGCGCACTAACTGGTCGGGTGGTGAGGGATTCCACTCCAGATTGAAGAAAACAAGCCAGCAAGACGCTGGCTTGCGCGCTGCTTTTCCGTATCCCCGGGTTTCGTAATATCACTTGATATTATTTAGCGATCAAGTTCAAATTCGATGCGATTATACATGTGGTGTGATTAGGAATCAATTATTTTACAAGTATTCCCATGGTAACTAGATTGTGTTCGGATACGTCTTTGCTCCGACTTTTCCCCTGTAAAGGCTTATCGCTACGCCAAAAGGCATGGGTTTGCCCCTGACAGTTGATACTTGTCTGTAAGGTCGTTTTCCCTCTACCCTAGGTATAATTCAGGAGGAGTGATGGCCCGTACGGTACACGAAAACCGTACAGTGGCCTGTTGTCAGGTGTTCTTCAAGCCCGAGTAAGTGGTTTCATAGACACATTCGTTACTACGAGGGCAGGATGAGATACTTAGCACGAGCGCCTCTCGATACTGACAAAGAAGTCGTCTCGCGAGGTTTCATCTACCTGATACCCGAACGCTGCAAAGGTTGTCAGATTTGTATTCGCCTTTGTCCTCGTAGCGTACTCCAAACTTCCGAGCAGATTAACGCAAAAGGTTACCGCATTCCAGAGATTGCCCCGGGCAAAGAAAACGCCTGCACGCTGTGTGGATTCTGTGCCATGGTCTGTCCGGAATTCGCCATTTATACCGGGGAGCGGGACGAGTGAGTACGGCAGGCGTACGCACGGGGAAGCACTTCATGCACGGAGATCATGCCTGCGCAGAGGGCGCCATCGCCGCGGGATGTACGTTCTTCGGTGGATATCCCATTACCCCATCGACCGAGATTGCCGAGTATCTTGCACGCCGTCTCCCCAACACGGGAGGCGTTTTCATTCAGATGGAAGACGAACTCAGCAGCATTGCCGCCGTGCTGGGCGCTTCTGCCGCAGGCTCGCGCGCCATGACGGCCACCTCCGGTCCGGGATTCAGCTTGATGATGGAGAATCTTGGCTTGGCGATTATGCTGGAAATACCCTGCGTGCTGGTGAATGTCATGCGGGCTGCACCATCAACCGGCTTGCCCACACTTCCCGGCCAGGCCGACGTGATGCAGGCCAAATGGGGATCGCATGGAGATTATCAAATCGTTGCCTACGCCCCAAGTTCACCGCAGGAGATGTTCGATCTGACCGTGCGGGCTTTCAACGTTGCCGATCGCTATCGCACGCCAGTGGTGATCCTGGCTGACGAGGTCGTGGGTCACATGGTCGAGAAGGTAGTAATCCCCTCTGCCAAACAAATCGATTATTGGGAGCGTAAAGAACCCTCGCAGAGTCCGGGAGAAGGTTTTAAACCCTTCGCCATCGAAGATGACGATCTTGTGCCGCCCATGGTTCATGCAGGAGAAGGTTACCGGATCCATTTTACAGGACTGACACATGATGAGCGTGGTTACCCGGATATGCGAGCTGAAACGCATCATGAACTCGTCACTCGTCTCTCTGAGAAAGTCACACGCAACGCCGAAGATATCATTGTCATTGAAGACGAATGGCTTGAGGATGCGAAGATCGTTGTGGTTTCCTTCGGCTGCACTGCGCGTTCAGCAAAACGGGCCGTGCGGAAACTCCGGCAGGCAGGGATGCCTGTCGGTTTTCTGCGGCTGATTTCATTATGGCCTTTCCCCGAACGGAGGATCAAGGAAATCGCCCAGGATGTCGACGCCTTTATCGTCGCTGAAATGAATCTGGGCCAAATATCACGGGAGATCGAGCGTTTCGTCAACCAGAAGGTCGTGGGTGTGAACCATGCTGGTGGACAGATGATGTCCCCCAACGAGATAATGAAAACAATCATGGAGGTTGCGGGTCGTGGAAACGGCCATCATCGTATCCGATAAGCACCCGCTGGACATAATCCTGCGGGAAGAGCGCATCCCCCACATTTTCTGTCCTGGATGTGGCCTGGGGATTATCATGCGCTGCTACGCACAGGCGATCCTGGATTCGCAGATCCCCATCGCACAGCACGTGGTCGTATCGGGGATCGGTTGCTCCGGTCGCGTGGCGGGATACATGGAGATCGATTCCTATCACACCACACACGGGCGAGCCATTCCCTTTGCCCTGGGTATCAAACTGGCCAAGCCCGAACTGAATGTGGTGGTCTTCAGCGGAGACGGCGATCTGGCTGCGATCGGCGGAAATCACCTCATCCACGCAGCTCGCCGCAACGTCGATCTAACCGTGATCTGCGCTAATAACTTCAATTATGGAATGACTGGAGGCCAGGCGGGTCCGACAACGCCGTATGGGGCGCGAGCGACGACAGCACCATTTGGGAACCCTGAGCATCCATTCAATTTTCCTTTGCTCCTGGCGGCGGCCGGGGCGAATTTCGTCTCGCGCTGGACGGCGCTGCACGCCCATCAGGTTCAAAAGGACCTCCTCTACGCATTTCGCAAACCAGGATTTTCGTTCATCGAAGTGCTCTCCCCGTGTCCGATCGGTTACGGGAAATCGAATCAGATCGAGGACGGTGTCGAGGAAATGATGCTCTATAAAGAGCGCTGCAAGATCAATAAGGACGTGCCGCTGGACGAAGTGGAGATAGACATGAGCAGCAACCAGCCGATTTACGTTGGTCGATTTGTGGATCGGCAATTATTACCATACCAACCTGTACGCATCGAGGAGTAATCGATTTGGTAAAACAAATTCGCATTTCCGGTTTTGGGGGGCAGGGTGTCGCATTGTTCGGTGTTATTCTGGGCCGGGCGCTCTCGCTCTACCAGGATTATGAAGTTGTGATGACCCAGGCCTACGGGCCCGAGGCGCGCGGTGGGGCATCGAATGCCAACCTGGTCGTCGCCGATCGTCCGGTCGATTATCCCTTCGTACAGAAAGCGGATGTGCTGTGTGCGCTTTCGCAGGAGAGCTACACCCGCTTTCGGCCGGAAGCGAAAGCGGATGCGCTGTTGATCATCGAAAGCGATCTGGTGACGCCCGATCTGGGCGACCGGGCTGTGGGTATTCCCGCGACCCGACTCGCCGAGGGGTTGGGACGGCGCATCGTGACCAACGTAGTCATGCTGGGTTTCTTCACCGCAGTGGTCGATCTGGTCTCTCGCCAGGCGGTGGAGAAGGCCATCGCTGCGAGCGTGCCGCCAACCACCTTGATGTTGAATAAGAAAGCCTTCGAGATGGGCTACACCCACACGCCCATGTGGGAGCAGGCGGCATAAAAGGCGATCGTCATTCCACTGGAGCTTGAAAGACGTACATCCCTTTGCTTTTTTACAATGATCGATATTGTCGATTCTTCATCAATCACACAATTGAATTTAACAGCGGCCAGATCACGTGCCAGACAATATCGGTCCAGAAGTGCACGCCGATCGCCGCCACCAATCCATCCCGTATGTAGCGTTCCCCGGCAACAAGACCCACTAGGCTGTTGATCAGCAGACCTTCTACGATGATCCATGACGGTAAATCCGCCGGCGAGCTGACTCCCAGCAACAGCATGGCACTAGGCAGATGCGCGGCGCTGAACGCCAGTGCGGCGATGATGTTGGCGATCCACAGCGCCGTCCGCTTCGCATTCAGGCGACGCAGCAGCCAGTTTAGGATAAGCGCCCACAAACCGAACACGAATCCGCGGAACATGATCTCTTCGCCGATGCCCGCCGATCCGGAGGCGAGCAGCGACAGGGGGAAGTCGGGATGGGGCAGTCCTTCGACGGAGACCGCCAGGGCGATGACACGGTCGATGAGCACGCAGATTACGCCAAGACCGAGGCCCAGATATAAGGGCTGGTGAAACCACACCCGCCAACCGGCTTTTTCTCGATAGATGCCAGGTAATTCCAACTTGCGTGTGAACCATATTCCTGCGGCTCCCAGAAGGCCATAGAGAACGAGCACCATGCCGGCGCTGGCGAGGGCGATTTGCCATTGCGGGATTTCGGCCGCCGTCTCCGGCAGCGTGCCCGGCGGCGCCAGTTGATCTACCGGAGTGATCAGCGTGGATGAAAAGACCAACAGCGCGTAGAGGAGCAGAATGATGCCCAATATCGATAACTGTCTTTTGGCGTTCACGTGGAATGAATATCCTTTCAATAAAATAGGCGACGCTGAACGAGAGGAATAATAAGATGAGTTTACCTATGCTGGATCGTTTCCCAGAGCTGCTCCTCATCGATGTGCTTGCCGAGACGCAATCCCTTGGATTTGATACGCTCGATGCAATCCGCGATCTCCGATCGGATCGGGCTCAACGGCCGCAAGGATTGCGACAGTCTGGGAACGATCATGCGTCGGATATAACGCTTAGGCGCTCGAGCGATCTGAACAAAGGTATAAACTACACCGGCGATAAACACAAATCCAAGCCCCAGGTTAATCACGTCGCGAACGAAATCGTCTTCCAAGAATGCCGCCGATCCGCAGCATAAGAGCATGAAAATCACGCTCGTGACGCCGATGGCGATGGCGATCTCCCTGTCTATTGGCGTGTATGCGAAGCGCTCTTCCACATCCATGGCCAATATGTCGAAGGGCTCCATCAACAGTCTTTCGCGATTGGGGATCGCCATGGGTTCTCGACTCTTGAGGCGATCTTCGATCTCAAGCCGATTTTCGAAATCTCGGTGAAAATCCGGGTACGTGTTTTGTATTAGCGCATCGAGGTTATTCGGCAGATCTTTTTCAAATCGGACGAACTTAGAGGCATCGATCGGAATCGCCGTTTTGCATTCTTGACATCTTCCAAGATGTCCTGCCAACTCTCCTTCGCCAACGGAGAGATAGTAGATATGCGTGGCCATACCGATACGGGAAACTTTGAAAATCATGGGCGCTCTGCAGATCGGGTAAAATTCTGCAGCATATCCAAGTGGCTTCTCGACTTTTTTTCTTCCCCAAACCAGCCACATGCGACCCCTCCCAATGGAAAACTATCCTATTGTACACAATCCTACAAGGGAAGTGATGCCGTAAGAATCATTAATTCAATATTTCGTTTTATTTAGTAAAGGCGATGTTGGATGGATGTTAGATTCAAAACGAACCTCAGAAATACACCCGTTCGATCCCCTCCACGTACTTCGAGTTGCGCGTCACGCGGAAGGGGAAGTAGCCTGCGGCGCGGTCGGCCTTCGGTTCCTGGTCGATCTCGTATTTCAACTCCACGATCACGTCGCGGGGGTTCTTCTGGCGGTGGATCAACGGATTGCCCAGGGCCATGTTGATCTTCCAGAAGATCTGCTTGTAATCCACGGTCACGCGGAAATTGTTATCCCGTGTGGCGTAGTAGCCGCGCTGGTAGCAGTTGAGCAGCACCGGGCTGAGCGTGTGCAGGTCGTCGCGCACTACCTGCGGTAGGCCCGAGCGGTCGGCTATTTCCTGGAAGACACGATCGCAGAAGCGTTCATCCAGGGTGAAATCGTCCATGCGGTAGGAGATCTTCTTGCCCACCAGTCCCTGCTTGACCTTGATCTCGAGCATCGGCTTGCGGATCTCGCCCGTGGCGGGTCCGTACCAGCGCAGGCGCACTTTTCGGCGCATTTCGGCGCCGGCCACGTTGTCGTAATAGTTCTCCATGTCGGCCGTGTCGAGATACAGGCTGTTGATCTGGCGCGGCGGGTAGGGGACATAGAACATCATGGGATGCTGGCGCACGAGCGCCACGATCTGGCTGGGCAACAATTCCTCAACCAGGAACTTGCGTTCGTAGCGGTACGAACGCAGTTGCGTGTAGCCACTTAAATCCGTGGGTTGCGTGGCTTCTACGGACATCTATGCCTCTCCTTCGATTTCCGTGACCGATCTCCTAAGCCGTACGGTGTCTTTGTCGCAGACATCCTGCGGGACAGCAATGCGCCATAGGGACGTAGGACCGTCATACGCCGAGTCGATCGACGACTCAAAGGCGATCCAATGCCCATCGGGCGACCAGGAAGGTGCGCCGTCGTAAGTAGCATCGTTGGTAACTCGGATAGGGATACCAGCCGTGGCAGAAACGATGTAGATGTTCGCCACAGATAGTCCTTCATAATCCGACGAATAGACTATGCAGCCGCCAGAGGGCGACCAGCTGGCATCGGTGTCACTGGACGGCGTGTGCGTGACTTGCTGTGCGTCGCTGCCGTCGGTGGCAATGCTGTAGATATCCCACTGGCCAGCCGGGAATGTCCGGCGCTGATATAGAATCCGGTCTCCCGCAGGTGACCAGTTGGGTTGGCGATCGTCGATTGCGCCATCCGTAAGTTGAGTCAAGTCGCTGCCGTCGGGGCGCGATTTCCACACATGGCCGACTCGTCCATCTTCACTGCTGCCGGGTTGGCTGACCTCGAAAACGATCCATTGGCCGTCGGGTGACCAGGATGGCTCGATATAGTCTGTCGGGCCGATGTGAGTCGTAATGCGAGCCAGGTCGGAGCCGTCAGGCGCTACGCTCCACAGATCATCGCTCTCCTCTCTGTCGGATGCGAATACGATACGGTAGCTGGTTTCGTTCCAGACCGCACCGGGCAGGTTGACGTTGTCCTGGTCCTCGAATGGGGTGAGACGCCGGGTATAACCGTTTTCAATGGTCAGCAAGAAAAGACCGGCCGGACCGTCGTTGTATCCTTGCTCGAAGCGGGTGAATACCAATTGCGTCCCGTCCGGGGAGAAGGCCGGATTCTGATCGCTGACGTAGAACGGAGGTTTCGTGAGGCGAAGCGCACCGTCGGGACGGGTCTCGCCGGGAATAAGATCGGGGAGAAGTGGGACGGGTGAATCGGCCGCGGAGCGGACCAGGCAACAACCAGTCAGCAGCAAGAATGTCGAGCCGATCGCCAGCGTGCGCCCTTTGACCTTCGTCGTCATCTATCCCTCTTGCCGCTCAGCGAGATCGAGTCTGCAGGTTTCGTCCACACGATAATCTACCAGATGCCCTTGTTGTCCAGGAAGGAAATTTCCATCGCCGGTGAAAGCGCCAGCAGTGCATCCCGCGCTTGCTCCAGATCGGACATGTGGCGGAATTCGACCACGAAGGCTATCTCCATCACGTCAGTATTTTCATCGTAGCGGATCAGGCGCAGTTTGCTGCAGTGTTTCTGCAGTGCCTCCTGGATTTGCTGCATTCCGGCTTTGCTGCTTCCACGGCTTGTGATCGCAAGATGCAAATTGACGTCGGCCTGTGACTGGCGCAGCAGGCGCGAAAGGCCTAGCAGCAGGATGCCCACGACCAGGCTGAGGGTGGTGATCAGGCGCTGGTTGTCGCCAAGGCCGATGCCCAGGCTGATGGCGAAGAACAGGTAGGCAAGCTCCTCGGGCTCCTTGACCGCCGTGCGGAAGCGGATGATCGAAAGCGCACCGACCAGACCGAGGGAGAGGGCCACAGACGAACGCACGACCAGAATGATGAAGGTGGTGGTGACGGTGACCAGCATGAAGTTGGCGGCGAACTTGCGTCGATTGGAGAGCGAGGAGCCCCAAAAGACGTAGACGCGGCTGAGGATGAAGGCATACAGCGCGGCCAGAACCAAGTTGACGGCGAAGACGTCCACCTCGACCGTGCTGCCCGAACTGGCTGAAAACGCATCCAGCAGCGACTCAAGGGCGCCCGGTTCGGCGGTCGGCTCGGCTGTGGGACTTGGTTCTACAGCGATCAGTTCGGGGACGGGTTCTTCCCCGGGTTCGCCGCCTTCTTCCGATACGATGGCCTGCACCGTGACATCGTCGATGCTGGTGGTGCGTTCGCCGTGCGAGGCGAAGACGAGCGCACCAGGTGGGAGTGGATCGGAATCGGTGGCCGTGATGATATCCGAGTCATCGACGTGGATGGTGTGCTGCCCACCCTGCAGCGTGATCTCGAACTCCATCCAATCGCCTTCTGTCGGCTGCCATCCGGGTGCACTGCCCAATTCGCTTTCCTGGCCTTCACCCTGCATTTTCAAAAGCACGGCGTTGTCTTCCATCAGGATCAAGATGTAGTTGCTGTTATCGGTGGCGCGGTAGTTGACTTGCGTCTCGCCGGGTCCGGAATACTGCAGCTTGAAGGTCAGTTTGAAATCACGCAGACCACCGCCGCGGGCGGCGAAATTGCCCGGGCCGATCTGCAGGGCGCCCTCGGCGACGATCGCCTCCGGCGAGTGCTCCCAACCGGGCAGTTGTGGGTCGTCGAAAGAATCCGAGAAGCCCGCTTCTTCCTGGGCGCTGACAGGCAGGACGACGAACAGCAAGATGGATAAGATCGAAAAGGTGAAAATGGCTTTGCGTTTCATGGTAACTCCTCGCTTGGTTTTATTCGGTTGCGCTTGGCGACGATAATTCCTCCTGCAGCGCACTGCGTGCGTAGATCTCGCGCTGCCGGACGAACTCGAGGATCGCTTCCCAGGAATGATCGAAATCTTCGGGCGCGAACATGGCGTCATCGCCATAGAAGGCTTTATCACCATCGGCTTGCGTTACGTACGGTGCGATCATGCGGTGGTAGGTCTGGACCAGATCGGTGACGTTATCGCTGTTGAACCACACGCGCAGCAGCAGGTCGAGATAAGCGGCGTACTTGCCGCGGTAGTACTCGATTTCCATGACCTTGTCATAAAGCGGGGCGCGTTCCATCAAGCCCGGATCGGCCCGATCGAAAAGCGACCCCTCGGCGTTGCCGCCCCAGGTAAGGTCCCAGGGGATCCACTCGAAGATGTCCGTCACCGGATCGTGATAGAGGTAGAAGTTGTTGCCGGTGTAAGGGTAGGAATCCCAGTTGTCGATCAACGTGACAACGGCCAGGTAGCGCAGGAAGGCGTCCATGTCGAAGACGGATTCGAGCGCCGCCATGAATTCCTCGTCGGAGGCGTAGATCGTGCCGTCGAGCACCTTGCACAGATTGACGATGTCGCTGTAATCGGCCTCTTCCTCGTTGGACATCTTGCCGTAGGCGTACTGGCCGTTCTGGGTGGGGTAATCTTCGATCTGGTCGCCGTAGTAGATCAGGTCCATGGGGCCGCGCTGGGCGTGGCTGGCCTTGTAGAGGTTGCCGCCCTTGCTCTCGGCGCCGAAGCGGTTGCCGATGTATTTGTTATCCACGCGCTCGACCAGGGAGTACACGCCCCAGAAGACCGGTGCTTCATCGTCGTCCGTGAAATCGATGTACAGCTCGACGTAGGACACGTGGCTGGCCGGCAGCCCGGCAGCGTACATCATCTCGTAGGCCAGCTTCTCGTAAAGCAGCGACGAGTCGCCGATGTTGTTGAGGAACATCAACTGGCGCAGGTTGTGGAACTCTTGATTGTCGACGTAGTAATCGGTGTCGATTTTCCAGGGTTTCTTGGCGCCGGACATGCGTAGGGAGAACTGGCCGCGCATGCGGAAGGCGACGTCGTCCAGCTCTTCGCCGAAGATCGTGGCATCAACCTTAACTTGGTGTTTGGCCTCCGGATCGACCCACATGGCGTCCCAATCGGCCTGGGTGAGGGCGACCTCGATGCGGCGCACGCGCGAATCGTCGAACACGGACCAGTAATCGACGCTGCTGGAGGCCGGCAGTCGCACGGTGACGCTGACCTCGTCGGTGTCGACGCGTCCCAGCGAATCGGTCACCCGCAGGGTGATGGTGTAGACGCCCGATTTGGAGTATAAATACTGCGCATAGCCACTCTGAGAGGTGGCATCGTAGTCGAATGCACCGTTGCCGTCCAGGTCCCACTCGTATTTCACGATCGTTGCGCCGTTAGAAGAACGGCTGCCGTAGGCACTGAAATAGGCCGTCAGCGGCGCCCAGCC
>DAOUDW010000023.1:0-1551 GCA_034430895.1 Anaerolineales bacterium | reverse complement strand
CAGGATGATCCAAATCGGCTAGAAAGATGTCAAATCCCGCATCTCGATCGGAAACAAACGCGATTCTCCTTCCGTTCGGATCCCACGATGGCGATAAATCAGCGCCGGGGTGAACGGTAAGTTGGATCGGTAGTTGATCGAGATTAACCGGCAAGATCCAGATATCAAAGTTATCCTGGCTGTACACCTCGTACGCGAGCCATTGCCCATCTGGCGACCAGGTTGGGTGCCCCTCATACCCTGGCGTGTCCGTGACCTGGCGAATTGCGGCAGATAGAAAATCGTAGATGAACAACTCCCAATTTCCTGTACGGTGGGAGGAGAATGCAAGTTTTGTCCCATCTGGGCTTACCGCCGGATCCCGATCATCCCAATCTCCATCGAAAAGCAAATGGGGTTGAAGATCGCCAAAAGTAAACGACCATAGACTCGTCATACCGGCAGATCGGGCTGCGTAGATCAATGTACCGTAGGGTCCATGGCGCGTCGGCACCGTGGTGAAAGTTGCAGTTGGTGTAAGCGATTGAATTGTAGCGCTCGGCGTTCTTGTATATTGTATTTCCGTCGCAAGGGCAAGCAGTGTTGGATCGACAGGCGCTAGGGGCTCTTCCTGTTGAGCTTGAAGCAAAGCCCAGGTTAGCCCACTGATAACGATCACTGCAAGAGCAAGAAATACCGGGAACCCCCACTTGACCCAGCTGGGACTGGGCGTGTTTTGATCATCAGGTCGCAGAAACCACTTTTTTGCCAAGGAAAGCATCCCTCAAGGTCGCGATTATACATGCTCCTTCACTTCCCGTCATGTGGTGCAAGATGGATACCAGCGAACAAACAAGTAATGCAACTCAAATGTATTTTACTTTTATAGATGGAGGATAGACGCGAAAGGATCGACCCACACGTCGATCCTATAAAAGCACCATGAAACAGGGCACTTTAGTGCGCGATACTCTCAGTTTCTTCCCAACATTGAGTCGCAATTGTGTGAGGGATGTCAAAGGCTTCGGCAATGCCTGCCTCATCCCCACCTCTTTGACGATAGGCTTCCAACATTCGATCAGGTACGAGTAGACAGCGTGCAAAATACTCTGCGGATTCACGGAGATGGGGCAAGAGTAAGTCAAAAAGCCCCATCGTACGACCATGACGGCTCGTGATCAATGCACTTAATGTCTCCCGCGCTAGAGCATATCGTCTTTCGTCGGACTCAAGGTTGATGCGCACGAAAATACTACCCCGATGGCTAGGAGGTCTCGCGAAGGTTGCATCCCAAAGATTGGAATACATATCCACCACTCCGAAGTCGGAGTCGTACAACGGTGGTGGTTTTTTGAGAAGCTCTTCGACGGGCACCGGCGGTTCTAAGACACCCAAGTAGTCAACGAGACCCTGGGCAAGCGTCTTAAGAAACCACTGGCGCTCTTCTCTCGTAATCGGCATCATGCTACTTGTTCTTCATCCGCACGGCCGTTTTCGGGCACCAGTCCGGTAAGCGGTGAAGGGAGTTCAATGCGTGCAACTGGCATTTCGACGGCTTTGACGGCTCGATAA
>DAOUDW010000022.1:0-2719 GCA_034430895.1 Anaerolineales bacterium | reverse complement strand
CCAATCCAACGCAACAAACGGATCCAGGTCATACTGTAGATCAGATAAAAAAGGATCAGTAATAAACACGCATACAGGACGGGTAACAAATCAAATGTAAGACCGACGTCACTAACCTCACGCCAGCGAAGGACGATGTATCGAGTTAAATACAGCAGCAAAACAATACTGAAGAGTACTTGCAGCGATCGTGTAAGTGACTTTAGTAGTTTACGTCCCATAGGAAATCTAGTAACGATCCTAACTTCCACTTTCGCCAGACTAGGAAAAGAAGATATCTCCGGCGGTATCGCAGGTATCGAATGGTTTGTCGAAGCAGGCCGATAAGACGATGGAAGCGCGCCCGTATTTTATAGCCTCGAGTCAATACCGGATTCTCAATAATTTGTCTGTACCCCAGGCGCTGCATATAGTCATGCGTCAGCGCTTCTGCGACTTCGATATCTGCGTTTGAAAGATTGTCCTTCCATTTATCGATGTATCGATCGGTAGTATCACGGTCGAGATTGGCATGGATATTCTGATAGAATTTCGAATATTCTCCCACAGAGGATTCATCCTGCTGAAGGATGACGGGATCAAAGGCAAGATTCAGGAACTCGAGAATTTGCCGGAGCGTATTCTCCGTATCACGAACCAGGTCTTCATAATGAACCCGAATTACACGTTGATGATGCTTGTCTTCGAGTTCAAGTCCCTGCATAACATCCATGCGCCATCTTAAAGAAGCGTGATAGGCATTGCTGTGGTGAACATCAGAATGAATTAACGAGCTAATCACGGCGCGCGGATCCCGAACGACGTGAATGAATAACGCCTCGGGGAAGTGTTCCAATAACAATGCAGTTTCACGAACGAATCTCGGTGTCTTCTGGCCCCAATGCTTCTTTCCCTTCGCCTGTAGATAGATTTGATGGAGTTGGTTAACGACATCGGATATCGATTGGCATTCCTTGAAATCCTCCACCTGAGGTCTGATCCCCCATTCGGCTATCTCAGGTTCACGCACAAGCATGGGTATCAAAAAGGAAATCTCGTGGCTTGCGGCGGCCTTAAGGTAGTCAATGATGAATAAGGACTCAAGGGGTATGGCGATATCCGCATGGCGATTGAGAATCGTCCGTAACAGAGTCGTTCCACTGCGGCCGCAGCCGATAATAAAAAAGGGGTTCGATTGCATAAATAATATCCGTCAGCCGTACATGCAAGAAAGCGTACAGGCAAAATTCAATTCACTAGAACAACCCTGCGAGGAATGAAAACAAGCTGGGAAACCAATGCTTCGAGAGCAAAATCGAGTAGTTAATCGTGCGTCCGAACTGCGGTGTCCAATACCAAATCAGGAAACCGACACAAACAATCAACATTACGATGATCTCGATTCTCTTGGGCTCACTCTTCGAGAAGGACATATAACCCTCTTCTGGGGGACGTCAGCAAGCCCACATCCTCACATTTTTGGAGATTACTGCGTACACTTGTCTTGGTCATGGTTTCGGCCGTGAACAGCCATTTCGTCCCTGCAGTTTGCATTTGAGCAGCAATATTCTCACAGCTGTCATCGCCTGAAATTGGAATATAGACGATGTGTTGAGAAAAATCCGCCCGGTAGAGTGGATAAATCAATCCATCCAGAGACACATTGTAACCGAGTGTTTCTGTATTCGAGACCGTCTCCAGCGCCTCCTTGTATTCATCGGGCACATAAACGGACAGATTTGCGGCGTCGCGATCCACGACTGCTGTGTTGAGCATCAAGGTGAATTGCTCGATGGTAATCCTGTTGTAATTCATCGTCAGCAGCAAATTACAACCCAGGCAGAAGGCGAAAATCGCTGAGAAAGCCAAGTGTTCGAAGCGGAATTGTTTTGAAATTCGATCGTACAGCGACGCAAAACCAAGCGCGAGAATCGCCGGGAACCAGATCACGTAACGCATGTTGAAAGGACTTGGTCGAGTAGAATAGAACAAAGCCAACAGCGTGATCAAAAAGCCCAGGATCAGGACGCGTAGATTCTTGCGCCGAATTAGCGCCCAAATCGTGGCGGGCACGCCGAGTATGTGGCCAAACCAACCCCAGCCTGTCGTATCCCGCAGCGCAGGAATGATCTTATATAACTTGTCACCAAATTTCTGAGTAAACGAGATGATGTTCTCGGGCAACCTCTCGAAACCGAGTGGAAAGGCCTTGTGGGCAGCATCCAGAATGACCGCATCGCCATACTTCAAGCCGAAGGGATAAAAAGGATTGTGAAATACGATGATGCTTCGTACGTACCAAAATGCTCCAATAAAAACACTCGCCAATAAACTCGACACCAAATGTATTCGCACCGCCGGGGACAGCGCTTGCCAGGACGCCCGCAATCGATCTGGCAGCTGTCGCCAGAATCTCTTCCTTCCTGGAGCAATGGATTCAAAGAACCCGATAAAAAGCAATCCGGGAAGCAGATGAATCAAATAGATCTTCGTTCCAGCTGCATACAGAATGACCATGGCGAAAAGCACGATCTGTTTAACCAGATTTCCCCCGGAGTCTTCTATAGAGCGTCCTACAATTATCGATAACAGCAGCACAGCGAATAAAAACAGCGCCGCCATTTGCGGATCGTTTTTCGTCCCCGTCGTCGCCAGGATCAACGCAGGTGTGGAGACGTATGCCAAAGCAGCAATCCAGGATGCCGAGATTGACAATTGATAACGCCTACCCAGTGCAAGG
>DAOUDW010000021.1:0-44993 GCA_034430895.1 Anaerolineales bacterium | reverse complement strand
TTCTTTTCTTGTCTTTTTCACGCGTCGGGTTATTAAGCTTCTTTACGATTGTGGGAACTCTTGGTCTTGTGGGTAGCTGGCGTCTGGCTGGAAAATTAGCCAAGGGTAAGGATAGCGAAACACAGGGAAGACAAAAAATATTCATACGGAGGGTTCTACATCTGGCCTTATGGATAATTTTTATTTTATTCTGTATCCTGCTGATTTATGGCGTTGTTGTGCTGGCCAGCCGGTTGGATTCTCGTCTCGAGCGTATGTTTGAAACCGATTTTTTAATCATCCTTGAAAATAGTCCTACTCCGGTTTTCACGATTGCGAATCGTCTTGCTTATGCAGAGCGGGTTATGTTCTGGACGATCGGCCTGCGTGTGTTTGCGAACCATCCAATTTTGGGCGTTGGGTTGGGGAATACGGGTTTTTATTTTCAGGAGTTGGCACCTGCCTACAGTTACTACCTCCCTGAATTGGTGCGTATCTTGACTGGATCGCAGGCATTTCCGAATCCGAAGAATCTCTGGGTTCGTCTCTTGGCGGAAACGGGGATCGTCGGTTTTTCGACTTTCATGATTTGGATTTTTATCATGGCATTGGGAGCCCTACGATTATTGAAAAGTGATAATGGGCTGGCTGTCGTAATTGGGCTTGCAACCTTACTAGCCATCCTTGCACAATTCTGGGAAGGTTTTAGCCTTGATACATTTGCTTTACCGCAATTCTGGATTTTACCTGCTTTTACCACTGCGATGTTATTGAAGCGGTCGAATTCGTTCATTCCAAACTCATATGTAGACTGTGGAAAAACATGATTTTAACAACCTATTTCCCAATAATTCTGATCGCTTTGGTGATGTCATTCGCAGCATGTCCTCTCGCGATTGATCTTGTGCGGCGGATTGGTTTGATCGATCGACCCGGATCGAGTATTCATAAACAGCATCCATCTCCGACCCCTATGGCTGGTGGGCTCATTGTTGTTGCATCACTTATTGTTTGTACACTGATATTTCGCTGGTATTCAACAAAGGAAATCCTTGGTATCTTGCTTGGTGTAATCGTAATATTCATCTTTGGCACCCTTGATGATAAAAATGGTTTCGCAGCTCCACAGAAATTATTGGGTCAGGGACTTGGGACGGCAGTTCTTATTTTCACCGGGACCCATGTGCGTTTGTTCACATCCGACGTAATAAACCTCATTTTAACGACCCTTTGGGTTATTGGGATCATTAATGCGTTTAATTTCGTCGATAGCATGGATGGACTTGCCCTTGGCCTTACTGGCATCGCATCTGGATTTTTGCTCTTGGTAACGATCGAAGCCGCGCAGCCGACGCTGGCTTCGCTTTCAGCTGGTATTCTGGGAGTGTGCATCGGCTCAGCATTTTTTAATTTACCTCCGGCTAAGATGTTTTTGGGGGATTCGGGTTCACAATCCCTTGGTTTCCTAATGGCCGCGATTGGTATGGCATACAATCCTGTTGGTTTGGAAAAAATATCTTCTTGGTACGTGCCGATCCTCTTGTTGGGAGTTCCAATTTTCGATACTGTTTTGGTCGTCTTTTCACGATTAAATAGAGGCGTGAAAATCTATCAAGCATCTCACGATCACACGTATCACCGCCTATGCCGACTCGGTTTTGAACCCACACGCGCAGTCTTTACCATGCACCTCATGGGAATGATATTGGGTTTTGTGTCATTTATTGCACTCAATGTTGTTATCCCCTGGGGTAACATCATTTTTGCTGCAGCCGTAGGGGTTGGTTTGATCGTCATCATGATTTTTGAGAAAAGAGCTGCGGTAGCGTAGTTATGATGCTGAAATAGGCGATGTCCACATTCGTTTCAATCATCGTTCCATGCTTCAATGAAGCGCGTACAGTCGGCTTCCTTCTCGATTCCATCCTTCGTCAAACCTATTCCATCGAGGACATCGAAGTTGTTATCGCTGACGGCATGTCTACAGATGGGACAAGAGATATCGTGAAAGGTTTTAAGCGAGAACATCCTGATTTGCATGTTCGTTTGGTTGACAATCCCAAACGCGTCATTCCGGCCGCTCTGAATCGAGCCATCGAACATGCGAAGGGTGATATTCTCGTTCGTCTCGATGCCCACTCTATGCCTGCTCGAGATTATGTCGAGCGATGTGTATCCGTGATCGAACGCACGGGCGCCGCAAATGTAGGTGGGGCTTGGGATATCCAACCTTCGGAAGATGGCTGGATGGCCCGGGCGATCGCTATCGCCGCAGCACATCCTTTGGGCGCGGGAGGCGCACGTTATCGGACTGGAGGCGAGGCGGGCGAGACGGATACCGTACCGTTCGGCGCGTTTCCTCGAACCTGGCTAGAGAAAGTCGGTCGTTTCGAGGAGGAATTGGAAACGAACGAAGACTATGAATACAATGTGCGTTTGAAACAGGCTGGAGGCGTGATTTACTTCGATCCCGAGATTCGATCGACTTATTACGCTCGCCCGGATTTAATCTCGCTGGGAAAACAATATGCGCGCTATGGGTTTTGGAAGGCGCGCATGTTAAAGCGCTTTCCCTCATCTCTTCGTTGGCGGCAGGCGATTCCTCCGCTGTTTATTTGTGCTATCATGTTTCTCGCCATGTGTGGAGTTTTACTCAAGCCCGCATGGTGGCTATTGGGCATTGTCTTGGGAATATATCTAGCAGTTACATGTATAGCCGGGCTGATTTCTGGACTGCGTAGAAGGGATCTATTTACGTCAATTGGTGTACCTCTTGCATTCTGGGTCATGCATTTGGCATGGGGAGGTGCATTTCTCTGGAGTGTTTTTCGCAGTTTGATAAGGAGATACCATTGAGCAAGTCAAATTCAAAACGGTATCGATCAGGATTGCAGCCCAATGAACGACGATTACTATTAATTGTCGGCGATCTGCTTGCATCTTCCATTGCCACTTTTTTAGCATTAGGGCTTTGGGCGCAACTGGACTGGCTCGGTTTTTCGTGGGACTTCATTATCACACGCGCTTCATGGTTCGTCCTTTTACCACCTCTCTGGGTCCTGTTGATGGCCAATCTCTATAACATTCAGCGTGCTGGCTCTTGGCGTGAGACTATACGAGGTGTATTGGTCGCGGCTGCCGGTGGTGTGGTGCTTTACTTGCTGGTCTACTTCACTTCCGAACCTGGGTCGCTTCCTCGATTGGGAGTGCTTTATTTCCTTGGATCGGTTGTTGTTTTGACGCTAGCTTGGCGCCTTATGTACTTGCGAGTATTCACAGCACCAGCATTTATGCGGCGTGTGTTTATTGTCGGTGCTGGGGATGGAGGGCGTACACTCTATAACGTCATACACAACATGCCGACGCCTCCTTTTAACACCATCGGATTTCTTGATGATGATCCCAAGAAACAGGGCGAGACGATTGATGGTTTACCTGTACTGGGAAACAATGAGAATTTACTAGATTTGATCGAGTGCCATTTTATTACGGATCTCATTGTCGCCATCCAGGGTCCGATGAATGGTGCGATGTTTCAGGTACTTCTGGATGCGCAAGAGCGAGGGGTGATAATCTCGAGAATGCCTGTGGTCTACGAGGAATTACTTGAGCGTTTGCCGATCCAACATCTGGAATCCGATTGGTTGTTGCGTTCTTTTGTCGATGAGTTACGCGTGTCCGTCACGTACTTACTGGCGAAACGGATCATCGATATCATTGGGGGGATCGTAGGAACGTTGATCTTTGTTATCACGTACCCGTGGGTTGCAGTAGCCATTCTTTTGGAAAGTGGACGGCCGGTCCTTTACTCGCAGACACGTCTGGCGCAGGGAGGTCGCGGGTTTAATATATTAAAATATCGGTCGATGATTCAGGATGCTGAATCTGATGGGAAGGCTCAATGGGCTGACGAACAGGGAGACCCTCGTGCTACTCGCGTGGGGATAATCTTGCGTAAGACTCATCTCGATGAGTTCCCGCAATTTATCAATGTATTGTTCGGAGACATGAGTATCGTAGGACCTCGTCCTGAACGCCCACAGTTAATAGCAGAATTGGAAAAGCAGATCCCCTTCTATCGAGCTCGTTTACTCGTGAAACCGGGTATCGGCGGCTGGGCGCAGATCAACGCTGGAAAGTTAGCTTCGATCGAAGGATCGGCTGAAAAGTTGGAGTATGATCTGTATTACATCAAACATCGTAGTGTGTTGATAGATATTTGGATTATTATCCGGACGATCGGTTCGACCATCGGTTTTAAAGGAGTGTAATTTGACGGTTTCGTTGGTAACAGGCGGCGCGGGTTTTATTGGGTCACATCTGGTACACGCATTAGTAGAAAAGGGGGATACGGTACGTGTTCTGGATGATCTTTCCACAGGCAATGAAGAGAATCTCCAAGGGCTTGCTGTAGATTTAACGGTTGGTGATATCCGTGATGCGCACCTCGTCCGTGACGTTTGCGATGGGGTCGATCGTGTGTTTCACCTAGCGGCTTCGGTATCTGTGGCCGCTTCAATGAACGAGCCCATCCACTATTACGATGTTAATCTATTGGGTTCAGCAAATGTACTCTGGGCCGCCGCTCAAGCGGGAGTTAAACGCGTGATCCTGGCTTCATCAGCCGCTGTATATGGCAAAACAGACGGCGTGGTGGATGAGGAAATGGAGAAGCAGCCATTGTCTCCTTACGCCGATGCCAAGCTGGCGATGGAAGGCACGGCACGCACGTTTTCGACAGCTTATGGATTGCCAACCGTTGCCTTACGTTTTTTCAATGCCTATGGCCCCAGGCAATCTCCCGATTCTCCTTATGCGGCCGTGATTCCGCTTTTTATCCAGGCCATGGCAAGAGGCGAAGCAGCAAAGATCGAAGGTGATGGAAAACAAAGCAGGGATTTCGTCTTCGTCGGGGATATCGTTCAAGCACTGCTGCTCGCTTCAGAAAGTGAGCAGGCGATCGGGGGTGTTTTTAACGTGGGCGGAGGACGGTCCATTACGATACTTGAATTGGCGCAAACCTTGCAGCGAATCTTACCGGACGCACCGCCGCCAATCCATGTCGAGCCTAGGGCCGGAGATGTTCGTTATTCTGAAGCCAATATTAACAAGATACAGGCAGCGTTGGAATATCGCCCGAATACCGACTTGAATGAAGGATTGGGAATCACGGTACAATGGATCCGAAGTCAGGAGCGTACATAGCCTATGCGGCCGAAACCCATTCTTCAGCTTCGTAATCGATACTTGCTCGGAGTCGATTTACTCTTGATCGTCACTTCCGTGCTGGCGAGTTTCGCGCTGCGCCTGGAATTAGGTGCCGCATTCGCACATTATCTCCCCTCGGCTTGGGTAATGGTTATCGCTGCCTTGGTAATCAAGCCCATCGTTTATTATCTTTTCGGTTTGTACAGGCGTTATTGGGTATATGCAAGTATCCGCGAGATGCGGCTGATTCTATTCGCCACACTCAGCGCTTCGGCTTGTGTCGCCATCCCCGTTCTGCTTGTGTTTTCTGCAGGTGGTATGCCGCGTGGATTTCCGCGCTCTACAATAGGCATCGACTGGCTGCTGTCTTTGTTCAGCGTTGGTGGTTTGCGAATCGTCGTGCGCATTTTGAGTGAGAGTGGTCAGGTCAGTCAAAAAACGGATGGTCTGGCGGGTGCGCGACGTGTTGTTGTCGTAGGCGCGGGAGACGCTGGTGTACTCGTCGTGCGCGAGATGCAGCGCAACCCCCAACTGCATATGCTTCCTGTTGCCTTCATCGATGATGACTCGGCGAAAATCGGTATGGAGATTCACGGCGTTTCAGTGGCAGGGCGTCTTGAAGAGTTGTTGTCCGTCGTGGATAAATTCTATGCTCACGAGGTTGTGATTGCCATCCCTACAGCCCCCGGACATGTGGTGCGTCTGGTCACGCATCTATGTCGCTCGAGAGATATCCCCTTTCGAACAATGCCCGGTATGTATGAATTGATCGGTGGCAGTTTGAGTGTGAGCCGCTTGCGCGATGTCGACATCAGCGACCTGCTGCGTCGAGAACCCGTGTGGATCGGCGATGATTCACCCATTCGGGTGCTGCGAGGTAAACGTATTCTGGTCACAGGCGCAGGGGGCTCGATCGGCCTGGAAATCTGTCGCCAGATCGCCCGCTGGGGACCGGCCCAACTTGCGTTATTGGGGCACGGCGAAAACAGCATTTTTGACGCGCTGCTTGAACTGCGCGAGGATCACTCCAATTTGCCACTCATTCCGATCATTGCCGATATCCGCGACATTGATCGCATTCATGACGTGATCGCCAGCTTCCGCCCTGAGGTGGTCTTCCACGCCGCGGCACACAAACACGTGCCGCTAATGGAGCTCAACATCGAGGAAGCTGTGACCAACAACGTCTTGGGAACCAAAAGCGTTGTTGAAGCAGCATTGGCTGGCGGTACCGAACGTTTGGTGTTGATTTCCACGGATAAAGCCGTACAACCGAAGAGTGTAATGGGCGCGACGAAGCGTATGGCAGAAATGATCGTGCGAGATGCTGCGGATCGAAGTGGACGCTCGTTTGTATCGGTCCGCTTCGGCAACGTATTGGGCAGCCGTGGAAGCATCGTGCCGATTTTCAAGCGTCAAATTGCACGGGGTGGGCCCGTCACGGTTACTCATCCCGAAATGCAGCGTTACTTCATGACTATCCCCGAGGCGGTCCACCTCGTACTGCAAGCTGCCGGTATGGGGGGCGGTGGAGAATTGTTCGTGCTGCGCATGGGAGATCAGGTGCGCATTCTCGATCTGGCGGAAGATCTGATCCGTCTTTCCGGATTGGAACCAGGTGAGGATATCGACATTGTCTTTACCGGTATCCGGCCGGGTGAAAAACTCAGCGAGTCACTCTGGGATGATGGTTTGGATTATCAACCTACGGAGCATGCGGATATCGTTTCACTGGAAGAGAACGGCCAGCTTGTCGGGGATGCACTCAATGCAGCGATCGACGAATTGGTGCGACTCGCACACGAAGGAGACCGGGATGCCATCCTCGGTCTCTTGAATGAACGTGTGCCAGGGAGTGTCCTCGGCCAGGCACCGCCTCCAGATTTGACCTCTGTTTTATAACCATTTGCTGTTTCCGCACCACTTGAATCGCGTCAATCGTCTTGGGAATGTTTTGCGTGCCAGGCGCGTCAATGTTTCCGTCTCGACGATTCGTGTCGGCATGCAGGGTAACCCGGGTTGCCTCTGAACTGTGGCTTATTTCCTCCGGATGATTCCTTCACTTCAAACGCCAACGGGGAACGAATACAATCAAATTCATCAGGGATCTTCCGTTGCAGTCGGTGTGGGTGGGACGAGAGTCTCTGTGGATGTGGGTGGTTGTGTTGATGTCGGTGTGTCTGTGGGAGGCGGAGTGAGGGTTAGCGTGGGTGTTTCTGTATCCAGGAAGAAGGGTGTAATCGTCTGTGTGGCAGAGGGTTCGGGGGTGAAACTTGGTGTGTAACTGGGCGGTACGAAACCGGTATTCGTGATCGTAGGAGTTTGTGTGACGGTTGCGGATTCGAGTGATGTGAACGGCGTGCGTTCAGCTGGTGTGTCTGAAGGTTGAACGATAATTGGGGTTTGCGAGGGCGTCAAGCGACCAGGTGCCTGCCGGATTGCCGTCCATCCTGCACAGTAGCAAGGAATCGTCGTCAGCGTGATGGCGATCAGCAAAGCGTAGCGTCTCTTTCGAGAATCCTGCAATATCTTTGCAATATGCTCCATGGCTGATCGATCATACCAAGGATACCCCCGGGCAGCAAGTTTCATTGGTTTTCAAGCTTTTTGGGAGTATAAGTTGTTGTGCGGCGACCGATCTCGGCGCGGATTTCATTTGGGGCTTTCTAATCTGATTGCGTTCCCTCGTTTGTTATAAATTCGAGCGATGCGTGCCCTTGTTATATAAGATGTGGTGATCTCGATTGTGTACCCCTTTGGGCTGGCATATAATCGCATAACGATCATTACAAAAGGATTTGGGGAGATACATTGTGAGTTTGCCAACGGTTCGTCCCAGTCTTGGGGATCACTTGTTGCGTATTAGCCGTGTAGTTGAGGAATTGCGCGTTAAACTCGAACGTTTCCGGGAAACATTGCAGCGCGCTCAACTTGATTTGCCCATCGGTGTGCTCGATAATTTACGCCAGATTGCCACTACGCTGGTGGAATTGCAGCAGGAGGCGGATGCTCACGAGCAAGAACGCCGCAATCTTCAAGCCTTGTCGGAAATCGGACAGGTCGTAAATTCATCCCTGGATTTGCAAACCGTGCTGAACGAGGTAATGGATACCATCATTCACCTCACCGGGGCAGAGCGTGCTTTTCTCATGATGCGTGATGACGGCGGCGGGGAAATGGAAACACTCGCGGCGCGTAACTGGGAACGAATGTCGCTGGACGAAGAGGAGATCCAAATCAGCGACACGATTGTTGAACAAGCTATCAACAGCGGTGATGCTGTGTTAACCACAAACGCACAAACCGATCCGCGTTTCGGAAAACAAGATAGTATCGTTTCCTTTGCGTTGCGATCGATACTCTGTGTGCCGCTGAATATCAAGGGAAAACTCATCGGCGTCATCTACGCCGATAATCGCGCCCGAGAAGGATTGTTCCAGGAAAACGAATGCAAGTTGTTGTTGGATTTTGCCAATCAAGCGGCCGTTGCGCTTGAGAATGCTCGCCTCTTCAATTCGGTCAAACGCAGTTTGGATGAGGTATCGGAACTTAAGAATCTGATGGAAGATGTGTTCAACTCGATTGTAAGCGGTGTGCTCACTTCCGATAGCGAGGACCTGATCACCTTATGCAATCGCGCAGCAGAAAATATACTGGCCACAACACGGCAGGTGCTCCTGGGGACATCCTTGCGGCAGCAATTGGAACCCCTTTCCGAAGATCTTCCCACGAAGATCGATCAGGTCGAGAAAGAGGATAAACGTTTTCGCGGCCTGGAAGTCCAGACGGAGATCAGCGATCGCGGGAAAGTGGATTTGAGTCTTAATTTATCTCCCCTGAAAACAGCCGAAGACACCACTCGGGGGGTCGCAATTGTAGTGGATGATCTCACCGAGAAGCGACGCCTGGAAGCGCAAAGGCGGCTGTTTGAGCGCATGGTCTCGCCTGCGGTAATCGATCAACTCGATCCGGATGCACTTCAGCTTGGAGGTCAGAGGACACAAATCACAACGTTTTTCGCCGATATCCGTGGTTTTACCGCTTTCAGTGAAAAGAAGAAACCAGAAAAGCTGGTGGCTGTTTTGAACCAATATTTAGCTGCAGCCGCAGAGGCCATACTGTGTGAGGAAGGCACGATTGACAAGTTCCTCGGCGATGCAGTCATGGCCTGGTTCAATGCGCCTATTCCCCAGAAGGACCATGCCCTGCGCGCCGTGCGTGCGGCGATCGCTTTGAAATCGTCCGTAAAGGCCCTGCATCAAGAACTGCCTGGTGACATGCAGCTTTCATTTGGAATAGGCATTCATGGCGGAGAAGCCTTGCTCGGACTTGTAGGGACGCAGCGGCGCGTGGAATACACGGCGATCGGCGATTGTGTGAATACGGCCAAGCGTCTTCAGGAAAACGCCGCAGCCGGACAGATTCTCATCAGCCAGGAGACCGCAAAGCCCATTCTCAAGTCGATTGAAATTGTTGCAGTTGCGCCTGTTGTGGCGGAGGGGAAGACCCATCCCATTGAAGTCTACGAGGTGGTCGGCCTGGTTTCGTCCAGTAAGTCCTCGTAGGCGAAGATGGCCGGTGTGCCACCGGTGTGCCAAAACAGAATGGTTTCGTCGCTGGAAAATCCGCCGCTGCGGATGAGATCGATCATCCCGCCTGCCGCTCGTCCGGTATAAACGGGGTCCAGCAATATCCCTTCAGTACGCGCGAATGTCATCATCGTTTGGCGTTCGAGTTCACCGACAATGCCATAACCCTCGCCGAGATAATCGTCCCGAACATCGACATCTTCTGCTTCGATATGCAGGGGCTTTCCCAATAATTCGCCGATTTGCATGGCAAGTTCTGCGATCTTTTTCTTTAGCGGCGCTGCTTTTGGGTCGACACTGATACCGGTGATAAGAACCGGGCTGTGCATTAGCCTGGCTCCGACGATCAAACCGGCCTGTGTGCCGCCAGAAGATGAGGCCAGCACGATGCGGTCAACAGGGATATCTTGCGCCAAGTATTCCTGCATCGCTGCAGCGTAGGCGCATGCCCCGAGTGGGTTGGAGCCTCCATAGGGGATGAGATAGGGGCATCGATCATCGGATCGAGCAGAATCGAAGGTTTGTTGCAGAACTACCTCGGGATCAGCATCCTCAGTCCACACAATATCGACATTCAGCAGTCGATCCAGCAACAGATTGCCGGTGTATTTTTTTTGCGGGCTGCCTGTCAAGACCAAGATGCAGTCGAGCCCGAAGCGTGCAGCCGCGGCCGCGGTCTGACGGCAATGGTTTGATTGGGCTGCCCCACGCGTGATCAGCGTGCGCGCGCCATGTGCTTGTGCATCGGCGACGAGGAACTCAAGTTTGCGAGTCTTGTTGCCGCCAAAGGCAAGCCCAGTCTCATCGTCGCGTTTGATCCACAATGTCGGACCGCCCAGAGCAGCACTCAGGCGTGTTAAGGGTTCCACCGGTGTCGGCAAATGAGCGATGTTTACGCGGGGGAGGGATAGAGTCTCCATATGTTGCAACCTTCCTGTGGTTATCGGTTCCACGCCACGATGGGATGGATCGTTACGCTGTGATGATTTGCTGCGTTTTGCGTTTACCGCGCATACGCATCAAATCGAGCACTTTCGGTTTACCAACGGTGTAGATCCAATAGAGAAATGGTTTTGTAACGTAATCCCAGGCGCCCAGGCTGCAGACGAAGCGAGCGCCGAATCCGGATTTGAAGCGGTACAGTCCCCACAACGGATCCTCAGGATCGATGGTTTCAGGCGCACCCCAGAAATCATACGTTCTGCATCCGTGCTGCTTCGCCCAGCGAATCGCTTCCCATTGGAGGAGATAGTTGGGCATTTTCTTGCGGTGCTGATCGCGGGACATTCCATGCATATAGAGTGCGGTGTCCGCGTATGTATATATGATGACGGCCGCCACGGGCGATTCGTTTACCTGGGCGATGAACGGTTGAGCCAAACCGGCTTGGATGAAGCTTCCCCAGGTATCGTGGTAGTAGGCGGAGTTGCGGATGGCGAACCCATCTCGAACGGACGTCTCTGCATACATGCGGTAGAGCAGATCGAAGTCGTGGATGTCGCCCAGACGCACGGAGACACCTTGTCGAGCGGCGAGACGAATGTTGTAGCGCGTCTTTTGCTTCATCTCGGCGAGCAATGTGTCTTCCGATTTGGACAGGTCGAGTAAAAATGTATTTCGAAATTGGATTTGTTCGACAGAAGCACGCCAGCCATTTTCTTTGAGTGCATCCACGACGTCCTGGCCGGAAGGATTCTCCACGGGTGTTTGATCTACGCCTACTTCGGTAGATGAAAGTGGAAGCCCCGGATCGATTTTAAAGAAAATGGCACTCGTGTCTGATGTGAAGTTGTGAAGATCCGTAAGCACTTGAGAAAGAAGGGCTGATTCTGACCAGTTAAGTACAGGTCCGCGGGGGCAATAAAGTATCGAAAAGCGATTGCCTATTCCGGGCAGGGAGAGATTGCGCTGCAGGATCTGGGCAGCGGCGAGTGGTGAACCACGTTCATTGGTCCAGAGCAGGCGATGTGCGTCCCAGCCGTATTTGCTTTTTAGTTCTCCCCATTCCCAGGATTGGAGTAAGTGTGCGTTTGGGAGGGAAGTGACCGCGGAGTTCCAATGGGCTCGATCGCTAATCATTACAGCTGGCATCGTTTTCTCTTATCCGATACGTCTGGCCATCCAGGTATGATAAAGCCGATACAACAAGGGGATTTGTGGGCGATCCCAGGCGCCGATGGCGCGTTCGAGGCTTCCTCCAAAGCCTCGCTTGAAACGGTAGACACTCCATAGTCCATCACTGCGATGTTGGAAATTGGCTTCAAGAGTTTCGATATCTTCGTCGGGGACACCCCATAAATCGTACTGCGTACAGCCACGTTCACGAGCCCAGCGAATCGCTTGCCATTGCAGCAAGTATGTTGGCATGCGGTTTCGTTCTTGATTGGTCGATGCGCCGTAGAAGTACCAGGCACGGGTGCCGCGAGCGAATACCATGATCGCTGCGATGGGTTGTGAATCATATTCCGCGACGAAGAGTTCACAAGCTTCGGAGGGATGAAAGAGGTCATACGCTTGTTGATAATATGCGGGTACATGAACGCCGAATTCGTCACGAGCCGCAGTCTCCTGCATCATGCGCCCAAAGGACTCCAGGTCTTTCCAGGGGCGCGTGATGATCCCCTTTCTGGATGCCAGCCGAATGTTGTAGCGCGTCTTTTGGTGCATGCGCGCCAGGATTTCCTCCTCGTCAGCAACCAGATCGATCACGAGTGTTGTCGTCGGCTGGATGTAATGTGGACTGAGATGGAATCCGTTATCTTGCAGTTTCGTTTGAAGAGGTGGGTCGAAATCCTCGTCGGGTTCGATCTTGAGTGCGATCGAACGCTTTTGTTTGCAAAGCGAATCCAACTCGGGAATTAGAGCGGGTAACCAATTGCCCAGTGGACCTTTGGGAACGTACGCCAGCGTGAATCCCAGCGGCAGGCGGCGAAAGAGGACTTGCGCGCCGCAGCCCTTTCCCTGGATATGCGCCACGTCCCAGCCGTAGGCACTTTTAAGCAAACCCCATTGAGGTGTTTGCAATAAAGACGCGTCTTGCTGATGCTGGAGATAGGTTTCCCATTCCTCGGAAGTACATAGGGGTGACACGTCGGCATTATACCATTGTGATGTCCCTGCGTACGATCTGGTGGGGTGTTCGAGCAGCGCTTTGTCAGATTAAGATGGTTATTATTTTGTCAGGTGAGCTTTATCATGAGTGGCGTATAACCTTGCGCCTTTACTGAGTATTTCAAACGTGATAAGCTAAGCTATCTCCAGTTTACTCGAATGAGAAAGCCCAAAAAGTCACCGTGGGCTGGTGTTGGGAGGAGAGAGCATCAATGCTCAAACCCTGGGTCTTCTTGGGTTTTTTATTGATTGTCGGTCTGGTCTTGCCCGGAGTTGCGATTTTCGCCAACTGGATTCTTTCGCCTAAAAAACCCAACGCGATCAAACAATCAACCTACGAATGTGGCATCGAAACCGTGGGGGAAACGTACGTTCAGCTTAAAGGCCAGTATTACATCTTTGCACTCATTTTTCTGGTTTTCGACATCGAAGCCGTTTTTCTATTTCCATGGGCGGTGGCTTACGAGAAGTTGAGTTTGTACATGGTTTTGGAGGGGGTACTCTTTATCTTTATTTTAACTGCCGGATTGGTGTATGCCTGGCGGAAAGGCGCCTTGGAGTGGTTCTAGATCCTTGGCGATCTGATGGTGGCTGATGGGATGACGGCATCAGCCATTTCGTTTTTCATGGGTAAAGTGACCTGGAATCATCTGCGCTATGGACGAGACACGCTGGTTTGACAGCGTAGGAGTACGCAATGCCATTTGATATCAACGATCCATTCGTCTGGTTTGGTGAATGGTTTCGTGGATTACTGCAAGGTCTTGGACTGGCGCCTGGTATGGTGACGTTTGTCCAGAATTTACTTGGTGCGCTTGCGTTGGGCACCATTGTCCTGGTTGCCACCTTCTTTCTCATCTGGGCGGAACGCAAGATCGTTGCCCGTATACAAGACCGGCTGGGACCGAATCGCGTCGGACCTTATGGCATCTTTCAGACCTTCGCAGACGCAATCAAGCTGGTAACCAAGGAGCTTATTACCCCGGTTGGCGCAGATATCATCCCATACAACCTGGCGCCGCTGCTGACGGTCATGTCTGTCGTAGGCGTTTGGGCGGTCATTCCCTTGGCGCCTCGTTTAACCGGCTCGGACATTAACGTCGGTGTGCTCTACGTAGTATCGATCAGTGCGGTGGGCACGTTGGGAATCATGCTGGCTGGTATGTCGTCCAACAACAAGTACGCCTTGTTGGGTGCTTTCCGCACGGTTGCACAAATGCTGTCCTATGCCGTGCCCATGGTGCTGGCCTTGCTCGTTCCTGTGCTGCTCAGCGGATCGATGGGGATGGTCCAGATCACGGAAGCACAAGGTTCGATCTGGTTTGTGCTGTTGGCACCGTTAGCTGCATTGATCTTCTTCATCAGCTCGATCGCGGAAGTAGGACGTGCACCATTCGACTTACTGGAAGCCGATTCAGAGATCGTGGCTGGATTTAATATCGAATATTCCGGATTGCGCTTCGGCATGTTTTTTGTCGCAGAATTCTTACACGCTTTTACGATCTCCGCGCTGACGGCAACCTTGTTTTTGGGCGGATGGCAAGGACCAGGCGCCAACGATTATCCACTGCTCGGATTGCTGTATTTCTTCATCAAGACCGCAGTGGTTTATTTTGTCGTCATCTGGATTCGTGGTACGTTCCCGCGCATCCGCATCGACCAGATGAACAGCGTCAATTGGAAATTCTTTACACCGCTGGCTTTGGCGGGGCTTGTGGTTACAGCCGTCGCTGAAAAACTGGTTACAGAATACTCGCTCAATCGGATATTGGTGCATTTGGGAAGCAGTGCCCTGCTGTTTGTGATCGTTTTTACCATACTGGGCAGTTACGCACGCGCCAGACGGCGCGAGTTGAAAGGTTTGGCGATTCGCGGATCCGAGGTTTCGGCCGTCGAATCCCAAGCATGAGAGTGAAGACTTCATGACATCCGTGCAATTGGTTTTCCTACTTACCGCGGCAATTACGTTGTACGCAGCATTAATGGTGGTTCTCAGCAAACATCTAGTGCACGCTGCTTTGTGGCTTATCCTCGTTTTGGCCGGTATTGCCGTGTTGTATGTTCTCTTGAATGCGGGCTTCCTCGCGGTGGTGCAAGTTGCTATATACATCGACGCCATTGCCATTCTCATTATTATCGTCGTCATGCTGACACAGCGCGCCATGGGGGAAACAAGCATGCAGGTAAATCGCAGTTGGTGGCTGGCCGCATTGACGTCCATCGTGCTCTTCGTGGGATTAGTGGCACTTTTCAATCAAATTCCTTTTCTGCAGTCTGATGCGCCAGCACTCGATGTGGACGCTGAGGTTTTGCTCGATGATCTTGGGGTTTCACTCGTCGATGTCGATCAGTACATTCTGCCTTTTGAAGTCGCTTCCGTTTTGTTACTCGCCGCCCTGGTTGGTTCGATCATGATCGCCTGGCCGCGTGGCTCTGCATCTGAAGAGGAACATGAGGCATGATCCCGTTATCCTGGTACATCATTTTCGCTGCGGTTCTATTCTGCATTGGCTTGTACGGCGCACTTGCACGCCGAAATGCGCTTGCGATTTTAATGGGCATCGAATTGATGCTCAATGCGGCAAATGTCAACATCGTCGCTTTTTGGCGCTATGGGACATTCGCCATCCGCGGTCAGGTTTTTGCGTTGATCGTATTCGCTGTCGCAGCAGCGGAGGCTGCGGTGGGCCTGGCGTTGATCATCTCGATCTATCGACGGCGTACAACGATCGCCGTAGACGAAATCAACATGTTGAAGTGGTAGGCGGAATACGATGCAACCGGAACTCCTGACGTGGCTTATCCCACTCCCCCCGATCCTGGCTTTCTTCCTGATCGTATTGTGGGCCAATCGGAACAATCGCCTCAGCCACACACTCGCTGTGGGAGCCATGCTGCTTTCGTGGGGAATGGCGATGGTCGTGTTTTGGATGGCGATCACCAGCGATGATCTCGGCCACAACCCCTTTGCTGATTCGATCGAGTGGCTGCAAACCGGAGAGAAAACATTAAATATCGGGGTGCTGATCGACCCGCTTGGCGCGGTATCGCTCTTTTTCGTCGCCTGGACCTGTCTCGCAATTTTCATCTACAGTATTGGGTACCACAACTATGGGAAACAACGCGATCCGCAGGATCGCGCCGGTCTGCCGCCCAAATCCGGTGGCATCGAACCCATGTACGCCCGCTTTTTTGCCTTTATTTCACTCTTTGCTTTCGGCATGTTGACCCTGGTGATCTCCGACAACCTGCTGCTGTTGTTTATCGGTTGGGAGATCATGGGACTTTGCTCGTACCTGCTGATTGGTTTCTGGTATGGAAAAGATTCGGCCAAGCGAGCGATGATCAAGGCTTTTATCACGACCCGCGTCGGCGATGTTTTCATGCTGCTTGGCCTGGCGTATCTCTACTCCGAGACGGGAACGCTCAACTTTCGTGACATTCTCTATAACGAAGAAATGCTGAATACATTGGCCTCGGCTCCTTCTGTGATCGCCGGGTTATCGACGGCCGGGTTAATCGGTCTGCTGTTGTTCATGGGCACCATTGGAAAGTCCGCCCAGTGGCCGCTGCACGTATGGCTGCCGGATGCCATGGAAGGCCCCACACCGGTTTCCGCCATGATCCATGCGGCGACGATGGTGTCGGCAGGCGTTTATCTGATCCTGCGCTTCTTCCCGCTGCTGACCGCCGGCTGGCACGAAGGCCAGGCGCTGACGCCGGCATTAACAGTCGTCGCATTCATCGGTGCCTTCACTGCGCTGTTCGCGGCCACGATCGCCGTGGCACAAAACGATGTCAAACGCGTTTTGGCCTATTCTACGATCTCTCAATTGGGCTACATGGTGGCAGCGGTAGGGATCGGCGCCTTCGTGGCTGGTGCTTTTCATCTAATCACGCACGCATTTTTCAAGGCGCTGCTTTTCTTGGGCTCCGGTTCGGTGATTCACGGCATGGAACACGGTGAACATTCTTCCGGTGAACATGTCGATGCAAAGGACATGTTCAACATGGGGGGCTTGCGGGCGAAAATGCCGCGCACGTTCTGGACGTTCCTGATCGGTGGTTTTGCGCTCTCCGGTTTTCCCGTGCTCACTGCGGGTTTCTGGTCGAAAGATGAAATCCTGGCCGATGCCTTCAGCAGCGATCATCAGGTGGTATTCATCGTACTGGCATTGGCGGCGTTCCTCACTGCTTTCTATACCATGCGCCAGATCACATTAACCTTTTTAGGCAAACCACGCACACAGGCTGCCGAAGAGGCGCATGAATCGGTGTGGTCGATGACGGCACCTCTGATCATCCTGGCGGTTTTTGCCCTTGCGGCGGGTTGGGTTGGGATTCCGGAGCAATTCCCCCTACTCGGTGGTATGCTGCCGAATTGGTTCCACGATTTCGTAGGCGGCACCCTGATGGGGCACCCCCACGCGGTACCCTTTAACGCTGTTCCTCTACTGACCTCGGTGGGTGTCGCGCTGGGAGGATTGTTCCTGGGGTGGTTGGTTTACCGGCGCGTACCTTCCGGCGCGGCGGATCCGCTGGCTCGGCCGCTGGGTCCACTCTACCGTTTACTGCAGAATAAATACTACTTCGATGAGATTTATGATTTTCTCTTCATACGACCGGCCTACTGGTTTGCAGAGACGTTTGTCTACCGCTGGCTCGACCGCGGCCTGATCGATGGCATCCTGCATGCAGTAGGGCGAACTGCGCTGCGTATCGGGTCATTCCTGCGCAATGCGATCGATTTACCCATTGTCAATGGCTTTGGGGATGCGGTTGGAGAAGGTGTAAAGCGCGCCGGGAATCGTTTTCGAGTGATCCAGACCGGGCGCGTACAGGAATACCTCGTTGTTGGTTTGCTGTTTACCGGTTTGTTGCTTTCTTATGTGATTTTTTTCCAGCCATAATTCGGGAGACGACCCGGGATGGATTTCATTCAAGACCATTTACTCTCACTGATCCTCTTCTCACCCACGATCGCGGCGATGTTGGTTTTCCTTCTGCCGAGTGGGCGGGTGAAATTGATCCGCTGGGCGGCGACCCTTGCCAGCCTGGTCCCGTTGGGGTTGGCCGTCTGGCTCTGGTTTGCTTATGATTCTTCGACGTCAGGCTTTCAGTTCGTCGAACGTGCTGAGTGGTATGAAGCGATTGGATCGAGTTACTTTTTGGGCGCAGATGGTATATCTGTCTCGATGGTGCTGCTCACCACGCTGCTTACACCGCTTTCCTTGTTGATCTCTTGGAATATCAGCGATCGAGTGCGGACGTTCATGGCGCTTTTTCTGCTCCTGGAAACGGGCATGTTGGGCGTGTTCCTCTCGCTCGATTTGCTGCTGTTCTTCGTATTCTGGGAGGTAGGCCTGATCCCGATGTATTTCTTGATCAACCAGTGGGGCAGCGCCAATCGGGAATATGCTTCTTTCAAATTCCTGATTTACACCATGGCAGGGTCGCTCGGTTTACTGCTGGCGATCCAGTTGATCGGTGTGACGGCCGGCACCTTCGATCTACTCGAGATCACCACCAAATGGACTGCGCTCGATCAACCATTGCAGTTGCTGGGCTTGCCGATCTCGCTTTCCACGAGCACGGTTAAAACCATCGCCTTCTGGGCTTTCGTGATTGCCTTTGCCATCAAGGTCCCGATTTGGCCGTTCCACACCTGGCTTCCGGATGCGCATACGGAAGCACCCACTGGCGGCTCGATGATCCTGGCGGGTGTACTACTCAAGTTGGGCGCCTACGGTTTCCTGCGCCTGGTGCTGCCGCTGTATCCCGCAGAGGCGAAGCAATTTGCCGTCGTTTTGGGATTACTGGGTACGTTGGCGATTGTTCTCGGGGCATTCGCTTCCTGGGGGCAGAACGATTTCAAGCGTCTGGTGGCGTATTCGTCGGTCAACCACATGGGTTTCGTCGTGCTGGGTATCGCCGCCGCAGCTTTCGTTCAGGATGGCAGCCAGGATGCTGTGATCGCCCTCAACGGTGCGGTACTGCAGATGTTCAATCACGGTCTCTCAGCGGCCGGGATGTTCCTGCTCGTGGGCGTGATTTACGAACGAACGCAATCGCGTGACCTGGATTCGTACGGCGGATTCTTCCCACTGGCACCGATTTACGGAGGGATATTAACTTTTACGGCCATGGCATCTTTGGGCTTGCCCGGGCTGAACGGTTTCGTATCAGAGTTCCTCGTCGTGCGAGGCAGCTGGCCGATTCTGACTTTGTTCACCGCCATCTCGATGATCGGCTTGTTGATCACAGGGGCTTACATTCTCAAGGCGATCATGAAAGTGTTGCATGGTCCGCTGAACGAGAAGTGGGTCGATCATCCCCTCGAAATCAACCGTCGAGAAATCCTGGCCGTCACGCCGCTGATGGCGTTGATGCTGTGGATCGGTGTATGGCCGGGGTGGATTCTGCGCGTGATCAACGATACGGTCTTGCGTTTGTTCGGGTGAGAGGATGTAGTTCAATGGTCGCATATGAGAGCCTTTGTGTTCGGAAACGCTTACAGTATCTAACCGGTCACTCGTGGGAGCCAGAGAGTAGGTTATGAATTTTCCAATCCTGAGTGTGATCAGCTTCATTCCCATCGGAACGGCGTTGATTCTGTTCATGCTTCCTGGCGACCGCAAGAATCTCATCCGCTGGGTTGCGCTGGCTGCGGCATTTGCTTGTTTCTCGCTTTCTGTGCTGGCGTATTTCTCGTACGATCAGGATGTTGGCGGGTATCAATTTAAGGAAGGTCCGTACCCATGGGTGGGGGCGCTTGGTATTTCCTATCACGTTGGCGTGGATGGGATGAACCTGCCGCTTGTGCTGCTAACCGGTGTGGTGATCTTCACCGGTGTGTTGATCTCATGGGGGGTCGACGATCGGCCGCGCGAGTTTTTTGCCTTTCTCTTCATATTGGCCACGGGCGTGTTTGGCGTCTTTATCTCCCTCGATCTCTTCCAGTTGTTTTTCTTCTATGAGATTGCCGTCTTTCCAATGTATTTGTTGATCGCCATCTGGGGGTGGAAAGTTACGCGTGAATATGCGGCGATGAAACTCACGCTGTACCTCTTTATCGGTTCTGTGATCGCCCTCGTCGGCGCGCTGGCGATGTATTTCACCGCCGATATGCAGACCTTCGACATGATCGCACTGCAGGAGGCCGGTTTCTCGACGGCCTTCCAGCGTTTCTGGTTCCCATTTGTGTTCTTTGGGTTTGCCGTGTTGGGTGGCATTTTCCCGGTTCACAACTGGTCTCCGGATGGGCACGTCGCGGCGCCTACGGCGGTTTCCATGTTCCACGCCGGGGTGTTGATGAAATTGGGCGCATTTGCCGCGCTGCGTGTGGGCATTATGCTCATGCCGGAAGGTGCAAAGATATGGGCTCCGTTAATCCTCGTTCTGGCGACGGTCAACGTCGTATACGGCGCCTTGATCGCCATGGTGCAGCGTGATTTCAAATACGTCATCGGCTTTTCATCCGTCTCCCACATGGGCCTGGTGATGCTGGGATTCGCCACGCTCAATTTGAAGGGTCTTACGGGTGCCGGACTGCAGATGTTTTCCCATGGAGTGATGACGGCGCTCTTTTTCGCTGTCGTCGGCATGGTCTATGATCGCGCCCACACGCGGGAAATTTCCAAGCTGGGTGGATTTTCAAAAGTCATGCCCCTCGTTGCGGTGGCGTTTATCATCGGCGGCCTGGTTTCCATGGGTATGCCCGGATTTTCCGGTTTCATCGCCGAATTTCCGATCTTTATGGGACTATGGCAGCGACAGCCGATTGTCGCCATCATCGCCGCGCTGGGCATCGTCATCACGGCCTCCTACATCATCCGTATCATCGGTCGCGTTTTCTTCGGGGAGATTCCGAAGGAGTTCGAGGGTCACATATCCAGCATCAACAACTTCGACCGGATCGCCCTGGTCTTGTTGGCCGGGATTTTGATCCTCATCGGAGTCTACCCTTCTGTGATGGCGCCGCTGATTGAATCGGGCGCAAATGCCGTCCTGGCGCTTTTCGGAGGTGCATAGGTGGCTTTTGCGAACTTTGAATCCGCCCACATCCTCCTCGTTCTCCCCGAGATACTGCTTCTCGGCCTGGCAGGGTTGATTCTGCTCCTGGATGGTGTCTGGCGAGAACAACAGCGTCGATTACTCGGCTGGGTCAGCGCTGGCGGATCGTTGCTGACACTCATTCTGGCGATACTATTCAGCCGGCCTGAAATCGGCGGGGATCCGATCTTGATCTTTGGGGGGATGCTGCGCCATGATTGGACTGGATTTACGTTTAAGATTGTGTTCCTTTTCGCTGTTGCTGTGACCAGTATGCTCAGTCTCGACATGGAAGGCCTGGCAAAACGAGGTGCCTATTTTGCCTTGCTGCTTATAGCCGCATTCGGAATGTGTTTGATGGCGGCGGCCTCAGATTTGATCATCTTGCTGCTGGCAATCGAAACCACGTCCATCCCCCTCTACATCCTGGCCGGGTTCTTAAAGGCGGACAAAAAATCCACCGAAGCCGGGATCAAGTATTTCCTCTTTGGCGCGCTGTCTTCGGCGGTGATGCTGTATGGATTCAGTCTTCTCTTTGGCTTCACCGGGGAGACCAACATCTACCGATTGGCGGCCATGGTTCGGGTTGGTGAATTCTCTCCCTGGATTTTACTCGGGACGGCGCTTCTGGTTTTGGTTGGATTCGGCTTCAAGGTGTCCGTCGTTCCCTTTCATTTCTGGAGCCCGGATGTTTACGAGGGAGCTCCGACTCCGATCACCGCGTTTATCTCCACGGCCTCGAAAGCGGCGGGTTTCGCGGTGCTGCTGCGGGTCATGCTGGTGGCATTCCCGACCATCGAAGCGTACTGGACGACACTATTTGCCATTTTGGCCGCAGCCACAATGACCATCGGCAACTTGCTTGCCATTCCACAAAAGAACATCAAGCGCCTGCTGGCATATTCCTCGATCGCGCATGCCGGTTATGCCTTAATCGGATTGGTGGCATTAAGTAGTCTCGGCACAGCGAGCTCGGTTTTCTACTTGTTGGGTTATGTGGTGACCAACCTGGCGGCTTTTACAATCGTAATTATTTTTGCCCAATCCGCGGGTTCAGAACAGATCGCGGACTATGCTGGTTTGAGCCGCAGGGCGCCGGGTCTGGCGCTGGCGCTCATGCTGGCATTGCTTTCACTGGCTGGAATGCCGCCGCTGGTGGGTTTTGTGGCCAAGTTCTATGTCTTTGCCGCAGCGGTGCAAAGTGGCTGGATTTGGTTGGCGATTGTGGGTGTGTTGAATGCCATCATCGGTCTGTATTACTACATGACCATTCTCAAAGTGGTTTATCTTTATCGTTCCAAAGATGAGCAGGTGTCGATCGATATTCCCAGAGCTACTGCCGTAACCCTGGTGTTTTGTACACTGGCGATCATCGGCATCGGAACGATCAGCGGACCATGGTTGAATCTTGCAGTGGAAGCGGCGAAAGCGCTCTTCTAATCGGATAAGGATGCTCTGGTTTGACCCGAAAAATTGCTTGTGATAGAATTCTCGGATGATGACCCAAGACGATACAACGCCTGATAAGGATCGAGCGATTCAGGCGCTGAAGGTGGCCCTCGTGGGTGTCATTGGTCAAGTGGGTTGCCTGACATTGGTTGTCATCCTCGTGGCTTTGTTGGCCGGTCTGTGGCTGGATAATCAGTTTCAAACACGGCCATTATTTGTGGTTATTCTTCTTCTGGCGAGTGTGCCGCTAACCATTTTCCTGATGATCCGAGTGGTTTTATCCTTTGCGCCCCGCATTCAAGCTTTGTCGAAGCAGAGTGTTGGGATTAATCGAACGGAGGAGACTGAAGGTGGAGAGCACAGAGCAGACCCGTCCTAGATGGCGATGGGGTACGTATCGTTGGTTGATCATTTTAGTGATCGTTGCCAATGTCTTTGCCGTCAAAGCCTTTTCCCCCGTTAAACCGCACATTCAACTTCCTGCAGAGGCCGTTGCGGGACCGGTCACTCTTCCGCTAATTGGAGATTTATACCTTACGAATACGATGATTGCTACGTTGATCGCCGATTTACTCTTGATCCTGATTGCGTTCTCGGTCTGGCGAGTGACGCGCGGCGGGGCGATGATCCTGAGTGGTGTTCCCCAGATCTTCGAGATGATCGTAGAGGCGATTTACAATTTGACAGAATCAACCGCCCGCAAGTGGGCAGATACCGTCTTTCCTTGGGTGGCGACGATCATTCTTATGGTGCTTCTCATCAATTGGAGTGAACTCATACCCGGTGTCGATAGCATCGGTATGCTGCATGAACCTCATCACGGTACTCCTGCATACGAAACGCAAGAACTTTTCGCCATCGGGGATTTCCATGTAACCACGATCACAGGGGAAATCGAAACCGAAGTGGTTAGTGATTCGGATAGTCACGACAGTGAAGAAGACATTGGCGAAGGCTTGGGATTCACGCCGTATGTCCGTGTGGCATCGACGGATTTGAACTTCACACTTGCACTTGCCCTGACTTCGGTGATCGTGATCCAGATACTCGGCTTTCGTGCCGTTGGGATCACCTACTTGAAAAAATATCTCAATTTTGGCCGTTTGGGAAAATTACTCTTCAGGGAAAAGATCAGCCCATTCGACCTGATTTTTCCTTTTACGGATATATATGTCGGGCTTCTGGAATTGATCGCAGAAATCGCCAAGATCATCTCTTTCTCCTTTCGTTTGTTCGGAAATATTTTCGCCGGCTCGGTGTTGCTTTTCATCATCGGAACGCTTGTTCCTGTTGTCATCCAATCCGGTATTGTTTTCTTAGAACTCTTTGTTGGTTTAGTCCAGGCGATGGTGTTTGGCATGCTGGTTATGGTCTTTATGACCATGGCGACGATCGCACATGATGGTCACTAGGAAGCATGCAAGCAAAGATCACTTTAATTTGGGAACATATCCTCGGCGATATAACGTGATAATAATCAGGAGGTACTAAATGGATGCAGAAGCTGCAGCTGCCTTAAGGGACGGTTTGAAGTTCCTTGCTGCCGGATTAGCTATGATAGGTACTTTTGGCCCTGGTTTGGGGATTGGTATCCTCGCCTATGGCGCCATGCAGGGTATCGCTCGAAATCCGGATACGGCTGGCACGATCCAGCTCAACATGATTCTGGCCATCGCCTTTGCCGAAGCTGTGGCGATTTACGCTCTCGTTGTGGCGATGTTGATCTTATTCGTGTGATAACAACAAGCTGGCAGTAGGAGGATCGCTTTGGAACGTCTAGGGATTAACCTCGGTTATTTGTTGGTCCAGCTTTTTAGCTTTCTTATCATGGTTCTTGTGCTCCGTGCGTGGGCGTATAAACCCATTCTTTCCATGCTTAAACGCCGCAGAGAGACGATCGCACAAGGTTTGGAGGACGCACGCTTGGCGGCAGATGCTCGTGCCAACGCTGAGCAGGAAGCGGAGAAGATCATCGGCGAAGCGCGTCAGGAAGCGTCCAATCTCATGCGTGAAGCCAGCAAGCAAGGGAACGAGATTGCACTCGACATCAAAAACCAGGCGGAACAAGAAGCCGTGCAAATTCATCAGTCTGCCAATGAGGAGAGTGAGGAGGCCAAAAACAAGGCGCTGCGAGATTTGCGCGGACAGGTGGCAGCCTTGGCCATTGCAGCGGCCCAGAAAGTCATTGGGGAAACACTGGATGAAAAACGCCAACACGCCTTGATCGAGGAATTCTTCAGCGGTGTGCGCAAGGGCAGAGTAGTCTTACTTAAAGGTAAAAAGTTGTCCGGTATAAGTGCTGAAGTGACATCTGCGTTGCCGCTCACGAAAAAGGAAAAAGAGACAGTCGAAAGCGAAGTGATTGATAAAATTGGCGAGAAAGTTCCAGTCAACTTCAATGTAGAAACGGGCATTCTGGGTGGCCTGGTAATCCAAGTTGGCGATAAAGTCCTGGATGGTTCCGTCGCTGGCAAACTGGAAAGCCTGCGGCAAACCCTCGAATAATCTTCCACGCAGGGTTATGATTGTGCTTTGGAGCATCAGTGCGTCATAAGCGTGGGATCTTCTGATAATGTTTCTGCATCAGATACTGCTTCATGTAAACGGAATCAACCTCGGTGGTCAGCCGGATATGGAAATCAAGGCGCTGACCGCCGATTCGCGCACCGTCCAGGCGGGGGCTCTGTTCGTTGCCAGGCGTGGAAGCGACTACGATGGCCACGATTTTCTGAATGATGCAGCGGCACGAGGAGCGGCAGCTGCAGTTGGAGAGCAAGATGACCCCGGGTTAGGAATTCCCTATTTTCGAGTCCCCGATTCGCGCCTCGCATGGGCGCAGATCACGGCCGCCTGGTATGGCCATCCCTCGACGAAACTTATTCTCATCGGGGTCACGGGTACGGATGGCAAGACGACCACCGCCAGCTTGATCCACGAGATTCTTCGCCATGCAGGCTACACGGCCGGTCTGCTTACGACGGTCAATGTCGTCATCGGTTCGCAGACCTTAGAATCGGGATTGCATGTTACCACGCCGGATGCCCACGAGGTTCAGGGTTATCTGGCGCAAATGGTATCAGCGGGGATAACGCATTGCGTTCTGGAGGCGACTTCGCACGGGTTGGCTCAACAGCGTGTTGGGGCCTGCGAGTTCGACATCGCAGCCGTGACCAACATTACCCACGAGCACCTCGATTATCATGGCACCTATGAAGCATACCGGCAGGTAAAAGGTCGTTTATTCTCCCAGGGACTCTCCGGCGCGAAGAAGATTTTCGGCCCAGAAAAAACCGCGGTGCTGAACCACGACGATTCTTCCTATACCTTCCTGCGGGAAATCACGAAGACAGGCCAACTGACCTATGGGTTAAGCCAGGATGCGGATGTATACGCAAAAGAGATCGAAAGCCGTTCTCAAGGACTTCGTTTTACCGTGTGTGGCACGGATTTCGAACAGCAGGTCGAGAGTAAACTGATCGGGAGCTACAATGTTCCCAATTGCTTGGCCGCTCTGGCGGTTACCATCAAAGCGCTGGGTATCCAACCAGAGACGGCCGCCGAGGGCATCGCACAATTGCTCGGTGTGCCGGGACGCATGCAGCGCATAGATCTGGGACAGTTGTTCACGGCCATCGTCGATTTTGCCCACACGCCTAACGCTTTACGCAGGGCGCTGGAGACGGTGCGTGAGTTAACATCGGGGCGGGTGATCGCCGTCTTTGGCTCGGCCGGTCTACGCGACCGGGAGAAACGACGCATGATGGCGGAGATCTCTGCCGAGCTTGCCGATCTTACGATCCTGACCGCGGAGGACCCTCGTACGGAATCGTTGGATGGTATTTTGGAAGAGATGGCACAGGGGGCTCGATCCAAGGGAGCTGTTGAAGGTGAGACTTTCTGGCGTGAGCCCGATCGCGCGGATGCGCTGCGTTTCGCTGTGCGAAAAGCGCAGCCCGGCGATCTGGTAATCGCTTGTGGAAAGGGGCACGAGCAGTCGATGTGTTTCGGGGAAACGGAATATCCCTGGGATGATCGCACCGCGCTGCAGGTAGCCTTGGTGGAGTTGATGGGGGTAGAAGGTCCTTCGATGCCATATCTGCCGACCAGTGATTGAAAGACCTCGATTGCATTGCAGTTCAAGTTGCAGGGAGTGCTATCACCTCTCCATCGTTCGATACGGCAAATAAGAGCCATTTCGGTCGGGTTGGAAGCGCGGCTATAATGGTCAGAGTCAGCGGGAGGGTTGGGATGTATCGGAAATATCTCATGCCTTTTCTAATTCTCGTTCTGGCTGCTCTTGCCTGCAATTGGCCGGGATATGAAGCGACTCCGTCTCCAACAGTGAAGCCAGTAACAAGCCCAGCGACATCTGCTCTGCGAGATACCGACACGCCGGAATCGACTCCCACACTCGAAGAGACCATTGCTGAGCCGAGCGGGATATTTAAAGTGTCCATCCTGGTGGATATCTCCTCTGAACCGGTGAATCGCCAGGCCGCGGTAGAAGTCCTCGAGGATTCATCACGAATATTGTATGAGAGAACGGGCTTCGAGTTTGAATGGATTGATTTCCGTGAAATGGAACCGGGTGGGACGATGAAAGAAATGGCGATCGCATACCTGGAAACGATCGCCTCTGAGACTCCCAACGGTTTGGTGATTTACTCCTATGGGGATCACGGCATGGCGCAGCATTATGGTGGATACTCGGGTTGGGTCAACGGACCAGTTGGCTACCACAACGAATTCGTTTCTCCGCTCGTTGGGGATGAATATGTCTATATGGCGGTGATGCATTGGAGTCATCATTATGGCATATGTGGGTATGGTGATGAGGATGAAGTCATCAGCGACGTTTCCATCGGCGGGGAATGCCGCGGCCAGCCAGGGATACCCTGCGTGGAGAAGTATGGTTATTCCATGTGTTCCTTGTTGGTGGATGATTTATACGCCTCAACGCCAACGTTCATGACCGCCGCCGGGATCGTGCATGAATTCCTGCACCCCTTTGGTTTCGGCACAAGCGACGATCATTACGCTACGCCAACCTGTAAGGAAATCATAGGCTGGACCGACGAGAATTGGTCGTTCTCGAGTGAGGAATCGCAATACTACCTCAATCAGTGTCCTCATCTCTTTGGTGTCTTCGTAGCGGGATACCAGCCTTAGCCGTCATTTCACCTTGTGAATTTCGTCGTAGTAAAAAAATAGACATCCAAGATTCTCGACTTGGGATACAATCTCGCATGTTGACATCAGGATGATGGATAGTCTCTGGGAAGAGTATGACGGAATGAAGATAAGAAAAGGTTTACGATGGTTTATCATCGCTTATGCGATCTTTTGCACCTTGCCGCTCATCCTCCGACTGGTCATCTCCGACAGTCACTGGTTGCTCTGGATTTTGAACCATTACCTCAAGGTTTTCTTCGTACTTCTGCCGATTTTCTGGATAGGCGCAATAATACTGCGCGAGCGAAAACCGATCCTGTTCTTATGTGTGCCGACGCTTTTCTTTTTCGTGCTCTATGGTTTTCGGCTTTTTCCTCACTTTCGCCCGGCACAAGATCCCGAAGTCCGCACGCTCCGGGTCATGACGTTCAATGTGCTCAATCGAAACACGGAATATGAAGCTTTGGCGGAGACGATCCTCGCCGCTGACGCCGACCTGGTGGGTTTACAGGAATTAATCCCCGCAAACGCCGACCCATTGGAGGGTTTCCTGTCCAATGAATATCCCTACCACACTCCCCTGCCGACGGAGCATATCTTGCAAGTCGGTTTGTTCAGCCGCTATCCCATCCTTTCTGTGGAGCGGTTGAATCTGCCGTGGCGTGACCTGTCCTGGGTGGTGAAGGTCGATGTGGATGGCACGCCGATCAAAGTTGTGGTCGTGCATCTCATCCCAACGCTGATGGGCGAATTGCCAATTCAGGAGTGGCCTGAACGTATTGCCAAGCGCCAGAAAATCCGCCTGCGTCAGATCGGCCTCGTGATCGATGAAGTGACCGATGAAGAAATGCCTGTCCTGGTTTTATGCGACTGCAATTTATCGGAGATTTCCATCGCCCACGGTCATATGGAGGAAGTCTTGTCTGACACTTTCGCCGAAATTGGATGGGGGTTGGGCCATACGATCCATCCTGTGGGAACGGATTTTCGTGTCGAACGCATCGATTACATCTGGCATTCCGCACATTTCAAACCGCAGTGGGTTCGGGTGTTGAAGGATGGGATGTCGGACCACAACCCGGTTGTGGCTGAATTCTCATGGACGGAATGATCGAATGACTGGCGCGTCGATGTAAATCAACGATTGATCGTCCTGGCGGGTGTTGAAAGACGTGATGTCGATCACAACTCGCTTGTAGCAAGTAACTGTATTTCGGGATGCCCCGTTCTTCGTTAAAAAGTTGCTTCTTGTTATACTTACATTTTCGGAGGCCTTTTGTGACGATTGGTGACGCGTTCGACGATTCCGTTGCTTACTACGATGCGTGGATCAAGATCGCCTTGCCTGACTACGATACCATCTTCGCCGTCGCCAGGGATTTACTTCCTTTCGCCTTGGATCAACGCATCGATGTCTTGGACCTGGGTGCAGGAACGGGTCTCTTCTCCCAGCACGTCCTGGAGAAATATCCCCGGGCCAGATTCACGTTGATCGATGTGGCGGAGGAGATGCTGGCGGTCGGGCGTCGGCGCTTCAAGGACAACATCGAGCAGTTCCAGTTCGTCGTGGACGACTACTGCAAGATCAACTTCACGGGGGAATTCGATCTGGTCGTTTCCAGCCTGTCCATTCATCACCTCACGGACGCGGAGAAGCGGAACCTGTTCCACAGGATCTATGCTGCGCTGCGAGAAGGGGGGGTGTTCATCAACGTCGATCAGGTGAGGGGGCCGACGGCGAATCTAGAGCAGATCTATTGGTCGGATTGGTTGGCGAAGGTTCGGGCGCGAGGGGCGGACGAGGAGCGCATTCGTGAGAGCATCGCCCGCCGGGAGTCGTACGACCAGGATGCCCTGCTCATCGATCAGTTGAATTGGCTTGTGGATGCAGGTTTTGCGGATGTGGATTGTGTCTGCAAGAATTACTTCACCGCTGTGTTCTACGCCCGGAAACCGTGACATGAGTGGGGAAGCCGATATAAGGACTTTGTTGTCGAATCTACGACCTGAGCTGCAGGATTCCACCTACGTGTTTTGTACACTCCATCGGGAGGCGTATGGCCGGTTGTCGTTCGAACCGCTTTGTTCGTTCTTTGAGGCGGAGGGCGTCAGTCTTATCATTCGCGAGGAGCAAGCCCGCGACCATGACTTGGCCTACGACTCTATCTGGGCGTGCATCACGCTGACCGTGCATTCATCGCTGACGGCTGTGGGTTTCCTGGCCGCGATCGCGAACAAGCTGGCGCAAGCGGGTATCAGCGTCAACCCCGTATCGGCATACTATCACGATCACCTTTTCGTGCCGTGGGAGCGAAGAACACAGGCGATGGACGTTCTGCTCGAATTGTCTGAGCGGCATTGAGATGAGAATCTCCACAATCCCCGGAATGTTAGCTGCGTTGTCATGGCTCCTCGCAGCTTGTGGCTCATCCCCCACGGCTGCTCCCGTCGACAGATCAGCCGCCACGCTAACCTCCACAACCTCGATCCCGGATGCGAGTCCGACCAGTGCGCAGGACTTGAGTCCAGCACCTACGATACAGTTGACTTCGGTATCTTCCGCCTGGTGCGATGACACGTTGGAAATGGTCGATGATTTTCTGGTCGTCGGCTATCTGCCCGAGTACCGGGACTTCGAGCCCTCCTGGGGCAGATGCATCACGGATTTGATCTACTTCTCCGCGGAACCGGATGAAGATGGCAGATTGGACACTTGGCGAGTCAATCCCGAACGCCTGCGGGCCATGCGGGAGGTAAAGGAAACCTATGGCACTCGCCTTCATCTCTCCATCGGCGGCTACGATCGTTCCGAACACTTCATTGAAGTGATCGCGGACTGGCAATCACGGCGAAATTTCGTGGAAGACGTGGTGCAATTTTGCGAAGCGAACGATCTGGATGGTGTCGATTTTGACTGGGAATTCCCCGAAGGCGAATTCCAAACCCTGCGATATGTCTCATTGATTTCGGAGGTGAGGCAGCGCGGATTGATCGTCAGCGTGGCGCTGTACCCTCACGAGGATATTGATTTCAGTGCCTTTGTCGATGTCGACCGTATACATATCATGTCCTACGACCGCGGCAGCCGGCATTCCACCTTCGAACAGGCGGTTGAGGATCTGGCGCTGTTCGAGCAAGCGGGATTCTCCAGGCAGCAGTTGGTGCTGGGTATCCCTTTCTACGGCCGTCGCACAACGCATCCGACCACCTCGTCCCCTTACGCCGAGATTATCGAGCTGTATGACCCTGGCGTGGGCATCGACGAAATTGAGGGCATCTATTTCAACGATGTCCTCACTGTAAAACACAAAACATGTTACGCCCATGAAAATGGGTATGGCGGTGTGATGATCTGGGAACTCGGCCAGGACAGCCCGGGTAAACGTTCGCTCCTGCGGGCAATCCATCAGGCCGTCACGATCGGTTGTGGTCCTTGATCTTCATCCGAAAAATGTGTGTAAAACGATTATCTTTGGAGATTTCCATATGTTCCCATTCATAAAAACCCTCCGTTCCATATTCAACGCCAGATTGCTAGGTTTGATGCTCCTAAGCGCGATATTGGGGATCATTGTTGTTATTTTGGCAGTGGTCTCCATCAGTTGGATTTCGGCGAATATGATCGAAATCGAAACCGAATGGTTGGACACGCTGGTCAGCGGCATCATCAGTATTATTTCCGGCATTAGCGGTTGGTTCATGCTGCCTGCGGTCGTCGTTTTAATCGCCGGCATGTTACAGGAGATTGCCATCAGTCGCGTGGAAGCGGAGAGTTATCCGCAACTTCAGCGCCAGGAGAGGCCGAAATTTTGGCCCGATGCCCTGCATGATATTAAATTCGTCCTTTGGGCGCTGTTCTTGAACATCCTGGTTCTACCTTTTCACTTGATCGTTATCGGCTTTTTTATCTCTGTTGCCCTCAACAGTTATCTCACCGGTCGTGAGTTTTTCGAGATGGCGGCGGGTTATCACATCGGAAAACCACAGGCGCATAAACTCATGCGGCACAACCGGCTTGCGGTGTACATTGGGGGTTTCGTGATCACCTTGATGGCGGCTGTACCCTTGTTGAATTTGTTCGTGCCCATCGTGGCCGTGGTGTGGATGGTTCATGTCTACCATCAAATCGGTACGAATCGCGGTAGTATCAAAGTAGACGAACCCGTACAATCATAAACATTCTTCATCACGCACAATCTTGGAGGAATCGATGCATCAAAATGTCCTCATCACGGGCGCCAATCGCGGCTTGGGCCTCGAGCTGACGAGAGTCTTGCTGCAGATCGGCCAGCGCGTATTCGCCATCAACCGACGAGGAAGCGACGCACTGCTGCGGCTGCGAGACGAGTTCGCAGATGGTTTGCTGCTCTACTCGGCAGATGTTACCGATGAGCACGCCATCGAGGACGTCATGCGGCGTATCTCCGAGGAATTCAATCACATCGACCTGCTGATCAACAACGCCGCAGTGCACCTGGAACAGTCGAAACCGGCGCTCGAACAGGTGGATTTCTCAGTGTATTTGCCGTCTTTCTCGATCAACGCCGTGGCGCCTTTGATCGTAGTGAAACACGCACTGCCCTTGCTGCGGCGAGGGGATGGAAAATTGATCGCCAATATCTCTTCCGAAGCGGGAGGGATCGGGACGGCCTGGCGGAAAAGTGAGTATTCGTACTGCATGTCGAAAGCGGCGTTGAACATGGCCAGCCAACTACTGCAAAATGCATTAAAAGAAGAAGGCATTAAGGTTTTAGCGCTGCATCCAGGATGGTTCAGTTCGGACATGGGTGGTTCGCAGGCGCCCATCACACCCCTGCGAGCCGCGCAGGACGCAGCCAAACTGTTGACCAAATCCTGGCCCCTGGATGGACCGATCTACATCGACCCGCAGGGGAAAACGCTCGCCTGGTGACTACCGGGCTCTCGGTTATATCAGCGTCTCGCTTCCCGCTTCAGCGAAAGGAGAATGACATGGTACAAACCAATCGTTCCCTACGTGATCGGTTCCTGGATGGTGTGCGCGTTTTCAACAAGTACATCTTCAACCATTTCACCTTGTTTATCGCCCGACGAGGGACAGGACCGTTTTCGGTGGTGGTTCACCGAGGACGGCGTAGCGGACGGAGGTATCAAACCCCGGTGATGGCTTCTCATATGGGCGAAACGGTCATCGTGCCCTTGACGTACGGCACGCACGTCGATTGGCTGCAGAACATCCTGGCACAAGGCGGCTGCGAGATCATCTGGAAGAAACGTATTTTAAAAGCCATCGAACCGGAAGTGATCGATCTGGAATCTGCCGCGCGGGATTTACCTGCAAGTCGAAGTGATCTATTTCAACGCTTCGAGATCGATCGTTTCCTGCGCATGCGGCTTGAACCGTAGCCTAACGCAGAGATGCACAGGGTCTCTTTTGGGGATCACGAGTGATACCAGCACTGAATACGCGATTGCCTTTCGGATTGAAGTAAGGCGGCCAAGGCAGCATGGCTGACCTTGTATCGTATACCTGTGACGGCTAAATGTCCGCTTGCGGTCAGTGAAGAGTCTGACTGCCATCGGGAAACGAGACTCTCGTGCGGTAGAGTGGAAAAGTACAACGTCGCAATAATCTTTATACTTGGAGGTGTCTATGTCTGATGAACTTGTATTATCCGCGCAAGGGCTGACAAAATCATACGGCCGTGTACAAGCGCTGCGTGGAATCGATCTGGAAATTCGGCGAGGTGAGGTGCTGGGTTATCTGGGTCCCAACGGCGCCGGTAAAACGACGACCATCCGCTGCTTGCTGGATCTCATTCGTCCGGATGGCGGTACGCTGCGCGTGTTCGGTATGAACCCGCAGGAGAAATCCGTCGAAGTACGGGCACGCAGCGGTTATTTACCTGGCGAGCTGCAAATCGATCCCAACCGGACGGCGCGAGCGGCATTGCGTTATTTCAACGCGCTGCGCGGCAACAATGTGGATTGGGCGTATGTGAATGAACTAAGCGAGCGCTTACAGCTGGATCTCAAGACCACGATTAAAAACATGTCGCACGGCAACAAACAGAAAATCGGGATCGTGCAGGCGCTGATGCACAAGCCGGATCTGCTGCTGCTGGATGAGCCCACGCTGGGATTGGATCCATTGATGCAGCGTGAAGTTCTGCGCCTGATTTGCGACGCCAAAGCGGAAGGGGCTTCGGTTTTCTTCTCCTCGCACATTATGAGCGAGGTAGAAGCCGTGGCGGATCGTGTGGCCATCATCCGCAAGGGTGTAGTTGTTGAGGAAGCAGAGCCCACATCCCTGATTAACCGGGCTTTTCGTCGCGCCAGCGTGCGCTTCAAACAGGCGGTCGATGTCGAGCAGCTGGATAAGGTACCCGGCGTGCGTGTGCTCTCCAGAGACGATGGCACGAGTGTATTGCTGCAGGTGGAGGGCGAGATGGAGAATTTGCTAAAAGCTTTAGCTGCCCTTCCGGTGATTGATTTCGAGACCGAACGTCCTTCGCTGGAGGAAATCTTTCTGGCCTACTACGAGGACGAAGGACAGGAGGTTTAATATGTTTACAGTATTTCGATACACACTACGGCGCTACCGTGGTCAGATCATCGGCTGGGGCGTAGGCTTGGGCTTGATGGGAATATTGCTGGTGTCGATGTTCGACTCGATTGGCACGCAGACCGAGGCGTTGAATGAATATCTCTCTGTATTTCCGGAGGAGTTCATCGCCTTCTTTGGTGATTTTTCGGACTTTGGATCGCCGGAAGGTTTTCTGGGCGTCGAATTTTTCTCCTACATGCCGATTATCGTTGGTATTTTCGCTGTATTAATCGGCAGCGGCTTGTTGGTTAGTGATGAGGAAAATGGCACGCTCGATTTAATACTGGCCTACCCCGTAAGTCGTACGGCGCTTTACTCCGGCCGTGTCCTGGCCTTTATCGTCACCTCGGTGTTAATTCTCGGGTTGACCTGGGTTGGCTTGGCAATACCCATGAGCTGGTCATCGTTGAAAATCGATCTGGATGTATTGGCACTGCCATTCGTGTCCTTGCTGGCGCAAATATTGATTTTCGGGGCGATATCGCTGCTGTGCAGCATGCTGCTGCCCTCGAGAGCGATGGCGTCCATGGCGGGGGGCGTGTTTTTGGTGGCGAGTTTTTTTATCACCGGCTTGGCGAAGATCGACGATACGTTGGAGACGGTAGCAAAGATTTCCCCGCTAAATTACTACCAGGCTCGTGAAGCTTTCGAGGGCTTGAACGGCACCTGGATTGCGGGAATCCTTGGCGTCGCCTTCGTTCTCATTATCCTGGCTTGGTGGTTGTTCCGACAACGCGATATTCGCGTCGGTGGAGAGGGCGGTTGGCGATTTTCGCTGCCGTTCTTGCGGCGAGGAGCTTAAATCAAGGGAAGTGCGTGACCATCAATTACTCGCACTTAGAATGCGTGCACGGTGAGATTCCGTAAGTAGTAACTCCCGTGCACGTTTTTCTTTTAATAACGTGGTACGCAGCAATTCATCTCGGTGTATTATTAACCCTATGGAAAATCAATTTATCCTCTCGCCGTATTTCCTCGATGAACCCCTGCCGCAATTGGAAGCCCTCGCCAAGCCAGGTTGGCAGGTTGGGGGTCTTGATTCACACAATGGCGATCAACAAGCGCGCATGGGCGATCTCTACGATCCCCTGGCGGATAAGGTGGCCGAGATTCTCCTGGGCGGCAAGCGGCCGGTGTGCCTCGTTGGGGATTGCTGTACTGCGATCGGTGTAACTGCCGGAATCCAGCGCGCCGGCCTCGATCCGATTTTGATCTGGTTCGATGCGCATGGTGATTTCAATACCTGGGAGACCTCCCCGAGTGGTTTCCTCGGCGGTATGCCGTTGGCCATGCTCGTGGGACGCGGTGAGCAAACGCTGCTTGAAGCGCTGGGCATGAAACCGATTCGTGAAGACCGGGTCATCCTCAGCGATGGACGCGATCTGGATCCAGCCGAGCGGGAAGCGCTTATCGATTCGCAAGTAACGCATTTGACCGATGTGACGCAGCTGATCGATTACTCGCTGCCAGAAGCGCCGCTTCACATACACTTCGACGTGGATGTGATCGATCCCTGCGATGCTCCAGCGATGAATTTTCCGGCGGTAAATGGTCCCAGCGCGGAGACGTTGAAAGGCGTCTTTCAACATCTTGCCGGGACGGGAAGGATCAAAGCCGTTTCGTTGTCCTCGTGGAATCCGGAAATGGATCTCGATTTGCACACGCAAACTCTGTGTATGGGATTACTAGAATCCCTGGTTGGGGATTGAACGTCAACCCAGGATTTCGAATTAATATTTCGGTACCATTTGTTCTCCCAGGCGCTGGGCTGTAGAATCTAAACCCGAGGCCGTTGCGTTTATAGAAAATAAGACTGCTTCTCGTCATTTCGAAACGGAAGCGTTCATTAAGGAGCATGGGAATGTCGGCAAGCATTGTGGTTATCATCATTGTAGGAGCTTGGATTGGCCTTTCTCTTCTGATTGGTTATATATTCTCCAACATCGTTCTCTACGCCAGGCGCCAACCGATTGTCAGCTCACCCGAGGATTATGGCCTCGAATATGAAGAAGTCGAATTCAAAGCCACAGATGGGATTCGCATCAAAGGATGGTTCATCCCCAGTGGAAATGGTCCATCCGATTCCGAACCCAAGGAAGTGATTATCCTCACGCATCCCATGACCTTCAACCGGCATGGATTCGTCGTGGGCAATCAAGGATTCCCGCCGATCGCCAGGACACCAGTCGATTTGCTAAAGGCCGCTCATTCCCTAAACACGGCCGGCTATCCCGTCCTGATGTTCGATTTCCGCAATCACGGCGAGAGTGATAGCGGTCTGAGTGGCGTGGGCTTGACCGAATACCAGGACATCATTGGTGCCATCGCCTACGTGAATAACCGCTGGCTTTCCGCACCGGCCATCGGATTCGTGAGTTTCTGTATGGGGGCGAATGCAACCACCGTGGCCTTGAGTAAAGGAAAAAGCCAACTGCATGACATTAAGTTCCTCATCGCCATTCAGCCGGTTTCGGCGGAGGTGTTTATCCGTTCGTATTTGCGCAGCGTCTACACCCCTCTCAGCTTGTACTTGCTCCCCATTATCGATCGCATCGCCTCCTGGCGTGGTGGATTTGCTTTAAAGGACATGTCGCCACTCCAATACGCGCAGGATGTGGAGATTCCCACGCTGATCATCCAGGCGCGAGAGGATCCCTGGACCGAATTGACGGACACGCAGGCATATTATCAAGCCCTGGTGGGACCAAAAGAGCTCTGGTTGATCGACGGCATCCAGCGGCGGTTCGAAACCTACAATTATGTCGGTGATAACTCCGAACGGATCGTCGAGTTCATCCGGCAGCATTTTTCAGCGCGGTAGGAAAGTACGAGTTCACAGCGAAGCCTGAGCAGGGAGGCGCGTTGGATTTTAAGAGCACCAATGTTGAATTTGCGAGCGAGCTGGATGCGCAAGATGAGCTGGCAGTATTTCGCCACGAATTCCTCATCTCGGATCCCAACCTGATTTATCTGGACGGAAATTCACTCGGCCGTTTGCCCAAGCGCACCATCGATTTCATGCGCAGCGCCATCGAAGAGCAATGGGGCAAGCGCCTCATCCGCATCTGGAACGATGGTTGGATGCAAACCCCCACGCAGCTGGGTGCCAGGATTGCCAGCATGGTAGGTGCTCAGGAGGATGAAATCGTCGTCACCGATGCGACGACGGTAAATCTCTTCAAATTGGCGATGGCGGCCTTGCGTGCGCGTCCTCAGCGGCATCGGATTGTCAGCGATGTACTCAATTTCCCTTCAGATCTGTATGTTCTCCAAGGCATTATCGATTTACTTGGAAGCAAGCACGAGCTTAGGTTGATCCCATCTGCTGACGGAATCTCGATCACTTCCCGGGATGTCGAGAATGCGATCGATGCGCAAACCGCGCTGGTTTGCCTGACACATGTAGCTTTCAAAAGCGCCTTCATGTATGACATGGCCCGGGTGACAGATGTGGCCCATCAAGCGGGCGCCTTTATGCTCTGGGATTTGAGTCATTCCGTCGGCGCAGTCCCCGTGGATCTCAATAAGGCTAACGTCGATCTGGCTGTCGGCTGCACGTACAAGTACCTCAACGGTGGTCCGGGTTCCCCAGCGTTTCTTTACGTGCGTAAAGACCTGCAGACACAGCTGAAGCCGCCCATCTGGGGTTGGCTGGCCGCAGACAATCCTTTCGCCTTCGAACTGGATTTTACACCGGCTTCCAACATATCTCGATATAAAGTGGGCGCACCGCCGATGCTTTCCATGAAGGCGGTTGAAGCCTCGGTCGACCTGCTTATCGAAGCCGATATGGAGCGGCTGCGAGCGAAGAGTGAAAGCCAGACTTCGTACTTAATCTACCTGATGGATGAGTGGCTCGCTCCACTCGGTTTTACCCTGGGTTCGCCTCGTCAGATCGAACAACGCGGTTCGCACGTTTCGATACGGCATGCCGAGGGCTACCGTATCTGCCGTGCCCTGATCGAATCTCCGCCTCCCGCGGTCAAAGTTATCCCGGATTTCCGCGAACCGGATAACATCCGATTGGGGATTACACCGCTTTACACGACGTATACTGAAATTCACCGCGCCCTCGAACGGATACGCACGATCGTTGATGAGAAGATATATGGGCAGTATTCTAACGAACGTCTGGGTGTGACCTAGCGGTTCGAGTTTCAATGAGAGGAACGCTGTCGATTGGCCAGCGCTGGGCATTTCTGGGGAGGAAAGAATGCGTCACAGATCAACGCCTGTCGTCAGGTATCTTCACAGAACGCATCATCGAAGAAAGGCTGTCATCGTGTGGGTGGCTATGTTTTTACTCCTGGCAGTTATGGCATGTGCCGGCGGGACCTCTTCCGCGACAATGGATATCGAGCCGGCAAGCGAATCCTCGCCTGCCGCTCAGCTTTCGATCTTCGACAGCGGGGGTACCGCCTATGGGTTCTTCCTCAGTTCCCCGGAGATCACGGCGGAAAGCCTGCTGGCCACCATCGAGGTCATCGGCCAACATGGTGACATCATGCTAAACATGCCGCAGGTGCCCTGGGCGGATTTCATTGAAAGCCCGGAAGCCGAGTCTCAAGCGATTGAAGATATGCGCGGCAGCATCGAACTGGCCCGCCAACATGGTTTGGAGATCATCTTTGTTATCGATCCTTTGCAGGCCTTCGATCGACGGGTCATTGCCACAATGCCGGATGAACTTGCCGGGGGAGATTTCTCGACGCCGGGAGTACGCAGTGCCTTTATGAATTATGCAATGCGGCTGGTGCGTGAATTTCATCCGCGTTATCTGGGCTTGGCCTCCGAGATCAACACCTATGCGGATGCCCAGCCGGAGGATTTTTCAAACTACTTAACACTGTATCATGAAACTTATGCAGCGATTAAAGCCGAGGCGCCGGATACCTTGATATTCGTCACCATTCAATGGGAAGATACCAACAGCGTGGGTCTCTTTTCGGATGATTCACCGGGTGAGATCAAGTGGGATATCGTCGATCAGTTCGAGCCGGATTTGGATGTCTATGCCATTTCCACCTATCCCTATTTCGCCTTCGAAGGCGCTGCGCAAATCCCGGAGGACTATTACTCCCCGCTGCTCTCACGCACTTCGAAACCGCTGGCGATCGCGGAAGGTGGGTTCTTATCGCAGGACGTGGGTGCGTTTCATGGATCGGCACAGGATCAGATTGATTACCTGCATGCCATCGACGGCCAACTGGGAGAACGACTGGCGTTTTGGGCCTATCTGATTATCGACGATGTGAATACCAGGGCGTACGCGGATTTCCTGACGGAACACGGATCTCCGGCGGAAGAGGAATCTCTGGCGCTATTCGGTTATTTGGGACTGCGTACGAAAGATGGTGAACCCAAACCGGCACTGGGAGTCTGGGATGGATTCCGAAACGATGAGTAGCCATCTTTTGGACGATACCCTGCCAGGTCGCACGCGGAATCCTATGAGACTACGGCTTACAGACCTGCTCTGGCTGTTTGCGTATCCGTTTTACCAAATTATCGGAACTTTCCGCCATGAAGGCAGCCACGCCATTGCCGGGATGCTGCAGGGCGCGAAGATTACTGAGTTCGTCTTCTGGCCATCCATACGTGAGCAAGGGTTTTACTGGGGTTACGTTCGTAGTGTTGGAGAAACCAATTGGCTGTTTCTCGCCGCGCCGTATATCGTGGACTTGATAACGTTTGTTGTTTTCTTTGCCCTATGCATGCGGGTCCGCTTTCGGAGGAAGTGGGTTTGGTTGAATCTGATTATCATCGGGATGATTTCTCCACTAGTGAACTCCCTGTATAACTACTGGGGTAGTGAGAACAGCAGCAACGATGTAGGCAGATTGTTTGCCGACCTTCCCCGGGAGGTCATCCACGGGTATTTCATTCTCACCCTCATTTTGTATATCATTGGCATCTGGATTGTATTTCGGCGTTCGAGAGGCGTACGTATGCAGAGGGCGGCAAACCATCGGACTTAAATTCGGAATGTGTTTTAATAATTTCTCCATATTTCCTACATAATTTTTACGAAGGATTGTGATAGATTTCTTGTAAGGGGTAATACAGATATGGAGGTTCAGAATGACTAGACGGCAATTAGTGGGACGTGTTCTGCTCGTACTTCTCGTGGTAGCAATCCTCGCGGGAGCGGGTTACGCTCTCTATCGACTCGGGTATGTAAATGGTGTCGCTGATGCGAATGATGGGCAAGCAAATTTATCGTGGTTTTCCGGAGATTTCGATTTCCCTGAGGACGCATTAAGAAATCGACCGTGGGCTCAATTCTTTCAGCGTGGAACCAGAATGTTCGACGATGAAACACACATGCAATCTATGCCCAATGCCTTCAATCGGTTCCCGATGAAGAGCAACGACTTTAGCAGGTACTCGTTTTCCACCCCATTTTCAATACTCTTCCGCTTCGTCTGTTTGGGTTTCTTGATCTGGGCGGGGTATAAGATTATCACGGCCATTTTCGGCGGTAAAGGTTGGAAGTTGTCCTTTGTGAAAATGTCGGAAGACAATGAACCTGTGGAATCCAGAGAAACCAAAGGCAGCGCGAAAAAGAAAAGCTGATTTTCGTCGGCCGGATTTCGTCCAAAGAAATCAGGCGAGCAAAAATACTTGGGAGATTGACTCCCAAGTATTCTTTTTAACGCTGGTAATACCGGACCTTTGGACCGCTTGCAGTATGGCGTTTTGTCGGATAAAGTAGGATAGGGTATCGCCAGAGGGGAATCCTTCCCAGTGGGTGCCAGTAATCGCTGAGAGGCCAATATGACCGATAAGTCCGGAAACGACAATGAGAAGGTGTTTGCATTTCTTGATCTCGCCACGTTTGATGACGGCGCATCGATCCGTGGGGGCTGTTTGGTAACCGACGGACAGACTCGGCCGCTCGAATTTCGAGTCAGCGGGGCGATTCGCCCCACGAGTTTGCAGAAGATCCTCTATGGGGACACGTTGCATGAGTACATTTGCAACGAACTCGTTGGTTTGCCGATGATGAAAGCGCTCGAATCCAAACCGGATTTGGTGCTGGTTCGTGATGCAGAGTTCCTCAAATTACGGCCTGTGATGGATCTCCCCGTTCTGTGGGTGCGGGCGACGGTGGACGGACAGTATGTTCTCCAGGCATTGCCCGGGCACGATCAAGAGGCCGAACTCGGCCGGGATGTGCTGCCCAAACGGCTGCGCGGACGCAACATCATGGAACCGTTTCTACGCATCCGCACCGCTTTGGAAGAAGCCCACAGCCTAAAAGTCGGCGAACAATAGTAGACAACCCGTGCCGACGATACGATTAAGTACCGGTCGAACAGTAACACCGATGCCACGTCCCAAGATCGCTGCGGTGCGTGATCCTAGCATCTCGCCGGTCATCATTACGGATTTTCCAATCGACGCCAATGTTCAAGTAAAAAGTGATCGCAGCGACAGCGGTCAAATGGTGTCACTCACTTGTGATCTGCTGCTGGATTTTTCGCATGTGCGTATGGAATCCATGGATTTGCACGAGTATCCGGCGAAGTTGACCGCCTCGGATCCGCTCCGAAGAGTAACCGTTGATTTCGGGCAACCCCAACTAGCGGGCAAAAAATACAAGTCCAAGGAAAGAATCGAGATCAGCGGTTCGCCGCCGCTTCCGCGATCGTACAAACCCATTGTCGAACGAAATAAAATCATTCCGAAAAACGTACCGGATATGATCGATCTCCTGCGGCCTACACTGGAAATGAGTGTGTTTCTCACCGAGGTCACTCCGCCGGTTTTGCCTTATCCCCTGCGTGACGATCAGATGGAAGCGGTTTTTGCGTTGATCAATCGCGATGCGCTCTTGCTGGCGGATGATGCCGGTATGGGTAAAACAGTCACTGCGATAACGGCGCTTTCTGCGTTGTTCCAGCAGGGAGAAATCAGGCGTGCCTTAATCGCCTGTTCGAAAACCGGGCTGCGTCACTGGTCCGGGCAGCTCATCACCTGGGCGCCTTTCCTGACCTTTACGACCGTTCAAGGAAATCCCGATCAACGCGATATGGATTGGCAAACACCGGCGCATATCTATCTGGCGGATTATTCCACATTGGCGATCGATATCGCTGGCGGTTTGCTTTCCGGTGAAAAACTGAACTTCGATCTGCTTGTATTCGATGGATTACACATGATCCGCTTCCGAGAGCGAGACATGCTGGATGCGCTGAAACGCGTTTCTGCAAAACGGCGGTGGGGTTTAACTGGCGCGTTACCGAAGGATGAAGAAAGCTGGATTTCTGTTTTTACCTTTCTCATACCGGATGATTTGGAAGGCGCCAAGAAAAACACGTTGCCTGAACTGCAAAGTCGATTCGAAAGCAATGTGCTGCGGCGAACGAAACGGGAAATGGCGAAAGCCATGCCGCCGCAGATCCGGCAGGAGATCTGGCTCGATCTTCAAGAGCGGCAGATGAAGGTGTATGAAAAATCGCTCGAGGAGGAGCGCAACCGTCTGGTCAAACTCGGCGGAGCGGTCACCCGCACACACGTCATGTCAGCAGTGGAGCGATTGAAACGTGTGTGTAACTTTGCTCCGGAATTGCTGGATGGCGTTAAAGTTCGCGCCCTGGTCGATCTCGTGGATGAAGTTACATCTGCAGGCTCGAAAATCGTGGTCATTACTCAATTCGAGGACGATGGGCTGGAAAAATTGATGCCGGTACTCGAAGCGTATGGCGCCTTGCGCATCGATCAGGCCACACCCGAGGATCAGCGGGATGATATCCTGAGTGCATTTCGCCAACAAGTTCATTGGAATGTGCTGCTCGTTGAAGCAGGCGCTCGCCTGGATGGGAAGGGATTGAAAGAAGCGACGTATGTCGTTCATTTCGATCACAATTGGAATCCCGCGGTTCGCCGACGGTTGGAAAGACGCTTGAATCCATCGATCGGTCCCAAGGTGCCGATAAACATTTATGAGTTTTGGGTGGCAGATACGATTGAGGAACGCCTGTACGAAATCCTGGCCGAGCGCGGCATGCTGCCCCACCAGGTTCCCATGGACACACAGCCTGTCGAATTGGAAGAACGCATCACACTGGAAGACTGGCTGCAGGATATTTTCGAAGTCCCCGTGCATCCCACGCCGGCTTTTAAGCTCAAGAAGCAGTTGGAAGAAGCGAAGAAGGAGCTGGAGAAGGAAGAAGATGAAGGTCGAGTACCTCTTCCGGATACGGCGATGCTCAAATCGCACGTTGAATCTCTGCAGCCGGAAGGCATCATATCCGAAATCGGCCAATTGCTGGGAGCACTCGGCTATCCAGAAACGGTCGTCCTGGAGGGTTCTGACGAAGATTGCACCGATTTGCTGGCCTGGCGGTCGGAGAAGAAGAAAGTCGAGCGCGTATTCGTGCGCTACATTCGTGCGGAGAAAAATGTGGGTGTGGGAGAAGGCCGCAGCGTGCTCGAGGCGATGGAATCACAGGGAAACTGCGATTCAGCATACCTCATTGTGACGACCGATTTCACGCGGGCCTGCAAGGAACTGGCGGATGAATCGGGCGATCGCTTGCTGCTGATATCGGGAGGGGAGCTGCGACGTCACTTGCGCATCATGGGACATTTATAGGCATCTTTCACATGCAGAGGAGAATTTGAGAATCTGAATGTTCCAAGGAGATAGATGTCGGCCATACTTTTCGTTTGCTCCGCCAATCCGTGCCGCTCACCAATCGCTGTATAAATCGATCCTGAATGTATTGGGGGCCTCCAGATCTGAGTGACGACTTGATGTGTTAAAAAGCTGATACCATCGCCTTCAGTTCTATACATGCATATTTCTGTCCGTAACATCCACCAAGAATCACGACAACATGCGGTCTGGTTACCTACGCCTGTCTGTATCCTGAACGGGAAAGATTAGGGTAAAGTGTTTTATATGTCTCCAACAGAGACTGGTAGATCTTTTCCTTTGTGATATTGGGTGTGATGGTTTTTCGTATCGCGGTCATAGCGTCAGCGGCTGTTCTGAAATCGCAGTGAAGACCAGCAGCCACAGCGGCGCAGATGCCCGCGCCCAGGGCTGATGCTTCGGTCGTGGATGGCAGCTGGATGACTCTACCGGTAATGTCCGCCAGGATATTGAGCCAGAGGGTGTTGGTTGTGCCGCCGCCGATGGCGATCAGTTCGCGCACAGGTGCCCGCAAGGTCTTCTCTATCGCTTCCAAAGCCAATGTCTTTTCGAAGGCGATGCCCTCCAGTACGGCGCGGTAAAGATGAGGGCGACCATGTGCTGAAGACAAGCCTACAAATGCCCCGCGGGCATTCATATCCCAGTAGGGATTCATGACGCCGCTTAGATAGGGCACAAAGAAAAGGCCGTCCGATCCGGGCGGTAGGCGACCTGCGTCAGCGTTCAAGCGCTGATAAACGGCGGGATCACGGGTAGGATCCAACCCCATGACGGATTTCAGAAGCCAATCCAGGGCAAAGGTGCCCGCGCGTAGGCTGGACTCGTAATAGTAGCCAGCATCCGAACAGCTGCATAGTGTGCGGAAGGCAGAACCGGTTTTATATTTCCGATCATAGACACCGGCTACCACAGCTGTGCCCAAATTCAGGTATGCACGATCGCGCTGTAAGGCGGCCACACCCAGTCCGGAAGCCTGGCCGTCGCCGCCGCCAGCCGCGATGGCGGTTCCGGTTACCAATCCGGTGGCGGCTGACGCCTCGGCAGTGACTTGGCCCAGGACAGTACCTGGACAAAACGCTGCGGGCAGTTGTTCCGGGATCAGGGAAAGGGCGTCCAGAATCGGTTGAGACCATTCTTTGCGGGAAAGATCGAAGATGCCGAGGGGGCAGGCGGAGGCCCAGCT
>DAOUDW010000020.1:0-1663 GCA_034430895.1 Anaerolineales bacterium | reverse complement strand
GCATCCGCAGAAGCCCCCGCCTGGCGCACTTCCACAATCACATAGCGGCCGCCGTCCGTATCACGGATTTGGAGATCTTCAACCGCTACGTTCTTGCTGCGGGCAAACCCTTCGGCAACCTTTGTGGGTTTACCTTGCTCGTCGAATGCTCGTTCCGCGGGAGGCCCTTTAACCAACGACACGAGATCGGATTGTTTGGGCGCCAGTTTTTTCACGTGAACGACAAGCCGACGCGGCGTGCCGCTGACCTTGATTCCCTCATATACCAGCCGGTTTTCTTCTAGCATCTCGATCGTGGATTCTTCCAGTTGATTTACCGCTTCACCCAGATCCTCCGACGGTAGTTCCTCCGTTCCGATCTCTAAGAGAAAGTCAGCCGGTGACTTTGGAGCCGGCCGGTCGTCCTGCGCATCTCCCGTTTCCGGCAACAACACACCCCAGCGGTCGCACAGTGGAAAGCTTAGGCTCTCGCGTTGTTCGACGTATGCATCCGCCACATTTCGGGCCAAATCCCGCATACGGCCAAACAACGCCGCTCGTTCGGTTACACCAATCGCACCGCGCGCGTCCAGTAAATTGAAGGTGTGAGAACACTTTAAGATATAGTCATGCGCCGGGAAGACCATTCCCGCAGCCAGGCAAGCCTCGGCTTCGGATTCGTACTCTTCGTAAAGCCGACGCAAGCGCTCCACATCCGCTGTTTCGAAGTTATAACGGCTGTGTTCCTGCTCGGTTGTTAAATTGATCTCGCCGTAGGTGACGCGATCGTTCCATCGAATGTCGACGAAACTGTCCACCTCCTGCAGCGCCAAGACGATGCGTTCGAGGCCGTAGGTAATTTCCACCGATACCGGATCCAGCGTCTGACCGCCAGCTTGCTGGAAATAGGTATACTGAGTGATCTCCTGGCCGTCCAGCCAAACTTCCCAACCCAACCCCCAGGCACCGAGTGCCGGAGAGATCCAGTTGTCCTCGACGAAACGGATGTCATGTTCTTCCGGGCGAATCCCCAGCGCGACGAGAGACTGCAGGTAGCGTTCCATGGGATCACCGGGATCGGGCTTCAATATCACCTGGAATTGGTAATAATGCTGCCAGCGGTTGGGATTCTCACCGTAGCGTCCATCCGCCGGCCGGATGGATGGTTCGACATAGGCTACACACCATGGCTCCGGGCCGAGTACCCGCAGGAACGTGGCCGGATTCATCGTGCCCGCACCGACCTCGGTGTGGTAGGGCTGCCAAATGATACAACCTTGATCTGACCAAAACTTCTGGAGTCGTAGAATCACGTCCTGCAGGTTTGGTCCTGATTTGTCCTTCAAATTCGAGGCCTCGCTATTCTGTGATGGTATCCGGTTCTGGTTGATCTCGTATCGTACGGCGCACGCGCCGCAGGAATGACGGGCTGTTTAGCTTTCGCTCCAAAATGAAGGATAGATAATCCTCCATCAATGATTCGATCTCCCGATAGGTTTTTGCCCGAATCCGCACTGTAGATGCAGAGGCGTAAGTATTCCGCTGATAGTGGCGCAACACTTTCAACGCCGCCAAAGATATCGGGCGGTCTCGCTCTCTCCCCGGTCCGCAAACTGGGCATAAAACACCGCCGGATGAAAAGGAAAAATATTGATCCTCCGGTTTTACCTCCAGCTCACATTCC
>DAOUDW010000019.1:0-24457 GCA_034430895.1 Anaerolineales bacterium | reverse complement strand
TGTCGTATGATGAGAAGGTCCATCTACGCAGTCGGGCTCAGCGCGGTTATCAAGTTTATATGCCGCATGATTCGATCCAGGAGCCCGTACGGGTTTCCTGATCCGGAAGGCTTGACAAAGAAAGTCTGCGTTCGCTTCTGCGAAGCTCACTCCGCTCAGGATGAATAAATCATGTAGGTTGGGTTGAGGGGGACCGAAACCCAACACCTCACTTTCTGTTGGTTGCGGATATTCATCCGTAACCGGTAAAGGGCAGAAATGTATCTGTCAATCCTCAATTCACGATGCGATGTCTTTGGCTTGCAACCTTTCAACCCCCGATTTTTATTCTCGTGTGAGCACAGGTGGATACACATCCGTCGCCAACACAATGAGTGAAGTCGAAGGATCCTTCGACTACGTTCGATTCATCGAAGCTCACTCCGCTCAGGATGAATATATAGTAGATGTTTTGCTTGTTACTACGCGCAGAGTGTAATCTATGTTCTTTCAGCCGACGTGAGGGTGATATTTTTGCCACGTTGTTTGCTGGTATACAACAATTCATCCGCCCTTTTCAGCAGACTGGCGGGTGTGTCGCCGGGTTGTTTGATCGTCGCGCCGCCGGATATGGTCACCTGAATGAGTTTTCCATTGTAGGGGAGGTCGGATTCGGCGATGATGCGGCGAAATCGTTCCGCGGCGACGTGCAGCCCGTTTTCATCTACGTCCAGCATGGTCACGATGAATTCCTCGCCGCCCCAGCGGGAGATCATGTCGATGGCGCGCGCGGCGCCACGCAGCGCATTGGCCGTCATCACCAGCACCCGGTCACCGACTTCGTGGCCGTAATGATCGTTTATTTCTTTGAAATCATCGACATCCAGGAGAATCAAACCGAAGTCACTTCCATAGGAGTTGTTTCTGGTGAATAAACTGTTTATATACATCTCCCCAAAGCGGCGATTGGCGAGTCCGGTCAGGGAGTCGATGTAGGCCTTCTGGCGCAGGTCCTTAATTTTCTCAAGGGTAGCGATTCTGGGTGTGAGGTCGTTGAAGATTTCCGCCGCGCCGACAATCTCCCCACTTGCATCCCGGATGGGTGTGGCACGCACACGCACGGGGACCCGGTGGCCATTTTTATGATGCAGGAATACATCCACACTGCGGTCTTTCCCATCCTGGATGGTATGCAGGAGGGGACATTCATCGCCGCAGAGCAGAGTGCCCTGTTCGTCGATGTGTTTCAGTTTCGCTTCCGGACAGCGGGTGCCAACGATTTCGCCGGCAACATACCCGGAGATTTTTTCCGAGCCCTGATTCCAGTAGGTAATGCGCCGATCCCGATCTACGAAGTAGACACCTTCGGCGATGAAATCAAGGATTTGTTTGAGTAAATCTTGGTTTGACATATATTCGTAGCACTCTCACAATTACAGGCGATAGTCGGTCTTAATTATCTACATTGTATCCCATCGGACTCGTTTTCATTGTTGATCGTCAGTCAATTCATTCTGTCTACAGTTTGTGAAATGATGTATCCTTCTTGATAATTGGACCAACGGCTTTCCGGATCTCAATAAATCTAATAGGATTTCCAACAATGGCATACAAGGATTCTGACGCAATCTCTGTAGACGTAGGGAACAAACTGCGCCAGATGCGCGAGGCGCGAGGTTTGTCGATTCGGGCTCTAGCTCGCCAGTGTGGGCTTTCCGCAAATGCCTTGAGTATGATCAAGCGTGGGCGCAGCTCGCCGTCAGTGAGTACGTTGTATAAAGTCGCTGCTGCGCTGGACGTTCCGATAACCGATTTATTCCGCAGCCAATTCAAACCAGCGACGAAGATCCGTTAAAGGACTGATTCGCTATGCCTTTACAGCCTTAAACGGCAGCCATCCGGCTGCCGTTTTTGTGTAAATTCTGATTGGGGAAGATCAAACGAAGACGACCTGGGCGCCGTCGGCGAGGTCCAACATCTCCATCGCACCAAGTATTTCTGCACCCTCGACGAGATCTTCCTGCGTCAAACCCATCATGTCCATCGACATCTTGCAGCCGTAGACCTTGGCACCCGAGTCGATGATCGTCTGGATGAACTCATCCACGGGTGGGAAATCCAATTTGTCGATCTCACGCCGCATCATCCAGGACGCGGCGGCCGACATGCCCGGAAGTGCACCGAGCAGTGTGGGAATGTGAAACCAGGGATGCATGTTCGGATTCCCCACGGTGGCAACGTTGAGTTTCTTCATCTTCTTTTTGGTGATGATGTCCAATCCCCAGAAGGTGAAGAACAGATCGACCTCGATACCGCCCATGCGGGCTGAGTTGGCCAGGATCAGCGGCGGGTAGGCCATATCCAGTGAACCTTTTGAAGCGATCAGACAGAGTTTGCGGTTTCCGTTTGTCATTTTACGATCCTCACTTTTCTACCAGCATTAGTTAGATACAACCGGTCGGTTTTCCCAGTCCGGATATTTTCGCCGCCATCTTCGCCGGCCCGCCAGGAAAGAGGCTGTAGATCTCCTTGGTATCCACCTCGGTATTTTTAGTAATGCGGCGCAGGGTGGGCGCTTCACCATTTGCTTCGAACTCCTCGCGGTTGAAGTTGATCACGATCCAGTGACGCTCGGTGAGGGATATCCCTTCTCGAGCAGCAATTGCAGAGGCGATCTCTGGCGTCCATGCGCCGGGATCGGTCATGAACCCTTCGTCGTCGAATTCGATCTTCGTCAGGATGTCCTGAGATACTTGGTCCGTCATGTCTAATACTCCTTTCAGGTATTGATTTTGGCTAATTCAGATTTTTTCCACCTGGCGTTTCAGCGAGTGATTTCACCAGGTTGAGTATTCGCGCCAGACCTTTGCGGACTTCTGGCTGGCGTAGTTCACGTATTAATGCCACCGCAGAGGGCGCTTTGCCGTCACCTGCTGGTTCGTCGAGTATGGAGCTGATGGCATTGTTGGCCAATGAAAGCACTTCGGGTTGGGTCAAATTACGCACGGTCGTTAGAATGGTGACGATGTTGTCGCCGAGGGCTTGCAGGTCATCTTCGTCGAATTCCTGCACGATGCGATCGAGGATCTGCCAGCCGCCGCGAGCGAAAGTAAAGTAGCCCTGGTGTTCGAGGTGGTCGAGATTCTCGATGGCGTTGTTAAAAGCCTGCTTGCCGATCAGGCCAGCCTCGCTGCCCAGATCCATGATCGAGTCAACTTGATCCAGAAGCACGACGAGACGGCGCGAACTACGCAGCAAGCGTTTGACCAGGAAGAGCAGGTCTTCCAATTCGAAATCGGAGCCAATCTCGGCCAGCTCGTCGATGGTGAGTTTGATCAACTGGTTGGCGATGGGCAGCATGTCATCCTTGAGTTCGTTCAACTCCATGCGTTGTCTTTTCTGTGACTCGATCTCCTGTGTCAGGTAATCGATCTTCTCGTGCAGCAGCGCGATTTGGTTTTCCATTTCGGCCTCCTCTACGCCCATTTACCGGCCATGCTCATCTGGGATTCAAACGGCATTTCCAGGCCTTTGAGCATCACGTGCCAATAGACCCATCTGAAACCCATCTTGCCCCAATGGTTGGCCGGGGATTCTTTCAACAAGGAAAACGGGCCCAAGCCTGGCAGAGGAAATTTCCCCGGCAGGGGTTCGACATCGTAATTGAAGTCGATGAGGATCCCGTTTTCGAAACCCGATTCGATGAAACAATTGGCGTGGCCGTCGAATTTCGGCAGCGGTTCGAGACCTTCCATGTGGCGTAAGATGTTCTCAACCAGTACGTCGAGCATGAAATGCGCTACGGAGCCGGCTTTCGATGTAGGGACGTTTGCCGCGTCGCCGATCACCCATACGTTTTCCCATTTCTTCGATTGCAGGGTGTGTTTGTCCGTCGGGATGAAGCCGAGTTCATCGCCCATACTGGAGCGTTCGATGGCTTCCGATCCCATATTGGTAGGAACTGTGACGAGTACGTCGAAGGGGACTTCGCGTCCATCGTAGGATCGAATGACGTTCTTCTCGTGATCGACGGCTTCGATATTGAAGTCGGGCTCGATGAGAATGTTCTTCCTTTCCAGCATATCCCCGAGAATTGCAGAGGCACGTGGTTTGGTGAAAGCGCCCGGCAGGGGTGTGACGTAGACCAGTTCGACTTTTTCGCGAATGCTGCGTTCGTGAAAGAACCAATCGGCGAGGAAAAGAAATTCGAGCGGCGCAACCGGGCATTTGATCGGCATTTCCACCACGTTGAGTACCAGGCGCCCTCCTTTCCAGAATTTTAGGAAGTGGCCCAGGGCGGTAGCGCCTTCGTGCGTGTAGAAATCGAAGACGTTCTTGTGCCAGCCGTTGTCAAGCAGGCCGGGGGTTTCGTCGGGAACGATGCGGCTGCCTGTTGCGATGACCAGGTAGTCGTATTTGATCGCCCGTTTTTTCCCTGTCAGGTAAACGCGATTGGATTCGGGATCGATGCGTTCGACCGAGCCCAAGATGAACTCCACGCTGCGCGAGATGAAGTCGCGCTTGGGTTTTACGACATCATTGGGACTGTAGATGCCGAACGGAATGAAAAGAAATCCGGGTTGATAGTAATGGTTTTCATCTTCGTCGATGATGGTAATCTTCCATTCCTGCGGGTCGAGTAGTTCGGCCATTTTGTTGGCGACCATCGTACCTGCGGTACCAGCGCCAAGAATGAGAAATGATTTCATCGGATAACTCCTTATTATTGACCATCGATTCGTACCGAGAGAGAAGCGGAGCGGGCCAGATCGGCTTGTGATTTGAGCACGTCCGCTAATACGGCGCGCAGCAGATCGAGCGCCTGAATGACGCGTTCGTCTGCGAGTTCGTAAAACACGGATTGACCTTTCCGGTGTGCGTGTACTAAACCGCGTTCACGCAGCAGTTTCAGATGGCGGGAGGTGGAACTTTGCGAGAGTTCGATGGTTTCGTTGAGTTCCGTTACGTTCATCGATTTCTTCGCCAGTATATAGAGGATCAGGATGCGTTTGGGATCCGCCAGGCTGGCACACAACTGGGAATGAAGCTGATAGATCTCTTCTTCAAAAGGGTGGGGCATGATTGCTGACCTTTCGTTACTATTGCTTATATACACATATCCGCATATTTTCATATCGAAGTATATCGCGATACCTTCCGCAGCCTTAGTGACGCGCGTCACAGACGAGGCATGATAGATGTCACGATGTAATTAGGATATATTAAGGCTAATTACAATATAGCCTTCATGCTGTATGCTTGCCCCGCAATTCTTTAGAGGGAACCATTGAGATTCCCAATTTCAGTATAGCAGCAAAATGATAAAAAATGATGCTTCTTTTATTAAGTTAACACCATATCGTTGGGGAACAAACGTTCGAAAGGATTGACGAAACGAACAAATGTGCTATACTATATCAGAACGAATGTTCTCATTTTCGAGAGGGAGGGTGTATCGTGGCGAAGTCAAGTAGTCGAAACGGATCGGGAGATATGCAAGTTGAGCGTGCGGAAGTACTATCAAAGGCCATTCAAGAGATCACGAAGCGATATGGGGACGGTGCCGTCATGCGTTTGGGAGAATCGAAACATCTGTCCGTAGAAACGATCCCGACAGGATCGTTAGCGTTGGACCTGGCGTTGGGTGTCGGGGGAATACCTCGTGGGCGAGTGACGGAGATTTTTGGGCCGGAATCATCTGGAAAGACGACGTTGTGCCAACACATCGTGGCGGAAGCACAACGCCAGGGTGGTGTGTGTGCCTATATCGACATGGAGCATGCCCTCGATCCGCAGTACGCCGCAAGATGTGGTGTGGACGTGGATAACTTGTATATATCACAACCCGACATGGGTGAGCAGGCGTTGGAAATTACCGAAACTCTGGTGCGAAGCGGCGCGGTAGACCTCGTTGTGATCGACAGTGTCGCAGCACTCGTACCGCGCGCCGAGATCGAAGGTGACATGGGCGACGCGCACATGGGTATGCAGGCGCGATTAATGAGCCAGGCATTACGTAAATTAAGCGGCGCCATCAAACAAACGAATACAGCCGTGATTTTCACCAATCAGTTGCGGCAGAAAATTGGGATGGTTTTCGGGAACCCAGAGACCACAACGGGCGGCCGGGCGTTGAAATTCTACGCCTCGGTTCGTCTGGATATCCGCCGGGCAGAAAGCATCAAGGTCGGCCAGGATATCGTCGGAAATCGAGCGCGCGTCCGCGTGGTGAAGAATAAAGTTGCCCCACCGTTCAAGGCCGCCGAATTCGACATCATGTATGACGAGGGCATCTCCAAGGTGGGTGGCATCCTGGACCTGGGCGTGGAACTGGATTTAATCGACAAACGAGGCTCGTACTATTCCTACGGCGAAACGCGTTTGGGTCAGGGACGGGAGAACGCAAAGGTTTTTCTGCGTGAGAATCACGAGATGGCTCAGGCGCTGGAATTCGAGATTCGCAAAGCTGCTGGTCTCGAATCTTCTATCGAGCCTATCGCCGTTGAAGAACTTGCGCTGGAAGAAGCCCTGCCGCTCGAAGAACTTAATGTGTGATTGTGTCGGGTATCTTTTGTGCGTCTGAAGAAAAACAAGATCGTATTGAGAGAAAGGTGAAAATGGACCAAGAATCGGCATTAATCATCATTGATTTTCAAAAAGGATTGTTTGGGGTATTTGATACCCCTTATCAAGATAAGGAATTAATCGAGACGGTAAAAGAGTTGATCGGAAAGGCAAGGCTATCTGACATACCTATTTTTTTGGTGCAGCACAATGGGGTGGGAAAAGATAGTCCATTGAGCCCAAATACAGATGGATGGAAAATCCACCCTGCATTAAAGATCGAAAAAGAGGACATCTATATTCAGAAAGACCATCCTGATTCTTTTCAGGATACGCAATTCGAGAAGGAATTGAAATCACGTGGGATCCGGAAATTATTCATTGCCGGACTGCAAACTGAATACTGCATTGATACGACATGCAGAAGGGCATACAGCCTTGGCTATGAAGTAATCCTCATCGAAAACGGTCATAGCACCTATGATACGGAGTATCTTCGTGCCGAACAGATCATTAACCATCATAATCAAGTATTGGGGAGCTGGTTTGTAACCTTGAAAAAATCAACGGAAGTTATTTTTACGGAGTAATAAAGTTTTGAGGGATCAAAACCTGTCGCGTGCACATGTTGTCCTTGCTGTGTGGCGGTGAAGTGTGTCGTTCGATCCAAATAATGGATCGGACGACCGCTTTTAATCGTGCGACTACCCGATATCGACGTGCAGAAGTGTCTTGCCGGACGAGGTGTTAAATCGAATGCCTGGGCTTGGGTGAAAACCGCTCCTTGACTATAATCATTTCCATGAAGAAGGAACCGTATCCGCGACCCTTTCTTGTGATTGTGCTCTTGCTTGCGTTTGTGCTTACATCTTGTGCCTCGAAGCCCGAAGTGAGTCTGCCGTTTGGAGGGACACCGCAGCCGCTTCCCACGCTGACGCCAAACCCCACTTTTATAATCTCCTCTGAATCATCTTCCGGAGTTAAATCGTCTGGGCTTGATTGTGAGAACGATGCGCGGTTTCTCGAAGATCTAACTTTCCCCGATGGCGAGATCGTCACGCCAGGGCAGACGATCGATAAACGCTGGTCCGTTCAAAATCTTGGCACCTGCGATTGGACTTCGGGTTACCGTTTAATCCATCTAGGGAAAGATGATTTTGAGGCACCTGAGACTGTGGCACTCTTTCCTGCACGGGCGGGCACGAACGCCGTCTGGCAAGTTGAGCTTCGAGCGCCGCAGGAAGTTGGACAGTATATTAGCCAATGGCAGGCGCAGGCGCCGGATGGCTCGAAGTTTGGCGACGTCGTCTACATTCTCATCACCGTGGAAAAGGCAACCCCCACGCCGACGGCCACACCACTCATTTCCTCCACGCCGACTCCTTAAAATGAAACCGACTTCCCGGGTATGGGAAGTCGATTTGTAATTATCTCTATTTGGCAGACTATCTTTACGTTCCCTCTTTCCAGGAAGAAAGGTACTTCTCTTGATCCTTGGTCAATGTATCGATATTTATGTTCATCGACTCCAACTTCAAGCGGGCGATTTCGCGATCGATGTCTTCCGGGATGGTGTAGACACGATTTTCGAGTTCATCTCCGTGCTGGATGATGTATTCCAACGATAGCGCCTGGTTAGCGAAGGACAGGTCCATTACGCTGGCAGGATGCCCCTCGGCTGCGGCCAGATTGATCAGGCGACCTTCACCGAGTAAGTTGATCACTCGCCCATCGCTGAGTACGTAGGAGTCGACAAATTCACGAGGCTTATGAACTTCGCTGGCCATTTTTTCCAGGGCGGGGATATTGATCTCCACGTTGAAATGACCGGAGTTGGCCACGATGGCGCCATCCTTCATTGCCTCGAAATGGTGTTTATCGATGACGTTGATATCACCGGTGAGCGTGCAGAAAATATCTCCGATAGCTGCCGCTTCGATCATGGGCATCAACCGGAAGCCGTCCATCACCGCTTCGAGAGCCGCCAGGGGTTGGACTTCCGTGACGATTACGTTGGCGCCCATGCCGCGCGCACGCATGGCCAGACCGCGACCGCACCAACCATAACCGGCGACAACGAAAGTCTTGCCAGCCAGGAGGATATTCGTGGCGCGTACGATGCCGTCCACCGTGGATTGGCCGGTTCCATAGCGATTGTCGAAAAAGTGCTTGGTCATGGCGTCGTTGACGGCGATGACCGGGTATTTCAGTGCACCTTCCTTGGCCATGGCGCGCAGGCGAATGACTCCCGTGGTGGTTTCTTCCGTTCCGCCTCGCAGATCGGCGAGTAATTCGTTGCGATCCTTATGCAGCGTACTGAGCAGATCGGCCCCGTCGTCCATGGTCATCTGGGGTTTGGCGTCCAGTGCAGCGTGGATATGCTCGTAGTAGGTGTCGTTGTCCTCGCCCTTGATGGCGTAAACCGGGATCTCGTCGTACGTGACTAATGATGCGGCGACGTCGTCCTGTGTGGAAAGGGGATTGGAGGCACAAAGAACCACTTCCGCGCCGCCTTTTTGCAGTGTGCGCATCAGATTTGCGGTTTCCGTGGTGACGTGCAAACAACCTGAAACGCGCGCACCCTTGAGCGGTTGTTCCTTCTCGAACCGTTCACGCACTTGGCGAAGAACGGGCATTTCCTGATCGGCCCAGTTAATTCGCCGACGGCCGCCTTCGGCCAGTTTGATGTCTTTGATATCGAACTCCGAACTCATGTTACTCTCCGTCTATTGAAATTACATCGAAGCGAAAATGGCTACTTGCGACGCCCGACTATCTTACCACGCATATGCTTCGGGAGCCTCGCCACCTGGGCCGGGCCAAATATCGTCCAATTTCTCGAGTGTTTCGGAATCCAACCTGATCGAGAGTGAATGAATGTTCCCTTTCAACTGTCCCGAGGTGCGCGGTCCGATGATTGGCGCGGTAACGACGGGATTGTGCAGCAGCCAGGCCAAAGCCACGTCGGCGGGTTCTTCTCCCAGGTCTTTACAAAGCGCTTCGTATTTTTCCAGCGCTTCCCGATTTTTCTCGATCGACTTCTGCACGTGTTCCGCCGTGCGACGACCTTCCTTGGTCTTTTTCAGCGCGCCGCCCAGCATACCGCCGGCGAGCGGACTCCAGGGGATGAGGCCCAGTCCATACTCGCGGCAGGCGGGGATCACCTCCAGTTCGATCATGCGGTCCTTGAGGTTGTACAGGCTTTGTTCCGAGACCAGTCCCATGAAATTGCGCGCCCGCGCCGTGTGATGCGCATCAGCGATGTGCCATCCGGCGAAGTTGCTGCTACCCACGTAGAGCACCTTGCCTTCCCGCACCAGCTGTTCCATCGCCTGCCAGATCTCCTCCCAGGGCGTGTCACGGTCAATGTGGTGCATCTGGTAGAGATCGATGTGGTCCGTCTGCATTCGTTGCAGGCTTTCTTCGCAGGCGCGTCGGATGTGGTAAGCGGAGAGACGACCGTCGTTGGGCCAATCGCCCATCTTCCCGTAGACCTTCGTGGCCAGTACGATTTTTTCACGGCGGCCACCGCCCTGCGCCAACCAGCGTCCGACAATTTGTTCCGTGATCCCTTCGCCGGTCTTCCAGCCGTACACGTTGGCCGTGTCAAAGAAGTTAATCCCAGCCTCGAGTGCTTCATCCATGATCTTGAAGCTGGGCGCCTCATCCGTTTCGGGGCCGAAGTTCATCGTGCCCAGGCACAGGCGGCTGACCTTGAGCCCCGTGCGTCCGAGTTTCGTGTATTCCATGGTCATTCCCTCCTTGTGATGCTCTGTTGCGTGGTGTACTACTTCATTGTACCTGAAGCGAGTTCGCTTTCGGTTGTGCATTCCATCATACTAAGCGATGTCGCGGGGCTATATTTGCGCCAATGTGATCATTGCGTTGATCCGCATATTACGAGAGTATAATATCCAGGGTTTTATAGGAGGGATATGATGTCTTCACGAAGTGGGCTGTTCAGAATTTCATTCATAATGATGTTGGTCATGATCCTGATCGCCTGTTCGCCTTCTGCGGAACTGCGTGCCAGCCAGACGGCGAGCAAACAAACTGAAATTGCCGTTTCCTGGACGGAAACGCCCACAATCACCGTAACGGCCACGGCAACACAAACGGCAACAATCACGCCTCCTCCTCTGCCCAGGCCAGAGATCGTCGATCCGAGTTGGGAATTATTGCTTTTTGACACATTTGATCGCAGTTCAAAGATTTTTCCAGAGCGCGAGGTAGGCGGCGGTACGATTTCTCTTACAAATAGCAAATCGGTGTGGAAATATCTTTCTAATGGTAACTTCAGTGGTTTAGGGCTAAACGCATCCAGCGTTGGTGACCTCAGTGATTTCTTTATGTCTGTGGAAGGAAATCAAATTGTATGTCCTGGCAACTGTTCCTATGGTTTGAAATTTCGATCGGGGAGTGAGTTTGGTTACTTTTTTTCAATCTTCGAGCGTAAACAAACATTCAATTTCCAATTGATAGATTTCTCTGGGACAGGCAGATATTTTAATCTGGAAACTTATGCTTCTTCAATAAACCCGGATGGCCCCAATGTACTTGCAGTTTTGGCAGAAGGTAGTGAAATCTCAATATATATCAATGATGTCCTGGTAACCCAGGTGCAGGATAGCACCAGTCTGATGGGTTATGTAGGAATAATTATCACCTCATCGACAGGAGGTAGTGAGGCAGAATTTGAGTTCGATAATTTCCAAGTGTACGTTGAGTAAAAGCCATTAATTTGGGGTGACGGATGCATATCCATTACCATAAAGAGAGTTTCCCAATCCCCTCGTGATACTGGCAGTGGGGTTCGAAGCCCAGCTTCGAATAGCAACGGATCGCGGCTTGATTTTCCGTAGAGACGTTGAGCACGATGGTCTTGAATCCCGAATCCAGCAAATCCTGAACCAGGGCACCTGTTGCACGGGTGCCTAAGCCCTCTCCTCGCAGGTCGGGTCGGGTGAACACGTTGCCGACGGCAGCGATTCCCGCCCACTCGGAGATGATGTGAATCCCCGCCACCGATACCAGCTCGTCCCCTTCCCAAATTCCAAAAAACGGACGATCGTGTAATTGCCTCGGATGGTAAGCGTCCGGTCGATCGGGGTGCTCGGCGAAGAGTGCTTCGATGGCAGGTTGATCTGCACTGGTTAACGCCGCGACCTCACCGGCGGGAACGCCCGAGAAAGCTTTCGGCTGCAGGATCATGCGGTGCATGATCAGTTCTTCCTCGATTTGTAACCGCTCGCCAAGCAGATCCTTGTGTTCTTCCTTTAGTAAATAAATATATCGCTCGGAGGGAATGTCGGCGATCAATGGTTGGAGCGGCTGCGGATCACCGGTGGTGAAAAGCACTGAAGGATTCAAGCCACTGTAGATCAAGACCACCGCTTCCTGGTTGAACAACCAGCTGCTCTTCTCGTCTTCCTTGGGATCGAGATCGGCGAGCGCATAGGCCGACCAGACTCGATCGCGTTCCAGTAGCGCACGCAGCTGCGACCTGGCGATGGGGTCGATCACGTCAATCGATCCAGATCGCCCTGGTCGTCGAAGTGCTTGCGGAAGCGGGTGATGAATTCCTGCAGATTATAGGCGTGCGATTGGGGGCCGTCGGATTCGAGGCAGTAGGTGGCGGCCAGGGCACCCATCTGCCCGCAGCGCTCGAAGCTCAAATCGTGGGCGTATCCTTTCAGAAAACCGCTGCGGAAAGCGTCGCCCACGCCCGTGGGATCGAGGATCGCATCTGGCGGGACGATGGGGATGGACACCTCGCCCTCATCGCTGTGGATCTGGGTGCCGTGCTCGCCGCGAGTGATCACGACGAATTGGCAGCATTCGAGCATCTTCTGCAGATTGAATTCGGTCTTTTCTTCGATCAGGCTGAATTCGTATTCATTGGCGAAGAAAGCCATTGCGCCTTCGATGCCTTTTTTAAGATCACCCTCATCCAGACGCACGATTTGCTGGCTGGGGTCGTAAATGTAGGGGATTTCGAGATCGCGGCATTCCCGGGCGTAGTTCGCCATGGCCTGGGGATCGTTGGGCGAGATCACCACCAGATCGGGCTTTTCGGGGAGCTGGGCGAAGGTAAGTTTGGATGCATGTGCCATGGCACCGGTGAAGAAACTGGCGATCTGGGCGTTGCTTTGGTCGGTGTTGACGAAGAACGAAGCCGTGGCTACGCCGGGTATTGTGCGAATAGCGCTGGTATCGACCCCCTGATCTTCGAGCCACAGACGCTGCGCTTCAAAATCTTCACCGACGGTTGCCATCACAGTAGGGCGTTCACCCAGCAGCGCCAGGTTGTATGCAATGTTGGCGGCATTACCGCCCGGCCGGCGCTCAAGGGTGTCGACTAAAAAGGAAAGGCTGATGCAATCCAGTTTTTCGACTAAAATGTGATCCTGGAATTTTCCCGGGAAGGTCATTAAATAATCAAACGCAATAGAGCCGGTTAGCATGATCTTCATGGTCTCTCCTTAACAGCATTCTTTAATGAGTTGGAATAGGGGGGTCGCAGGACTCCAACCTCCGTGATGAAAGCGGTTATCAGCCGCTGGGGTGTGATATCAAAAGCTGGATTGCGCGCTTTACTCTCGGCGGGTGCCAGTCGCTGCCCGTTTCTTTCCAGATCGAGCACTTCCGCAGGATCGCGTTCCTCGATGGGAATCCGATCACCACTGGGGAGCTGCAGGTCGATGGTCGATGTGGGCACGGCGCAGTAAAACGGAACGTTGTTATCATGTGCGGCTAGCGCGAGCATGTAGGTGCCGATCTTGTTGGCCACGTCGCCGTTGGCTGCCACCCGGTCGGCACCGACGAAAACGCTGGATACCTCACCGCTGCGCAGGAAATGCCCCGCGGCGTTATCGGTTATGATTTCGTGGGAGATACCGTAGTTCTGCAGTTCCCAGGCCGTCAGGCGCGCACCCTGCAAGCGCGGGCGGGTTTCGTCGACCAGCACGTGAACGCGCTTTCCCTGTACGTGAGCCGTGCGGATAACGCCCAGCGCCGTGCCGTAGTCCACCGTTGCCAGCGCACCGGTATTGCAGTGGTGCAACACGGTATCGCCATCTTCGATCAATCCAGCCCCATGCTGGCCAATACGACGGTTGATTTCCACGTCCTCGTCTGCCAGCGATTGCGCTTCGGCGAGTAAGCCCTGGCGCATGCGTTCCGGACCTTCCACTCGCAGCGAGTCGGTGGTACTCAAGAGACGATCCAGTGCCCAGCGTAGATTAACGGCCGTAGGGCGTGTTGCGCGCAACATATCAGCGGCTTGGTGGAGATCATCCCACAACTCGTCGGCGGTTTTCGCTGAGGATTGAATGCCGGCCAGCGCCAGGCCGAAAGCGGCTGCCGCGCCGATCGCCGGCGCACCTCGAATGGCCATGTTCTTTATTGCATCAGCAACTTGATCGATATTGATCAAATCGATGGTCTTTAGCTCCGAGGGGAGCAGCCGTTGGTCGATCAGACGCACGGCAGGCCGATTTTCTTCCCAGGTAACCGATCGCATGGCTTCACACAAAAAGGCGCCCTCGTTTGAGAGCGCGTTGGGATTTTCTACCGCAGTGTAGCATGGAGGATTAAAAGTAACAAGATTGACGATCCACTGACCTTGCTTTATGATGCACCCGTGCGAAAAACGATAGCTCGTCTTTTCCTTCTCCTATTTATTCTCACTTTTGGGGGCCTGGCCTGCAATCTTCCGATTTCCATCCCGTTTCTGGCCACACGCACGCCCACCATCACGGCAACGGCTACGGTAACCCCCACGCCCACGTCGACCCCCACGCCAACTCCCACTCCCACGCCGCAGCCTGAAGCGCGACTTGATCTGGGAGAGAAAGCTTTCTTCGCGGGGGATTGGGATCGGGCACTGCAGGAATTCAACTCGGCGCTATCCATGGCGGTGGACGAAGACACGCGCGCCCGGGCACAACTCGGGATCGGGAAAGCATTTCTGCAGGCCGGGCGTCTGAACGAGGCAGTCGAGGCGTTCTCTACCTATCTGACGACCTACAGCCGACACGAAGCCTACGGCCAGGCCTGTTTCCTGCGCGCGCAGGCGTATGAAACACTCGGTTTGTCGCAGGAGGCGCTGCACGACTACCGCGCCTACCTGGAAAATCGCCCGGGTTATCTCGATTCATACACACAGGAACGAATTGGGGACATTTTGTATGCCGCAAAGGATTATGCCGGAGCGCTGACGGCATATCAAGCTTCGCTCATCTCGCCGGGGTTGGATCAGGGCTTGAGTGCCGAAATCAAAGTCGCTCGCACGCGTGCTGATTCCGGAGATTACGAAAACGCGATCGCTGAATACAGTGCGATTTACGATAAAGTCAGCGAGGATTACCTGCGCGCTCTGATGGACTATCTCATGGGGCAAGCGTACGCAAGGCTTGGTGATTACGACCAAGCCCATGCTCGTTATCTCGATGCGGTTACGAATTACCCCAGCGCGTACAGCTCCTACGAAGGTCTGGTCATTCTTGTCGAAAGCGGTGTGGCTGTGAACGAGCTGGATCGTGGCCTGGTGGATTACTACTCGGGCCAGTATGGCGTTGCTTTGGCGGCATTCGATCGCTACTTGTATGCATTTCCCGAAGCGCATGACGGCACGGTGCATTACTTCAAAGGGCTCACATTGCGTGCTTTGGGAAACTATGAGGCGGCAATTCAAGAATGGGATGTGCTTATCACGGACCATCCCGAGGGCCCGTATTGGGATGCAGCCTGGGAGGAAAAGGCCTACACCCAATGGTGGTACCTCGAACAATACCCTCAGGCGATTGAGACTCTTCTGAATTTTGCTGCCGCGGTACCGGATCACGCTCGTGCGTCGGAATTCATCTTCGACGCGGGACGGGTGAGTGAAATTCGAGGCGAGTTAACACCGGCGATCGAGTACTGGGAACGAGTGGCCAGTGAGTATCCCGATTCAACCTGGTCCTTCCGAGCTTTGTATTTAGCTGGTACTGCTCAATATCGTCTCCATGAAATGGCTTTGGCCGCCGATGTCTTTCAACGTTCTCTTGCTCATGTCAAATCCTCCGATGAGCGAGCTGCCGCTTACCTATGGATTGGAAAAGCGAACGAGGCGTTGGGAGATTCCGAGGCTGCGCATGCAGCCTATCAACTGGCGTCCGATGCTGATCGTGGGAGCTACTATTCCATCCGTGCAGCGGATCTCCTCGAAGGTCGGGAACCATTTGATATGCCAGATGGTGGATTCAGCTTTGAATATGACGTTGAAGGAGAACGTGCGCAAGCAGAAACCTGGTTACGTACGCAATTCGTGATATCAGGACCGGAGCCATTGAGCAGTTTATCGCCTGCGTTGGCTGCTGATGCACGTATGATCCGTGGTAAAGAACTCTGGGCGTTGGGTGAGTATGAAGATGCGCGTAATGAATTCGAGGCGCTGCGTGAGGCCTACGCCAACGATGCCGAAGCGACGTACCGCTTGATGCACACCTACCTGGAAATCGGTCTCTATCGTTCCGCGATCTACGCCGCGAAAGAGATCATGACCTTGGCAGGGCTGGATGAGGCGGGGACGCTCTATGCGCCATCCTATCTGAGTCGGATTCGATTCGGCGTGTATTTCGAGGACGTGTTTTCCGCAGTGGCGACTGAGATAGACTTTGAGCCCGCCTTCCTCATTTCACTGGCGCGCCAGGAAAGCCTGTTTGAAGGATTTGCGCTTTCCTACGCCGCGGCCCGGGGGTTAATGCAGATCATCCCGGATACCGGGCAGTATCTTGCCGATCGATATCAATGGCCACCAGGATACACAGACGACGACCTCTATCGACCGTACGTAAGCGTTCACCTCGGAGCGCGGTATCTGGCGGAACAACGCGAGTTTTTCGATGGCGACTTGTATGCCTCTTTGGCCGCCTACAACGCCGGCCCGGGCTATGCCCTGGTGTGGAAAGAACTGGCTCCCGATGATCCGGATTTGTTTTTGGAATCTATCCGTTTCTCCCAACCGCGTGACTACATCCGTGTGATCTATTGGGCTTTCTCGAACTACCGCCGCTTGTACGGCAACCAATAACTGCGTGCAGGTCATAATTCATACTTGTCTGCATAAATACGCTTGAATGTAAAAGTAAGGCTGGTTTCAAGCATCGATCCGCTCGGTGTCTGCGAATGTCTATCTAGATCCCAATCTTCGAAATGACCCCTAAAAGAGTAGACATCGTATATGATTATAGGATATAATGATATTTTGGTGACTACAGATAGGGGAACGTAACGGAATCTATGAAACAGTGATAGGACGCTCAATGATTCGAAACCGGCCATCAGGTGCCGGGTGTTTTTCGCGTCCCCGCTGTTTTATGGTTTTGAGTGGTAGACCCAGGTTCTTGCAGTCCAGGAGGAGCTAACGTATGGCTTCTAAATTAGGTCAGAAATGGTATTCCCGAATTCCAGACGTCTATAAACTTCCGCGTCTCATCGAAGTTCAACTCGATTCGTTCCGCTGGCTTAAGGAACGAGGGATAAAAGAATTGTTCGATGAAATTTCACCCATCATCTCCTACAACGGCGGGATGAAATTATTCTTCCCCGGTGATTCCCCCGAGGCGAAGGAATTCAAGTTGAATTATTGGTTTGAAGATCCCAAGCATGACATCGAAGAATGTCTCGAGCGGGATTTGACCTTCGCTGCGCCGTTGTATGTTTCGGTCTTGTTGGCGGGTTCCGAGGTGCCGGAACCAATTCGCCAGGACATCTTCCTCGGCGATTTCCCCATCATGACCGAAAAAGGGACGTTCATTATTAACGGTACAGAACGTGTGGTGGTATCCCAGCTAATCCGTTCTCCGGGTGTGTATTTCGATGCCCCGGAGGATCGCGCCACGGGGCGTCGTTTGGCCACGGCCAAGTTGATCCCGGATCGCGGCGCCTGGATGGAATTCGAAACGCGGAAGAGTGATTATCTGACCTTGAAGTTCAATCGTAAACGTACGATCCCCATCACCATCTTCCTGCGGGCGCTTTCGGCGATCGACGACGGTTTGGGGTCAACGCCGATCAAAGAAGGATCGGACGAGGAACTGCTTGACCTCTTCACCGAGGCCGACAACAATCCGGATCACCCCTACATTGCCACGACCATCCGTCAGGAGCCGACGTGGGATATTAAGGAAGGGCGTACGTTGGCGGAAGAAGCGCTGGTCGAATTCTACCGCCGCATGCGGCCCGGTGATCCACCGACTCTGGATAATGCCCGTGAGTATCTCCACGATCAACTTTTCGATCAACGACGGTACGACACGGAACGAGTGGGGCGCTACAAACTCAACCAGAAACTGGATTTGCACGACGTTGTTCCACTCGATTACCGGCGTGTTTCCACGTGGGACATTGTACGCCTGGTCAAGCGCTTGATCCTGATCAACAACCATGCTGCCGAACCGGATGATATCGATCATCTTGGCAATCGGCGCGTAAAGACAGTGGGTGAATTGATTCAGGGTAAGCTGCGCGTCGGCCTGCGTCGCATGGAACGCGTGATTCTGGAGCGGATGTCGATTCGTGACCAGGATCAGATTTCGCCCGTCTCATTAGTCAATATTCGGCCTGTCGTCGCGTCGCTGCGCGAATTCTTTGGTTCCAGCCAGCTTTCCCAATTCATGGACCAAACAAACCCGTTGGCGGAATTACGCCACAAGCGAACATTGTCCGCTTTGGGACCGGGCGGTTTGCGGCGAGAGCGGGCGGGCTTTGACGTGCGCGATGTGCATAACTCGCACTACGGCCGTATTTGTCCCATCGAAACCCCCGAAGGACCGAATATCGGTCTCATTGGTCGGCTTTCTTCGTACGCCCGAGTCAACGATTTTGGGTTCATCGAAACCCCCTATCGCAAAGTCATTCGAGAACTCGATGCGACAGACCAACGCATCATCGGGCGGCGAGTGCATGACTCGGTTGTTAATCCTCGCAGTAAAAAGCCGATTATCGAAGGTGGGGAAGAGATCACGGAAAAAGTTGCAAAGCAGCTGGAGAAAGTCGAACAGCCGATCGCCATCGTGCCTTTTGTCTCTGATGAAATTGTATACCTCACAGCGGATGATGAGGACCGCTTTGTGATCGCACAGGCCAACGCACCACTGAATAGTGCTTCTGAATTTGTACGTAGACGTGCTTCATGCCGCCATATGGGAGAGTTCCAATTCTTCCCGCCTGCGCAGATCGAATATATGGACGTTGCGCCACGCCAGATCGTTGGTGTGAGTGCGGCGCTGATACCCTTCCTCGAGCATGACGATGCCAACCGCGCTTTGATGGGTTCAAACATGCAGACTCAGGCCGTTCCATTAATCCAGCCTGAGGTTCCCCTCGTATCCACGGGCATGGAGCGCTACGCTGCGCTCGACTCCGGGCAGGTCATCCTAGCGGAAGAGGACGGGGAGATTGCTTCCGTAACGGGGAACAAAGTCGATGTGCGCAGCGGACGATCGACGCATACATACAAATTACGGAAATTCAACCGCTCAAATCAAAGTACCTGTATCGACCAGCGTCCGGCAGTGATCAAGGGACAACGTGTGAAGAAGGGTGATGTTATTGCCGACTCGTCCTCCACGGCAGAAGGCGAACTGGCATTGGGCCAGAATGTTCTCTGTGCTTTCCTTTCCTGGGAGGGAGGGGATTTCGAGGATGCGATTCTGGTGTCGGAACGATTGGTGCGGGAGGATTTATATACCTCGGTGCATATCGAGAAGCACGAAGTCGAATCCCGGGACACCAAACTCGGTCCGGAGGAGATCACCTACGATATTCCCAATGTTGGCGATGATGCGCTAAGGGATCTGACCGAAGAGGGCATCATCCGTGTCGGCGCGGAAGTCGGACCAAACGACATTTTAGTCGGAAAGATCACACCCAAGGGTGAGAAGGAACTTACACCGGAAGAAAAGCTGCTTCGAGCGATCTTCGGTGAAAAAGCGCGAGAGGTTAAAGATACCTCACTGCGTATGCCGCATGGTGAACGCGGCAAGGTGGTGGATGTCAAGGTTTTCACGCGTGAGGAGCATCGCGATTTACCTGCCGGTGTGGAGAAAATGGTGCGTGTTTCTGTGGCACAACGGCGCAAGGCAACGGAAGGCGACAAGATGGCCGGCCGCCACGGCAACAAGGGCGTGATTTCCAAAGTAGTGCCCATCGAGGACATGCCATTTCTGGAAGACGGAACGCCGATCGATTTGATCCTCAATCCACTTGGGGTTCCTGGCCGAATGAACATCGGGCAAATCCTGGAAGCGCATCTCGGCTGGGCCGCCGATAAACTCGGATTCCGAGCGGTGACGCCGGCTTTCGATGGCGCCAGCGAGACGGAACTCGAAGCGGAATTGGCCAGAGCCTGGATGATCGACCGCGCCTGGCTCGAGATTGGGGAACGGGCCTGGGAATGGGTCAAAGAAGAGGGATATTACGAAGAAGAAGCCTTTGAAGATGATGACGAGGTAAGACGTATTTACCTCGAGCAATGGCTGCAAGATAAAGACTACGACGCGGATTTAATCGCCATCGACACTCGCTACGCACGCAGAGCGACGTTGCGAGAGTGGCTGCGCGAGAAGGATTACAATCCGGATGAAATCTTAGTATTCGAGAACAACGACATCCCCGTATCCAAACGCGTGGAATATGACTTGAATTGCATCGAGGCCTGCCTGCGCTTGTGGATCGAATCCTACGATCGAAAAACCGGTAATATTAAATCTCTCGACACCTTGCGTGACGCCGCCGAAGGTATCATGGAAGAAATACGGTCCCCGATACCCATACTGGGCAAACAGACACTCTATGATGGTAAATCGGGCGAGCCTTACGATCAACCGGTTACGGTTGGTAAGGTGTTGATGATGAAGCTGCATCACCTTGTGGAAGACAAAGTCCACGCTCGCTCGACAGGGCCATACTCCCTTGTCACCCAGCAACCATTGGGCGGGAAAGCGCAATTTGGTGGTCAGCGCTTCGGTGAAATGGAGGTTTGGGCGTTGGAGGCGTACGGAGCTGCGTATACGTTGCAGGAGATGTTGACCGTCAAATCTGACGATGTTCAAGGGCGCGTGAAGACCTATGAAGCGATTGTAAAGGGTGAAGCTGTAGAGGAACCGGGCGTTCCGGCTTCATTCCGAGTTTTGGTCAAAGAGCTGCAGAGTCTGGGTCTCTCGGTTGAAGCAATCAGCGATGAAGGCGAAGTAATTCGCTTCGGCAAGGATGAAGAAAGAACTCGCCCGCCGCGTTTAGGTTTGGGTTTGCTGGATATGAAACCCCGGATCTAATTCCGGCACGAAATAGAGATGGATCTTTTCTAAGGCAGAAGCTTTTCATTTGTGTGTGTGGAGGTCTGAGAGACTCGAAAGCGAATTGAAGGATCGGGTAAGTTTCCTTGACGGCGTAAGGGCTGCATGTTAGAATAAGCGCTCGTCGTTCCGAGCCGCCGGAGGGTGTGACCGCGGCGCAAAAATGTTGCGGACGCTGCCCGACCGAAAAGAATAACCGGTAGAACCAGGCGAGGCCATCGTGCACGTCAGATGGTCTCCCTTAATGAGTGGCGGTCGTGAGACAAGTGTGATGTGCGCCTGATCGAGATGGAGGAATTAAGGTGCCGACTATCAATCAATTGGTACGTAAGAAGCGGAAACCGAAGCGTTCGAAAACTAAAGCACCGGCGTTGCAGTACATTTTTAATTCCGACAAACAACGCCGCATCCGACAGCCGAAGGGCGCTCCGCAGAAGCGGGGTGTTTGCACCCAGGTTCGTACGCAGACGCCGAAAAAGCCGAACTCGGCATTGCGCAAGGTGGCACGTGTTCGCTTAACGAACGGCATCGAAGTTACCGCATATATCCCTGGCGAGGGACACTCCCTGCAGGAACACTCGGTTGTACTCGTGCGCGGGGGCCGCGTGAAAGACTTGCCAGGTGTGCGCTACCACATCGTTCGCGGTACGCTCGACACCACAGGTGTCGATGATCGCCGCCAAGGTCGTTCGAAGTACGGCGGTAAGAAACCTAAGGAATCGTCACTTTAGTCATCTGTCGCCGGTTGATGGCGACAGTGATGTGCAAAGAAGTAATGGAGCAGGCATATGCGAAGAACCAAGCCTGAAAAGAGAGACATCGCCCCCGACGTGCGCTATAGTAATCAACTCGTCCAGGAGTTGATCAACCGCATTATGAAGAAAGGTAAGAAGAGCGTCGCCATGGGGATCGTTTACGATGCGATCGACATCATCGGTGAGCGTGAGAAGCGTGACCCCGTGGAGGTCTTCGAGCAAGCACTTAAAAATACGGCGCCGATTCTGGAGGTCAAACCTCGACGCGTTGGTGGCGCGACATACCAGGTGCCTGTAGAGGTCCGGCAAGGTCGCCGCACCTCACTGGCGATCCGCTGGATTCTCGCCGCAGCGCATACGCGCCCGGGAAAGACAATGGCGGAGAAGCTAGCGGCAGAGTTGATGGACGCAGCCAACAACACCGGAGCTGCGATCCGCAAACGTGAAGAGACACATCGTATGGCAGAAGCCAATCGAGCTTTTGCACATTATCGTTGGTAGATAGGTAGCAGGAAGGAGTTCGGCCATTCGGCTGATCGTAGTTAGTCATGACGCGTCAATATCCGATCGAGAGTTACAGAAATATTGGTATTATTGCCCACATCGACGCCGGTAAAACGACGACGACCGAGCGGGTATTGTTCTACACGGGTAAGACGCATCGCCTGGGCTCTGTAGACGATGGCACTACGGTCACCGACTGGATGGATCAAGAGCGCGAGCGCGGGATTACCATTGTCTCCGCCGCCGTCACGGCGATGTGGCGCGACTATATCATCAATATCATCGACACCCCCGGTCATATCGATTTCACCGCCGAAGTGCAACGTTCCTTGCGAGTACTAGACGGCGGTGTTGTTGTTTTCGACGCCGTTCAAGGCGTAGAACCGCAATCCGAGACTGTTTGGCGTCAAGCCGATCGTTACGGCGTCCCACGTATTTGCTTCGTCAATAAGATGGATCGTGTCGGAGCTTCCTACGAGAATACGATTGAGAGCATTCGCGATCGACTTGGGGCGAACCCAATCGCCGTGCAAATGCCCATCGGCAGCGAAGCGGAGTTTATCGGAATTCTCGATCTAATCGATGAGAAAGCCACTATTTGGAAAGATGAGCTGGGAACGACGCCTGAAGTAAGCGACGTTCCTGCTGATTTAAAGGCGGAATTCGAGGATCGGCGAGTGAAGATGATTGAGCAAATCGCCGAATCCGATGATGCATTGACCTTCAAGTACCTGGAGGGAGAAGAAATTTCCACCCAGGAACTCAAGCAGGGTTTGCGCAGAGCAGTGATTGCAGGAAATGCAACACCGGTATACTGCGGATCTGCGTTACGCAACAAGGGCGTACAACCTCTCTTGAACGCCGTCGTCGATTTCTTACCTTCTCCACTCGACATTCCGGATGTCGTCGGTATAAAGCCCGATTCGGATGAAGAAATCTTCCGTCCGGCGAAAGACTCCGCACCGTTGAGTGCCCTGGTTTTTAAAATCGTGACAGATCCATATGTCGGCCGATTGGCGTATTTCCGAGTGTATTCGGGAAAGATCACAAAGGGTTCGACGGTGTACAACGTTAATAAAGAGAAGCGTGAGCGTGTCGGTAGACTGCTGCGCATGTACGCAGACCGGCGCGAGGACATCGATGAAGTGCTTGCTGGCGACATCGGTGCTGTGCTTGGTATGAAGAAGACTTTCACTGGAGACACCCTCTCTGATGCGGCCAACGCTATTATTCTTGAGGACATTACCTTCCCGGAGCCGGTCATTTTCTTGGCCATCGAGCCCAAGACGCTCGCCGATCAGGATAAGATGTCCGAGGCTTTAAAGAAGTTGTCGGAGGAAGATCCAACCTTCCGAGTGGGCGTCGATGAGAATACCGGTCAGACTATGATTTGGGGCATGGGCGAATTGCACCTGGAAGTGTTGATCGACCGTATGCTTCGTGAGTTCAAAGTGCAGGCCAGCGTCGGGCGACCGCGGGTGGCCTATCGAGAGTCGATCTCTCAAAGCGTACCGGCGGTGGAAAAACGTTACGTCAAACAAACCGGCGGACGCGGTCAATACGCCCACGTAGTGATCAAAATCGAGCCTGGTGGACCAACTTCGGGAATCGAGTTTGAATCGAAGATCAAAGGTGGTGTTATCCCGACGGAGTACATACCCGGCGTTGAGAAAGGTATACGGGAAGCAGCCGAAGGCGGTGTCATCGCCGGTTATCCGGTTACCGATGTGAAGGTGACCCTTATCGATGGCTCATTCCACGAAGTCGATTCAAGCGAATTGGCTTTCAAGGTCGCAGGCTCTCTGGCCTTCAAGGAAGGCGTTCAACAAGGCGGACCGATTTTGCTCGAGCCGGTGATGAGCGCAGAGATCGTAGTGCCGGAAGATCACGTCGGAGATGTTACCGGAGATCTGGCATCACGGCGAGCGGCGATTGAAGGGATCGAGATACGCCCGGGCAACGTTCAAGCGATTCGGGCGATGGTTCCGCTGGCTGAAATGTTTGGTTATGCCACCGACTTGCGTTCGATGACGCAGGGGCGCGGTGTTTTTACCATGGAATTCGATCACTATGAGGCGGTCGCTGAATCAGTTACCAAGGGCATCTTGGTAGGTGTACATTAAGAAGCGCCTGCATTGAAAACCTGAAATTATCGATTAAACGAGAGGTAGAAAATGGCGAAAGGAAAATTTGAACGCACAAAGCCGCATATGAACGTGGGTACGATCGGCCACATTGACCACGGCAAGACGACCTTGACGGCCGCGATCACGAAGTACTGTTCGTTCAAGGGTGGTGCGGACTTCAGGCCGT
>DAOUDW010000018.1:0-2316 GCA_034430895.1 Anaerolineales bacterium | reverse complement strand
GATTGCCTTTGGTTTAATGAAATCTAAAAATCCATCTTTCTCTTGTTTCGCTTCAAGGTTGAATCATGCATGATATGAAGGAATCTTGGGAGGTGGTACGGCATTGTGCTTTATGCGGGAGTACTGTCGAGAATCATGCTGAATTTGAAGAAATCATGGATCATGGCATAACTTTGAACTATTCCATATGCACTGATTGCGGACTGGTCTTCCAATCCCCGCGTATGACGACTGTTGCGCTGGATCGGTTTTACACAGCGCAGTACCGCAAGACAGTGCAAGATTCCGCAGGCCCTACGGAAAAGGACCTGCGAGTCCAAGCCGGACGGGCGAGGGCACTGCTGCAATTTGTCCGTCGCGATGTTAAACAAATTCGCTGGCATCTCGATATTGGCTGCTCCGCAGGTTCGCTGCTTTCGGTTTTTCACGCTGCTTATGCTTGTGAAAGGATTGGGGTAGAACCGGGTGATGCATATCGTGAGTACGCTTCAAAACAAGATTTGCAGGTGTACAAAGACCTCGAATCGCTGGAATCGCTGGGAGAACCTGCTTTCGATCTGGTTTCGATGTCCCACGTACTGGAGCATCTTCCTGATCCGCTTGGATATTTGATTCGTCTGCGTGAACGATGGATTAACCCGCAAGGTTGGATTTTGATCGAGGTCCCCAATTTATATGGACATCAATCTTTTGAATTGGCGCACCTTTATGCCTATACGCCGGCAACGTTGAAGGCGATTTTGGGTCAGGCAGGATTTGAAGTTCGACGGATACGCAGTCACGGGCGGCCTCGCTCACTGCTCATTCCGTTGTATCTCACAGTGCTTGCCCGTTCTCGGCCGGATGCTTCAACGCCGAGACGAATCCGGTCAAGTAGTTCCGCTGTACGCATGCGCAGACGTTTGGGCATGGTTTGGCGGCGCATGGCGACAAGATTTCTCTCCCGGTGGGCGTGGTTGCCCTGGCCTGAAATCGAAGATGCAGTAGGCTAGATTCTCAGGCGGGATATCGAGTATAGGATGGAATTTCAATGGTAATGCATTAGGAGGAGTCGATTTCTTCATGAAGAAAGATAAATATTTCTTTCCACTTGTAATTGCGTTTTACCCGGCATTATCACTTTTTGCGAAAAACATTACTCAAGTGGCGTTGGCAGATACCATTCGCTCATTTGTTGTTTCGATGCTGATCGCGATCTTCATCTTCGCTTTAGCGTACGTCATATATAGAGATTCCCTGCGAGCCGCTATTCTCACCACGATCGTTCTCTTTTTGTTGTTTAGCTATGGACATATCTATCAATTAAGTAAATCGGTTTGGATACTCGGTTTTCACATCGGAAGGCATCGATATTTGCTTGCCATATGGCTTCTCGTCGTGCTTTTTGGCGTACTATGGCTGCGGAAGCCAAAGCCATCACTGACCAGCTTCGGCAAAGTATTGAATGTCACATCCATCATCTTGATTTTGATTCCGGTCTTTCTTATATTGTCTTTCGAATGGAGTACTGTAAATCTTGATGTCCTCGAACCTTCTACTCCGAACACAGACGAGCAAGGATTGACAGCAGATATTAGAAACACGCAAATATCCGAGAGTTCCACCTTGCACGATGTTTATTACATCATTCTGGATATGTATACTCGGCAAGATGTTTTATCAGAGATGTTTGGATTCGATAATTCGCCATTTGTAAATCGCCTTGAGCAACTTGGTTTCTACGTCGCTTCTTGCAGTCAGAGCAATTATGACAGTACGGTTTTATCCCTGGGCTCGAGCCTGAATATGGAATACTTCCAAGTCCTCCTAGGAGAGGATTATAACGAGAGGCTCAACCCCTACTCATTTGGCAACATCGTTAAGAATAATCGTGTGCGCAAGTACTTAGAAAACCTCGGTTATGACATTATTGCGCTTGAATCGGGTTTTTCACCCACTGAGTGGGGCGAATCGGATAGCTATCGAGCACCAAATAAGGATCTGATGGATCTTGCATTTGGTAGCTTGAACCCATTCGAAGCCATGTTTTTACGTACAACACCGGGTGTGCTGTTCTATGGATATTTCGATCGATTGCCCGATACTCTCCGTACGGGACTGGACTCCGCATACATCCAACATCGGGAACGGATCCTGTTCGCTCTGGAGGAGATTATAGCGATCTCGGAAGAGCCAGGTCCGAAGTTCGTTTTCGTACATATCCTTGCGCCTCATAATCCCTTTGTGTTTGGCCCAAACGGGGAATTTATCAGACGGGATACACTCTTCACGCTCAACGCGGATCTGGAGAGTGATACTTGGGACGAATTCTCAACC
>DAOUDW010000017.1:0-2110 GCA_034430895.1 Anaerolineales bacterium | reverse complement strand
CCATGCCAACGTTGGGAAATCCATCGAGCAATTCGAGATGCGCTTTCAGCCAACCGGGGTAGAAGAAAGTATCATCATCGGTATAAGCGATCACTTCACCTGGCGCCGCGCCAGCAATGAGACGCAAAGCCCCCAATTTACCGATATTCTCGCTCGAAGAGAGCAAATAGCGGATCTTGCCCTCTTCCAACAAACCTTGCAGGAAATCCTTCACCGGGTCGCAACTCGCATTATCGAAAACAAGCAAGTCGTAGGGTTCCCGGGTGTGCTTGAAGATCGAGAGCAGGCACAGTTTGAGTACGTCGAAGCGATGCTGGAAGAAGCCGCTCAAATGCGGAATGTAGACCAGAACCGCCTGTGTGACCCGGGCTGGTCGATAGCTGCTCGCGCGGCCGCGCGCCGGATTCATGCCCACACGCGTCATCTACTTATCTTCTCCCGCGTCGGAATTTTCTGATGCTGAGGATTTACTCGAGATCAACCGCCGCACCCGACGCAGAACGGCAGCGCTGTAATAACGAAATCCTTCGAGGGGATGGAACAATACCCGCACGAAAAGGGACCGTTGTCCGGATCCAAAACGTGCGATCAACCTACTTTCCATCGCCCGCAATATACCCATCTCGAAAATGCTTTTCCGTTCCAGCTTGTCTTTACTTAACTTCCAGGTCGCATCGGTCGGCATGAAAATGACTTCCATACCGCCAGCTGCAGCGAGATTTTCCTTGCTCTCCGGGCCGCCGTAAGGCGGCTTCCCGCCGGGAAGGTGACTGTAGTCGTGATCCTGGTGAATCACGGTGATCGACTCCGTGGCATCGATGACGGGAACACCCGCTGCCCGACCGGCGTATATCGTCCAGTTATCCCAGCCGGGTCGTCCGAGCGCAAAATCCGGCATGCCGCGCAGCAAGCTGCGTTCGAAAATGAAATAATCACTCCCCAGAGGTCCATGCAGCCTGCCGACGCCCTCGACCTGCTGCCGGAGTTCCTGCAGCCAGCCACCGTTAAAATCGATCGGCTGGGTGATGTTCAGATTCCAGCGCTGCCCGAGGATGAGGAAATTTTTAAACCGGCTGCGGACTTGTTCAGCTCCTGTCAGCAGATCTTCGAGAAAAATGATATCGGCGTTGGCGAAACAGAGCAGGGAATGGCATGCGTTTTCTCTTGCCAGCGCGAAAACCGCACTGACGTACGGCGTGCCGCGTTGGTTGTGGCGAACGTCCTTCAAATGACGTACACCGAGTTCAGCGGCGAGTTCCGCCATCCCCGGTTCGTCTCCGATGAGCAAAACCTCAACATCCGCACCCAGATGCGTCCAGGATTCGATCGCATTGCGTTGAATCATGTCGATATGGGCATTGAAACCAAATGGTTTCGGTGAAGTAAAAATCGTAAGCATGGGTTATCCTACCTGCTCCAAACGAGATTTCCTGCCAGTATTCTGCGCCCTACTCCGCATCGCGGTAGGTCCGCTGACGTACGTTGCGGTTGATATCCACAAGCTCTGGCTCGGCCTTTAAAATCGCAAGTACTTCCTTCCATGTGAATGTATTCACGTCCTTCACTCGAGAGAAGATCTCGCGAACGAATCTTAAATCCTCCGTGGTATCTACCGTCCAGCGATAATGACCATAATCATTATCCGCTTTAACGGAAACGATCGGAAACCGGCCTGTGTCCTCGTAAAAATAAGGGGTAACGTGCTCGCGATGGTAGGGTTCCCTGGCCTCTTGATTTGCCATTTTCAAAGCGTCGAGAGTCATCACTTCCACATCCAGCCCGATTGGGAAGGTCCGCACGATACGATTGCTGGCATAGATCGCCGGCGGGTCGCTGTCCAGGAAAGCACGGATCGTGGTGTCAATGATGCCCGGATCGATCAACGGACAGTCGCCAGTCAGCCGCACGACGATATCGGCGCGGTGCATTTCTGCGGCTTTCATGTAGCGATACAACACATCCGCGGCCCGACCGCGAACGTAGGGGTATCCTCGCGTTTCACACAAGCCGGCGACCGCATCGTCATGCGTATCGACGGTCGTGGCGACAACCACTGCATCCAGCAGCTTGGCCATACGCGCTCGTTCGACAACCCAGGCGATCATCGCTT
>DAOUDW010000016.1:0-1506 GCA_034430895.1 Anaerolineales bacterium | reverse complement strand
ACGCTTCGATTACAAGCGAAGCAGCGAGATTGCGCGGTGTTTGTGGTTTGGGGCTATCGGGCTCATACCATCCTTTCGCTTCGACGAAACGATGCATTTCCTGTGTAAGTTCTATTAGGTCCATGTACGACTCTCTTGAAAAGAAAAAAGGCTTCCCACCGATCTGGGAAGCCGATCACGACCCGGGCTATACGCAAGCTTCAACCAGACCAGCTGTACTCGCTGATTTCCAAGGATGGGCATGGGACTGGGCTTGCGTTTGCAAACATGCTTGGATTATAAGGGATACCTATAAGCTTGTCAAAAGTATGCGAGTCGCGCATCTGAATCCATTGTTTAAACCCAGGGCTCTTTTGCCTTGTAACCTTATCCCAGAATCTATGCCCCTTTCAGGAATCCTTAGAAATCCAAATCCCATCAGAGGATCCCCACCAGCACTATTCTCGGATCGGGGGTTAGGGGTTCGGAAAGGATCGCTAGTCGGCCGCCTCCAACTGCCCAGCTGCTTCCTTCAATGCCTCCAATCGATCTAAACGCTCCCATGACAGGTCCAGGTCGTCTCGGCCAAAATGCCCGTAGGCTGCTGTGGCTTGGAAGATGGGTTTCCGCAGACCGAGATCACGGATAATGGCTCCTGGGCGTAGATCGAACAATTCATCGATCAACTCGACGATTCTCTCATCCGGAATGCGACCGGTCCCCAAGGTTTCCACATTGATTGAAAGTGGGCGCGCCACTCCAATCGCATAGGCTAGCTGGATCTCACAGCGATCTGCGAGCCCTGCAGCGACGATGTGCTTCGCAACCCAGCGTGCCGCGTAGGCTGCCGAGCGATCAACTTTTGTCGCATCCTTTCCGCTGAAGCTTCCCCCTCCGTGACGCCCCATGCCCCCGTAGGTATCGACGATGATTTTGCGTCCCGTCATGCCCGAGTCGCCAAGCGGACCACCAACCACGAATCGCCCTGTGGGATTGATGTAAATTTTCATATCCTCATCTACCATGTCCGCAGGTAGGACCGGCATGATGACGTGCTCGATGAGATCCTCTCGAATCTTGTCTTGATCGACATCGGGTGCGTGTTGGGTGCTGATCAGGACGGTATCCACCCGCTTCGGCTTGCCATACTGATATTCGATCGTCACCTGCGATTTACCATCCGGGCGGACCCAGGGAAGAATTCCCGTTTTTCGCACTTCCGCCATACGACGTGTTATACGATGCGCGAGATAGATCGGCATGGGCATCAGGCTATCGGTCTCATTGCAGGCAAAACCGAACATCATGCCCTGATCCCCCGCCCCAATCGTCTCGACTTCTTCGTCTGTTACCTCACCGGTTCGCGCCTCCAATGCGGTATCGACACCTTGGGCGATGTCGCCGCTTTGCTTTGCAAGCGCCACAAGTACGCCACAGGTGTTGCCGTCGAAACCCTTCGATGAATCGTCAAATCCGATCCCTGTCACAACTTTACGGACGAGTTCGTCATAGTTGACTTGTGCTTGT
>DAOUDW010000015.1:0-1529 GCA_034430895.1 Anaerolineales bacterium | reverse complement strand
GGAATAGGCGATGGGAGGTCCATCATAGTCGAGCGCGCAACGAAAGCCAAAATATTCGGATGGCTGGAATCCTATCCGAGTGACAACCGTGCTGCGGGAACCGTCAGACGTCCAGGACGGAATTCCACGGACGACCCGGAATGGCATAAATGGGGGCGAGGTTGGGCCAGACGGGTTGGTTGCGGGTGACACGGTATAGTATTCTTCGTCGTACCAATCTGCCACCCATTCCCAAGCACTCCCGATCATGTCCAGCGCACTAAATGGACTGGCGGCCGCTGGAGAGCTACCCACAGGAAGCCTGCCCGTGTTGATCAAGCCGCTCTCGAATTCATCTCCCCAAGGAAAGAGCCTGTCATCATCGCCGCGCGCCGCCCTTTCCCACTCCGCTTCCGTGGGCAGACGACGTCCCGCCCATGTGCAGTACGCTCGTGCACCGAACCAGGTTACGGCGGTTGCCGGGTGGTCGGCATACTTGGCCACAGGACTCCACACGCCATCTGATTCTTCGATCATTGGATCTTTTACATCGGTAACGAGCCACGGAACGTTTTCGACGGTCTGATTGCCCTCCGCGTTCAGGAAGGCAGCGAACATCTCGTTGGTCACCTCAGTGCGGTCGATCCAATAGGCATCCAGGTACACGTTGTGCTGAGGTTGTACGCCCCCCATCTCGAAAAGAAATAATTCTTCGTTGCAATCGCTGCCACAGAGTTTGGCCTTATCATCGTCAGATAAACCCATTATGAATCTTCCCCCCGGAACGTAGACCATTTCCATCCCGTCGATTTCGGACACCTTTGTGGCGATGGGTTCATACACCAGAGCCTGCGGTGTAGCGGTATGCGTAGTCGTGGGTGAAGGCATAATTTCGGTTGGGGTTCTTGTGGGGTGCGACTCCTGATACTCCACATAAACCTGCGTGCGAGTCGCAGCCAGGGAATCGGCTGTCTCCGTGGCCTGGGCATCCAAGGTGATACCTGCTTGCGTTGCCTGGTCGTCTAATTCGACCTGGGAAGGTCCACACGAGACGAGGTTCGCACTCATCAAGAGAAGCGACAACAGCAGAACCCATTTAACCTTCATGATTGTCCCCTCTCTTGATCAAATCTTTGAATGAGTATAGCACACCATAGTAACTGAAAGGTTACCGTCATCTTATTGTGTTGGGCTTTCACAAACCAGATGCCAGATTTCTCGATCGGCAAGATGATGAGTTAAGGGACGAACTGCCGCAATCACAATTTTTGGACGAATCCAAGTATTTGACTGGCGCGTCCTGAATGAGGTAGTATGAGGCACTTTTTATTATTTAACGAAAAAATTGCATTCGATAATTCCGCCCACAAGCGGGGCTTTGCCATTCATCCGCTCGTGGGCGGAATTGCGTTTCATCCCCCGGTATTCCCCTTGGATTTTAGTGATCTTTAAAACCATCCTGCTTGTTCAGCGACACAGCATGTGTTTCTTTCTAGGTCCAATTCCGTTTTCGCTGCTGTAACGACATATCTCGCACTGGAAAATATATA
>DAOUDW010000014.1:0-19605 GCA_034430895.1 Anaerolineales bacterium | reverse complement strand
TCGACTTTCACAATCCGCAGCTGCGGGTAAAAACTAATCAGCCGCTGTTCTCCGGCTTGAAGGCATGCTTCGATCGCCGGCAGGCACGCTTGCCGACCGTAGACCGCATGCAGCGGCTCGTACTGGTTGCAATAAAAGGGAACGACGACATCCGCCTGTGCGGCGAGCTGAAGTTGATGCGCGAGCAAGGCGCGATTCAAAAAGGGCATATCACAGGCCACGACGAGTACGGAATCCCCTCGCGCAGCCAGCAGGGCGCTGTACAAACCCACCAGCGCGCCGGCGCCGGGTGTTGTGTCCGGCACTGTGCGCACCCCCAGGTGGGAAAAAGCGGCGGGATGGTTGCTGACAATCAGGGTTTCGTCCCCCAGGCCTGCCAGACGCTGGAGCACGTGTTCGATGAGCGGCGTGCCGTTCAGCATGGCAAACGCCTTGTCCCGACCCATGCGGCTCGATGAACCGCCGGCTTGAATGGCCGTTGTGATCATGAGCTCATTGTACCTTGATCTCGCCGGCCGGTTTGACGACTGACAGCGGAGCAATTCGGACGGAAGTGGTAGAATAATATCGCGGAATACAACCATGACGCTGGCCGAAAAACTCGATGCGCTGACCCGTGAAGGGGAACTCTACGAGCGCCTGCCGGACAAGGCAGTGCGCTGTTATGCCTGTGGACATCGCTGCCTGATCCGGGAGGGCAAACGCGGGATCTGCAAGGTGCGTTTCAACCGCGACGGCAAACTGATGGTCCCCTGGGGGTACGTGGGGGCGCTGCAGTGCGATCCCACGGAGAAAAAACCCTTCTATCATTTCCTGCCCGGCTCCGACACGTTAACCTTCGGCATGCTGGGCTGCGACTTTCACTGCAGCTTCTGCCAGAATTGGCTCAGCTCGCAGACGCTGCGCGATCCCGCTTCGGATCGGGCTGCAGGATTTATCCGGCGCATGTCGGTGAAGGAGATCGTGCAGCACGGCTTGAAGATGGGCGCAAGCGTCGTCGGTTCATCCTACAACGAGCCGTTGATCACCTCGGAATGGGCGGTGGAAATTTTCAAACTGGCCGTCGAAAAGGGGTTGAAATGCGTTTACGTTTCCAACGGAAACGCCACCCCTGAAGTGCTCGACTATCTGCGCCCGTATCTGAGCGGTTATAAAATCGACCTGAAAACCATGCAGGAGAGACAATACCGCGGTTTGGGCGGCGTGCTGCAGCACGTGCTCGATTCCATTCAAATGGCACACGAGATGGGTTTATGGGTCGAGGTGGTCACGCTGGTGATCCCCGGTTTCAACGACAGCACGGATGAATTGATGGACGCAGCGCGCTTTATTGCTTCGGTTTCCGACGACATCCCCTGGCACGTGACCGCCTTTCATCGGGACTATAAAATGACCGACGCGGAGAACACGCCAGCCGAGACCTTGATCCGCGCCGCCGAAATCGGGCAGGAGGCCGGTCTGAACTACGTCTATGCGGGCAACCTGCCGGGCCGCATCGATCCCTACGAGCACACTTTCTGCCCGCAGTGCGGCACACGCCTGATCGAACGCCTGGGATACCTGATCCTGGATTACCAAATCCGTGACGACGGCCGCTGCCCGAAGTGTGAGGCGCAGATCGCCGGCGTGTGGCCCGAATCAGCCAACAAAGTTCGCCTGCATTCGCCTTCTGATCTTTACTTTCGGGGACCGCGAAGAGTGTGAGCCATGACGATGGACTCGGATGAATACACCGTTAAATTGTTGATCAGCTACGATCCGCTCCCCGAAAGGCGGGAGGGATACCTGCATTACGTGCGTGGTGAGTTCGTGCCCGCGCTCGAGCAGTTGGGGTTGGTGATGTGCGACGCCTGGTACACGGCATATGGATCCCATCCCCTGCGTCTCTCGGGCTTTATGGCGACCGATCGCGATACCCTGGAAGAGGTGCTTGACTCGCAAGCCTTCCAGTCCCTCGAACGTCGCTTGCTGGAGTTTGTCTCCAACTACAGCCGCAAGATCGTACCCCACCGCGCCACATTCCAGTATTAAATCAACCATACGCTTTCCATCCTGAAAAGCATGAACCTAAAACCCGGTGAAGCAGCCAGTTTCTGAATTGCGTGCTTAGCCGATCGGATCTAAACGAGACATTGCCGCGTTACGAGCATCACATATCCATTGTATCCTCGCTCATCTTCTGTGACCAACGTAGGATAGGTGAGATTCATTACGAATTGTTAGAATATTCACAAAGGCCAAAAGCCTGTGAACAAATACATCACACACTTAGGCTTACGGCTTCTTTTAATGATTGGTGACACACAATGAACAGCAGATGACAAAGGGAAAAGGATCAAGGAAAAGAAGCACAAGATGGTATTTCTGTTCATCCTGGTAATGATATTACCGATCTGTTCCTGCAGTACGAAGGACGATACGCCTGTGATTGAACCCACAGCGACCATCACCCCGACGGCGACCCCGATACCAGAACCGGAATGGTCTTTTTTCAAACTAGACGACACCGAGGATTTAAAGCGCCTGGCTTTCGATCGAGACGGGTATCTGTGGGTGATTGGGTACGGCGGTGTAATGCGCTGGGACGTTGAAGCGGGAACGTATCTTGAGTATACGGAGAATGACGGGTTGGGGCGTGCACAGCGTGAGGCCATCCTGGTCGATGAAGACAACAATATCTGGGTAGCCGCTGAAGACGGGCTCTACAAATTCGACGGTGAGCGTTGGACATCCTATTCGTCCCCATCGCCGGTAGGTGCTGGCAGCTTCCAGGAAGGCGCGGCGAACAACCTGTGGCTTTGCGGCACACAGGGCCTGTATCAATTTGATGGGACAGAATGGGCACAGCATGGCACCCAGAACGGATTGCCGTCCGATAAGTGCTACGAGCTGGCCATCGATTCGGATGGCAACCCCTGGGTGATCGCAGCCAAGAACGCGCTTTCTCACTACACAGGCCAATGGGATAACGTTGATATTGCCTATTATGTAAATGAGGATGCCGTTGTTGACATTCGAGGCGACATCCACATTGCGCCCAACGGGGATTTATGGATCGCGAACACAGACCGTGTTTTTCATTTCCCCGCAAGTCAAAAAACCTTTACTGATTATCAAATCAAGGAAGGGGAAGGGATCATATCCGCCTTTACGCTTTCTTTCAGCGGTACGCCCTGGTTGGCAAATTACTATAAGGGAAAAACCACTTTCCAGGTTTTTAATAGCACGGACTGGCCGGTCATTATGGCTAGTGGCTACGAAGGTGGCCTGGATATGGACTTCAATATGGCCATGGCGGACCCGGACGGTGCCATATGGTTCATGGGCGAGGAGCTGTTCATCCGCACCATGCAAAACAGCTGGACCGTGTTTACGGATGCCCACGCCGCCTGGAATTCGTTCCAGAACCAGGGTGCGTTCTCCGAAGATGGGAGGCTTTTCTTCACGGCGGAGGAGGGCATCCTCGCCCTGGGAGAGAGCGATGAAGATATGACGCTCTACGAGAAGCCGATCAGCGGATTGGTGAGCAACGAGGTCGACGAACTGCAAATCGACGCTGATGGGAATGTGTATGCGTTGATGGTGCAGCCGAAGTCCTGGGGATCGGTCATAGATGTAATCCAGGTTTACGATGGTACTTCCTGGACAACGTTTTACGAATCCGATACGTACAAACCCAAAAGCTATGATCCGACCTATAGGTATGTGATCGAAATCATGGCCGTCCAGGATGGTTTGTTGCGTGAAACAGGGTATTACAAGATGTTTGGCCGCAATCTTGACGGTACGGCGATCGATTGGGTTAACGAACGTCCAGAAATGGATGGGAACAACGATGTGTTCGATTTTATCAAGGACGATCGAGGGGACATCTGGCTTACCCATGGATGGAAAGTGGAAGCGGTATCCCGATGGGATGGCGAGTCTTGGGATGTCGTGCAAATCAACTTTTCGGACGCTCCATTGACGGAAGGGAAGTCGTATGACGGGCTCTATCAAGCGTTCCTTTCACCGCAGGGGGTCCTGTGGTTCGCCGTCGATGAAGATGATCAATGGTTGGTCAGTTACGACATTGCGGCTGAAACATGGACTAATTATCCGCCCGATCCGCAGTGGGAGGACCTGTTTGGGTACAACGATTACCTCTTCGATGAGGTTCAATTCAATGCGGAGGATATGCCCGTAGTCCTGCTTGTGGATGACGATTATGATGAGGACGTGACCACCGTGTACGAATATCGTGACGGCGTATGGAATCCCATTGAGTTTGATGGCGCGGTGATAAACACGATTCGCTACCACCAGGATACGCTCTGGGTCGGTATGGAGAGAGCCGGCGTCTACTACCGCGACGACAGCGGTTCCGGGGAATGGAAGCAGCTTAACGATTCAGCCTGGGAGGGCGGTATTCACGTGACGCTGATCGCACCGGGCGCGGAAAACGACCTGTGGATCGCCACGCAGGAAAGTATCAGCCTGCTTCGGGATGGAACGTGGACCTATTTTCCACAAGGGGAAGGCGGCTTCATCGACGTCAACTGCATGGCGGTTGCGCCGGATGGCGCCGTCTGGTTTGGCTCGGATTTCCAGGGCATCGCGCGCTACGGCATACCCTGGTAGGATCGGATTCCGATCAAGACGCGGAACGAATGATGCTGTAAGCGAAGATATCTACGGGCAGGTTGCCCGATAGGGTGAATCAGGGAAAAACAACTGCCATTCATCTTCCGTCATGTTCCGGGGCGCAATCCTGCATGCGGCGGCCGACAAATCGTCCAATTGTGTGTACCAGACTCGGACCATTCCGTCCTCGCTGGCGGTGAGTAAAAAGCGCCCATCATCTGAAATATCTATATTGGTCAGGTATGAGCCGTGATCCATGCGGGTAATCTCATCGCCGGTTTGGCTGTCCCAAAACTGCACCACACCATCATCGCTGCGGGTTACGATCGCGCATCCGTCGCGAGTGTAAACAACTTCCCGAATGCTGTCTTTAAACCCGGGAATGGATCGGACTTGCTCGCCGCTCTGGCCATCGTAAACGTTCAATACATTGTCCGCCCCGCCCGTTGCAATCCATTGACCGTCCGGGCTCCAGGCCGCGGATAACAGGTTGGCTTCGTGTGCCTGCACGGACCACATATCTTCCTCTGAAGCGACATCCCACACCCGCAAGACGCCATTGGAACTGCCCGTCAGGATCAACGTCTCATCCAGATTCCAGGAAGCGATCCCACCGTATTGCCCCTCCACATGATCGACTCTCCACACAGCATCGCCGGTTTCGACGTCCCAGATCTGCGCATAACAGTAATGTTTCTTGAATTCCTCGCGACAGTAATACGTCAGGACCTGACTGCCGTCCTTGTTCCAGCTGACCGTATGCAGTACATCGAACAAGGTATCCTGTGGTGCAATTTGCAGGATGCGTTCTCCGGTTTCCGCATCCCAGATACTGGCAAAATTGTACCGATCGAAAGTTGAGGAGATATACGTCAGGATCCGGGTTTCATCCGGGTTCCAGAATGCGCCCTCGATGAATTTCCCCGGAAGCTCCAATACGAGCAGCTCCTTTCCACTCTCGGCATCCCACAGCCGCACGGTCTTGTCCCAGCTGGTACTGAGAAATTTATCTCCCGCTGCGTTCCAGTTTAAAAAGTTTGTGACATTTGTGTGGCCGGTAAAAGTTCTCAGCAGTTCCCCACTCTCCCGGTCCCAGAGATGGATCTGGCTTTCCGTACATAGGCCCCTGTTATCCTGAATCACACATCCGGATGTGAGATAGCGATCGCCACCCGGAGCCCAGGCGACAGCGGCGTTTCCTGCGAGATAGGAGATAGGTGCAGGTATTTCTACGCCCGGATTCATGGTGATGACCCGCGCGTTCGGGTTTGGGTCTCGGATCAGCGTCTTAACATCCCGAACGAGAATATAGTTACGCTCCTGATCCCATTCTGCTTCAAAATTCGTTGTTGTCGCGCGATACGGAACCTGCGCAAGGACGGTCTTTGACGTCGCGCTCCAGATTTGCGCCCCCCCCTGACCGCAAGTGAGAACGAGATTGCTGTTTGCGTCCCACTGAACAATGGGATTGCCGACGCCAGAAGCATTTTTGGGAAAGTACGAATAAAAACTTTCGACACCCCCTCCGGTCTCTGTATTAAGGATTTTGACGAAGTTTTTATTCAGCGAACGGTCTTCTCGAAAAGTGAATATTAGGCTACCGTCCGGGTTCCAATGTCCCAAAATGCCAGCGTACTTACTGATTTCTTCCCCGGTGGTGATATTCCAGATGTGAACATTCGAATCGTAGCACCAGGTTTTATAGAGACCACACTGACTGATCATGAACAACTCACTCGCGGGATGCCATGCACCAGTTGAATCGTAGTCTTCAGCGCCGCCTTTGGGAAAGGCCAGGATCAACTCCCCACTGACGGCATCATAGATATACCCCTCGCCTCCCTTGTCAACCGTGGCAACTTTACTATCATCAAATGACCAATACGCTTCTCCGAGAATCGGCACGGAAGGTATGCTGGCTAAAACCTCTCCCGTGCGAATGTCCACAATCTTTCCCTGGTATCCATCCTTCAGATCGGACTCCCATGTGATCAATTTGGATTCGTTGTGACTGAGATCATTACTATTAATGGGGTACGCCAGCGTGGCGAAAGTGTTGATCAATTCGCCGGTCCCGGCATTGAATGTCAGAAAACGACTTCCGGCTACTGGTCCAATACGATCAAACCCGACCAACATCGTACCGTCGGAGTGCCAGATGACATTAGAACCCTCATCTTCATTGTGGTAAAGAAAATCCCAGGTCTGTGAGTCAACCACGGCAAAACCATAATCGTACCCACTCGCGAGAAGATGGCGGCCGTCCGGACTCCAACTCACATTTACCACCTCATGCCCGTCCGTATCAAAAGCGCGGATTAATTCCCCTGACGTCCCGTCCCAGACACGAAAGGTGAAATCCTCATCACCTGCCGTCGCAATCATGCTGCGATCCGGGCTCCATGCGGCTGAACGTATGCCTTCTTCATGGCCTTCCATGATGAACAGCGTTCGGCCGGGAAAGGCAAACACCTGCCGCAGGGCATCCCTGGCCTCAAAAGTGTCCACCAGTTTTCCGGCCTCCACGGCCAACAGCAGCGCCAGTTCCCAGTTATATTCACCCAATTGGTCAATTGCCCGGCCGGCGTAAAAACGGGACAGGGCAATATCCCGCTGCCGTTCCGCATCGTCTTTGGCGATCACTGCCTCCGACTCGGCCGTGGCGCGAATGTTGGCGCTATTGCTTCCTGCTGCGCCGTGGCGCGCATGTGGCTCTCCGAAACGGCCACGTTCCGCTGCGTCCAGGCCAGCACGCCCAGGGCCAACGCAACCACGAGACCCATGGCCACACCCACCAGGGTGCGCCGCTGCCGCCGGGTGGCCTGAGCCCGGCTGACGAGGATGTACTGTGTTTGCAGGGCGGTGGGCGGCGGATTTTTCCCGGAGGCCTGCGCCAGCCAGTTCTCGGCATCCTGCAAATCTGCCCCGTGGAGCAAATACCCGCTTTCCTGCTCGCCGCGCTCCCATTCCAGCGCCCGGTTCTGGATGCGGGTGTGCGCCTTGAGCCAGGGTTGATCTAGTTGTATGGCGTCTAAAAGGTCTTTTAGCGCTTTGGCGTATTTCCGGTCTTCTTCTTTAAAGAATATCCAGTTCAGGGGCTGTAAGTTGGCGGGGACGGCCTGCGGATCGATGTCGCTGATTACGATGGGGATCAAACGCTTGTTGTTCTCTTCGGCGTGGGCGATCTCCCTGCTGCAGATCTCCGAATCCACAGAATGCGGGCTGATGATGAAGATAAACGTATCCGCCTGTTCGATGGCTTCCTCGATCTCCGCAAACCAGTCTGCGTTGGGCGGGATGTCCTGCCAATCGATCCAGGTATCCAGCTGGCTGCTCTGCAGCGACTCGTGGATGATCTTGGCAAAGGCGATGTCCTTGCGCGAGTAGGAGATAAATGTATCTGCCATGACTGTTCCTTTTTTAGGGGATAGGTCTCCAAAGAAGTGATAAACGACTCAGAATCAAAAGCAACACACCGAATACACAGACATTCCCGGGTTGTTGAAAAATCGAAAGCGCATTCGCAATGTAATGATCATTCCATACTTTATAGTAATTTTTAACCAGCGACATAATAGTGCGCTGGTAAATCCTTGTGGATCCCTGTCCGAAGGCCGTTGAACGATCGTCCATCCCGACTTTGCGATCGAAAATTAACCCGGGCTTTTTTGTGTCATATTTCACAATGTGGTGTATACTATATGCGCCCCGGCATCATCCCACATCCCAGTTCCATCCCTCCCGCCCTTCATCGCTGCCTGGCCGGGGCGCTCGTTTTAATCAACTTGCCAACCAGATGCCGGCCAATGGGACGATCCTGCTGCCCGCGAAGTAGAAATAAGATAACCACCGGCTTTCGATACAGCCGGCGGTTTTTTTATTTAACCACGAGACTCACCCCACTCTCTGCGGTGAGTTATTATCCTGCCTCAGCGCGCAAAAAAATTGTGGTCAAAAAAATGGAGCGGACTCCTGACGATCTCGCATTCGAACAAACAATAGTGGGGCAGCCAGAGAACCAGCGCCAGAACACAAATGCCAATCGAGAGGCCATAAAAAACCAGGGGATGATCCGCATGCGCCCGTACTTCGGCAGCAGCGGAACTTTCATCCGCCTTCTTCTTGCGCAGGGCGAACTCCCGGACGGGCAGATTGACCGAGACCACGACCAGGGCGAAATTGAGGCAGGTAACCGTGAACCAGCGGCCGTAATCATAGGCCGTGAAGTAGACCGGCAGCGAAAGCAGGAGGGGAACAAAGAAATACTTCAAAAAGAAAACGCCCGAATAGCGACGCGCCGCTCGCGGGTAAAAGGATTGCGTACTTCGAGATCGCAGCATGGCATACAACGCCTGCCGGATGAGATACCAGAGCGAAATGCCCAACGCCGGGAGAAGCAGCACCCACTCCTTCCAGTGCATGGAAACGATCGTCTGCGTGATGTCGAAGGCCTGCCCCAACGACCAGGACATGGGAATGAACGATCCGGGAAGGGTCGATCGGCTCAGCCGTTCGGGCGGCAGCGTGCAGGTGCCTTCCCGAATCGCACCGTCGGCGTTCCATTTTTCGCAGATGCCAAGCAGCGTCTCGTGACTCGGCGTGCCGGAAAGGTATACGGCGCCGAAGACCAGCACCGCCGGCAGGTAGAGCAGCCCGGTCCACAGGGCGGCCCGTTTGAAACTGCGCGTGGCATCCATGCGCAGGATCGAGAGCGTGATCAGCCCATGCAACGGGACGAAGATGAGGAAATTCCCCTCGTGGATGAGGACGATCGCCGGCAGGAGGATCGCCGCCACGGGCAGCAATCCCCGCACGTAGCGCCGGGGGTTCCCCTCCGGAAGCGATGAACCGTCCCCGAGCGGGAATGATTTCTCGACGACGAGCAAATGCAGGAGCAGTGTGACGTATCCCAGGATTTCCTTGCGGGCGATGGCGTTGTGGTCGTGGATGTAAAAGAAGATCAGCGAAGGCAGGAAGAGCAGCCCGAAGAGCGTCAGCGGATGAATCGATTTCCGGGCTCGCGCCAGCAAGCGGACGTATCCGATGGCGACGACCAGGATCAGAATCCAGGAAAAGACCGCCACGAAACCCAACGGCTGGATCGCGTCGGGAATCAGTCGCCAGATTTCCCCCGACAGCCCGCGCCGGACGAAGCCCTGGGAATAATCGATGAGCCAATCCGTGAAGGCCCAATAATTCAGGCTGGTCTCGGAAATGTCTTTCGGCAGCCAATAAAGGACCTCGCGGAGCAGATTGGCAGAAAAGACGACCAGTAATATGGAATTAATGATTAAACGGGAGCGGGAAAGAAGAGACTCGATCCGCGTCTTGATCGTCATTGAGATGCTCCCTTGCGATGGCCGGTCGATTTGACTGCATCGCCCGGGCGGATTGACATTTTTTAACCGCGATGCGGCTTTTCGACAAGGTTCGAGCAGGGCGTTCGTCTTATCGTAAGTACTTGACGGCCGACCTGTTAAACCTTTAGTATAGGGCGTAGTATGTTCAATCAAGGGGGGATAAACAGGGTCCCGTCAGTTAATCGCTTTTCTGATATTGACCTGCATCCCCAGTACTCATCTACATTTTCGTGGCGTTTATGTTTTTACAATCAAAAATCGGGGGATATGTTGGCTGTTGCGACCACGCTGGTTTGTGGTAGATCGAAAGCCACGACCTCTCAGAGAGTAACAGTAACTTGTATACAAACACTATTGAATTCCGAGCATCTCTACTCTCGTTCGGGACCATCTGATTTCGATTCTTAAACCGTTCGAGTGACTTCTTACTCTAGGGGGTAGAAGCAACCGCTATGAAGATGAAACGCCTTTCTCTTCCTTTATCCATCATTACCTTTTTCTTGGTTACGATTTATACGGCAGTTGCCTGGGCAGATTACATTGGGCCCAATCGAACGATCGAAACAACAGAGTGGCGCCGACGTGAGTGCCACTACATCGCTTCTTACAGTGGCGAACAATGCAACGCATGGATTTATTTCACGCCAGGAACAAGTTGCCCGCCTGCAAGTGATTATGATGATATATTCAATCCTGCCTACTGTGGTAGCGGTTGGCTCTGGTACTGCACAAGCGTGTCATGCTCATATTCGGTTCAAGGCCAGGGCGTAGACTGCTCCGCAGGCCAAAGCGGATGCACACAAGTGACGACCACAGACACCCTCGCTGCGGCCACAGTGAGCGGGGATTTTACGTGCGCAATCGATGGTGATAACAACTGGTGTGTCGCCGGCGCGACGCTCTCCTTTAACGCCGAAGAACCTATCTCGCCCTATGAAATCGAGAACATCGAAGGCTTCTCGGGTGTATTCTGCGACCCGCCGAATAGCCCGAGCGTTTCATGCACCTGGTCTGGCGGAGGTGAAGGACAACAGTCCTACACTTTCTGGGCGCACAGCACGTATGGCGACACAAGTAATCAGGGATCTGTGACCTGGCGCCTGGACACGATACCTCCAACGCCGGGAGTAAATGTTACCGGAGGAACATCTGGGAGTGGAGGATGGTACCGGGGAGGCCCACTCGTGGTCACTGGGGGTGGATCCGATGTTTCGCCGGGATCCGGTGTGGCTTCTTCCGAAGTATCTGTCGGCGGCGCCCCCTACGAGTCATCTGTAACCATCGCATCCGAGGGATGGTACGGCGTCGACATTCTCACAACGGATCAGGCCGGGCATACGGCAAGCGGCTCCACAGGTGTGGGGTTGGATAACACCGCGCCGGTTCTCCATGTGGATACAAGCGGTACTGTAGGATTGGGTGGCTGGTATGTATCCTCAACCGTAACATCGACGGAGTCCGGCACAGATACGCTTTCCGGGATTGGCTCGCGCCAGCACCAGGTGGATGGCGGTGCGTGGCAATCCGGCGCCAGCGCGAACGTGACCGGCGAAGGCACACACAACGTGAATTGGCAAATTACAGATCTGGCAGGAAACAGCGCAACGCTATCCCAGACAATCAGCATCGATTCGGTCGGGCCAGAATCCTTTTTTACCACTCCGCCGGATGGGAGTACCGTCACCACGAACGGTGCCCTCAACATGCACGGCAGCAGTGTGGACGCGACTTCCGGGCTTCGCGGCGCGGAAATCTCTTTGAATGGTGGAACTACGTGGAGTAATTTGGCACTGAGCGGAGGATCCTGGCATTATTCGTGGGACACCCGCACCGTCCCGAACGGATCGTATACCGTGCTCGTACGCGCAGCGGATAACGCAGGCAACCTCGAGACGACAGCGCAAATTACGGTCATCGTCGACAACGAGGGGCCGCGCGTAGATTTAACAGAACAATGGATGATCTGGGAAACGGCATCCATGCACGTACAGGATTCCGGCATCGGCATCCGCAACGCAACGCTGGTCATTGATGGCGGAAGGTATGGCGAGCGACGTTATCTCTGGACTACGGGGAGCATCCCCAGCCTTTTCAGCTGGGACCGTCATTTTGGAGACGTCATCGCCCCGCCCGGGGAGTATCAGGTTGTTCTCACGGCATGGGACGGATTGGGAAACAGCGGATCGGACATGGGAGTGGTCATCATTCCAGAACCCCCGACAGCTACGCCAACCCTCGCGCCTACGGCAACACCCACAGCGACCACCCGTCCTTCGAAAAGAGCGCTGAAGTCCACACCGATTCAGGTGGCCATTGCACCCGCTGCGCCGGACACGAAAAATGTCGCACCACAAGCAACAGAGACTCCCGCACAACCATCACCTGCCATCTGGTGGCCAATGCTCGTGATTGTTGGCCTGGCCGGAATTTTCGGCGTTGTGGGATTCTTCGATCCCCGTCCGCCGGTCTGGCGAAGACTGGCCGAAATTCGAAATCAAGCTTTCCTGGCCGAAGAAGCCAGAAATGAAAGGGAGGTCATCTAATCATGGATCTTTCGATAGGTATCGCACTCGTGTTGTTAATGGCAACCTTCATCGTCATTGCGATTTATTATTTTCGCCGGCAAGCCATCGCGCTCGAACAGGTGGCCGAAATCGAAGAGGAGCGCTACATGCGTCAGACAAAACTCTGGCGCAAGCAGGCCGCTTCTCAAATCAACGTTGGCGAGCCCCTGTCATGGTTTCAGGAACAGGCGGCGATCGCTCTAGGAAGCGACGTACAACTGCTGGAACCCGGGCGGCGGAATGCAATCCCGCCCGTATTGGAATTTCTGGCCAGCAGAGGCCAGCGGGTTCTATTTTCACCGCTCGATCTTCGAACCATGAAAAAAGCCTTCGATGGAAGAAAGCCCAAAGCGAAGGACGCCGCTTCGAGGTTGGCGAGCATGCAGGGCGAGACTCCCTTGCTCGGCCGGAACACGAGAGGAATCCAAGAGGGGACCATCTCCCTGCGCGATGACGAGTATTTCGATATCTGGGCCGGCAACGCGGGAGAGAAAATGGGGATCCATTGGGGGGAACCGGAGAGGCTCTGGGTATTTTGGGTGCAAGCTTGATCCCAAACTGAGCTTGTCGAAGGATCCTTTTCCAACTTCTTTGGTTGATGTGGCAATGCCCTCCCTAGACTTCATTCAGGATGAAGGCAAGTTGTTGGTTGCGGATGTGTATCCGCAATCGGTATTGGGCAGATTTGAATCTGCCAGTCGCTGCATCGAAGTCTTTGCACAAGTTGAAATCGAGACCGTTACACGACCACGCAATGGATTTCTACTACGAAGATCAACGGATGAATATCCGCTGACCGGATACATATCCGGCACCAGCGCACTTCCATACATCATCCTGAGCGGAGTGAGCTTCGAAGAAGCGAACGCAGTCGAAGGACGGTAAGGGGAAGGACCCTTCGATTGCCCTCCCCGCCCTCCGGCTTGGCACTCTCGGGACGGTTATAAACAACATCCTCTCCCCGGCAGGGAGAGGGTTGGGGTGAGGGGGTTAACCAACAAATATTGAAGCTACCTCCCGATTCCATTATTACGCTCATCCATTGTTATGCGGATATTCTGCTCGAGTCGTACCAGAAACTCCGTCAGGGGGCAGCCGCGACAAATCGCTTTTACATCGTGTATCGGACAGAGTTCACAGGTTTCCTCTACGCCGTGACTGATGAATTCCCACGCCGGTTCGGCAATGCCCGCCAGACCGTCTTGCTTGAGATCGCATGCCGCACATGCCTGTTTGACGCCTTCCCGCACTTGACCCCAATTGTCGATCTCCTCTACCCCGAGAGAATCCTGATCCAGCGCAGCGGAGGCATGCGCCACACATGGGGGATGCCCTTTCTGCAGCAATTGGCCTGCGCGGCCATTGTGATTCGAATCGATTATTTCCTCATTCCAGCGTTTGCAGGTCTTCATTATGGTCTTGATCGAAGCCTTGCGCTTCGCCAATTGATCCGCGAGCGCAATCCTTTCGCCGTGATTCTGGACACTCAAAAAGGCATCGACGACGCGGCGATCGGAGGGCAACCGCCTGCGGGCAATGTGCTCCTGGATGGATTCATCCAAATCCAGCAGCCGCAGCGCGTTGCTGATGGTGACGTTGGAAATGCCCAGCTCCTTCGCGATCGTCAGCTGGGTCATCCCCTCGACCGCATATAGTTGAAAAAACAACTTTGCCCGATCGATGGGATTCTTGGGATAGTAATGTTCGGTAGTCCTTCCCATGATTAGCAATTTGTCCTTCCTGCCGAGATCGCGCATCACCTCACATTTCAGCAGTGGTGCCTTCTTCCCCAGCAGCCGAACTGCCGCGAGACGGAAATTGCCGTCGACGACCAGATATTTCAACCGGCCGTCCGGCAAATCTCCATCCGGTGTGACGAGTAAAGCCTGATCTACCCCATCGCCAGCTAATATCGATTCCGCCAACTTTCCCAGCTCCCTCTTGGGGTAAAACCCTCTTGGATTATCCGGATCATGCTCCAATTGTTCGTGAGATACCAGTATAAAATCATCCATACGCTTCACGTCTACTTGCCCCCTTCGATGCATAGCATTACCGCTCTTAATGGCCACACGTTACCCACGAGAATGCAATAAAAGCAATCCCGCCCATTCCTGCTGGGTGGGCGGGGTTTCTTATAGTGAGTAATGGAAGAGGCCAGCAAATGGCACGCGATCTCAAGAGTTGCCTCGAATAGGAGCTTGAGCTAGCGTTCCGCACAATTTCAGGTAGATCTCCCCCTTTACCATTGCTGGCCTCTCACCTACCGCCGACTCAAGTCCCCCCGAGTACCTACCTAGACACCATCCCGGTTACCTGTTTCAATCTCATCCGAATTTGCACCTGCCCAGTCCCATTATGGGAGAACCGACTGCGGCAATCCATTCTAGGATCCACGACGGCGCCTCGATCCAGATTGTGGAGGCGTTTTTCGATTTCATCATTGATGGATTGAGAATGTTGTTCACCATCCGGCAGTGTTGTTCCTGCGATACGCATCTTTCTCCCCTCCGGAACCCTCTTGCTCGTGTCTGCTCCCACTGTAGCACCCCTGCAGGGAATCTGTACGTGACGCTGGCGTCACCCAAACGGGACATCAGCGTCCCGTTGGACACAATCGACCGGGCGACCCTGCGCTTGTGTTTTGTTCGTCTTCTATTGGCCAACGACCGCGATGATCCTTCCACTTCGATTACACCCCCCTTTCCTGTACAATATATGAATTGAGAGGGGCAAGAAGATGTTTATTAAAAAGAAACTCGCCGTACTCATTGCGCTCGTATCGATCCTCACACTCCTTTCGATCTCCACAGTCGAAAGCCACGACCCATCGATAACCCAAACCGATGCGCCGTCCATGGGTCCTTATGACATTGCCGTGCTTCCGCTTGAGGATGTTCCTGATCCAGGCCCTGAGGTGTATCGCAATATTTTTCCGCCTTCCGCGGATTACTTATATGCGCAAGCTGAAGTGCTTCGAGTTCTTAAAGATCCTCGAACGATTCCCCTCGATCGCTTCTTGTATTACAGAGATTCGAGAGAACAAACGCAATATATCTACTATCGCGATCCGCAAGTTCGATCTGTCTATGAGGAGAGAAACCAGCTACTCGAGCAAGTTGTCTCTCATCCAGAGGCCGACCTTATCCTTGACCGCTTTAAGGATGAGCCCCATAGCGCAGTTGCCGTTTATGTCCGTACAACCGGCGCTTATATGGAACGAGAGTATACCTTTGATGATGATCCTGATAATCCGGTAATCGAAATTATTAACCAACTGGATCCGTTCTATATCCGTGATCCAATCTTAGACTACGAAATGCAATACCACTACAGTTTATCAACCAATGAGAGTACTCATTACTACTTTGATTGGTCTCCCTGGAGTTATCTTGCCGTATCCGATACCGAAAGTGACCTGGCATTCCCCTGTATGCCCCAACGGGTTCTTGACATCGGAGATCCATGCGCGAATCCGGAAACAGGGGAAATGATTGACCCGGCCACCTATCTACCACCGAAACCCTGGTATGCCTATACGGACAATCAGATACAAGAAGGAGAAATCAGGGAGGGCTGGCTCCTCTGTCTTGCCCCAGATGTCCCCATTGAGGAAATCGAATTGGTACAACAAAGAGGACAAGGATATCGAGGTGAAACACAATTTTCCACAGATGTTGAAAGCCTCGTCTGGACAACCCTAAACATAAAGCCAATGGGGGAATGGCATCTGCTTCCAGATATGGAAGTGGTCGCCTGGAACGGTCCTGTCGCCGACAGACTCGCTGATTTCAACGCGCTCGACCTTCATGACGTGTATCGCGGCGATGTCTGGATTTCGATGGCCTCTGCGTTCACGAATGACGCTCCGCTAGGGTTGGAAGACGCCGCATTTGCTGGCGTTTCCATCCAACTCCAGTTCGAGGGAATAGACGATCTTCTCCAAACCTGGGAGTATGTAGCCCTTAAGGAATGGTTATCCCTGGAATTCTGCTTTGATCGGAAATTATCGGATTGCGTAAAAGCCGATCAACATTTCGAGCCTGATGGCACAATGATTGAAGTCTCAAATGCATGCCCGGATGAATCTGCCGACTGTCCGGATACTCATCAGATCGAAACGACGGGTTTCTTCAACTCGGTCCTCTTATATTCTCCCGGCACCTGGATTGAAGCACCCATCCTTCTTGAAGATCATTCGAAGGCTGGTATTGATATACTGCTTGTCGGATTGGAGAGTCGGAGCGGCGTTCTCCAAACCAATCGAGAAGTCCCCGGCCGTACACTTGCCTGGTGCCTGGAACCGCAATTAATCAGTATCCCTGTGCTTACTACACATACAATATGTATGAATGAACAAGTAGATTGTGTCGCTGAGAATACTATTTTTATGAGACATTCTCCTTGTGAACTCCCGAGATTCCACTGCCATGATCCTGAAACCGGTGAAGAGATCACTGGTCCCAAATTGCTTACCGATCCCCCATCTTTCGATGGACCAATTCCTATTGTCCCCTTTGGTCAATCAGCATTTGGTATTCGGATCCTTGAGGTGCGTTTCTTAGACGGTATATTACTTAGTCCTCACCTTATAAACACACTTGACTACGTGTTTGAGAATCCAGATGATTCATTTGAAAATGTCCAATTCTTGTTCGTTGACCTCGAAGTTGAAGGATACAGTGGAGGGAAAGGGCTATTCCAAGAACTTGATGGCGGCGTTCTGGTTTCCGAGGGTGGGTATGGTCAAAGAGTTGTTTTTTCAGACAGCGGCCCAAATATATCAATAGGTAGTACGCACATCACACAATTGAGAAGAGTAAAATCAAATATCAGTTTAGTTTTCACAGTCTCTTATGGAATTAAACGAGACAAACTCATATTAATAAACATAAGCCATAGTGAGAGCGGCGGTCCCGCTTTTGAACTACCCTTGAACGAATAATGGAAGAGGCAAAATCATCTATTGCCATCTACTAAAAACAAGCTAGATTCAACTCCGAAGTGCAACTTTGAAGGTTTGACTAAGAGGTATGCTGCGGTAGTATCAATGCTTCTTAGACCGACCAAAGTCAAAGGAGCACTGATGAGAACCTACGCGCAGCTTACCCAAAAGCAAAGGTACCAGATTTATGCGCTTCTGAAAGCGGAAAACAACCAAACCGAAATTGCGATTTTGATCAATGTTCACAAGTCCACGATTAGCAGAGAACTCCGACGGAATCGCGGACTGAAGGGATATTGACCCAAACAAGCCCATCAGTTTGCTTTGAACAGACGCCAGAAAGCGAAGTATCGAGTTCGTGAAGAAACTTGGGTTTTGATCGAATCCATGATCCGCAAGGAGTGGAGCCCGGAGCAGGTGTCGGGCTGACTCAACGAAAACTGCGGTCTTCAAATCAGTTACGAATGGATCTACCAATACGTTCTCGCAGATAAACGCGCTGGAGGAGATCTCCATCGTCATCTGCGCTGCCAGAAGAGGCGTAGGAAGCGCTACGGAAGCTACGACAGGCGAGTGAAACTCAAAAACAGGTTAAGTATCGACCTGCGGCCTGCTGTCGTGGATACCCGCCAGCACCTGGGTGATTGGGAAGTGGATACGATCATCGGCAAGGGTCATCGACATGACATTGTCTCCCTGACCGAGCGGAAATCCCGCTATGCCCTCCTGAAAAAGTTTGAGCGTAAGACCGCCCAAGCCGTGGGAGATACTGTGATCGAACTTCTGAAGTCATTGCCGGTGCGCGTCCACACGATCACCTCGGATAACGGAAGAGAATTCGCCGATCACGAACGGATTGCTCGAGAACTTCGTACAGATGTCTATTTTGCACATCCCTATTCATCCTGGGAGAGAGCCACGAACGAAAACATGAACGGTCTCGTTCGCCAGGATTTCCCGAAGAAGCTCAATTTTGCCAAGATCACGGACGAGGATATCGAGTTTGTAATGAAGAGACTCAACAATCGACCAAGAAAATGCCTTGACTTCAAGTCGCCGAAACAAGTATTCTTCAATCATTCATCCGTTGTTGCACTTGGTAGTTGAATCCAGGCAATACACTAAAAATCACAAAATACGTTATCCAAACTGGATTATGGCATTATCAGCAATGGTTGTGCCTGGACGACAACCATTTCAATTGCATCATTGTACCTGTAGCCGTAACCATCTGGAAAATACACTGTGTTGCCTGAAAAAAATAATAAGCCCCCATCTTGAATCTGATATTCTTGCCACCATTCTTCAGGATCACCGAGTGAATAGTTGGAATAACAATCTTCGCCTTTACACTGTGTAACCCATTCCCAGCCATAGACCTTACGACAATAAATTGGATCTGGCCATTGATTTAAATCAATTGTATCGTAGCCTGAATAGAGATAATCCCAATCGCAGATTTTTCCCTCCATGACTCTTTCGTATACTTCATGGTTCTCCCAAATCACACGCGTTTTTACACGGACGTAGGTTTTAACTTCGATCTGATACGCAGGCGATCCGTTCACAATTCCCTCACCACTGATGGATGCACTCTCGCTGATCGCACCAAATATCCTTGGATGACCTACCAATGAGCTGAATTCCCAACTCGGGTATCTTCCAGCGATCGCGTCAGGATTGATTACCTCATTGTCCAAATCTGTTGTATACCCGGGCACATTCGTAAATGGATCAGCAATAAGATCATCCTTTAGATCCTCACAAACGCTACCATCCATAATAGGTTGAGATTTCCCGTCAATTGATTTCCCTGCCCAACCACCCCATAGCTCAGGGATCATCAATAAGCTGTTTAAGGACCACCCCATTCCAGGATTACACACTTCATCTGTAAACGTCGTATCCTCCTTGCTGTTATCTGCTTTTACATACAAGTTCGAATTTAAAGAAGAGACCTTCACATTGCCATACTCTTCATTCACCCGATAAGGAACGATTCTCATTTGTATACGTACACCAGTTAATCGATTCCGCCGATTGTCATCCCCGACCCACTCATAAGTCGTCGAGTCAGAATCAGTGTAGCCAAAAGAAGAAGCATCCCACGTCA
>DAOUDW010000013.1:0-33108 GCA_034430895.1 Anaerolineales bacterium | reverse complement strand
AGTCTGCGCTTGGCTCTCTTGGAGCAAGTCGAAGGATGGCCCTCTCCCTGGCGCAGCCTCCAGTGGCAGGTTGAATTTGACTGTTCTAACCATACCATTGTGATGCTGCGCTTTCGAGTCTAGGTCATAAGTCGAAGGAGCGAGATTGGAAACGGCACTTTATCTACCCCAACTTGCGTTGAATTGCCCTCCTTCGACTTCACTCACTGCCTCGCAGTTCGTTCCGCTCAGGATGATTGGTAGATAGAAGCACTCACTACGCCTCAGTTCCGCTCAGGATGATTGAGAATGAGGACTGAGAATTACCACAACCAGCATTTCTACTTACCACCCAGCCGGTCCACGTCCTCCCAGGCCAGGACGCGCATGCGGCGCCAGAGTCCGTCATCCCGGATGCGCTCGGTGAAATCCAACCACGTTCTTTCGAGTGAGCGCCAATGCGTCCGGGGAATCATCATCCACAGATGAAGCTCTTTCCCCAACACCTGACTCAAGCGCCGTCCCACCAGCAACGTACGAGCCAATTGATAATGCCGATCGCAGGGCGGCGAATCCCCCTCGGGCTCCGGCCGTTCACCGAAATCAAGTTCCACGGAAAAGGTCGCATCCGCCAATGACCAATAGCGACATTCTGCCTCGAGGCCGCTTGTATCGAAATGGATCTCCGGACAACGCCCGGAACTGTAGCGCGAGCAGCGACCCAGCGCACTCAAATGCTTCGCCTCGACGACGATCAGCGTCGTCTTCCCCACCAGGAAGAGATCGACTTCCGTCTGCGGGCCTTGTCCATTAACCACTGTCAAGACATCATCCAGTCCGGGCAAGCGTTCGCCCTGCACGTCGAAACCCCAGAAGTAGGGACGCAACGCATCATCCAGATCGGGCTGCATAACCACACCCCATAACGGACGGATCCGCATCAACTGCTTGAATGAAATTGTAGGCTCTGCGAGGGGGTAGATCAGGTTCCAGACCAGTGCGTTTTCGGATTGCGGAGAATGGAGATTCGCCAGCACGGTTTCCGGCAGCACGTCGAAGATGGGCTCCGTCAATCCGTGCAGGATGCGATCCGGCAGCGGTCGTCTTCTGCGCGGCGAACCGCCTTTAATCCTCCACCTCCGCCAGAAAACGCAGCGCTTCCTGCAGCGCAGGGATCAAACGTTCACCTTCCGCTTCCAGTCGTTCCGCGAAGGCCATGGGAATCTGTCCCGCGATCTGACCGGTGATGCGCTGGTGAAGTCTTTCAAGCACTGCGATTGCATCGAGATATCCGATGGCTGCGATCGCTTGGACCGCGGCGACCCGTATGTTGATATCTGCGCGACGGTCTTTGACTATCGCCAGCATCGTCTCACCCGAAAAAGAACAGGCTTGCAGCAGCCAAGCGACGGGTTCCAGTTGATCCGCATCCTGGGTGATCACTTGCAGCAAAGCATAGATCTCACGCGTGCGCATCGCAGCAAGCACCGAACGAGTCCAGGTGATCACTTCTTTCGGGGGTCTTTCAGATTCCAACTGCGGGGAAAAAATTTCGGCCAGCGCGGCGATGATGGCTGTGCGCAAGACAATGTCTGGCTCTTTGATTTGCCCGGCGATCACGGCCGCGGCCAACGGCGAGCGACGATGGGCATCGAAGGCAATCAACGTTTCCAGCCCATCCCGCCGCAGAGGCAAATCGGGCGCCAGTAAGTTTTCGAGACCCGCCGTAATATCCGCGTTGGCCCCGTCGGTTAACGCTTCCAGAATGGCGGAGCCGAAAAATGTCTCTTGCTGCACTATATCGAAATCCTTGAGATTATGAACCCAGCTCTTCTACGATCTTCAGTATGGTGCTGATTAAATCTTTACTGCGACGCGGCGAATCCAGATGCAGACCATAAGCACGACGATCGAGAGATAGCAGCGCCTGGAAATCGCCGATCGCCTGCGAACGTTCGAGCACAGCGAAACTTTTCGCCTCGCTGTCGACCTCGACATCCTTGGTCGGCTCAGCCGTCACCATCAGGAAGAATCCCGTATCCGGACCACCTTTATGGTATTGGCCCGTGGAATGCAAATACCGCGGCCCGAAACCCACGGTCGATGCAATGCCGAGTTGATTCAAGATTGCCCTGCGCACTCTCTCCTGTCGTTTCATGGAGACACCGTCCTGGTGAAGATAAAGCAGGAATGCGAAATAGGACAGGCCCTCGCGTTCAACGAAGATCGAGCGCAGCAGGGCCTCCAGCGAATCCGCATTGGCATCATAAGGATCGTTCCCCGAACCCCAGAGCGAAATCCCATCCCGGCTCCAGAGGATTTTCGGTTGCGGCAGTGAACCCTTGCGTTTATAGGTCTTGAGCAGCTCCACGGTTCGATCCTTGGCGCGCTGCACGTCGGGTTGGTCGAACGCGTTCACCCCGATCAAATGACAGGCCACTGCGGTGGCTATCTCCCATTGGAAGAAAGCCCCGCCCAGACTGCGAGTATCATTTCCAAGCTCGAGTACAACGACGGGAATTTTACCCCGCACCCAACCCCGCAAGCGTCGATCGTACTTGCCTTCCGAACGCAAATATACAAGCAAGCGATCATCCGCATAGGAGCGTGCCGATTCCGGAGGCTCGCCGACGACCGGCAATATACCGGTGCCACTCTTGCCGCTGCTTTCGGCAACCAGCTGCTCGACCCAATCGCAGAAGGCTTCCCAACCCGGATCGGCGATCAGCGTGAGTTTATCTCTCCCGCTGCGTGCTGCCGCTCCCATGACCGCTCCCAGGAACAAACCGGGATTGCGCACCGGCGAAGTGCCTGGTTTGCACGCCGCGCTCATCTCGAGTGCACCCCGATGGAGCGCTTCCAGATCCACGCCGATGAGTGATGCCGGCAGCAGTCCGAAAATCGACAAAGCAGAGAATCGACCTCCAACGTCACTCGGTGCTGCGAAAACGTCTCGGAAATTTCTCTCGCGAGCCAGGGATTCGAGACTCGTTCCGGGGTCCGTAACCGCCACGAAATGATCTCCCGGGGATTCACTGATCCTCGCTACCTCGTCCCAGAAATAGGCCAGCAAGGTCAACGGTTCGATCGTGCCGCCCGATTTACTGGCGACGATGAACAGGGTCTTCTCTATCTTTACCTTTCGCTGCACTGCGCGCACGCTGGCCGGATCGGTGGAATCGAGAACGTGAAAATCAAATCCCGTTTGGGGGTTGAAATCTCGCCGCATGACGTCCGCCGCCAGGGACGAGCCGCCCATTCCCACCAGCACGGCTGCCTTGAAACCATCATCCTTTACCGCTTGAGCGAAAGCCTCCAGCTTCTTGCGTTGGTCTGGGATTTCCTGCGGCAAACGCAGCCATCCCAGTCGCTGTGAGGCTTCCTTGGCAGCACTCGTCTGATTGGTCCAGAGCGTTGTATCTCCCTCCCACAGTCGCGTTGCCACCGTCGAGCGTTCCAGTTCCGCCAGCGCAGCTTGAAGATCGCCGGTCAATGAACCCAACTCTTTCCGGATGGGTTTGGCGCGATTGCGAATGGTCTTCAACACCGCTTCGTAAGCTTGAATGAATTTATCAACGCCCTCACGCTCCAGCTGCGTTGTCACCTCGGCCATGGAAATCTCCAACGTGGCCAAAGCCTCAAACTGCGCCCGGGAAGCGGCAATATCATCTTCTAACGTCAAGGAAGCCTGGCCATGGTCGCGAAATGCATCCAGGGTGTTCGCCGGTACAGTGTTGACCGTGTCGGGACCGATCAAATTATCGACGTAATAGCAGTCGGGATAATTGGGATTTTTCGTGCTGGTCGAAGCCCAAAGAGGCCGCTGCAATCGCGCACCATTTGCTTTCAAGCGTTCGAACCGTGGTCCGCCAAAAGTGGCCTCGAATTGTGCATATGCCAGTTTGGCACTGGCGATGGCCGCCTTTCCCAATAAAGCTTCTGCGCGTTCCGCATGATCGCCGCCCTGGGCAACGACGGCTTCCAACATTTTATCTACAGCGCTATCTATCCTGGAGACGAAGAACGACGCCACGGAGGCAACGTGGTCCAAGGAATCGCCTGCGTCAAGCCGTGCTTCCATACCAGCCAGGTAAGCATCCATTACCTCAATGTAGCGTTCGATCGAGAAGATCAAAGTCACATTGACGTTGATACCTGCGGCGATACTCTCCCGGATGGCCGGTATTCCCGCTTCCGTAGCCGGAATCTTGATCATCACATTGGGACGGTTAACGACCTCCCAAAGACGGTACGCTTCCTGGATCGTGGCTTGTGTTTGATAGGCCAATTTCGGGTTCACTTCGATCGACACATAGCCATCGCCACCATTGGTTTGTTCGTATAACGGCAGCAAAACACCGGCGGCTGTGCGTACGTCATCGATGGCCAAGGCATCGAAAATACGCGCTTCGTCCCAGCCCGCCTGGGTCATGCGGCGTAAATCTGCAGTGTACAAATCACTGCCTTCTATCGCTGCTGCGAAAATACTGGGATTGGTGGTCACACCTCGGATTTGATCTTCTGCCACCAATCGCGCAAGTTCTCCCGATTCGAGTAAGTCGCGTTGTATGGTATCCAGCCATAAGGATTGGCCGAGTTCATGCAGTTTACGAATCGATTCCATGCTACCTATTTAATCTCCTATGAATTCTATACTAACGCCTGTTTGGCCTCTTCAACGATGCACTCAACCGTAATCCCGAAATGCTGGTAGAGCTGTTTATACGGCGCAGAGGCGCCAAAACCGTCCATACCAACGAAACGGCCCTTCGCACCAATCCAGCGTTCCCAACCCTGGGCAATTCCGGCCTCAACGGCAACGCGTGCGGGTATACTCTCAGGAAGCACCTCGGAACGATAGGCCTCCGTTTGTTCGGCGAATAATCGCCAGCAGGGGAAGGAAACCAACCGCACCGGGATTCCTTCTGCAGCCAGCTTTTCTCCAGCATTCAGGATCAAGTCAACTTCCGATCCCGATGCCATCAGGATCAACTGCGGCTCCCCCTCACCCAGATCGGCGAGCACGTATGCGCCTTTGCGCAGTCCCTGGGCAGAAGCAAAACGATCACGGTCGAGCGTCGGCACAGCCTGGCGGCTGAGGATCAACGCCGTAGGTCCGTGCGCCCGCTCCAATGCCACCAACCACGCCGCAGCGACCTCGTTGGCGTCCCCCGGTCGGATAACGGCCAGGTTGGGGATGCTGCGCAGCGCGGCGAGATGTTCGACCGGTTGATGGGTCGGACCATCCTCGCCAAGTCCGATCGAATCGTGGCTGAACACGTAGATCACACGTTTTTCCATCATCGCTGCCAGACGAATCGTCGGGCGCATGTAATCCGAGAAGACGAGGAAAGTGCCTCCGAAAGGTATCAATCCGCCGTACACTGCCATGCCGTTCATGATCGAACCCATGCCGTGCTCACGCACGCCGAAGTAGAGGTAGCGGCCGGATCGATCGCTGGCGGAAAAAGCTGACTCACCCTCGAGCTTGGTTTTGTTCGATCCCGTGAGGTCCGCAGACCCACCGATCATTTCCGGAACCAGAGAAGCCAATGCGTTCAACACCTTCCCCGAGCTGGCACGTGTGGCCAGGCCCTTGTCGTCGGCAGGAAATACGGTTACGCTTTCGGCCAATCCATCCGGAAGATCATTCGCCAGGCTGCGTTCGAGTGATTCCGCCAGATCGGGATATTCTTTTTTATAGCTGGCAAATCCCTTCTTCCAGGATTCATATTCCGCTACGCCGCGCTGGCTTGCTTCCCGGCAGTGTGCGATGACCTCTTCGGGGATCAAGAAACTTGGTTCTTCCGGCCAACCCAATTTCTTTTTTGCGCCCGCGAGTTCCTCCTCGCCGGGAGGCGCCCCATGCGCAGCCGATGTATCCTGTTTGGTTGGCAGTCCGAAGCCGATATGTGTAGGGCAGACGATCAACGACGGTTGCGGGTCTTCTTTGGCCTGCGAGATCGCCTTATCGACGGCGTCGACGTCGTTGCCATCCTCGATCTTGATTACGTTCCATCCGTAGGCGGCGAAACGCTTCGCGGTGTCATCGCTGAAGCTCAATTCCGTGCCCCCATCGATGCTGATTCCATTGTCGTCATAGAGATAGATGAGTCGTCCTAACTGCAAGTGTCCCGCCAGAGAAGCCGCCTCCGCCGTCACACCTTCCATTAAGTCTCCATCTGAAACGATGGCGTAGATGTGGTGATCATAAAGCGGATACCCTTTACGGTTGAATCTCGCAGCCTGATACTCAGCGGCGATGGCCATGCCGACACCGTTGGCAAAACCCTGTCCCAGCGGGCCTGTGGTCGTTTCAACGCCGGGCGTGATTCCATACTCCGGGTGCCCTGGCGTTTTACTCTCAAATTGTCGGAAATTTTTTATTTCGTCCAGTGAAAGATCGTAGCCATACAGATGCAAGAGTGTGTAGAGCAGCATGGAGCCGTGGCCGGCAGAGAGTACGAAACGATCCCTATTTACCCAATGGGGATCCTCAGGATTGAAGCGAAGATGCCGCTGCCACAGCGCATAAGCCATCGCCGCGGCGCCCATGGGTAATCCCGGATGCCCGGAATTGGCTTTCTGTACGCCGTCTGCGGAAAGAAAGCGGATCGTGTTGATGGTTTGCGTGGTTATATCGTTTTTGGACATGACAACTCTCGCTTTTTATCCCTGCGTATGAAGAGGGAAATTCAGTGGTGTAACCCCTTGATCTTATCATTAAACCAAGGGAAGAGATGATTTCTTAAGGTCAAAAACCTAAGAAAGCGTCAAAAAAAAACCTCCACAGCTTAGATGTAAACCACTCGAAAGTTCCTATGATTGAACCACCAGTGTTTGCTTCAACCATGGCTTCAAGCCGCGAGCACATTCCAAACCTGCTTTGTGTCCTACATCCGCCTCGCAGTACTGCACTTGCGCGCCAACACCACGCAGCCGTTCGACGATTTGGCGAGCAATCTCGATCGAGACGATTTCATCCTGGATACCATGTCCCCAGAAAATGGGAAGCCCGCTGCCGTCAAACGACGCGTCTCTGGGCATATACCCGGCCAGCGATACAATCGCCGCCGGTTTCCAATCCGTCAGGGAAGGAACGGAAAACGCCATGGCAGCTCCCTGGCTGAAGCCCATGAGTACGAAGCGATCCCGCTGCAGTTTGAATCGCGCTTCGATATCCGCGATGGTGTGCATCAAGGCATTGACACTCGAGGCGAAATCGGAAAGTTTTGGACCATCCTGCGGGTGCTCATCAGTCCAGCTGAAACCACCGGCGGGCAAGGGATAAAGCCCGCGGAACGTTGCCATCCACCAAGATTCGGGCAGGACTCTATCGAAAACCCACATACCCTTTTCATCTCCGGTCCATCCATGCAGCATGATCACCAGCGGTTGGGTCTCGTCGATTCCGGGGCGAATGCGGTAGAGCAACCCGGGTTTATCGGGTTGGATCAGCTGGGTTTCAGTCACGACGGTCCCTTTCGACGATTCTTTCCATTACCCATAATAAAAGGACGATCAAGACGATCGGCACCAAACCGGCAAACGAACACAACAGCGACATCCACAGCGCGCTTGCGCCGTATATCCAACGGATCAATCCGTTCCCCACGACGAGCAAGATCAACAGCCCACCGATGATCAGGCGCAGCTGTGTCCCCCGGGCATAACGGCGCAGATCGCGTTTTTCCGGTTGAGGTCCTGGTTTTTTCTTCATTTCACAGCTGGCTCTTATCTTCCGACAACAATGCCTCGATGAGCGTGCGTGCATCCTGCAGCGGATCTTGGGAGTGCGGCAGCGCATAATCCGTCGTTACCCGCGTGGTCAAGCGGGCAGCTGCTTGCTTCAATGCATCGGGGACATCATCGACTTCCTGGAACCAGCATAGCAAACGGTAGTAATTCGCCTGGGGTTCTATGCCTGTCTTGCGTTGGTGAAAAACGGCGATGGCTTTCCCCGCCGCTCGTCGCGCACATACACGCGCGCGGCCTTCCCTGCCCTGCCTGCGCGCCGCTTCGGCGAGATTCATTTCCTCTTCGATTTCGTCGAGAATTTCCTGGAGTTCCACAGCCATCATGCTACCACAATCAACCTGGTTGCCTATAGATTTGGCCCGCTGTGATTCGTTGAAATTGCGCCTCCCCCAGCGATGGTATCATGTAAGCAGCACAATGTTGGCAGATTTCCAGGAGGAGTGAATGCGTTTCGAAGGTAAGGTTGCATTGGTGACGGGTTCGGGGCGAGGGATCGGTCGAGAGATCGCGCTGCGGTTTGCCGAAGAAGGTGCGGATCTCGTGGTGAATTTCTACCGCAATCGAGATCCGGCCGAGGAAACCGCCCAGGCGATCCGCTCCCTGGGCCGAAAAGCCGTTGTGGTTAAAGCGAACATCGGCGAAATCGAAGGAATCGATCAGCTTTTCGACGCCGTGGAAAAGGAATACGGCGGATTGGACATCCTGGTCTCAAACGCCGCATCCGGTTACAACCGTCCGGTTCTCAAGCAGAAACCCAAAGGCTGGGATTGGACGATGAACATCAACGCTCGCGCGCTGCTTTTCAGCGCCCAGCGCGCCGCACCCCTGATGGAAGCCCGGGGCGGCGGACAGATCGTTGCGGTCAGTAGTCCCGGTTCATTCCGTGTCCTGCCGGAGTACGTCGTTGTCGGTGCCAGTAAGGCCGCCCTTGAAGCCCTGACGCGTTATTTAGCTGTGGAGCTTGCCCCGCTGGGCATCGTGGTCAATGCGGTTTCTCCCGGCATCGTCGAAACCGATGCACTCCAGCATTTCGATGTCTTGAAAGATCACACCGTGATCCCCAAAGCCATCAAGATGACACCCGCCGGTCGTCTGGTGACACCGGAAGATGTCGCCGGTTTGGTTGCATTCCTGTGTAGTAAAGAGGCGGAAATGATCTGCGGCGAGGTCATCCTGATCGACGGCGGCTCAACGCTGCCCATCCAGGGGGTTGAATTCGACCTGCCGGAGACATAAATTCCGCGCGATGGCTACACCGAAACGGAAGTCGTATCCCGGGAGATATGTTCCAAGAATTCGTTGCGCGTGAGTTCGTTGGTCTTGAATGAGCCCGTCATCGCACTGGTGACCATGCGCGCGCTGGATTTCTTGACCCCGCGGATTTTCGAGCAGAGATGCAAGCCCTCCAGGACAACGGCGACTCCCTGGGGATGAATGGCAGCTTCGAGGAAATCGGCAATCTGGCGCGTCATGCGTTCCTGCACCTGCAACCGGCGGGCGAACAAATCCACCACACGCGGTATCTTCGACAATCCAATCACTTTATCGGTCGGAAGATAGGCCACGTGAGCCCGCCCGAGAAACGGAAGCAGGTGATGTTCGCACATGGAGTAATACTCGATGTCCTTGACGATCACCATTTCGTCGTATTCGACGTCGAAAACGGCCTCGTTGATCAAGGCATACGGATCGACTCGATACCCCGCCAGGAGTTCGTCCCACATGCGCGCCACACGCTCCGGCGTGCGTTCCAGACCCTCCCGGCAGGCATCCTCACCGAAGGCGGTGAGCAGCGCACGAATCGCTTCTTCGATTTCCGGCTTGGCAACTCCGACTCCACCCAAAAGTTCTGCAGCAGCCTCGATATCGTGCATGGCAACCTCCCAACGTGGATTACGTTGAATACTACCACATCTGGCAGCTGACAATCGCGGGTACAATATCGATCAGGGTGAATCGCATGCACAGGACCGAACGGAGGATCTGATGGAAGAAGACCGCATCCTGATCAAAGATCTACTCCTGCGCGGCATTATCGGCATCAACGATTGGGAGCGCGAGAACCGCCAGGATATATTGATCAACGTTACGTTATTCGGCGATTTACGCCCGGCGGGAGAAAGCGACGATATCGCCGACGCAGTAAACTATCGCACGATAACCAAGCAGATCATCCAGCACGTCGAAACCAGCGAGCGCTTTACGGTGGAAGCATTGGCCGCCGACATCGCCCGCATCTGCCTGGAAGCGCCCGGCGTGGAACGCGCCCGCGTGCGCCTGGAAAAACCGGGTGCCCTCCGTTTCGCCCGCTCCGTCGGGGTCGAAATCGAACGGCAACGGAGCGATTTATCCTAGAGCCGGTCAGCGATCATCCGCGCCACTCAAACGATCTACATTCACACGATGGGAGTTCATCGATGTCAGAGAGGTTTGACTTCGACCGCATCATCGACCGCCGCGGCACGGGAAGCGCCAAGTGGCACAAAGCGGATGTCGAGGACGTTATCCCGCTCGGTGTGGCGGATATGGATTTCGCTTCCCCACCGGCGGTTCTGGCTGCGCTGCAGGCACGGATAGATCACGGCGTCTTCGGCTACAGCTATCCCACTGACGAACTCACCGAAACCATCCAATCACGGCTGAAAAAGAATTACGCCTGGGAGATCGAGGCGGAGTGGATCGTCTGGCTGCCCGGGCTGGTGGCCGGCCTGAACGCTGTTTGCCGCGCCGCCTGTGGAATGGGCGACCAAGTGCTCAGCGCCGTGCCGGTCTATCCACCCTTTTTAACCGCACCGAAAAACATGCAGCGCGAATTAAACACCGCGCCGCTGCAGCTGGAAGGGGATCGCTGGACGTTCGACTTCGAGGCGCTCGAAGCGGCGATCACATCGAAAACGAAGCTGTTTTTGCTCTGCAACCCCCACAATCCGGTCGGCCGGGTGTTTTCCCGAGATGAATTGGAAACGCTCGCCGACCTCTGCCTGCGTCACGATCTGATCGTTTGCGCCGACGAGATTCACTGCGAACTGATATTGTACGCAGACAAAGAACACGTCCCCATGGCGACGTTGAGCCCGCAGGTCGCCGCGAAAACGATCACCCTCCTGTCGCCCAGCAAGACCTTCAACCTGGCGGGCATCGGTGTGGCCTTCGCCATCATCCCGGATGACGAACTGCGCTTGAAGTTCAAGAAAGCCATCGCCGGCATCGTGCCGCACGTCAACGCCCTGGGATACACCGCCTGCCTGGCTGCGTATCGGGATGGCAATGCGTGGCATCGCGCCCTGCTCGATTATCTGCGCGGCAATCGGGATCTCGTAACCAACACCATCAATGAGACACCCGGGCTGTCTACGTATCCCGTCGAAGCCACCTACCTGGCCTGGATCGATTGCCGCGCCGCGGGGATCGAAAATCCAGGTGAGTTTTTCCTGCAAGCCGGCGTGTATATGTGGGACGGAGTCGATTTCGGTGGACCCGGCTTCATCCGCCTTAACTTCGGTCTGCCGCGGGAGCGGCTGCGGGAAGGATTGTCCCGCATCCAGGAGGCAATGCAGGATCGTTCATGACCGAGAAAGCGTTCATCTCCCTGGGATCGAACATCGAACCCGAGCAGAATCTCCCCCTGGCCATGAATCACTTACAGGTGATCGGCGAGATCCTCGCCGTTTCGATGGTGTATCAGAATCCGGCCGTCGGTCCTGCACCGCAGCCCGACTTCCTCAACGCCGCTGTCCTGATCGCCACACATCTCGAGCCCCTGGAAATCCGCGCCCGATTGCGGGAGATCGAAGCCGAGATGGGCCGCGTGCGATCCGAGGACAAATACGCCCCGCGAGAGATCGACCTGGATTTGTGTTTATTGGGAGAGCAGATCCTCGAAAGCCCCGAACTCACGCTGCCCGATCCAGATTTGCTGGAAGGTCCCTACCTGATCGTCCCCATGGCAGAATTGGATCCCGAGTTTCCTCACCCCATCACGGGAGAGAGCCTAGTCAGGATCGCTGAACTTCTGAAAAATGATGCGGATCTCACTCCCCGATCGGACGTTGCTCGGCAGATGAAATCCCATCAATAAGATTACTTTGTAGAAGGAAAAAATCACCAACAGAAGTTCTGTCGGTGATCCGATTGATATTTAGCTGTTGGTACGGAGTATAGACTCACTCTTGATTGAACTCCGCCACCGCCTCGGCAATCGCCCGGCGCACGCGTTCATCCGGGATTTGATCCACATCCTGATACGTACGCTCGCCGAAGACGATCTCCAGCATTCCTCCGGCCGTAGTACGGAAATCGAAGTGCGTTTCGAGCAGATCCGCATGCTCTGCCATCTTCGCCTTGATCATCTCCTCGATCTGTTCGCTGCTGAAGGAGGCGTCTCGGTCGAGCTCCCCCTCTTCGTCATTGGTCCGTTTTAGCACGTATCGCGTACCACTTTCATGCAGCTTGAGACGGCGTCCGTGCAGGAAGTAACGCACAGCCAACGAAAATCCGATCGCCAGTAAAACGCCAACAACCAGATAAACGATCCCCAAAGCATCCATCCCGAACTCCAAACCTGCTACTCCAACACATTACACGCCAATCAATATCGCCCGCGCCGGTGCGCCGTCGCTGCCGACCAGTTTGAGCGGCAGGCAGTGCAGTGTGTAGCGACCCTGCTTCACCTCGCGCAAATCCAGACCTTCGATGATGACCACATCATTTTCGAGCAGGATGCGATGCGTCGGACGACTTGCTCTAAAGGGCGCGATGGAGAGATAGTCGATGCCCACCAGGTGCACGTTCTTTTTCACCAGCCATTCGGCGCCGCTGGCATCCACGCCCACAAAATCCTCCTGGAAGGCATGCTTGCCCTGGGCCCAAAATTTCGAATTACGCGTCTTGAAGAGCACTCGTTTGGTCCTCGGGGGGATGTTGGCCTTCTCAAGCGTCTCGGCATCAATCACCTTGGCTTTGGGCAAGTTCACCACGTAAGCCCGGCCGTTGAGCACGCGCAAAGGTAAATCCTCTATAGCGCTTCCACCGTCGATGAAGTGCAGCGGTGCATCCACGTGTGTGCCCAGGTGCACGGTGCTCGAAATTCGGGACACGTTTGCGTTCGCACCTTTGGCGATAAATTCGATGCGTTCGAGTTCCAATGGGGTATCACCCGGCCAAGTGGGCATCCCGGGCTCGATAGGTACGGTAATGTCGTGAATTCGCATGTCTTGCCTCCGTAGACCCTGATTATAGATTCGACTCGCAGTTTGTGCACGCGCTACAATCGAAGCCTCTCACAGGAGGAGTCACGCTGACCGGTTTCGAAGCCGAAATTCGCCAGGAGTGGATCGTGAATCCTTGTAGGAGTATCATCTATCGACTATAATCGACCTGAAATCGGGGCGTAGCGCAGCCCGGGTAGCGCACCTGCATGGGGTGCAGGGGGTCGGCGGTTCAAATCCGCCCGCCCCGACTGATGACCGCCGGCGATACGCTGGCGGTCTTTTCCATTTCAAAAGACGATTGAGGATAGGATCATAATGCTGGCAGAATTACGAAACGATGTACTCGACAAAGCAAAGCAGATGGTCGCCGATGGGCTGTTATACGGTGCTTCGGGTAACATCAGTGCCCTCGATCCGGATTCGGGAATGATCGCCATCACGCCAAGCGCCATCGAGTACCGCGTAATGGCTTTCGAAGATATCGTCGTCATCGATCGGGAGGGAAATCTCGTTGAGGGCAAATGGAAACCGACCAGCGAAACCCCAATGCACACGATCTTCTATCGAAAACGCAAAGACGTGGGCGCCGTCGTCCACACGCACTCGCTCTATGCGACGGTGTTCGCCGCCACCGGAGAACCCATTCCCATGGTGCTCAGCGAGGCGGCGATGTGCATCGGGGCGACGGTTAAGGTTGCCCCGTACACCCGCCCGGGAACGCAGGCATTGACTCAACAAGTGCTCGATGTCATGGCCGATGATGTGGCACTTTTACTGGGTCAGCATGGCGCACTCGCCGTGGGGAACGATTTACGTTCGGCATACAATACTGCCATGGCCGTCGAAATCAGCGCCCGCACACTGCTCTTCGCACGCTGCGCGCAGGCCACACCGATCCATCTCAATCCGATCGAGATCAACGAACTCCGACGCCTGTATCGCCAGGGTTACCATCCTACAGACGCCGCAAACGAATAACCGTTTCGTTTCTCAAGCTGGTTATTCTTCATCCGCATACAAGTTGCGATAGAATGTTCAGAAGGATTCATCTATCCTTTGGAATTGATCGGCGTAAAATCTCGCGCGGTAGTTGAGGAGGTAGAAATGAAGGACACAGCGGTTTCTGTACAATGGACGGGGAAACGCCAATTCATCGGCACCGACAGCGGCAATCACTCCGTGGTGATTTCCTCGCACGATGGCGACAATCACACCGGCGTGAAACCATCCGAGCTGCTTCTGATTGCGGTGGGCGCTTGCAGCGCCTATGACGTGGTTTCGATACTCGAAAAGAAGCGCTACGAGCTCCAGGACGTAGATGTCACCGTTAAGGCAACCCAGGAAATCGATCCGCCGTATACATTTCGTAAAATTCATTTGATCTTCACTGTAAGCGGTGAGAATCTCAAGCCAAAAGATGTGGAACAGGCAGCCAGCCTTTCGCTGGAGAAATACTGTTCGGTGACCGCAACGGTGCGAGGAGAAGCAGAAGTTACCCACGAGATCGTCATCCAGTAGTACGATGCAGTTCCACTCAGGCTGCATCGTGTTGGGGCAGATCGCAGTCGATTATGGAGGTCAATAATGGAAGGGATACAAACCGTCGCCAATTTGATGGCGCTCTCGGCGCGCACGGCGCCGAAGGCCGCCGGACAGGATTATGTGGTCATCGAAATTCTCGAAGGCAAGGATATCCAACGCCTGGGAGAAGAGATGATCGCCTACGGCCAGGAGAACAAGAAAACCAATTTCGATCGCGATGGCGAAAACGTGCTTCACTCGGAAGCCGTGGTGCTGATCGGCATCAAGGATGCCGAGCCACTCGGGCTTAACTGCGCCGCCTGTGGCGATGAGACTTGTATCGTGCCAAATACCACGGATGGCGAATTCCAAGGTCCGCAGTGTGCCCTGCGCATTCTCGACATGGGCATCGCACTCGGCTCGGCGGTCAAGATGGCGGGCTTGATGAACGTCGACAACCGCATCATGTATCGCGTCGGCGTGGTGGCACGCAAGATCGGGCTGATCGACGCCGACTTCGTGATGGGCATTCCGCTCTCGGCGACAGGCAAGAGTCCCTATTACGATCGCGCGCCATAACAGCAGTAGAGAGAAAACGCATCATCCTTCGCTCGTAGCCAAGGACTCTCCGGCTATGGCCTCCAACACACCAATCACCGCCGAGTTGTCCAAATCGCGCATGCCTAATTGCAGCATGGCTTCGTAGAGCTGCATGACCCCAGAGGTGACCGGTAAAGGCATGCCGTAGGTTCGGGCGGTGTCCAGCACGATTCCCAGATCCTTATGCTGCATGTAGGCCTTGAAACCTGGCCCTCGTTCGCCGGCAAAGAGACGTTGGGGTTTATTGTCCAACGTCCAGCATCCCGCCGCCCCGCCGCGAATCGCTTCTACGACTCGTTGTGGATCGACCCCCGCCCTCTGTGCCAGCAGCAGCAGTTCCCCCATGGCGACCATCTGCGCCGCGACCATGATTTGATTGCAGGCTTTGGCCACCTGCCCTGCGCCGCTTTCCCCGACGTATGTGATCGTCTTGCCGATTGCCTTCAGAATTGGCAAGACGGTATCGAACGCCTCCCGCTTCCCACCGACCATGATGGCCAACGTTCCCGCTTGTGCGCCGACATCGCCGCCGGAAACCGGTGCATCCAGCGCATGGACTCCAACATCATCCATTTTACGCGCCACTATTCGCGCCGTCTCAGGTTTGATCGTGCTGTTGTCGATGAATACCATCCCCGCGCGCGCCCCCTCGATGATGCCATCCGGACCCAGTGCCACCTGCGCCACGTCCGGCGAATCGGGAAGATTGGTGAAAACCACATCGCTCGCCTGCGCTACTTCTTTCGGCGAACTCGCCGCTTGCGCTCCAGCAGCGACCAACGCATCCACAGCCGCCCGGCTGCGGTTGTGCACCGTGAGCGGATACCCCGCCTCAAGGATGTTGCCTGCCATCGGCTTGCCCATTAATCCCAATCCGATGTAGCCGACCCGTTGCTGCATGTGTACCTCCTAATATTTATCTACGCATGTCTGGATGCAACTATACACTTCGTCGCAGCACTGCCGCCACTTCTATCGATTGTCTACCGGATTCTCTTCCCATCCGGTTCAACACAAACCAATATCCGATCTCATCCATTAAACCACTCGAGGCGCCGAGAGTGGCGCCTCGAAACACATCATTGAACTCCAGCCGCGGATCCTCCCGGCCAGTTATTCTGATACTGATGAATACGCTGGTAATTTATTCCTCAGCCTCAGGTTCTTCCTTGGATTCTCCGGCTTCTTCCTCGACGCCACGCAGTGAATCAGATGTCTTCTCCAACTCAGTGTTGATTTTGTCGAGTGCGGACTTCAACCCCGAGCGGGCCTGTTCACCGACTTCTCCACTGCGGACTCTGGCAGCAAAATCGTCGACATCCTCTCGCATTTTCTTTACTTGGGGTTTCTCACCGATATCCGTGGCGGCCTTCTCAATCGAATCACTCAATTGACGTAGGCCTTCCTGGATGTCCGTGCTCAGTTTCTTACGCTGATCACTCTCCCATGCGGATTCGATCGTCTCCTTGAGATTATCCCCCAAACGACGGAACTCCTGGACGATCTCACTGCTTTTCTTGTCTTCTGCTTCTACTTGTTCTGCTTCTACCTGTACTTCTTCTTCCTTCTTTTCTTCCTTCTTCTTTGCCATGTTGACCTCCCCGAAAAATGGTTGTCTGATTTCGTTCCAACATCTATTTCACTATACGTAGAGTATACTCCAAGCGTTGCAACTCGGATGACGAAACAAGTTATCTTTTCCCTTTTCCCATCAAACTGTGTGTTGTTTATCTTGTCTCTGTTCTCGTCGACACATGACCATCAGAAATACCAATGTGAGTACCGAGACCCCCATTCCGATCAACAGCGCGCCAACGTAGAGCGGATCGGATTGTGGGATAACTACGGCGCGGATATCGACCGGTGTGGACGGAAATAACAGATCCATGTTCTCCACCCGCCACAGGCGCGCGTGCTGCATGAGATCGTGCGCCGTGAGGCCGAGTATGAGGAGGGTCGCCATTCGGGTTCCCAGGCCCCATTTCCGGCTGCGCAGGAAGCGTTCCAGCGCGATCCCGGCCAGGACGATCAAGATCACCACAGGCACGATGATGAAGCGCGAGGAAACGCGCTCGGTAGCCGCCAGCGGAATTGGCAGCATAGTGATGGGCTGAAATACCTTCCCCAGCGAGAGCACAGCCATCGCCAACATCGCACCCATCAAATGTCGGTGATCGGCCGATTCCTTCTCGTTATTCTTTAGTGTCCAATAAACACCGAAAATCACCAGGAAGACAAAACCCAGCGCACCGGTATAGGTGTCTACCTCCCACCAACCAAGGGCCGAATTCATGCCGGTTAGTGCCTGTTCAGGCGGTTTCAACGTAACAAAGGCGGAGATCATGTCCGTAATCGAGAAAAAGCCGGAGATGAAACTGCGCCCCTCACCGCCGAATTCCAGCGCCGCAGACAGTATGCGCGGCAGACTCACCGACACGCTGAACAGTATCGCCATCAGAGCCGGTGCCAGGTAGCGGCGTGAGGTGAGACCCAACAACAGCAAGAATAACAGGATCCAATTTACGATGTGGAAACCGCCGTTCAGGTTGATAACCAACACCAGCAAGGCCATATATGTGACCCATTTCCATCCGACGTCGCCTTCAATTAATTCGTAAACCAGCAGTACGAAGTACGGCAGCAGGAAATAACTGATCCACATCGAATGCCCGACCGCCACCTGGGCGATAGGGTGTCCGTTTAAGCTAAACAGCACGAAAACGAACGAGAATGATATCGCGGACCATTTGAATTTACGCCGCAGCAGCAGTAACCCGATGAATCCGAGAGTGTATAAGAACAAGCTGTTGATAAGCACGAAGGTGCCCGGCTTCACGAAACGCAGGAGGACAATCTGCGGCGAGATGATCGTATCCGGGATAGCCAGGAAATTCTCCGTCGAAGCCAGTTCCGATCCGATCGTCAATGGCAATTCCCCCTCGAGCAATGCCTGTCGCAGGAAATAGTAACGCGGGCCTTCCTGGTTCCAATCATGGAAGTCGAAAGCGATCCTGCCCCAATTTAAAAAGAAGCCCCAGACCACCGCACCGAATAAATAGAGACCCACAAACCATAGGCGATTCACCCATCGGGTCGTGCGTTCTTGATCCGCTTCGAACAACGCGGCGATAATGCGCTCGATGAAATCCACCAGTCGGTTAACTTGAATTTGAATGCCTGCAACCATGGCTCAGCAACCTCCTATCTGTTTTGACGCAGATCGATAGCGATTCGAGAAGCAACGCAACGAGGGATACCTCCATACGAATTACCCGACTGCCCGTCATATTCTCAGATTCCGGCATCCGACAGAATTCGTTCGAGCATGCGCACGGTCAGGGGATGGTGACAGTCGCGATATCGTTCCACAATCGGACGGATCATATCTCTCGACCACGCTGTTTCCGCCATCGCCTGTACGATGGGTCGCAACAAGAAACCCCGACCAACCGCTTCAATATATTTCTCCACGCGGGGCAAAATTTTATCATTGCCGCTTCGTACTGCGAGGGCTAAATATTCACTGAGCACGATATAATTTCTGCCGCCCGCCAGATTGAAAATCTTTTCAAGTTGCTGGCAATGCGCCACCGGAATCGCTTTGGGCAAACGACGCAGGAATAAAGTGATTTGATCCTGGTTCCAATTGCGCACATCATCGCTCGTCGGCAGTATCCCCTCACTGTATGCTGCCACACTCGCATCGACGGCGTCGATTAATTTCGAATTCGTCTCCGGCGCATCAGCAGGAAAGCCGTCTTTATAAATCCATTCCTTGATGTTCACAGCCTTGACGGCCTTGGGAAGCTGTTCCTTGAGAAAGGAGATGAATCCTTTGGTCGAGAGAGATTGGAACTTGAAGGTTCCGATATACTTGCTGATGAAACGATCGAAACGCTCACGACCTACGGCATTCTCCAGGGTTTCGAGAAAAGCCTGCCCCTTGTAGTAGGGAATGACAGAGAAAACCTCATCCGGATCGATGCCAGACATGTTGTAGTTCAATCGCGTGTGCTTGGAATTCATCCCAAAGCGCTGCATCGCAGCGAGCATCGACCCTCGCCCCAATTCGATCTTCATCTGAGAATAATCGCTACCCTGGAGAACTTCATCGATTCTCATCTGCATATAGGTCGTCCAGCCTTCATTCAACCAGAAATCTTCCCAGGTCGCATTTGTGATCAGATTGCCCGTCCAGGAGTGAGAGAGCTCATGGGTGACCAAATGAGTGTACGAACGATCACCCACGATGACCGTTGGGGTGAGGAACGTCAAGCGCGGATTCTCCATACCACCATATGGAAAGGACGGCGGCATGACGAGTAAGTCATAACGTTCCCATTCGTAGGGACCCAGCATTTTTTCCGCTTCGATCAGTTTATTCTCGGTTTCAGCAAATTCCCAGGCGGCTTCTTCGATGATTTCGGCTTCGGCGTAAATCCGGCAGCGCGGTCCCAGTTCTCGCGAACTGAGATTCCCAACGGCGAGCGCAAAAAGATACGAGGGAATGGGCTGCGGCATCTCGAAGCGACAGCGATTCAAATCGCCTTCGGTCTGGATCGTTTTCGGCGCTGCAGCCATCACAGCAATCATCGGCCTTGGCACGATAACTTCCGCCGTGTAGGTAAAGCGGATGGATGGGGAATCCTGACAGGGGAAAATGCTGCGCGCATTGATCGCCTGACACTGACTGAAGAGATAGGGATGATCGCCACCCAGAGTCTGCTCCGGACGAAGCCACTGCAAGGCATTCGCCTGTGGATTCGTGATGAAATCAATCACAAACGAGCTGATCCCCATGAGCTTCTTGAGATGCAGCCGCTGTCCCAGGATCGGATCCTGCTTGTCAAGCTCCCATTCCAGATCCTTTCCGTCGGTGTGAATACGCACGATCTCCACCTTTCGATTATCCAGGTAGAGTGAACCCTTCACGAACTTATCGACGAAATAGGCCGCCTGACCTTGTATGGTCTTCGTGGCAAAGTCGACGTTGAATTTGAAATCAATATGGGTGATTTTCGCTTGTGTGGGCTTGACGTACGAATGCGGATCATATACTGGCATGGTAGTATTCCTCGCAAGAGTCGTAGTCGCGGACAAATAGAGAATAACACACCGAGCCATAGAAGGTAAATGGTTTTCGGCGTTCACGCCTCGAACCCGACACGAGATCACAAATATATAACCTGAATGACGCGACGAAAAGGCCGGATTCTACGTAGATAGAACTAGAAAGAGTGTAATCTACAGCGCTTGGAATAAAAAATGGAGAGGAGTTATTCATGGAGAATCAAACAAAACAGTACCGACTTAACACCTTGATCGGTGCAGGATTGATCGGCCTGGGCATACTCTTCCTACTCGGAGAGATCATCGACATCCGATTGGGAGTTTATCTCTGGCCTTTCTTCATCATCGTTCCCGGGTTGGCTTTTTTCTACTTCATGGCACAAGGTGGTAAAAATGCAGCCCCGCTGGCGATTCCTGGAAGCATTATCACGACAACGGGATTGCTTTTACTCTACCAGAGCGTCACCGATCACTGGGTGAGTTGGTCATACGCATGGGCGTTGATCGTCCCAACCTCATTGGGGATCGGATTTTACATTTCCGGCATCTGGGGCGAAAACGAGACGATGCGCAATACAGGCCGGGGCTTTATTAAAGCCGGATTGGTCATCCTGATTCTTGGCGGGCTGTTCTTCGAAATGATAATAAACATCAGCGGCGCCGGGCCCAACCGCATCGTCTGGCCAGCTTTCGTCATCATCGCAGGGGTCTACCTCATCATTAGCGAACTCGGCTTGATCCCTTCCCGGAAATCTTCGGAATCCAGCACGTCAATCGATACACAGAAAGAGGAATAACAAAATGGAACAACAAAAGACATTCCATTACCGCTCATTGTTTTGGCCCGTCGTTTTCATCGGCGTCGGTCTGCTCTGGTTGCTCGCCAATCTGAGTCTGATCCCCAGGGAAGGCTGGCTGATACTGCTCCGATTCTGGCCTGTGTTCTTGATCGCCATCGGAGTAGACATCATGATCGGACGCCAATCACGTCTCATCGGAGGCTCAATCGGGATCAGCGTCATCGCACTCGCACTCATCCTCGTTTTCGCAGGACCCAAAATGGGATTTGCACCTGAGTCCAGCACCACAACGGATGTGATCTCCGAACCCCTGGGAGACGCGGAAACTGCTCGTATCGACCTCGATTTTGGTATCGGCGAAGCCACGATCACCGCGCTGGAGGATTCGACCAACCTGCTCGAGGCAGAAATCACCCACCTGGGGGATTTGGAATTCACGGTAAGCGGTGAGCAGGAGAAAGTCGTTCGTCTACGTGAAGAGGAGCATCACCTGCATTTCGATTTGTTCGATTTCTTCGAAGATCAGAATCTTCGCTGGGACGTCGGACTATCACCCGAGATCCCGTTGAGCATCCGTATCGACTGCGGCGTCGGTGAATCCGACCTCGATCTCAGCCAGCTCATTATCACCAAACTAGATCTCGACAGCGGTGTCGGTGATAAGACCATCACCCTGCCGGCTACCGGATCGAAGTACGAAGTGAAGGTCGATGTTGGCGTGGGGCAAATCGAACTGAGGCTCGAGGATGGCATCGACGTAACGATCGATATCGACGGCGGCGTGGGAGACACGATCATCGTCGTTCCGGAGAACGTCGGCGTGCGTCTGGTTGGTGAAATCGGTGTCGGCGAAATCAAAGTCCCCGGCTCCTACAGCCACACGAATGCCGACGAGGATCGAATCGTCGGTGAAAGCGGCGTGTGGGAATCATCCAACTACGATGATGCCGCCCACATCGTAACGATTACTTATGACGGTGGGGTTGGGCAGTTCACCATCCGTTAAACTGCGTTGTTGTATTAAACACAAAAAAGAGTGCCCGGGCGTATCAGAACCGGGCACTCGTGCTTTCATCGATCAACATACCTTAAATCGTCTTTATAGAACTCACTGCGTTACCCGGAATTCGGTGTTCGGCCCAGCACGTGTCGGGCTGCTCGCACCGCGGCAACTGCATCCGGCGAGTATCCACCCGCTCCGATTTCCTCCGCTCATACCGCATGCACCGGCGCACCGCCGACAAGGACTTTTACATCTTCTCGCAAACCCGCTTCGAATAGCGCCTCGATGACATCGCGTTGAACGACCATCGTAGTCGTCAACAAAGCGGACAACCCCAGAATATCGGCACCCGTATCCCGCACGCACGCCACGAATCGTTCGATGGGCACATCGACGCCCAGATCGTGCAGATTGGGATCATCGGTCATGGTTTCCCCCTCGTCCATGAAAATACTTTACCTCAATGCAATATTCAAATCCCCCCCGTCATCCGGTCGTAGTCAATAATTCTTGCAGACCGCACTAACCGCGATCCCGGCAAGAATTCACACGGGGCTGCCAACGTGTAATTTGTGTCATTTTTACACCTCCCAATCGTTATTTCTATTGATTTGGTTTCATTTGGAATCTTAGCTGCAATACCTAAGCACACCATCAGTGGAAAATTAGAGAAATATCAACATGATAATTGCCATCCTTAGCCAGACCAACGAAAAACGAGGGCGCTTCCACGCCCTCGCTCGGTTCCACTCTAATCTAAATTCGGATGTCGTTATTCGTCCATCGATTCGGGAGTTGGCGTCGCCTCCGCCGTAGTAGGTTCTTCCTCAGGATAAACAGCTCCTTCATCCGTCGGGCTTATATCTTCGGCTTCCACTTCCGGTGTAGGTGTCGGTAACAAGGTGATGAAATCCTCGTCCGTATTTTCGACCAGTGGGCTGGCAGTGAATTCAGAGACGCGCACGAAGTACTGGGATTCGGAAGACTTCACCACATAGGTGCTGCTTTCTTCATCGAACGCGCCTACGTACAACGTGATGGTTTTTTCGTCCGTCTCGATCACCAGGATGGCCAGTGGTTCAGCCAGACCGTAGGCGGCACTTGCTTCCAGGCCCAATGGCTCCGACAGGTTGATCGATGCGGCGCGGTTTTCGAGGACCGACATCGTCGAGGCGTTGAGTTCCTCGCCCTCCACCAGGCCTGCGAGACTCCAGTTCCCTTCTTCATCCTTCTCGAATTCCCATGCACCGTTGACGTTCTTCAAACGAATCGCCCGGATTTCCTCTTGCGGCACACTGTGATACGCCGTGTCGACCCACGAGGCTGCGTCGGCGTTGGCCTGGTGTGCCGCGATGGATCCCGTTAGATAGGTTTCGTCCTCTCCCTCCAGACGAACATGCGCGCTGCCGAAGCTGGGAGACGAACCAATATACAGCGTGCGTAAAGATGCATCCTCAGAAGACAAGACGATCTTGCGTTCGAAGTCATCCGCAGCCACTTTCAACTGCCGGTGGCTGCTCTCCGTGCGTGTGATCAGACGATCGTTTGTGATCTCCAACAAACCCGTGATCAGTGTATCCACCTTTGCAGTTACGGCAGGAAAATCATCCACTTCGGTAAGCACCCAACCGTCTTCGGATCGCACGAGTGTAACTGAATCGCCATCGCCATCCTCGATCTCGATCTGCTGGATGTCTTCACTGGTTAAATCCGTTAGCAGCGGTTCTTTGATCTCCGCTGTATCCGCGGACCGCGGCCATAAGACAACGGCCGTCAGCCCGATTTGAAGTATCAAAATTATGGTGAGTATCTGTATGTGTCGTTTCATCATTCAACCTCAGTCCCTTGCGCGACGGGAAGACTTTGACCCGGGTTTATCAAACGAAAGCATCGGTTCTTCGTTCGACCGTCGATAACTCCACACTGATCCGATCACGAGCAGCGCAATCAGGGCGATGCCGTAATTCAACCCCTCCCACAACGGTTGCTCATCTTCGACCCTGGGCAGCAGTGCACGTACCTGTGACCCGCGGGCTCGGATTTCAAGCAATTCCAGATCCTCCGTCATCCAATCCACAGCGTTCTGAACGAACTGGAGATTGTTGCGATAGCGCTCGCCGTTCATGTCGCTGGAAAGACCCAAAACGGTGTCGTCCAGGAACTCGCTGCTGCCGACAATCACCAGGCGTGCAGACTCTGCAGAGGTGTCGATGCGCGTGGTTGCCACATCGGCATCTTCCTCGCCTTCATCCCCACTCGCGGATGGCGCCGTTGGAATGGGTTGATCCTTGAAGTAACTCTCGAACACGCCGGCGACCGAGACGGCCAGCGGGTAGGATTGCTGATCCCCACTGATGGCGAAACCGATGTCCGGGAAGAAATCGAAGTTCGGCTGGATAAGCGTGTCGTATTTCAACCAGGAACGTTTGCTGGACTGCAGCAGCACTTGCACTTCGCGGTCTGCATTCACTTCCTCGTCCACTGTTAGAGGAGACGACCAGTGCAAGGTGATGGCCGGTAAATTGGAGACGATCGGGCTATCTGTCGCCATGCCGTTCTGGCGCACATCGACGAAGAAGGGATAATCTATAAGCTCGATTTCCTGGATCGTGATCCCGCCAGCCTGCCGCGTCACCGGTATGGGGAAAGGTTCGTTTTGCGTGTCCATCACCAGGGATTCCTCGACGACGATGCCAAAGCTGGCAAGCCAATCATGCAGCGTTCCTGTGAAGGGCACCAGGCCAAGACTTCCCACCATTTGATCCACCTGAATGCCGTATCGTCCGGCAGCGGAGATAATCGATCCGCCGCGCATCAAGAACTGATCGACAGCGAAGATCTCCGCATCGCTGAGATTCTGTGGGGAGACCAGGACCAGCACTTCGATTTCCACCGGGATGTTGGAAAGATCGACCGTTTGCACCTGGTAATCCTGGCGCAGCTGTGCGCCGATCATCTCCCACATGGAGAGTGGGTTCTGCATATTTCCGAACATATCCTGTGTCGGAACTGCCGGCGGCGTCCAGAGACCGACGACCTTTAAGAAGCCGGGAGAAACCCGTTTCAGCGCCGATTCGATGTTCGAACGGATTTCGCCTTCAGTCATGTCCATCGATGGATAGAGGACCTCGACTTCATTTCCGACTTCGAGGACCATATAGAAGTAAAAAACTTCATCGGAGAAAAGTTCCACTAGGAACGGTTCCAGACCATAGCGATCATACAACTCCTCCTCCGTGATCTCGTTATCTACAGCATCCAAGTTAACTACCCGATATTCAAACTTCCCGGGAGATTGCGATTCGATTTCTTCAGCGACTTGCCGCACGGTGCTGATTCCCTCTCGCAGCTCACTGGGAACAGTCGTCGGCGTTACGTACAGCGTGAGAGTCGCCGGTTCTTCCATGGCGGACAAAACGGCGTCGATGCTCTGGAAGCCATAAACGACCTTTTTAATAGAACGTGTGAGATCATATTCGAGATTGCGCAAGCGAACATCGAGGCTGTTATCGGACAAGACTTCCACTTCGATCAAATCGTCGTACCCCAGGATGATGTTTTGATCGCCGTAACGCATCAAGATGTTGAAATAGGAATTGATCACCGAAGATTCATATCGATCCGTAACCTGGAACGGCGACGGCGTGATCCCATAGGTCTGATTGGCTTCGGCTTCGATATCCGCATCCGTAGCCGGATCGACGATATCTACTTCCAGCATGCCCCCGGCGGCGATTTCATATTCGCGCAGCATGTCACTAATTCGCGGCACCAACGGCGCCAGGAGCGGATGCGTTTTTTTACTGAAATATCCGCGTATCAGCAGCGGCTCCTGCAGGTCGTCCAATATGTTGCGCGTCGCATCCGAGAGGCTGTATTCCTTATACTCGGTGAGATCGAGGCGCGCGCCGCGCAGCGGGTACATCCAGATATTGACGAAGATCAGGTTGACGATCACCAACGCGGAGGTCAAGTTGACGCTCTGTCGATGTTCGAGCGTACGCGAACCCGTACTCCATCGCATGCGGTCGAGAGAGACCACGTTCAACACCAGGAACACGGCGGTCAAAGTGAGATAGTAGACCAGATCGCGCAGGTCGATCACGCCGCGTTCGATACTTTCGAAGCGGCTGCTGGTAGAGATCGATTTGACCACCTCCGCCGGGGTGTCCGGCAGCAAATCGGTGATCCCGTTCGAACCCAGCAGGTAGAAAACGCCACAGATCAACACCGTCGCCATCAAGGCCACAATCTGGTTGTCGGTGCGTGAGGATACGAACAAACCAATGGCGGCGTAGCTGCAGGCCAGCAGGATGGCCGCAAGATAGCCACCGACCACCGGACCCCAATCCAGATCACCCAATATGGAGACGGTGAAGGGTAAAGCGAGTGTCAGGGCCAGCGCCACCGCCACCAGCGTTACCACGGCCAGGAATTTCCCGATCACCAGTCGGATGTGGGAAACCGGCAGCGTGAGTAAGATTTCGAGTGTTCCCGATCGCTGCTCCTCACTCCACTGCCGCATGGTTAATGCGGCGACGAGAATGATCATCAAGAGCGGCATGGATCGGAAAAGCGGCCGCACGTCAGCGATGCCGCGTGCGAAGAAAGCCTCCACCCAGAAGAACGAAAACAGCGCAGCCGCCAGGAAGAACCCGACGAAGATCAACGCCATCGGTGAGCCGAAATAGCCGCTAAGTTCTTTACGAATGATAGAAAGAGTCTGTCTCATTTTGACCTCAGCCTGTCGTTGCTAATTCATTGAAAACGGTCTCGAGTGTTTGCCTGTCCGGGCGCAGCTCACGCAGCGGCCAATCTTGTTCACGCGCCAACTGAAAGATCGCCGGGCACAAATCGGCGTCTTTCTTGTCCGATTGACTCTGGATGATGTACTGCGCGTACCCGTCCGGTGTTTTCGTGACCTTCAAGTCCTGCACGTCTGCCAGCCCTCGCAGGGTCGCTTGTGCGCCCTTGACATTCTTCTCCAGCACCAGGATCACATTGGAAGTCGAAGCCAATTCTGAGAGCCGCGAATCGGCGCGGATTTCGCCGTTAATCAGGATGATAACCCGATCGCAGAGCGCCTCCACTTCCGAGAGAATGTGCGTGGAGAAGAGGATCGTGCTCTCTTTGGACAACCGGCGAATCAACGAGCGCACCTCGACCATCTGTGTTGGGTCGAGACCAATCGTAGGCTCGTCCAGGATCAGTATCTGGGGACGATGCAGAATCGCCTGGGCCAATCCCACCCGCTGGCGTAAACCCTTACTCAACTGGCCGATCGGCCGGACGATGTAATCCTGCAGGCCAGTCGCCAGGATCGCTTCGCGCATGCGATCCATCTTCTCCGTCTCCGGGATCTGGCGCAGGTCAGCCATCATGACCAGATAGGACTGCACGCTGAGTTCCGGATACAGCGGCGCGCTTTCGGGAAGATACCCGATTCGGGCTTGCACCGCGTGGGGATCTTCAAGCACATCAATACCGTCGATGGCGGCATCCCCTTCGTCCGGCTGGAGGTATCCTGTCAGGATCTTGATCATCGTGGTCTTACCGGCGCCGTTGGGCCCCAGCAGGCCGACGATCTCGCCCTTCTTGATCTTGAAGGAGGCACCTCGCAGGGCTTCGATGTTGGCGTAGGATTTGCTCACATCCGTTACTTGTATCATGGATACTCCTTACCCTCCTGAATTAATGAAGGGATTCGACAAAAAAGCTCGTTAAAGTGGATTGAAAAGGATCTCTCCAGCCCTCTACGAGCCGATCACTAAATGTTTATTCTACCGTACCTCGTGCTTCTCAGCACAAAAAAATTATACAAAATCATTATCGAGATACAACCATATTGTAAATCAAGCGTTAACAAAGCTCTCATTTCTGTACCCGATCGGTCACATCGATGAAGTCATAAGGATGGCTGGCGGTTGAGAATAAGTTCATATCTTCCAGCAATTCGAATTCCGTACCGAAGTATTGATTGAAAATCACCCGGAACGAGTTGACCGGCGTGATCGAAGGGTGAATCGCATCCGCATCGACGCCGGGCAAGTAATAGGCATTGAGGATCGACATGCGTTCACGCAGCAGCGAGTCATCCGCGGACTCCCAGACCAGATGGGAACCGGGCCCATGATCGGCCTGCAGGATGATGATCGGCGGCACACTGGAAGTCTCCAGGATTTGGGCGATCATCCGCTCGGCCAACTTGTTAACATAGATCAATTGATCTCGATACCCCGCTACGTAATCCGGCGTGCCGACGTAGAAATCGCCGTCGGCCATGGAATAACCGCGTGCGTTGTAGATCTCTTCACCGTTGGGGCCGAAAACAAACGGCGGATGCGGCGCCACGATGTGGGCCGTAACGAAGTAATCGCCTTCCATGGCGGCGATATCCGGCAGATGATCGAAGGTGTAGAGGATGCGATTACGGTGCAGCTGGTAGGCTGGATCGATGACCGCCTGCTGGACGGCGTCCTGTTTGAGACTGTATAGATCGAGGGCACCCCGCAGCAAGGTAGATTCGATCAACTGGCTTTCGAAGGCATTGATACTGGCTTCCATAAAGAAAAGCGGTTTTTGATCGACGGGCACATCGTAGGAGGACATATAAATATCAGCATCATACATCTCCAGCATGCCGTAACCGTGTTCGAAGGCCACGATCTGGTAGCCGAGGTCTTCGAAATACCCGCGTACCGCACTGGTGCGATACAAGCCACTCAAGAGTTGGACGTTCGTGGAGCGCGCTCCGATATCTGCTGCAAGATCATCCAGATACATCATGTTGAGCGCCGAACTCATCGAGAGATGAGTCTGGATGTAATTACTCGTGCTCTGGTTGGCGATGGTGAAGCCCTGCTCGCGCAGAAAATCCAGGAAATCAGTATTGTCGTAGTCGTATATCTCCGCCAGGATATCCGCCCGGGCATAACCATCGAGGATGATGTAGTACACATCCGGATTCTCGCCAGCGTACGGCGCAACTGATAACGATGGATTCGAATCATCCTTGGAAAGATATTGGCTCGCAAAGTTCGCCTGCAGCGCGAATCCGACGGTGGAGATGAGAGGGAAGATCAGGATCACGAAGCTGGCCACGTTGAAAAAGCGATTCACGCTCCGACGGCGTTCTTTGGTGCGTGCCAACAACCAGGAAAACCCGACCAGCAGGAGGACGGAAATTGGCAGCAGAAAGCGGTGCCGCCCGATCAAGCGACCGAGTTCGAAGGTCTTGATCCAGGAATAGAAATGTCCGTAGGAGAAAAACAGGATCAAGGCCAGTGTCGTCACGATCGCCGCCCTTCCCCACTCACGGAACACCAGACGCATCAGCAGAAAGAGCAACCCGGCGGCGAGCACGCTGAACAGCAAGCTTCGACGCGCTTCAGCGAAAGCAACCTGTCCCAGATTGCTGGCGTACATCGCCAGCACGGCGTAGGCGGCAAACAATACGGGGTGGAACTGAAATTGTCGCTTCATGGTCTCCTTATCGCAAGCTCCCGGATCATTGACTCCCCGCATCGACGTACACCGTCGCATCGGCATATTCGGCGTGAAGGATCAACCCTTGTGTGATTTCCGCCAGGCCGGGCATACCGACACGCAGCTGTCCGGGATGGAAGAGTATCAAATAGGCCTCCGACGTCGATAGACGCTCGCGCATCATCTGCATGGCTTCGTCGTAGGTTTCGCGCACTTCCGCCTTGACCGGATCAGTCTTCTCAGGGACGGCATAAGGATGCTGCCCGGTGAGAAAGACAAGCGCTGATTTTTCGTTGCTGTAGATGGTAGCATCCTGCGGAAGAGAAGCCACCCAGGCAACGGTCTCGGATTCCTGCCAGGCCCGGCTGCTGAAACCGATGCCCTCTTCCCGCAGCTGAGCGAACTGATCCCAGGCTTCGGGGGCTTGAATCCCGACCTGCATGAGGAGTAAAACCAACGCCAGCACCGTCCACAGGTGGTGCTCTGCGAGTGTTTGATGTGTTGCCAATACGATCAGCAGCAAGAAGACAACGTACAACGGAGAAAGGATGCGGTCGTCGAAGGGCGTGGAAGCATCGAAAAAGGTCGCCGAAAAGACCAGCGAGGCGAGGTACAGCAGGACAAAAAGCAGCGCCACCCCACTGAAATAATAGACCGGACTGCGCTCGGACGTGCGCATCTTCCACAGCCGATAAAGGAACAATCCCAGCAGTGCGCCGAAAGCGAGCAAAATGAGAAACGTCCCCGGCGCGGTCAAACGGAAGGGCGACACCCAGCCCACCACCGTGGCGGCGAACTGTTTGATCTTGGCCAGCTGCGGCGGGTGGAAACGCAGCGTGCGGTTGGTCAGCGAACCCGTGCGGGCGAAATTGCGGGCCATCCACAGCGCCATGGGGATAAAAGCTGCAAAGACGAAGATGAGCGCATCCTGCAAGCGTTGACGCAGCGGCCGCGCAGCGAGAAGCAGCAAACTGAGCGCGCCGGTCCCCAACACCACGATACCAATGTAACGCGTGAGATAGCTCAGTGACGCCAGCGCGATGGCAAAGAAGAACAAGCGGCTCTTGCCGGTCGTCAGATAGTGGGTTAACACCGCTAAACAGGCCATCACGGCGAATAGGAATTCCGGCTCGGACATGGCCATCAGGTGAACGCCGAGGATCACCGAGGAAAACAACGCCAGTGCGGCGCACAGTGCGCCCAGCCACAGGCGGCGTGTGAGACGGTAGATGATCCAACCCAGCAAGGCGATGTTGGCGCCGAACAGCAGCGCAGCGACGACGCGGGCAGCAGATTCGGCCTCGATTCCCAGGACCATGCCCAGGGTGAGTGTGAGTGGATAGAGCGGCGCGAAGTGAGTCAGCGTGCGCAGCTCTCCCCCGTCCCCGAACCAAGCCAGTCCATCTCCGGCGATTAGATTTTCAGCCGAGGTGAAATAATAGACCGAGTCGTGATAGACGCCGATGCCCCAGGGCGATTGCAGTCCCAGCAGCAGCGCCCCCAGCAGGAAGAAGCCGCCGAAGACGAGCAGCGATGTACGCGGTTTGCGTTGCTTCGATTCAGGTATCTGACTCATGCTGATCTCAAGTGTAACAGAATGACCCCTGGCAAGTGGCCGGCATGGGGAATATTGTAGTACCTCGGCGGAGGAAATCAAGGCATGGGCTTCGATTCTCGGCCGTAAAACGCCCCAACCTTGCAAGCTGCCCCGTTCTTGGTTAGAATTCAAACGTACACATGGCGACGTAGCTCAGATGGCAGAGCAGGGGACTCATAAGCCTCGTGTCGGCAGTTCAAGTCTGCCCGTCGCCACTGCAATTGCAAGAGAAACCCTAAGCGTTTCAGATACGCTTAGGGTTTTGATATCAACCTTTCCGTCACAAACGCCATCTGACCATCGTTAATATGGAGAGTTCCACCGAACATGGCTGAAGCGATGCCTGCATCATCGTTTGACGGCAATCAGCTTACCCGCTTTAATCCCCATACAAATATCGTATTTGGAGGCGTGCGATGAAACTCAGAAAAATTCGATACGGCGCAGTGCTGCTGATCATCGTTTCAATCATCAGTGTAGCTGGCAGTTCGTGCAACGCCCCGATTCCCACCGATTCCACTGTTGATGATTCCACCCCCGGCGAAGCGCCGAGCAACGAGGGTGGTGAGATCGTTGTCCGCGACAGCGGACCCGTGCCCGCTAACCGCCTGATGCCCGAGGACTTCGTCTACCAGGGCGCCTTCCGCCTGCCGGATGATTTCGCCTGGGGTGCGCTGGGCCTTTCCTATTATCCCGGCGGCGATGGCGGATCGGGATCTCTCTTCGTCACCGGCTTCCAGGGGCTGCTGGATGGGAATTACGAGCCCTGCTACGAAGGCAGCACGGGCTGTAACGGCTACTTCGCCGAGGTGTCCATCCCCCCAGCGGACACAATCGCCGGCTGGTGGGAAAATCTGCCCGTGGCCGAATTCCTGCAGGAGATGTCCGTCTTCGACGGCGGATTGGTAGAGACCGTGCACGAAGCTTACAGTTTCGTCAGCGACATCGCCTACGTGCACGCGCAAAGCGGTGACAAACTCTATGGCTCGCTGGACGAATGGTATCCGGAGGGCAGCTTCGGCGACGCCACCTTCCCCACGGTCTGGTTCAGCGACCTGGATGGCACGAACGCCCGCGGCATGTTCCATGTCGGGCCCAATGAACCTCCCTACCACGGTCGCAAGATGGGCGCATATCTGTTCACCGTGCCGCAGAATTACGCCGACCAGTACCTTGGCGGCCGGATTGTGATCACCGGCCGCGCTCGGGGTACGCCTCTAGCCGATACGCCGGGTGCGGATGCCGAGGGCGCCATCGCCGGCGGCTCCCAGGGCCCCACACTGATCGCATTTCGCGCCTGGGACTCCAATGACGCTTCCGGCAACCTGGACGCACTTCCCATGCTCTACTACCGGGTGAAGTACCCCGGCTGCGCCGGACCCGATATCGGCGTGGGCGGCGAAGTTACGAACTGCGACTTCCCCGGCTACAGCATGTGCGACGACTGGACCGGGGCGGCGTTTTTACAGTCCAACGACCGGGCGGCGATTGCCATCGCGGGTTTGAAAGGCGCCACGAACTGCTACTACTGCGGTGATCCGGAAGATGATTCCGAATGTGATGTCGATCCGCTGCCCGGTGAATGTGATCTCTACTGCAACGAGAGCCGTGGCTTCCACTGCGGGCCGTATACCCGCCAGGTGCTGCTCTACGACACCGAGGAACTGGGCCAGGTCGCCCTGGGTGAAGCCGATCCCTGGAGCGTGCTGCCCTACGCCGTGTGGGAGCCCGGGGAATTGTTACTGCCCAATCCCACCTGCTGGAACATGGGCGGCATGGCTTTCGACATGGAAAACGGCCGGCTGTTCATCACCGAACGCGGCCTGGGTGAAGGTGAGATGAACGCCGCCGTGGTGCACGTGTGGACGGTGGGTACCGAATAAGCGTATGGGCGCACTCGTGTATCCGCCTATATTTAACAAAAATCCTATGTAGGGGCGACCCGGTGGGTCGCCCCTACCCCCTTCATCCTGAGCGGAGGGCTGAGCGAAGCGTAGCGAAGGCGAAGCCCCCTCTTCCCATCATCCTGAGTGGAGGGCTGAGCGAAGCGTAGCGAAGGTGAAGCCCCCTCTTCCCATCATCCTG
>DAOUDW010000012.1:0-2117 GCA_034430895.1 Anaerolineales bacterium | reverse complement strand
CGGCACCATGCGGGCGAAGCGGGACGTGTCTTCCTGCTTGGAAAATATGTCAACGATCTTGTGAATGTCCTGCTCGCGCAGGCGGTTCTTGTTGCCATCTTTAATGAAACCCTGACTGGCGTTGATCATGAAAATCCCGCTTCGAGCCTGTGCGTTCTCCTTGTCAATCACCAGAATGCAAGCCGGAATACCGGTGCCGTAAAACAGATTGGCAGGCAGGCCGATGATGCCCTTGATGAGTCCTCGTCGAATCAAATTACGACGAATGTCTGCCTCGCGGTTCCCGCGGAAAAGCACGCCATGGGGCATGATGATAGCCCCCTTACCTGCACTCTTCAGTGAGTTGATGAGATGCAGCATGAAGGCGTAGTCACCGTTACGTGTGGGTGGGATTCCATATTCGAAACGGTTGAATTCATCGTTGACGGGATCCAATCCATTGGTCCAAGCCTTGTAGGAAAAAGGCGGATTGGCTACAGCGAAATCGAAACGCTTAAGACCGCCATCCTTCTCCTTGAAATATGGATTCGCCAACGTGTTGTCGCGCCAGAGTTCAGCCGTTGGATGACCGTGCAAGATCATGTTCATTTTGGCCAACGCCCAGGTGGCGTTATCCATCTCTTGTCCGTAAATGCTTATGCCATCCGGCGCGTGGTCTGCAGCCTTCAATAATAGCGATCCCGAACCGCAAGTTGGGTCGTAGATCGTATGGTTCGGTCTTGTCTCAGGACCGATGCCAACAACATTGGCTATCACGCGCGAGACCTCAGCCGGGGTGTAAAACTGGCCTTTGCTCTTCCCAGACTCCGTGGCGAAATTACGCATGAGGTATTCATAGGCATCCCCGAGCAAATCGTCTCCACCAGCTCGGTTGGACCGGAAATCGAGAGCGTCGAATATCGCGACCAACTTCGACAGGCGATCCTGCATCTCCTTACCGCGTCCCAGCATGTTCTCATCATTGAAATCAGCTTGATCGATCACACCTTTTAGGTCATTGGCTTCAGCCAGCCGGGCGATGATCTTATTGATCTTGTCCCCAATTTCCTTGTCACCCTTGAGTTTGACTATATCGGCGAAGCTGCCGCCAACTGGCACCTCGATCAGCGCATCTGGACGTCCAGAGTATTTGTCTGAGACGTACTTCATGAACAACAACGTGAGGATGTAATCCTTGTACTGCGAGGCGTCCATCCCGCCGCGCAACTCGTCGCAGGATTCCCATAACGAGGTGTAAAGCTGAGATTTCTTTATGGCCATTAATCAACCTCTCAGATGATTGTGATGTTGGAGGTATATTCTAGAAAATCGATTATCTTTGCACGAAACGATGATTTTTATTGGCGGTTTACCATTTCATTTCCACTGATCCAACGATCAATAGCTTCACGGTGGAAGCGCCACTGCCGGCCGACTTTCTGGCAGGGTATGCGGCCTTCCTGTGCGAGCGTGTAGATCGACGAGCGCGGGATTCTCAAGTACTCCGCCACCTCCTTGATAGTCATCACCGTGTTGAGTTTGCCTGGCATCGGGCACCTCCTCGCCGCTAAAGATGTCAGCAAACCCCCTATGAAACGTTTATAGTCTACACTCAATTTTAGATTGTTGCAGGCTGTTCACGAATATTACGGCCTTCCCAAGTAAATAATCAAACCTGATGCAAGGAATTATAGAATCCTTCGTCTGTCTCCCGGAGACATTATGGAGATGAAGGTTGAATAAAATTGTAACGTTTTACCTGAAACGATCAGCCTTGTATATAAGAGATGAGATCCCTTAGAAATGTGCCCCCGTATAATACGCGGCAAGGATTCCTACAACTTCACGTAAGTCGCCACTCCTCATTATATCGATCGGGCGACGATCCTGAAGCGAGGAAACACGTCTATTCAACCAATCGAAACCATACTCACGTTTTGTCCAATTATCATCGATAAGATCAGCGATAAAAGCAAGGTCAACAAGTTTTTTGCGAACGTCCGGAGATGGTATGCTCTCTTTATTGCGGAAACGTCGTAGTGTTCGTGGACTGACCCCAATAATTAATGCGATTTCTTTATAGGGCCACCCGAAGAATTGGTATGTATACTCAATTAACTCCTCTGCGGGAGTTGAAT
>DAOUDW010000011.1:0-3664 GCA_034430895.1 Anaerolineales bacterium | reverse complement strand
ACATCGTCCTTCGCTGGCGTGAGGTTAGTGACGTCGGTCTTACATTTGATTTGTTACCCGTCCTGTATGCGTGTTTATTACTGATCCTTTTTTATCTGATCTACAGTATGACCTGGATCCGTTTGTTGCGTTGGATTGGGACCGATCAAGCCGCAACAACCTTATCGAATATCTTACTGCTACGTATATTCTTCATCTCCTTTATCACCCGTTACCTTCCTGTTGGGACGTTGTGGAACGTCAGTGGGCGAATCGAATTATTGAAGCGGGAGGGGTTGCGCAGGGCGATAGGATTTACCAGTGTTCTTTTTGAACAAATCTATCTGGTCAGTGGGACGATATTTCTCGTTTCGATCGGCATCCTTTTCTATCCCCCGGAAGCGCTGCCGGAACTGTTGAGTAATTACCGCATCTTGCTGTCGATCGGTGGGATTGTGGTTTGTTTGCTGACCTTAATCGCGCCGGATTGGATTCTCTGGATCTTTTCGCGCTTGCTCAGCAAGCCTATTCTCGAATCGACGAGTGAACAGCTTTCAATTCTACGAAGGGTGTACACTTTCCTGCGTTTCGTATTGGCGAATGCCGCCCAGGGGTTGGCCGGCATGTTCGTTCTTGGCGCGGTCTTCCCCTCATGGGCAGAAAACCCGGCGTTGTTTCCCGTTTTGATTTCTGCGTATCCCTTCAGCCGTTTTATTGGTCAGGTATTCGCATTCGTCCCTGGTGGAATCGGGGTACGGGAAGGCAGTTTCGTTTTCGTTCTCGGTCCATTGTTTTCCGTTGAAACCCTCGTGGCGGCTGCGGCATTGATGAGGCTTTTATCGGTCCTAATCGAACTGATTCTCCTGGGAGGAATTCTAATAATTAATCGATGGAGATATAACCAGGGGGATAAATAGTGTATAATTGGGAAAACCAAAATAAATAGCCTTCGGGGCAGGGTGAGGGCAGAGATGCTCAATTCCCGATCGGCGGTAAAGCCCGCGAACGCAGTTGCGTAGAACCGTTGTAATTACGGTGCCGACGGTATAGTCCGGATGGAAGAAGGCTCCAATCTTGGCAGTGACTACCGCTGTTTAGGTTGTGAAGTGCGCCCCGAAGAGATTCCTCTTCGGGGCTTGTGAGTCAGAAAGATCATCTCACGATACACGCCTGCGCCCCGAATTTCAATTTTCGGGGCGATTCTTGTCTTGATAAGCGAGCGCATCATGATGGAGAGACTTTTCGGTGGGTGAGAAGAAGAAGCGGCGAGTAAGGATTCCATCTCTGGTATGGACGCTGCTCATCGTTGCTTTTCTCGGTTTTTTCCTTTGGGAAGGCCTCAGTCACCTTAGCGGTTTGCCCGCTTTTATCCTTCCACCGCCGGTCGCGGTGTTCGATCGTTTTGTGCGGGCGTTGTCAGATGGGAGTCTGCTTCATCACACTACCGCAACGTTAATCGAGGTGTTCGGTGGACTGTTGCTGGGATTGTCCTTTGCGACCATGATCGGATATGCCGTTGCAAAGTCACGCACGGTTGAACGTCTGCTTTCGCCATACATCATCGCCTCTCAATCCGTACCGATTGTTGCCATTGCGCCTTTGTTGGTCATTTGGTTTGGTCCGGGAAGAATTTCAAAAATATTGATCAGTGCCTTGATCGTATTTTTCCCCGTTCTGGTCAATACAGTGGTTGGGGTCCGGTCTGTTCCGGAAGACCTCCACGATTTGATGCGATCGCTGAGAGCAACTCGTTGGCAGATTTTCCGTAAACTTGAAGTGCCGGCTGCGATGCCGGTCATATTTGGCGGTCTCAAAGTAGGTGCGACACTGTCTGTTATCGGAGCGGTGGTGGGTGAATTCGTCGGATCCGATGAGGGTTTGGGTTTTCTGATCAATGTTGGTCGGGGTGTATTCGATACGTCCCTGGTTTTCGTAGCTGTATTTATGTTGATTACCTTGGCCCTGGCGCTGTACGGTCTGGTTACTGCAATCGAGCGCAGGGTTTTAGCATGGCATCATGCAAAATCAAATTAGAGGAGGAAATACCAGGTGAAAGCCAAGATTTTTATCTTTTTGACCATTGCTGTGCTGTTGGGAGCTTGCCAATCGGCGACTCAAAGCACAATTCAGGCGGAAAGCAATGCATCCGTAGATGCTGAACCCGATAAGCTGCGCATCGTTATGAGTTACCGGCCGGATGTGCAATTTACGCCTTTCTACGTTGCTGATTCCTGTGGTTATTTTCAGGAGAACAATCTCGATGTTGCCTTTGAGCACCTTGCCGAATCTGAATCGGTGCAACTTGTTGGAGCGGACGAACTTCAATTCGCTGTCGTTTCTGGGGAGCAGGTGCTTTTAGCCCGAGCCCAAAACCTTCCGGTTGTGTACGTGATGGCCTGGTGGCAAGATTATCCGATCGCCATCGCTGCATCTGGAGATGGTGAAATCAAGGCGCCAGCCGATCTGGTCGGAAAACATATCGGTTTCCCCGGTGTTTATGGCGCTTCCTACATCGGTTTGCGGGCAATCTTGAGTGCCAACGGAATCGAGGAAACGGATGTCACTTTGGATCCGATTGGTTTTGCCCAGGCGGAAGCGCTCTATCAAGGGACTGTCGATGCGGCTGTGGTGTATGCCAACAACGAACCGGTGCAGCTGGAAGCACAGGATTTCCCGGTGACCGTGATGCTGGTGGCGGATTACGTTCACTTGCCTTCGAACGGCCTGATTACCAACGAAAAAACCCTCAGGGAGAATCCGGATCTCGTACGGCGCATGGTGCGAGCCATTTTACTGGGAATCGAGGACACGATAGCGTATCCCGGCGAAGCATATGAAATCGCCAAGGAGTATGTTGAGGGATTGGCAGAAGCAGACGAGAATATCCAACGCAAGGTACTCGCAGAGAGTATTGCATATTGGGACGCCGATCCATTGGGATATTCATCAATGGAAGCCTGGGAGAACATGCAGACGATACTCTTGGAACTGGAGTTCCTTCAAGAGCCGATGAACTTGGAGCAGGTGTTTAGCAACGATTATCTGCCGTGAACAATGAGTGATCCGATCCTGGCTGCACGTAATTTATCGATGACGTTCTCCAATGGGAACGGTGGTTTGCGCGCCCTGCGAGACGTACAGTTTGAAGTGTTCCGTCAGGAATTCGTCTGCGTTGTCGGTCCTTCGGGATGCGGGAAAACCACGCTGCTGCGCCTGCTGGCCGGATTGCTTCATCCAACCGGGGGTGAAGTGATCTTTGAGGGACAAAAGCTTTCGCGCCCCAGACGCCGTATCGGATTTGTCTTTCAGGATGCGAATCTAATGCCCTGGCGGACTGTGCTCAGCAATATCTTTCTCCCGCTGGAACTGCAGGGACTCCCACAGGAAATTTGCGAGCAGCGGGCGAAGACCATGGTCGAATTGGTCGGCTTGAACGGTTTCGAAGAGTCGCTTCCTCGGGATCTCTCCGGCGGTATGGCACAGCGCGTAGCGATCGCACGCGCGATGGTCCATGAGCCGGATATCCTGCTTCTGGATGAACCGTTCGGCTCGTTAGACGCGCTGACGCGTGAACGCATGGAAACGGAGTTGATTCGTATCTGGTCGGCACGTACAGTGACCGTCGTAATGGTGACGCATTCGATCTCCGAAGCGGTGCTCCTGGCGGACCGTGTCATCGTGCTGA
>DAOUDW010000010.1:0-33479 GCA_034430895.1 Anaerolineales bacterium | reverse complement strand
CTCCTGCGCCTGAACCCTCCCCCCTTGCTTCCCAACCCAGATGAAATTGCTTCGGGCTAACAACGGCATGCGGATGTCCGCGCCGGGCGGCGGCAAAATGCCTGGGGGACCCCAATAACCGGCGTTGGCCAGCAGCCAGGTTTCCAACGTGGCCCGATCGACTCCGACGGCGGCGAAGACGCTCTCGACGGCGCGCAGCATGAGTTCGCTGTAAGCTTCCCGATCGTAGGGAATTTCGCCATCGATGTGTTCCCAGGCGCGCGCTTTCTCCGGCCCGGGAACGAGCAAGAACCGCAGCCGCTCGCCCGGGCTGAGTTCCACGCCCTGGTGGGCCAATTCCACGGCGACGCGGGCAGCAACCGTGCGCACGACGTATTCTTCCGGCCGGCGCGACAGGCGGTGAGTGACGATCAGTTCGTTAACCGGCACACTGCCTGCGAGCAGTCGGCGCAGGCGCCGGGCGGCATAGGCCACAGCGTTGGGCATGGCGGCGCGGAAGCCTCTGGCGTCTTCCCCCTGCGCCAGGATATCGAGCATCTCGAGCTGGGTTTGCTTGATGTAGGGCGGCGTGTCACGGCGGCGGGCCTCGATGCCGCGCACTTTGAGCGAGCCATCTTCGTAGGCACCGAAGTAGCGGTTGGCCACAGTCACGCGCGGTTCGGTGCGCGAGGGTAGAAAAGCCAACCAGCGGTAAATGCCCTCCAGCCCGATCTGCAATCCGGTCTCGGCGTGAATCTCTTCAATCAAGGTTTCGTAATCCGGGCGCTCTTGTGCGCCGGGTTTGTGGATCCAGAGCCCGTCGACGTACAGATGCAGCACGCGAAAACCACGCGCCTCGACCAACTCCTTGGTACGCAGCAGCACCTCGCGACCATAGGCGTTAACCGCTTCATGCGCCTCGATGCGTCCGAAGCGGGCGTTCTTGTAGCCCAGATATCCAAAACAGGTCACCAGCAGCCATTTATGCGCCGAGTAGCGCCGGCGGTAGGCCTCGACCCGCGGGTCATCTCCGGGCAATTGGCGGATGAGCGCTTTGTAGCGTTTGCGTTTCTCGAGCAGCGGTGCCAGCGTCTCCGGCACCAGTCCCTGCCGGTGGCGGCACACGCGAGTGCCCAGCTCGGGGATCGTTTCTCCGGGGCAGCACGTCGCCCCGACGGTCTCGGGCGAGATGTTGAAGTGCACCATGATGCTGGGATACATGGCGGTGAAATCGAGTTCGGCGACGTGTTCGTGCAGGCCGAGGATGGGCGTGTAGACCAGGCCGCCCTTGTCGGCCAGGCGCAGATCGTTGCCGCTCTTGAACGTTTCGGGTTGGCGTTTTTGCCAGGGCACCATCACGCCGCGCCGCAGGGCGGTGCTGATTTGCATGGCGCTGATGCCGGTTCCGGTGGAGACGCGCGCCGCGGTCTGCACGGGCAAGTTGGTCAGGCGCGAGATCTCGAGAATGCCATCCATACCGTAGTCGTTGGAGAGGAAGGCATTCTGGCGGTCGAGGTGCCAGCGGCCGAAAAGCGTATGCTGCTCGTTGCGGAAAACCACCCGGCCGTAGGAGAAATAGGAAGAGGCCGATTTGCGCTGCACCGTTTGCGTGCGGTCGCGGTTGAGCGGCAGGGGAATGCCGTAGTGCCGGGAGAGCTCGAGCAAGCGCGGCAGGATGTAGTTGTCGCCGTAGGTGCTGACCAGCGCGTCGGGGTCGAAACGCTCGAGCAAATGGCGCATGCCCAGCAGCAGCTGGCGGCCTTTGGTGCGCGGGAAACGAAATGTCTCCCCGGCGACCTCCACCAGCAAATCGCCGCGGTGGCCGCGCCCCGGGTCACGGCTTTGATCGGCCAGCTGCAGCGTCATCACCTGCAGCGACGGCAGGCGGTAATCGATCTCCCAGGGGCTGTCCAATGCCTCGATGGTCCGGATTCGTTCCACCTCACGTTCGACGGCACAGTACGCCAGCGGGAACACGTCGCGCGCCAGCGCATAACGCTGCGGAAGCGAGATATCGGCGTCGTAATAGGTCAGGTCGGGACGGAACTCGGCCGTCTGATGGAACAGACGCCCCAGCAATCTGGGGATGCGCACGCCGACTTCGAGCACCTCCACGGCTCGATCGAGGAACAGGTCCAGGCGCTCCGTGCGCTGCAGGCTCACCGGCGCGCGCTGTGCGCGCAGCATGCGGCAAACGGCGCGCAGTTCCTGCCGCGGCCCGCGCACGTAGAAGCAGGGCGCGAACGTGTCGCGCAGCATGTGGGCGCGGCCGTCTTCGTCGAGCAGCCACACGACCATGCCATCCGCGGCGGGATAGATGTCGAAGATCCAGCCGAAGGTGGGCGCCATCAGTCCTCCTGGATGGGGGCGCGCAGCCGCCGGTCCGCGTCATGCTGCAGCGCTTCGACGAGATTCTCGAGATGCTCGAAGCGCCCTTCAAGCTGCAGCACCTGTTTGTGCTCCTCGACGAGCATGGCCAAAAGCATCACCTCGAAGGGCAGCAGGTGGGAGGCGTAGGCCGCGGCGGCCAGGTGATGGCGAGAGGCGGCGAGCAGATCGTCGAGCGCGTGTTGATCTTCAATGCGCAGCGCACGGCGGAAACGGGACAGCGATTGCTGTTCGTGGAGAAACGCTTGTGTAATGGAAGGAAGGGTTCGGCCCATGATTTACCTCACAGGAAATGGGGGATGAGGGATCGAGCAAGACAGGCGCAGCCCGATTCCCCATCCCGTCAGAACAACCTCGGCTGCCGTTCAGGCGCCGCTTCCGGCGCCCGCAGCAGCCAGGCAATGTCGGCTGCGACTTGCAGTTGATCCAAAAACGCCCAGCGTTCTTTAACCAGCTCGCGTGGCTCGCGCGCCCCGACGATCACCGGGCTGACCGTCGCCAGCCTTTTCAGATGGGAAATGGTGGTTTCCAGCAGACGTTCGCTGTCTCGCAGCGGAACGTTCTCGTCGTAGAAGGTGGTGAGTAGATCGAGGACGAAGACCGGCTCCGGACCAGTCGGCGTTTTTTCGATGCGCTCGGCCAGTTGAAAACAGGTGAAGGCGCGCGAGAGACGAATGCGCTCCAGCGCGGCGTAGGGGTGCTTGCACATGCGCCGCGCCAGGCGGGCAACGAAGTAGCCGTCGAAGCGGTTGCCGCCGTCGAAAACACGCAGCGCCTGGCCCCGCGCGGCCAACGCAGTCAGCATGGCCAGGAGCGCTCGCGTGGGCGTGTTTGCGCCCCAGAAAAGGGCGATGCGCGGCTGCATTAACGCCTCGAGCAGCGCAGGATCGCCGGCCGGCAACGGTAGTTGTGAAGTCACAAATGGATCGTTTTGATAATGCATACATACCCTCTCAGTTTCAGGGATGAAGTGAACTGCCTTGTGCGAATAGAACATATGTTCTATATGATATCCACGGACCAGGAAAAACCCATCCCACCGAGGGTGGAACCGGGCGGGGGATATTGAATCCCCCGCTGGGGGGATGGGTTCATTTTCAAGATTGGTGCGTGTTATGTGATGAAGAAATGACTATCCGGCTTGCGGTACTTGCGGGATAGGATCGTCGAGGAATTCCTTTAATCGAGGATGATCGGAATACACGCCGCGATAGGAAGGCGGCAGTAAAGCAGCGATTCGGCACATGATTTCGTCGGTGTTGCGGCGTAGGTCGGAGCTGCGAGATTCCTCGTGTACCGGCGGTAAGCGGAAAGGCTCGCCGACGCGTACGCTGAGATGCGGACGCCGAAGGCGCAGCAAGGTGTGCAGCGCTTTATCGGTTTCGGCGATACCGAAGGGAACAATGGGGACATCCGCTTCGTTGGTCAGGTAGGCAGCACCCGTTTTGCCGCGTGCCAGGGTACCGGTGTTGCTGCGCGTGCCTTCCGGCGCGATTCCGAACACGTAGCCATTCTGCAGCCGGTCCATCGCGGTGGAAAGTGCCTTACGATCCACTTTGCCGCGCTGGATGAACACGCCACCGTGCGAACTCACAAATGGACCAAAGAGCGGGTGACGCTGGTATTTCTCTGCGGCCCAGCCGGTAATCCGCTCCACCTTGAGGATCGTGAGAAGTAAGGGGGCATCGAAGTAACTGAGATGGTTGGCCACGACGATGTACGGCGGGGCGTTTGGTATGTTCTCAACTCCGCTGATGTCTCGATGCGAAAGCAGCGAAAAGGCAAGCTCGAAGATCCAGCGGGTAATGCGAAGGAGGATTAGCATATAACCTCTGCAGCATGGATGTTACCCGATTGTAGTTGCTTTTAGGCGATGCTACAATCCAATGTAGCTCATTCGGGAGGTTGCCATGATCTACATCGAGCAAGTGGACGTCCGCGAGAAGCGTCAGGTGCGGGATTTCATGGATTTTCCTTTCCGTCTGTATGCCGGACATCCGCTGTGGGTACCACCGATTCGCATCGACGTCGCCACGCGCATGAACAGCGACAAGCATCCGTTTTACGAACATTCGGACGCCGAGTTCTTCGTGGCCAAAATAGGGGGTGAAGTTGTAGGTCGGATCGCGATGTTGGAAAATAAACCCTACAACCGCTACCACGATAAAAAGCAAGCGCAGTTTTATTACTTCGAATGCCAGGGCGACCTGGAGATCGCGCAGGCGCTGTTTGAACGTGCAACCACTTGGGCACAGCAACGCGACCTCAATCAACTCGTAGGACCGAAAGGCTTCGGTCCGCTCGATGGCTACGGAATGCTGGTCGAAGGATTCGAACACCGCCCGGCGATGACGATGATGAACTACAACCCGCCCTATTATCCGAAGTTCATGAATGAGCTTGGTTTCCGCAAGGAGGTCGATTTCGTCTCTTGTTATTTTGGCGCCGATAAATTTGGCTTGCCCGAGCGCGTACACCGCATCGCCGAACGGGCAGCCAAGCGCAGCGGACTGGCGGTGAAACGTTTCTGCAGCAAGCGCGAACTGCGTGAGTGGGCGCCGAGGATCGGGAAAACCTACAACGACACATTTATCAACAATTGGGAGTACTATCCGCTGAGCGACAATGAGATCGATTACGTGCTGAACGAGATCCTGACCGTCGCCGATCCGCGCCTGATCAAGATCATCGTGCATGGAGAAAGCGTCGTTGGCTTTCTATTTGGATTTGCGGACGTGTCGGCGGCCATCCAGCGCAGCAAAGGACGTCTGCTGCCCTTGGGGATCTTCGACCTGCTCATCGAAATGAAACGCACCAAGTGGATCGCCTTGAACGGTGCCGGTGTCTTACCGGAGTATCACGGACGCGGCGGGAATGCGCTGCTCTACTCCGAAATCGAGAAAACCATTCGTGAGTTTGGCTACCAGCATGCGGACCTGACCCAGGTGGCAGAATCCGCCGTGCAGATGCGCAGCGATTTAGAGAATGTGGGCGGCATTCCGTATAAAAACCACCGCGTCTATATCTGTAATATATAGGAAAGCCAGTACATTGTTTATAAAAACGAGCGCTGCCTATTTAGGCAGCGCTCAACATCTTTACTATTCTAACTCGAGGTATCTACACATCTGATTTCAGATGAAATGTGATAAATTATCCTACCGTCGCTGCAACACCCAGCTTGAAAATGCCCACAATGAAGCCCGCGATGCCGTAGAACACCAAAAGAACAACAAAGCCGACAACTACGGTGATGGCTGTTTGAACCCATTCTAAATCCAGGGCTTCTTTTACTGCGATAAGCCAGGCAGCCAGTCCCAGAAATCCGGCGGCGATCAACACGGGCACAGTGAGACAATTCATGGCGGTAATGAATTTACCTGGCATTTGAAGCACACCCACAGCCTGCCAAACGAATGCCAGACCCAATGTGCGGACCAATTCATCGAAAGCAACCTGAGCTTCAAAGACTTCGCGTCCAATCCAATCAATAACCCAAACTGCAATGGCGAAGCCAACAACGAAAACAACAGTGCCAATGATTGTCGCGATCAGCCACCTAAATATATTGCTCTGTGCGCGGATGCCGAGCTGGTTGAGAAAAGCGGCGACCGCCACGATCGTCCAGGCCGTGGTGGTGAAGGTCGGATCGTTTTCGACCTCCGCGTAGACACCTTGCCGGAACGTGAGAGCACCGATAATCCGATCCGTAAGCATGATTTCCTCCGTCGGTTATACACTCAAATTGAACCGGGTTTCTTGTCTCGGTAGTAAAAACCCCAAAGCGGAACTATGGTTTCCTGTATTCTACGCCGATCCTATTTACCCGCAAGAATGCACGCACAGTCTATGACCGCTGCGCTCTCAACCATTGAAGTGCGAAGTCGACGGCCTTGCGCTGCGAGAAAAGCCGAGATTCCGACGAGCCGATTTTTCCGATGCGCACGTTATCAGCCTCCTCGAAATCCGCACCGATCTGTCCAAAAGGATCGTCGTTGATATCGATATCGTCGAATTCCTTCCAGACGCGCACCCCGTTTTCGATGATCGGTGCGCCCTGGCAGAGAAGCTTCGGATCCGGCAGACGGTATTCAGCGAGGTGAAATGAGGTATTGCTGTCATACCCCACACCCAGAAGCAGCACCCAGCCATCGAGATCATAAATGCGAGCAAGTGGGGATGTTTCCCCCATCTCGTAATCCAGGAGATGGTTTTCCGTCACGAAGGCGGCTTGCGCTCCCCAGGCAGCAAACGACGTCGCCGGGTGAGCGCTGCGCTGCACGCCAGGCCACGTACGAAATACTTCGACGATGAGTCCCATGCCGCGCGTGGGTGAAATCAGCGGATCATATGCGGGCATCGTCTGGCGAATCGACGGCCACCAACTCTCGGGAACGGGCGGATTTTTCCATTGCGCGGGATCACTGAGGTCACCGGAGTGTGTGGGCATTACCAGTGTGCCTTCGGGTGTGATCACGTCCATCAATGCCTGTATCACCGCCACCGGGCCACCACAAACCCAACCCAGCGCTCGCAGCGAACTGTGCACCAGAACGGTTGTGCCCGCCACGAGACCCATGTGGCGCAGGTCATCTGCCAGGGACGATCGAGTTCGTGGTTCGGGAGTCGACTCAATCAACTCGCCTTCACGCATGCACACACTCCTTTAAACTGCAGATGTGTATTATACCCGTGAGGTTTGTGTATGGTCGGGCGGGTGTGCACCTTTCACCTTTCCCCTTGCGATTACCGCTCCCACCAGCGCACACCCAGATCGATGAAGAGCAATCGCAGATCCGTTTTGCTGTTCACGCTGAATTTGTCCAGCACGTGACGCATGTGCGTCTTGACGGTTTCGGGCGAGATCACCAGGTTTTCGGCGATCTGGCGATTGGTATGGCCTTGCGCCGTGAGCCAGGCGATCTCCTGCTCGCGCGGCGTGAGCGTGGTCAGCGCGGCCTCCGCCTGCACGCGGAAGGCCTCCTGCGCAAGACCGCGCGTGAGCAGCTCGCCTACCAACCTTTCCGGCGTGATGTCCTGCAAGCGCGCCGCCAACCATAATTGTGTGGAAAGATCGGTGTCTATCTCGAAAGTCAGGTATCCGTTGCTCGAAGCCTGGCGCGTTACCAAGAGAGCGCTTTCCGCGGTATCTTTGGGGAAATTCACCACCTCCTTTGCGCGCTCATCTTCCGCGTTCCAGACCGCCGGCTTCTCGGCAACCTTGTAGCGTTCACGGCGCGTTGTCTGACCACGCGGACGTTCGAAAAAACCGCGAATTCGTTCTGATCGCAACCAACGAAGTAACCACACGAAATACCTCCCGATACCAGGCTGATAAGCTGCGAGCCTACGCAGCGCGTACTGGTATCTTGATTATATAGAACAAATGTTCTACCGTCAATTGGTTCCTTTGGGGGAGATCGGGTTTGCGCACCGCCCGCCAGATGCATATTTATGCGCCGGGTTGACGCTTTATGTGCGCTTCGCCTACGTCAAGTAGACCAGGGCGGCAATCCCTGTTACACTGGCTTGCATGAATCGTCGAAATCAACTTCACGTCTTGGACGTGTCGAAAGGCACCGGTTGAGAGAGAATATGTCCAGCAAGCAAGATCATTTCGATTGGCGTAGATTGCTCGATGATGCAAAAAGGACCGGCAACACCTCACGCCTGGTCGCCACTTTGGTCCTCGTTCCCAGCGTGCCGATGTTGCTCGGCTCTATCGCCGCATTGGCACTCTTCTACCTGGCACCAACGCGTTTTGGTGAACTGATCAATCGCCTGCCCGGAGAAACATTCATTCGTACGGCACTGGTCTTTGCGCCGGCGACGTTGTTTGCGATCGTCGTCCTGGCCGCGCTCTACGCCGTCGAGAAACCCGACGCCGCGCAAGTAGCCGCACGCGTTGAGCCCACATCTCCTCGTCCACGCGCTGCTGCGGGCAAAAAACGCCTGACACTCAACAGTCAACGGGTCGCACGGATCAGCTTGACATTACTTGTGCCCGCGCTGTTGTTTTCCGTGGGTCTTTGGGGACTTTCTTTCGTTTCGCCGGGACGCTTCGAGCGCTTGATCGAACCGCTGCCGGGGGACCGTATCCTGCGGCCTCTCGTGGGTGCGGCACCCATCGCGCTGTTTGCGCTTACGCTGATTGCGCTGCTGTTTGCGTTTGCACGCGACGATCGCAAGTGGTTGGAAAACGCACAGGAGAGAATTGTGCGTATCACCGTGCGCTCTGTTCTCGTACTGGCTGTACCTGCTTTCTTGCTCACATTTGGTGCATTGATTCTTTTAATCATATCGCCCGAGAGTTACGCCCGAGTTGTCGAACACTTGCCCTATGAAGAATTTATGCGCCTGGCACTTGCGTTTGCGCCAGCCATCCTGCTGGCCACGGTGATTTTGGCGGTGCTTTACCTGCGGCGTTCGCAGTGGGGCCTGGTGGAGAACTTGAAAGCGACAGCCACACAACAGATTGCTGCGGCGGAAATCAAAGCCCTGCGCGCCCGCATCGCACCATGGATTCTGGTGGCCGGTTTGACACTCACGTCAACCATCGGTCTGGGTTTGCTGGGTGCAGGCATCTATTTGCTGCTCAGGTAAACACGTCAAACCATCTCAATGCGCCTTGTTTGTTGGCGGCGGTGCAGACCGACACAAAGAATCCATCCTTTGGGTCATGCAGAGAACACACATCGGAGATTGTATGTTCAACGCTTATAAATCAGAAGCTGAATTTGCCATTCTGGCTGTCGAGACAGCTGCTCGCCTTTGCCGGCGGATTCAAGCCGAAATGGTGACGGACGCCCTTTCCAAAGCGGATCGCTCGCCGGTCACGGTGGCTGACTTTGCATCCCAGGCGGTCATCGCCCGTATGTTTCAAGATACTTTACCAAAAGCAATTCTCGTCGGTGAAGAGGACAGCGCTTCTTTGCGAAAGTCAGGTGCTTCCGAGACGCTGTCAGCCGTGACGTCATTCGTATCATCATTGCGGCCCGAGGCAACACAGGATCTCGTCTGCTCCTGGATCGACTTTGGCGCGCAGCAACCCACGCAGCAGTTCTGGACACTCGATCCGATCGATGGCACAAAAGGTTTCTTGCGAGGTGACCAGTATGTCGTGGCGCTGGCACTGATCGAAGCCGGACAGGTTGTGGTCGGCGCTTTGGGCTGTCCCAATCTGGATGGTGATCTCAACCTGGATGTCGGCGGACCCGGAAGTGTGGTGATTGCTGTTCGCGGTCAGGGTGCATACGCGCGCAGCATGGAAGAAAAATCGTTCAAGCGCTTGCAAGTATCCCCATTAGATGATCCCACCCGGGCGCGGATTTTACGCTCCTATGAATCCGGACACACCGATCAGGACAAAATGGCTGAATTGGCGAATAGTCTGGGTGTGCAGCAACCGCCAGTGCGTTTGGACAGCCAGGCGAAATACGCCATGCTTGCGGCGGGGTATGGTGAACTTCTCTTTCGTCTGCTTTCTCCGAAGATGCCGCAGTACACCGAATATATTTGGGATCAGGCTGCCGGATCGCTGATTGTCGAGGAGGCCGGTGGAACAGTCAGTGATCTACGCGGCGAACAACTCGACTTCGGCCAGGGTCGTCGGTTGGACAAGAACATCGGTGTGCTGGTCTCCAACGGAAGTTTGCATCAGGCGGGTTTACAGGCTTTGCATACCGTCGGCGCGGATCGCCGCCCACCGACGGCTGCAACATAGCCTCTACTGAGCGATCATTCCATTGTTCGTAGAACTGTTATTCCAGTGCGAACGAGTTCCCCGTTGAACGGGGGCATCGTAATGAATCTAAAGTGGAGAAACAATCGCCCGGCGCTTTTGGCCGACGCAGGGACCGCTATATCAAACTTACGCGATCCGAGATATCGCTTGTATAATGTAATGGAAATCTCGTACGTTTTACGTTTACCGCAGGCAAAGTAGAGTATGGCAATCCAAGCGCTTTTTTGAATTTCAAGCTCGCCAAGAATGTGCGTTGAACAGGGAGAAATGGCGCAAATGGCATCGAAAGAAATCAGTCCATCATCCAGCTCTAGAGCAATTTTCGATCGTGATTTAAAGGAATTGCGGGAGAACGTATTAAGCATGGCTGAATTACTCAAATCAGCCATACTGGGCGCGCTGAAAGCACTACGCGAGGGAAACGCTGACCTTGGCGAGAAAATCATCGAGGGGGATTTAACCGTAAACAAAATGCGCTACAAGATCGAGAATGCCTGCCTTCACATGATCGCAACTCAGCAGCCTGCCGCCAGCGATCTTCGCGCCATTGTGGCGGGGATGAACCTTGCCGGAGACATGGAGCGCATGGGAGACTATGCTGCAGGCATCGCCAAAGTCTTTCTCCGCATGGACGACATGTGCGTGGGTGATATGCCCCGCAGCCTGGAGGAGATGGCGGAGCTTGTGATCAGCATGCTCAATCGCGCCATCAAGGCTTATGAGGAGGCGGACGACACATTGGCTTACGAAGTCGCATCGATCGATGCGCAAATCGATGAGCACTACAATGCACTTTATTCCGAACTGGTCGAACGCATTACCAACTATCCCGAGAAAACGACCGACTGCTTGTATTTAATGTTCATCGGACACAACCTCGAACGCTTTGCCGATCGATCCACAAATTTGGCCGAGCATGTCATTTTCATGACCAGCGGCAAGGTCCAGGAATTGAACCCGGAAGACGGTATATCGGATGTAAATTAGAAACAACATGTGAGGATGAAACTCGAATTTGCTCAGGCAGATATCGGAGATCAGTAAGATCAACGGAACTGATCTCCTTGTGTTTAAGGCCATCTTGGCTTCCCGACCTGACGTGCGAATGAATGAATCTCACGAAAATGGATGACGATTACCCCTGTTGCGATCAATCTGTGTCCGTCTGTTGGGAAGGAATTGTCAGATTGGCAGGAAAGCCTGCGTGCTATAATCCACTTGCTGGGGCAAGCGCCCCAGGATTTCACGTAAGGAGTTCTCCAACCCGTGAGTGATGAAACACCTGAACAAATCGACAGTGGGAGTGACAGCGAGAATGGGGGAAAAGTATGGCATGCATTGGAAGCCGACGAAGTCGTAAGCGCCATAGATACGTCCCCCGAAAGCGGGTTAACTTCGGAAGAAGCACGCCGCCGCTTGATGGAATGTGGTCCCAATGAACTCACCGAACAACCCGGGTCCACGCTTTGGCAAATGCTCCTGGAGCAGTTCAATAATTTCATCGTCATCATACTGCTCATCGCAGTCGTCATTTCCGCCTTGCTCGGCGATTTCGTCGAAGCGGTAGCCATTCTGACGATCGTCATACTCAACGCTGTACTTGGAGTCATCCAGGAACGTCGTGCAGAGGAAGCCCTTGCCGCACTGCGCCGACTGGCAGCCCCGGAAGCTCACGTCATCCGAGACGGCCATCATCAAACCATCTCGGCTCGCGAGTTGGTGCCGGGTGATGTCGTCCTGCTGGACAGCGGGAATTATGTGCCGGCGGATCTTCGTCTGGTTGAGACGATAAATCTCAAAATCGAAGAGGCGGCACTTACGGGCGAATCCGTCCCGGTGCAGAAAGACGCCCGTGTGGTGTTGACCATGGATGTCGCCCTGGGAGACCGCCGGAATACTGCCTTCAGCGGGACGCTGATATCGTATGGCCGTGGTCGTGGAATCGTAGTCAATACCGGCATGCAAACCCAAATCGGGATGATCGCCTCCATGCTGCAAGCGGTTACGGAAGAGCCCACTCCTCTACAGCGTCGCTTGGACCAACTTGGTAAATTTCTGGGCTGGGCTGCCCTGGTCATTTGCGGCATCGTATTTGTCGTCGGGTGGATGCGCGGCGTAGATCCGCTGGACATGTTCCTGGTGGCGGTCAGCCTGGCGGTTGCGGCCGTTCCGGAGGGACTCCCGGCCGTTGTCACCATTACCCTCGCCCTGGGAATGCGCGAGATGATCACGAAACATGCCCTCATTCGCAAACTGGCCTCCGTCGAGACGCTCGGTTCAACAACCGTTATATGTTCCGATAAAACCGGAACGCTGACCCAGAATCAAATGACAGTCACACGACTGTGGGTCGACGGCGTTGCATTCGAAATCACGGGTGGCGGTTACGAACCTGCAGGCGACTTTGTTGTGGATGGCAAGGTAATCGATCTTAAAACCTACCCCGCAGCCACAACCGCGCTGTGGGTGGGGGCATTGGCGAATGATGCGCAGTTAGAGATAACCGAAGACGAGAGAGGGGAGACGGCACCGCGAGTCGTGGGTGATCCTACGGAGGCGGCATTGGTCGTTGCAGCAGCAAAGGCTGGCGCAGATCGCGAAAGTCTCGCGCGCGCCTACCCGCGCATCGAAGAAATTCCTTTCGATTCGACACGCAAGCGCATGACAACGGTTCATCGTATCCAGGAACCGCACCCGGAAGATGCCAGCCCGTTTTATGACGACAAACTGCAGGAATGGGAGGTCGCCGCGATCAAAGGTGCACCTGATGTGGTTCTCGATTTATGCACCCAATACCAGAATATCAACGATCAGGCCGTGCCGTTGACTGAGGAGATGCGAGAGCGCATTCTACAGATGAATGAAAATATGGCGCAGCAGGCGCTGCGAGTGTTGGCCGTGGCCTACCGCGTGGAGCCGGATGTGGCGGTCGAGGTTACGGCGGAAGAGGTGGAACACGATTTTATCTTTGTGGGTTTAATGGGTATGATCGATCCGCCACGCCTGGAAGTGTGCCCGGCAATCCGGACCGCGCGCCAGGCCGGCATTCGCACCGTGATGATCACCGGGGACTATCCCGACACGGCGCGCGCCATTGCAGAAGAGATCGGTTTGATGCAACCCGGCCATCGGGTGTTGACAGGGACTGATTTGAATCAGCTCGACGACAGCGATCTTCAACGTGAGGTGACGGAAGTCGACGTATACGCACGCGTCTCGCCGGAACATAAGGTACGCATCGTCGATGCGCTCAAGCGCAATGATGAAGTAACTGCGATGACCGGTGACGGGGTGAATGACGCGCCGGCCTTGAAACGGGCGGACATTGGTGTAGCGATGGGCATCACCGGAACAGACGTGGCCAAGGAAACAGCCGACATGGTGCTGACCGACGACAACTACGCCAGTATCGTGGCCGCCGTCGAACAAGGACGTGTGATCTACTCCAACATTCGAAAATTCGTCTTCTATCTACTCTCATGCAACCTGGCAGAGATCGCGGTCATATTCATCGCAGTTCTGGCCGGACTGCCCTCGCCATTAACACCGATCCAACTGCTCTGGCTCAATCTCATCACCGATGGCGCCCCGGCGTTGGCATTAGGCCTGGAAAAAGGCGATCCCGACACGATGACGCGCCCGCCACGTCCGACGACTGAGTCCATTATTAATCGCGAGATGCGCATTCGCATCGCCATTCAGACGGTGGCCATTGCTGCAGTTACACTGTTGGCCTACCTGTGGGGGCTCAGAATTCAATCCGAAGGTTCCATGCTCGCCGACACTATGGCTTTCGTGACCCTGTCGGCCTCCGAATTGCTGCGTGCGCTGACTGCACGATCGGAAAGATATCCGATACTGCACACAGGCTTCTTTACCAATAAAGTCATGTTCATGGCGGTGATCACTTCTTTACTCATGCTGCTGATCGTGATTTACGTTCCATTCTTACAAGCTGCTTTTGACACGGTGGCACTTGAATGGCAGCACTGGCGCATGATTCTCCCGCTTCTTGTCGTGCCGGCCATCGTAGCCGAGTTGACGAAGATATTCGTGAATCGATCACAGCGCAGTACGAAAGGTCAACCCGCATAAGGCACTTTCTTAGCGCCAAGTGGATACAGCGGTCAATCTGATGATGCCCGAGAATGGTTTACTACACAGCGTTCCGCTTCGCATGCGTTATTTGCGTGTGACGCTCTTTTTTGCTCGAGTAACATTGAGCGTTTTCATGTGGGATCTCCTGCTGCGTCGAATTGGACTGCGGTCCCTGGCGCAGCGCACAGCCATGAGGCGTTATCAGCGTCACGCCCACCGATTTCGAATGCTGGCGACACGCCTGGGAGGACTGTGGATCAAAGTTGGCCAATTCCTCTCTACGCGCCTGGACGTTCTCCCTGAAGTCGTCACGGATGAACTTGCTGGCCTGCAAGATGAAGTTCCCCCGAACTCCTTCGAGTCTATGCAGGCAAAAATCGAAGCATCCTTTGGGAGACCCGTTGAAGAATGCTTTGACTGGATCGACCCACAGCCGCTTGCATCGGCTTCCTTAGGTCAGGTTCACCGCGCCCGCTTGCCTGCGGGTGACGAAGTCGTTGTGAAGGTCCAGCGACCAGGTATCCGAACGCTGATCAAAATCGACATGAATGCGCTGAAGACGGTAATGCGCTGGATCAAGCGCTATCCCCCCATCAATCGCCGCGCAGACCTGGATGCCATCTTCTCGGAATTCAGTCAAACGCTTTGGCGTGAGGTCGATTACTGTGCCGAGGCGGAAAATGCCCGTCGTTTTGCTGAGATGTTTGCCGACGATGAGACCGTTCGCATTCCAAAGGTGTATTTACAGCAATCGACGAAAGAAGTCCTGGTGTTGGAAGATGTCTATTTCATCAAGATCACGGATTATGCTGCAATCGAAGCGGCTGGTGTGCAGTTAGACGAAGTCGCCGATCGTCTACTGCGCACCTACCTCCATCAAATCTTCGACGAAAACTTCTTCCATGCTGATCCTCATCCCGGCAACTTATTCATCGAGCCGCTCGATGGAGGGCGTTGGCGTTTGGTATTCGTCGATTTTGGCATGGTCGGCCAAATTAGCCCCGAAGCAATAGCGGGACTGCGCGATGCTGCGATTGCGATGGGAACTGGCAATGTTGACCGAATGATGCAGAGTTATCAACGCCTGGGTATTTTGCTGCCGGGCGCAGACATCAAGCGTATCCGCGCAGTCGAGGAAGCCATGCTCGGAAAACTTTGGGGAAAGAGCATGCGTGAGATCATCCAGACACATCCAGAAGACATGCGGGAAATCGCACACGAGTTCCGCGACGTGCTGTATGAAATGCCCTTTCAAGCGCCGGTGGATTTGCTCTTTCTCGGGCGCTGTTTAAGTATCCTGATGGGTATGTGCGTCGGACTCAATCCAGAGTTTAATTTCTTTAAGAGTCTGAGCCCATTTGCGGAGGGATTATTGACTGAAGAAACAGGTGATTGGATTAACGAATTGTTGCCGACGCTGTTGGAACAAGTCCGAGCCCTGGCTGTGCTGCCGGCCCGAATGGAAACGACCCTATCCAAGATCGAGCGAGGCGAAGTGACGGTTACGGCTAGGTTCACTCCAGAATTGGAGTCTCAAATCCGGCGATTGACAAAAGCCGCCAATCGCGTTGTGGGATCCGTTGTCTTTGCCGCCTTGCTGTTGACCGGAAGCCTTCTTTACGTCAATGGTGAACACACACTTGGTGGTGTATTTCTTGGGCTGGGAGCCATTGCATTACTCTTGACCTTGCGTGGCTGAAGCTGCAAGACAAGAGATGGAATCCCAGACACTCATCGCGTGAGTATTCGTTATCCCTTGGTTTTTCCCGCGCGCTTTTTGAAATAAGACCCAGGTCATGCCTGCAATAACAAATTTCCAAATTGCAGCACGGTTGACTTGTTTAGTATACTCTAGGCCGAAATTCGCGGGACCTGGGAGCAACGTGTCGGAAAAAGAGGAGAACTATATTGGAAAACCTGCTCAATCTTGAACCCTGGTGGCGTTTCGCTGTGGCTCTGTTAATTGGCGCACTTATTGGCCTGGAGCGTGAGTTTGTCCAACAGCGTACTGGTGAGGATGACTTCGCCGGAATACGAACCTTTGCGTTGATGTCACTGCTCGGCGCAATTGGGGCCTATTTGGTTGAAGATTATGGGTTGCTGCCCTTTCTCGCCGCATATATTGGGATCATCTTACTGGTATGGTCCAGCTATCTGGGGGAGATTGTGCGCAAGCATGAGGAGGGAATTACGACCGAAGTGGCGGCGATCAGCGTGCCGCTGCTTGGCGCCATGGTGATCTGGGGGGAATTCGAGCTTGCTTCCGCATTGGGTGTGATCATCGCCTTGGTCCTGGCACTAAAGCCCACGTTGCGCAATCTTACCAGCCGTATGAGCGCCGGTGATTTGCGGGCGATTCTGGAGTTCTTGCTGATCACGGCAGTCGTGCTGCCGCTGCTGCCCAACAGGAATTTTGGGCCTTTTAACGTCATCAATCCCTATCAGATCTGGTTGTTGGTCGTCCTCGTTTCCGGTATCGGATTCTTCGGCTACGTGTTGATCAAGATTCTGGGCGCCGAACAAGGAGTCGGGGTCACCGGCATCCTCGGGGGTTTGGTGAGCAGCACAGCGACAACCGTGAGTTTCTCCGGCAGAAGCAAGAGCAATCCGGAACTCTCGTCAATCCTGGCGCAGGGCATCTTGTTGACCTCGAGTGTGATGTTTCCCCGCATCATGATCGAGGTGGCGATTGTGTATACCCCTCTCCTGCGTGTCATTGTGATACCCATGGTCGCCATGCTTTGCGCCAATTTGGGTTTGGTTTTTTATCTCTGGCGTAGACGAAACATTCGGGATCAAGAGGAACGAAAACCGGTTGAAGTCTCTAATCCTCTGCGTTTACCGACAGCCATCACCTTTGCCCTGGCTTTTGTCGTTGTCTTAATCGTAGTGCAGTGGGCGAACGAAGCGTTCGGGGAGGCGGGGGTCTATGTTGCCAGTGCGCTCAGCGGCGTGACGGATGTGGATGCGATCACACTCAGTGTTTCGGAATTGGCGTCAAACAGTCAATTACAACCACAAGTTGCAGGGTTCGCAGTTGTGCTGGCTGCATTGGTAAACACCGTCGCCAAGGCTGTAATGGCCTGGTCTCTGGGGTCCGGCGAACTGCGTAAAACGATCCTGCGCGGCTTCAGCATCGTGGTGTTAACCGGGCTCGTAAGCAGTCTGATTATCTGGATCAGTGCTTAGTCATTCGTGCAGGGGATAATCCCACGCGTTATCTGCATGAATCTCAATGGCTCGAATATCTTTGGATCAAAATTGCTTAGACACTGTTTGTAGTCGACGAGCGATCAACTTGAGATTTGGATTCTGACCCGCAGAAATCTGCCTACGCGTTTTCTTTGGCTTCGATGCGCTCGAGGGCGTGATCGATCAGCGTGCGCGCCGCCATCAAGAATTCTCGTCTGGCAGCGCGCCGATGCGCAATGAACTCGGCTGGGAAGAGTGCTTCCCATGATTCGCGCATTTCTTTACGTGCAGAGCGTAGATGTTCGCGCGTTTCCTCCTGTGGACCATCCCAACGTTTCTCATCTGTTGAAGATTTCGATTGCTTTGCCATCGGATCCTCCCCGAAAAGGATATCTGAGTCCATTATACACATTGGTAGAACCAAAATGAACAGGAAGAAGACCATCGCCGAGTTGTTGACAACCAAACATGGGTGGATGCGAATGATGTCACCGCCAATCTACGAGAAACGCATAATTCCACTATGTAATAACATTCTGGTTGATGTACACTCATAAAAGAAATTCGATCGATTGGGGGATCTTATCCAAACTAATGGAAAGAGGGGCGACCTTGTTCGAAAGTAGAAATTGGATGCGATTCGGCTTGACCTTCGTGTTTATCGTGATGTGCTGTCTGGTAGCTTGCGCCAGGGATGTCGTACCGCAATCCGCCAAGATCGAGGACAAACGGGATCTCATCAAAGCAATACGCGATGCCGGAGCCGAACTGGCCGAGATGTCGGCCGAAGCCCCAGCGAACCTTGAAGTTGCGCCGGAAGTCCTTAGGGTTAACTCGGCGATCGTCTATGTGTACGAATACGAAAGCGTGGAGGCACGCACAGCGATCTCCGAAACCCTCTCCCTTGATGGGACCAGCATCGACTCACAGCTCTTGACGTGGCCGGACCGAATCAATATCTGGGCTTCAGGTCGCTTGATCGTGGCATACCCCGGTACGGATGGTGGAACGATCATGCTTCTCAATGGGCTGCTCGGCGACCCGCTCACGCAACCCTCACCATCCGTTGACGAACCCTTTCCGCCTGCCGTAACCGCAGCAGTGGGGTTTCTTGCGGAAGAATTAGAAGTGAATCCCGGAGACGTGGAAGTTAATAGCTTAACTGCCGAAACCTGGCCGGATACCTGCCTGGGTCTGCCTGACGAAGGGGAGGTGTGCGCCCAAGTCGAAACTCCCGGTTGGCGGATCATGATTGGCATACACGATAAAGAATTTGAAGTGCACAGCGACCAAATCGGCGAGAACCTGCGTGTTAAATCGTATTGATGGAGACATGGGGATATCAAAGCGAGGAACTTAACAATGATCAATGAAGCAAACAACGCAAAGACCCCTGCTTTACGAAAATTACCGCGCAACGTTTGGGTGATGACCGTCACCAGCTTTCTAAACGACGTGTCTTCCGAGATGCTGCTCAATTTAATGCCCCTCTTTCTTTTCAACGTGTTGGGGGTGCGCACTTCCATCGTCGGCATGATCGAGGGCCTCGCGGAAGCAACGGCCAGCTTACTTAAAGCATACTCCGGCTGGCTCTCAGACCGCCTGGGAGAGCGGAAACGACTGGCGGTGTTGGGTTATGCGATATCGACTTGCGCCAAGCCGTTCTTGTATTTTGCCAATCGGTGGTTGTGGGTGTTGGGGGTGCGATTCACAGATCGTGTGGGGAAAGGGATTCGTACCGCACCACGCGACGCATTGGTCGCGGACAGCATTGACGAGAAGCAACGCGGCCTGGCCTTTGGACTGCACCGCGCCGGAGATACCGCAGGAGCGGTCTTGGGACTGATCGTTGCACTACTCATCGTCCTGCTCGTGCAGCGAGACGAAAGCGAACTTACTCGATCAACCTTTCAATTGGTGGTATTGATCAGCATGATTCCTGCCGTTCTGGCAGTACTCGTCATCGGCTTTGGGGCGAGGGATGTAGAACGTCCGCAGAAAAGCACCGCTGTCAAAGAAGCAGCAGAGAAACCATCACCGCGCCTTGGCCTGCGGGGTTTCGATCGTCGTTTCCGCGTCTTCCTGCTGGTGATTGTGATTTTTACGCTGGGAAATTCTTCGGACGCTTTTCTGATCTTGCGCGCACAATCTATCGGTATTTCGGTGAGCGCTTTGCTGGGCGTGCTGATTGTATTTAATTTGATTTACACACTGGTATCGACGCCGGCAGGCGCACTTTCGGATCGCATCGGACGACGCCGGTTGTTGATTGGGGGCTGGCTTTTCTATGCCCTGGTCTACTTTGGTTTTGCGCGCATGCAAACCGAATGGCATGCCTGGGCATTGATGGCAGCATACGGTATTTACTACGGCATGACGGAAGGTGCAGCGAGAGCATTCGTGGCCGATATGGTTCCATTGGAGCAGCGCGGCACGGCCTATGGCCTCTACAACGCCGCCATTGGTCTGATGGCCTTCCCGGCGAGCCTTATTGCGGGAATACTGTGGCAGGGCCTCGGGGGTTGGAACGGATTTGGGGCCGGCGCGCCCTTCCTCTTCGGCGCGGTTCTGGCACTGGCGGCATCCGCATTGCTTGCTTTACTGCCGCAAAGATCTGAGACGAAAGAGTAAAGAGAAGTAATCGTTATTGGATTCTGACAAATCCGTAACCCTTAGCGGGCTTCACCATTCAACCAGAGCGTCACCCCCGGCATGCAACTCTTCCTCCAATTTGCCGTATAGAAATCATACACCCTTGGATCTTGGCGGTCTGATGTCGCGCGCCTTACTCGTGTTAGAATGCGAAATTCGTTAATAAATCAAAGATTGTCATACGGTAGAGACGCAGAGCGAGCCGGTATGAGTGTTCCGCGATCGGGGACCTATAGATTCAAGGGAGTTCCCAAGCTGACATTGAAGCCCGTGATGGATGTCAGCATTGCGTCATGGAATATCCGCAGGGGAACATTACAATGCATCCGTATCAAAGAATCGGGAGACGTTGGATAACCAAGCCTTCATCCGACGATTTTGGTATGTGAATACCGCAGATTCCCCATAATGGGTTTGCGAGAATTGAACATTGGAGTGTAATCGTTATGCAGAAAGCGAACATCGTGGTGGTTGGTGCAGGCGTTGGCGGCATCGCAACCGCAGCTCGTCTCGCACAGGCCGGCTGTAAAGTCACGGTAATTGAAAAAAGCAATCAAGTCGGCGGGCGCTGCGGAAGGATCGGACAAGACGGCCACCGTTTTGACACCGGACCAACTTTGTATCTGATGCCCAGACTTTACGAAGACGCATTCGACGCTTTGGGTGAGCGAATCGAAGATCATCTGGATTTACGACGCATCGATCCCGGCTACCACATCCACTTTGAAGACGGTCTGTCGTTTAAACCAACCTCCGACTTATTGGCCATGCGGAAGCAGTTGGAGGCGATCGAACCGGGAAGCTTCGCCGGGTTCCTGCGCTACTTATCCGAGGGATATACGCATCACAATCTGTCGCAGAAATACCTGGTGAAACGGAATTTCACCAGCTGGCGGTCGTTTCTAACGCTTCGCAATCTCCTATTATTACTCAAACTTCGGGCGTTAAGACGCCACCAAACTTACGTCGGCGGTTACTTTAAAGATCCCCGCCTGAAGCTCGCATTCACGTTTCAAAATCTCTATATGGGTCTGAGTCCATACGAAGCGCCGGCGATCTTCTCTTTACTACAGTACACCGAATTCGCCGAAGGCGTTTGGTATCCCGTCGGCGGCATGCACGCCGTCGTCGAAGCGCTGCGGAAGATTGCCGAAACGCGAGGGGTGCGCTTCATGTTCAACACTCCTGTTGAAAGAATCGAGGTCAATTGCCGCAGTGCCACAGGTGTTGTGCTGGACGGAGGGGAGTATGTACCGGCAGATATTGTCGTCGCCAACGCTGACTTGCCCTACGTATACCGCCATCTCCTGCCGGATGAGAAGCTCGGCAAACGACTCGAAAACCGCGAACATGGTTGCTCGGGGCTGCTTTTCTTCTGGGCTGTGGACAAGCAGTACGAACAACTCGGACCGCACAACTTGTTCATTGCCGAGGACCTTCGCAGTGGGTTTGAATCCATGTTTGCTCCGGGCACGGTTCCCGAAAATCCACACTTTTACGTTCACGCCCCCTCTCGCATCGATCCCTCCATGGCGCCGCAAGGCCAAGAGTCCTTGTCTGTGGCGTTGCCCATTGCGCATTTGAGCGAGGACCAGCCGCTCGATTGGGAAATCGTTGCTGAAAAAATGCGGAAGGTTGTCCTGCAGCGGCTTGCCAGTATCGGTGTCGATGACCTGGAAGCGCATATCAAATTCGAGAAGATTTGGACTCCCAAGGATTGGAAAACCCAGCTCAACTTAACCAAAGGGTCGACGCATGGCTTAAGCCACGACCTTTTCCAGATGGGATACATGCGCCCGCACAACAAACATAACCTATATGAGAATCTATACTTCGTGGGTGCCAGTACGCATCCTGGAACCGGGATGTCGACGGTTCTGGTTTCGGCGGACCTGGTTGTAGAGCGCATCGCAGAGGATCACAATATCGGCGAACCGCAGAAGGTCTGATCAGGCCAGACAAATCGAGATGGGCTTAGAAGTTTCATCTATAACGAATGGTATAAAGAACTGCCTATACAATAAGGAAGTGCAAGGTGAATGACAGCGAACAACTCGCTCGTTCGATAACGCGAAACAGCAGTAAGCAATCCTATTTCACAGCCTGCTTTCTGGCAGATAAAGAATTGGTAAACGACTGTTTGAAAGCCTATGCCTATTTTCGCTGGGCGGATGACGTGGTTGACCAACAATCCAGTTCCCGTGAAGACCGAATTGCTTTTATCAAAAGGCAAAAAGAGATCATTGCTGATCTATATCGCCGGAAACAAGTGGGTGGATTGACACCGGAAGAGCAGCTCGTTGCCGATCTCATTAATAGCGATAACAGCGAGAACAGCGGTTTGAAGTCGTTCATCCACAATTTCTTCGCCATCATCGAATTCGACGCAGAGCGAAGAGGCCGACTCATTTCTCAGGAAGAACTCACCTGGTATGCCACGCGGTTAGGGATTGCCGTGACAGATGCCATCCAGTACTTCGTCTGCAATACATATGCATATCCGGATTCGAATAATCGATATTTCGCGGCCACGGCCGCGCACATCACACACATGCTGCGTGACATGCGCTCCGATATATCCGAAGGATATATCAACATACCCGTCGAATACATCCACGAAACCGAGCTGGATCTCAAGGATGTTAACAACCCGGTATTTCGGGCCTGGGTTCGAAATCGGGTTGAGCAGGCGCGGGATTACTTCTCAAGAGGCAAGCGGTATTTAGATCAGTTAATGGTATTGCGCTGCAAGATTGCTGGTTACTGGTATTGTGCGCGCTTCGAGACCATCCTGGAAATCATCGAACGGGACGATTACATTCTGCGCACGGATTACAACCAACGACGGAGATTTTCCAATTGGCTCAAGATCGCTTGGCTGGCAGTCTCGGTCACGATCCGACACATTTTCTCGAACAACCTGAAGAAAACCGCCGTTTGCAAGTGCAGTGAAGATTTATAAACTAATTTGGGAACAAGAAGGACTATTCTGCTTCGAATATCTTTTCGCCAGCTCGAATGGGAACGTTCAATCGATTTTCAGCAGGTGTAATGGGGCAGGACCAATTGGCGTTATACGCACAGTAGGGGTTGTAGGCCAGATTGAAATCAATGCTAAAGCGACCGTCCAGTAATTGCGCCGGTTCAAGATAGCGTCCGGCCGGGTAGGTTTCCTCCCCGGCCAGGGCGTCAACAAAAGGCAGGAAAAAACCATTGGGATTAATGTATACAGTCAAGGACGCAGGCTCACCGTCGACTTCGAACGAGAAGCGGCCGAAACGCTCATACACTTGCACATCTCCCGTGTTGGTTTGGATTTGAATCATCTTTCCTTCGGGAAAACACTCGATTTCAACCATGAGATTCAGAGACTCATTCTCGAGAAAGTAACTTAGCCCGGCAAACGAAGCCTTTTGTTGCGGCGTTAACGGACTGTAGGAATCATGGAGGAAAAATTCATCTTTGCGTTTGCGGAAATTCTGCAGATCGGACATGGAACCTTGCCTCACTCATTTTGATGTTGAGAAAAGCGACATCCTCACCTGGATTGCCAGAATTTGTCACCAGTACTCTGACGTACTCGTATCGATTATCGAATATATCGCTTGTTTGCGATACACTAAACCATCAGAACACCCGAGGTAAACCGAATTGGTTATTCTTTCATCCAGGCAGGCCGAGATTCTTCTTCAAGCAAAACTATCGGGCGAATCGCGAGTTGAGGTTACGCCCGATCTCGGGCTGACGACGATCGAGGCGCATATCAAGCAAGAAGGCATTCATTTTCCTGCTGGCCAGGTGTTAAGTTGGGCAGATGCGGCCAAGATCGAAAAATCGACCGTCGGATGTTTCCAGCTACTTGAAGAGGGAATCCACAAGATTCAGGCGTTCTCCCAAAAGACTCAGCGTCCTGTTAGCCTGATGCCAACCGACGGTGCGCCAACGATGCTGCTGGCGGGATTTCCCATGCATCGGATTAAGGGCATCGAACCCATGCAGGACACGCGTAGGAAAATCCAGGCGCTTAAACCCCGTGGTGGCCAAGCCCTCGACACGACCACTGGGTTGGGATACACGGCGATCGAGCTTGCCAAGCACGTCTCGCGCGTGACCACCATCGAACTCGATCCGGCGGTCGAAGAAGTTGCGCGCCTCAATCCATGGTCCCGGGCGTTGTTCCAGAATACGAAGATCGAGCGTTTGATCGGTGATGCGTATGATGTTGTCGAAAAGTTCGAGGAATCGCTTTTTGACTGGATACTCCACGATCCGCCCACGTTCAGCCTTGCAGGAGATTTGTATTCCCGGGATTTTTATCAGAAGCTTTTACGCGTATTGAAGCCCAGCGGAAAGGTTTTTCACTACGTGGGTGATCTAAAAAGTCGCACTGGCCGCGGCGTGGGGGACGGCGTGGTGCAGCGATTGAAAGATGTTGGTTTTACACAAGTGAAGCGCAGTTATAATGCATTTGGGATTGTAGCGAGCAAGGCGTCTTGAAATGTAAACGGCACTTTGTTGCCGTGACGCAAGTTTCACGCGGCAAGGGAGAACCTATGTGTCTCCAACATGATGTTAATACTCCTCTTGCGAAAATCGAGTATCATTTTAGCGTGAAGAAACTTGAAATTGTGAGGTGAAATTCATGTCGAAAATTATTGGCATTGACCTTGGGACGACGAACAGCGTCGTATCCGTCATGGAAGGCGGCGATCCCACGGTAATTACAACGGCCGAAGGCGGTAGACTGTGTCCATCCGTCGTGGCTTTCACGAGTAGTGGAGAACGCATGGTGGGGCAAACCGCGAAGCGTCAGGCAGTGGTAAATTCCGAGAACACCGTTTATTCGATCAAACGATTTATCGGTCGTCGTTATGACGAAGTTGAGACCGAGCGCAAGATGATCTCCTATGAAGTGGTCAAAGGTCCTGCGGATGACGTGCGCGTGAAGATCCCCGCAGCCGGTCGTGACTACACACCACAAGAGATATCGGCCATGATTCTGGCCAAGCTCAAGAATGATGCAGAAGCCTACCTGGGTGAAAAAGTCACGAAAGCGGTTATCACCGTTCCCGCTTATTTCAATGATTCGCAGCGCCAGGCGACCAAGGACGCTGGAAAGATCGCCGGTTTGGAAGTGATGCGTATCATCAACGAACCAACAGCAGCGGCGCTGGCGTACGGAATGGACAAGAAAGGCAATGAAACCATCCTGGTTTTTGACCTGGGTGGCGGCACGTTCGACGTCAGTCTCCTGGATGTTGGCGATGGAGTAGTCGAGGTTCGAGCGACAAACGGCGATATGCACCTGGGCGGTGACGATTGGGATCATTGCATCCTTAACTACATTGCGGATGAGTTCAAGAAGGAGCAGGGCATCGATCTGCGTGAAGATCGTCAGGCACTGCAACGGCTGCGTGAAGCCGCCGAAAAGGCCAAGATCGAACTTTCCACGGTGGCAGAAACGGAAGTCAACCTGCCCTTCGTAACAGCCGATGCATCCGGCCCGAAACACTTGCAAGTCAAACTGACACGCGCCAAGTTCGAGCAGTTGAGTGAAAGTTTGGTAGAACGAGTCAAAAAACCGTTCCGCGCGGTACTGAAGGACGCGGGAGTCCAATCGGAAAAAGTCGACGAGGTGATTCTTGTTGGTGGCGCAACCCGCATGCCGATGATCCAGGAACTGGTGAAATCCCTGACGGGAAAGGATCCGCACAAGGGCGTCAACCCTGATGAAGTGGTCTCCGTCGGTGCAGCTATTCAGGGCGGCGTACTCGCAGGTGAGGTCAAGGATGTGTTGCTGCTTGACGTCACTCCGCTATCATTGGGGATCGAGACTCTGGGCGGCGTGATGACCACGCTGATCGAGAGAAATACAACCATCCCCATCGAGAAGAAGGAAGTATTCTCCACGGCGGACGATAACCAGACAGCGGTGGACATTCATGTTCTGCAGGGTGAGCGTCCCATGGCCCACGACAATATGACGTTAGGACGCTTTCGGCTGGACGGTATCCCGCCGGCGCATCGTGGTATTCCACAGATCGAAGTTGGTTTCGATATCGATGCCAATGGCATTCTCAACGTGATGGCAAAAGACAAGGCTACTGGCAAGGAGCAAAAAGTCACTATAACGGCGTCGACCAATCTCGACGAGGGCGATGTCGATCGAATGGTGGAAGAAGCCAAGAAGCACACCGCGGATGATCAGAAGCGTCGTGAAATCGCGGAAGCCCGTAACATAGGCGACACCATGGCCTATCAGGCGGAAAAAGCATTGAAGGAATTGGGCGATAAGGTGCCTGAAGGTGATAGCGAGAAGATTGAGGGAAAGGTCAAGGAACTGCAGGAGGCGCTGCAGGGCGAAGACATGGATAAGATTAAGAAGCTGACCGAAGAGGTGCAGCAAGCGAGTTACGCCCTCAGTCAACAACTCTACGCGCAAGAAGGAGACCCTTCGACGGGCGGAGAGACATCAACTGATGATGGTCCTGAAGAAGAGGGCGACGTCGTCGAAGGTGAATTCCGCGAAGCATAAATCGGGTTCCGTACAAGCACACCGCTCGCCTGCAGAGGCGAGCGGTGTTTTATTTCATAAAATGTAAGACGGGAGCGTCAAGGTTTCTGTCATGGACCGTAGGTCGCCTATTGGTCGGATGGCTTGATGTTGGCACTCGACCGTCCTATAATTTCATAATCGAACGAATAGTAAAAACCATAGTCCGACCAGGAGAATCATACCGTGACACTTCCTAACTATGCATATTTCCAGGGCAAAATTGTGCCTTATTCGGAAGCCAAAGTGGGGATCATGACCCATGCGCTGCATTACGGAACGGCGGCTTTCGCGGGGATACGAGCGTATTGGAACGACGAGCAAGAGCAGCTTTTCGTCTTCCGTCCCATCGATCACTTCGTGCGCCTGTTGAATTCGGCGAAACTCCTGATTGCTAAGATCGACAAGTCACCTGAGGAACTGCGCGACATCGTACTCGAACTTTTAAGGAAAGAGGAGCACCGGCAAGATGTATATGTTCGACCCCTGATCTACAAAGCGGAGGAGATTGTTGGGGTCAAGCTGCACGACATACGCGACGACATTTGCATCTATTCCGTCCCCTTCGGCCGCTATGTTGAAAAAGACGAAGGAGCACACGTGACCTTCTCCTCCTGGCGTCGCATTGATGACAACGCCATCCCTGCCCGAGGCAAGATCAGCGGTGCATATGTCAACTCGGCATTGGTCAAAACCGATGCGCTGCGTTCTGGTTTCGACGAGGCGCTCGTACTGACCAACGAGGGGCACGTCTCGGAGGGCAGCGCAGAAAACGTGTTCATGGTACGAGACGGCGTGCTGATCACGCCGCCGGTAACGGAGAACATTCTCGAAGGGATTACTCGCCGTTCGATCATTCAATTGGCGCGCGAAGAACTTGGTATTCGGGTAGATGAACGCCCGATCGATCGCACAGAGGTCTACCTGTGTGACGAATTCTTCATGACGGGTACTGCCGCTCAGGTCACCGCGATTACCCTGGTCGATCATCATCCGATCGCGGATGGGAAGATGGGCCCGATCACGGCGCAGCTTAAAGCGCTTAACACCGATGTCGTGCACGGCAAGGTGGAGAAATATCGCCAATGGAACGAACCAGTCTATCGTTAATGAATCGAAATTGGCTGTACAAGCGGGTGTGATGCTGGCAAGTAAATCACAAAGTCACATCCGAATGGCTATCCTGTTCTCGCTGGTGATGCTGGTCATAATGTGATGGGTTACCTATATTGATAGGGCATCCTTAAAAGATAACGACGATGATTTTCATACCGAATCGAAAACTGGGCTTGCTCCTCGGTTTTACCTTTCTGCTGATCCTATTATCGGCTACGGTGTTTGGTATTCTCCAGTTGGCAACGGCCACGATGTCTGCATGGATCATACTCTGGGTGTTGCTGCCGATCGTTGGTGTACCCCTATCGTTTCTGGTAAGTTATCGAATTTACGGACTGATCACTGCACGCTATCGACTAGATCGGGAAGGATTCTATCTAACATGGGGGTTGGCCTACGAGCAGATCCCCGTCGCCGAGATCCAATCCGTCGAGTTGGCATCCGCCACATACGAGAATCTCACTCCCGAGTTCACATTTCGATGGCCCGGCTGCGTCGTCGGGCATCTAGATCAGGATGCTGTGGTTGAATTCTTTTCTACACAAACTGCAGAAGGGATCGTGTTGCTTACAAGCAACGAGCGGACTCTGGCGATATCCCCATCTGATCCGGAGGGTTTTCAAAAACAGTTCGTCGATACGGCAAGAATGGGGTCGTTGGATGCCATTCCGGCTGTATCGCAACGACCGGATTTCATCCTCGCACGCATGTGGAACGACTTTCGGGCTCGCATTTTGGTGCTCAGCGGCATTGCGATCTCGCTTTTGCTCTTTGGCTATCTGGCGCTGCGTGCCAGCTCATTGCCACCAAGTGTGCCCTTTGGCTTCGATCCAATGGGTAACCCCGACCCATTTGCTCCACCCGGTCGCCTGCTGTTATTGCCGATGATTGGTGTCTTCTGCTGGTTTTTGGATTTACTCACCGGCGTCTGGGTCTACCGTCGAAATGAGGATCATCCTCTTGCCTATGCAATCTGGGCGGTGGCGATCATCGTTGGGGGATTGCTCTGGGGGGCAACACTGCACTTGCTGGCCGTGTCTTGACAATCTGCAGTTTTCCACACATCTACAGGCTTTTTCCACAAGAAATCATGAGTTATCCACAGATTTTATACATGAAATGTTGATGGCCAAGTCAGGCTGAATTCAGGCCATGAGCAAGGTCACGCCAGTATTTCATAACCGTAACTGAAAGATAACTAGCGATTTCAATGGTATTGTCGTAAATGGTTGAACGCAGTAGCCGGTTTTCATCAGATAACTGTCTTAAAAGTATATCCAACCAAATTTGGAGGAATCAGGCATTTTTTCTCGGTAGTTGATAGAATCAATGACAACCAACACATCCATTCCATCTCGTTCTAAGCGTGGCGAGATGAAGTAGTCACGCACAAGATGGAGAGGCCAAATGCATAAAATCCCTTCAATCTATAGGTAAAAAAACATGCCACTGAGAAAATCGGCACACGTATATCGAATCCCATCGATTCTAGCGCTTGTGATTCTGTTGGTCTCCTTCAGTATTCCGCAAGAAGCAGCTGCTGACATCAGCCCTCATCCCACGATGCAGTTCACCTGGGATTTTACGAATGTGGACGACACCCCGCAGATTGCGTTCGTCGAACTCAATTTCTGTGAAGACGATCCAACGTGTTCTGCGCCCGAGCTCGTAGAGGATGTAGCGGCCCAGAAAGTGACCTGGGACGATTCGGGCTGCTACGCGATGCTGTACAGCCATCAGGGGAATTGGCAGCTTGAAGTCGGGTTAGCGGATCAGGTCTTGCGCAGCGAACCTTTTAGAAACATTGATTTCGACAGTGACTATAATGTAGTGTTTTATCCATCTCGGATGGATGTCATCCGAATCACACCGCAACCCACCGCGCTAATTGAACCCGATCGATCTTTCGCCCCAAGCGTGCTTCCGGTAAAGCTCAACTCAACGGCGATCGCTCTCGTGATGACACTCGTCATCGAACTCATCGTTGCCTACGTTTACTTATCGAAGAGATCGCTCCCGAAAAAACTACTCGGGTTGGTTGTGGTGGGAAACATCGTCACCATCCCGTTGGTCTGGCTCGTCATCCCGATCATCATCCTCTCCAGGGTTCCTGCGGTTGCGTTTCAGATTACCGTTGCGATCATGATCGAAGCTGTGATATATCGAATCGGCGCTTCGAGCCACCTGGGATGGCGGCGCTCACTGGGACTGAGTTTTTGGACGAACATGCTAAGCTACATCCTTGGGTTGGTTATTGTTTTAGTTATTCAGCTAATCGTTTAAAAGCGCCTTTTCGATCCACAGCACAATCTTACGCAATCGTTCAAACCGATAACCGGCCACATCGAAAAACCTCTCCCGTAGCGGTGTTGTCAAACGATAGACAGTTTCGTATCCTTCTACTCTCGGCTAGAATATCTGCAAATGTCGTTTCGTCGCGCATCGATGGATAGATACGTGCTAAGTTAATGGGCAGGAGGGAAGATGTTCCAGCGAAATCGAGCGAAATTACTCCTGGTGTTCGAGATCCTGCTGATCGCATTCTGGGCAATTTGGATCGGACGAGATTACCTTAACTTCGACCCACGAGTGATCCCCGCCGGGCGCGAGTTTATATCTGGTATTCAAACCCACCATCTCTGGACGCAAGTCGGTGAGTGTGGTTGGTGTGCGCTCTGGAACGGTTCAACTCGGGGGGGTAACCCTGCCTTTGTGGATGTGCACGGAAGCATGCTGCACCCGATCGTCATGCTCACGACGCTTATCTGGGGCGTGATCAACGGTGCCAAGGTCGCGATCGTGTTCTCCTTCTTTTTCGGGGGCGTAGCACAGTGGTGGTTGGCGAGGGAAATGAAAGTGGGCTGGCTGCCCCGGGTGTGGAGTGCACTGATGGCTGTGGCCGGGGGACATCTCGCCGGGAAGATGGAGTTGGGTGCATTTGGGGTTGTCTTATCCATGGCCATGTGCAGCCTGGTTTTTTCTGCAGTCGTAGCGCTTAGCCGAAGAGGGAGCAAACGAGCGATCGTTCTGCTCGCTGTAACTGTGGCTTCTGCGCTATTGGCAGGACAGGGCTACATTCAGATCGGCATGGTCGCATCTATGCTGGCAGTGCCCATTTTGTTTGTCGGAAAAGAAGGTGGTTTCAGCCGCCAATTCCATTCTTTCTTGAAGGCCGCCGGTCTAGTCGCTCTGTTGGTTGCCATCTATCTCATCCCACTAGTGCATTTCATTCCCAACTTTGTAAAAGATACAGATCCCGAATTCGCTACAGCCCAACCCATCCAATTCTTACCTCTCAACCTCGTCATCGACGAGCATGGTTTCTATCTGAACGACAGTCTCCAGAAGTACCCCTACGGCCATCTCTACACCATGTTCATCGGCTGGACGGCAGTAATTCTCGCTGTTATCGGACTTGCCTCGACGAAGAAAGAAGATCGACCGCGCAGTGGCTACCTGGCGGCGGTGGTTATAATCGAATTTTTGATCGGCAGCGCCGTTCTGTTAAGGTGGGGAGCAAAAGTCTTCCCCGCGATGGCGGGCATCCGCCATCCCTCCCAGATCGCAGGCCTGGCAGTGCCTCCCATCCTGGCTCTGGCCGCTTATGGACTGGACCGGCTGCTCAAGCACCCGTGGCCCTCCCTCAGCTTAACCTATGACGCCGGATCACAAACCAGAAGTAGAACCCTTTCTGTTAAATGGCTGTTGCTGATACCCTTGATCGTCAATGTATACAAGTGCAACAATTTCACCAAACACTGGGTCTACACCACGCAGATCGGGGATGGCTTATATGATCTACTCGAGGAGTTGCGCACCCCCACCCTTCAGTGGGTCGAGCCACCCTTCGGCGAGCACCACTACATTGAAGCGGCGATATCCATGGGGCTGAAACTCAGTCCGGGCATCCGAACCTGGAACTGGAAGGAACGACCCTTCCCGTTGGCTAAGCTGGAGGCCAATCGCGCCGGTCCACCATCGGAATCAGCTGTGATGATCGGGGAGGTAGATGGGGTTCCGCTTTACGCCCGACAAAATGTGGAGTACGCCGTTGTGACTGGTCCGGAAGGTGAGCAGGCTTGCGAAGCCAGTGGCTCGGGTGGTTATATTAAAGTTGCCTGTAATAGTATGGTGTCCGGTGAATTGGTGGTTCAGGAAAATACCTGGTCGGGCTGGCGGGCATGGCGAGACGGGGAACGCGTTGAACTGATCGGCGATGAATGGCTGCAGGTCGAAGCCCCAGCCGGGAGACACGTTTACGAGTTCCGCTACATTCCCTGGGACGCTCCACTGGGGTTATTCCTAACCCTGATTGGACTGGGATTGTGCGGGTGGATATGGTTTCGCGGTTCGAATGGAATGAGGCAGGGAGAGATAAATAGAGACAATCCTGAGAACTGAGTCCGATCGGGTCTCAAACCGTGTAGGTTGGCCAAAACAGGTCCTTGCATCAAATCTGCGAAACGCGGGTGCGGACTATCTCGATATTTCTTTCTCCATCAGCGTCACTTCAAAGCGATTCTTGAATATCTCTCGGCCGATGACCACCCAATCCAATGTTGCATAAAAGACTTCCATGTCAGGCGTAAATAGATACAGCTTCTTTATCCCCAGCTTCACGGCCTCTTTCTCAATGCGTTTCATCAGAGCCGTACCAACGCCTTGACGTTGATAATCTGACCGCACGACAACAGAGGCGACCCATGGTGACAGATCCATACGGCTGTCCAGGTCGTGTTCGACAATCGAGGCAGATCCGATGGGCGTCTCCCGATCGAGTGCGACCATGGTCAGGGGAATGGTATTTTTCCTGCTGCGTGCGCCGAGCTGTTCCGCACGGCTCTCGGGCGTCATCTCGGCGTTGAAACGGCTGAAGAATTCAATATGCAGCGCTGCAAGTTCGAGAAGCACTTCAGTGTGATCGGCAAGGTTTTCAATGCGCACAATGCTGCCAATATATCACATTGGCGCTGCGTTGTCGCAGCGTCGGTTCGCTGTGTGAAATTTAAAATAGAGGATTATCCATCCCACAATCCATCGCTGCCTCACCACAACCCTTATCAGTTTACGATCGGGTTGTACGTTATTATTGCAGATACGTCTTCCCATCCACAGGTTGACAAACCGAGTGATTAAGTCAAATAATGAACATAACCCGGATTCTACGTCACCCAATCAGTAAGGAAAAGGCCTTCGAATGGAAAAACCGTCATTAACGGGTAAAATGAGGGATTTTAAGCCGATTTTCGATCATTTTTTGAGAAAAAATTGCCGTTTTGTGACTTTTGGTAAGATAAATAGCGGCCTGTATTCAGGTTGTGGTTTTCACCCATTGGGTGAAAGAAATGATCGCATGTTAAAATCCTGAATCAAAGAAAATCGTGCACCAAAGGATGTGGATGTGATCAATAAAATCGAATTCTCAGCCAAGAATCTCACATCGAATGCCGGTTTACTACTATTACTTGAACATGCCAGGAGAAATGGGATTTTCGATCTGATCGATCATGATCTGGATTTTGAGAACCAATTAACCAACAAGATCAAAATGAACCACATCAAAACCATGCTCTGCGGCAACTTGATTGGCATTGACAAGCTGGAACGGCTGAAACTGCTGCAAAGCGATCCCCTGATCAACGAGTTTGACATTGCGATCAAAGAACCGGAAACGGTATCACGATTCTTGGGGAACTTCAGCTACAAGACGACCCAGATGCTGAGAGAAATCAATTTCAAGGTCTTCCGAAAGCTTCT
>DAOUDW010000009.1:0-1618 GCA_034430895.1 Anaerolineales bacterium | reverse complement strand
CGCTTGGACGGGCGGACGTGCATCTGCCCGCGCATGCCTCCGACTTCGAACGGATCGTTATCGAGGATGATGTGCTGCTCGCACCGGGCTCGAAAGTGCTGGGGAAAACGGGGGAACTGCGCGTGGCGCGGGGCACAATCGTGGCGGCGAACGCCGTTCTGCTGCAGTCGACGGGCGAATGCGAGATCTGGGCTGGCGTTCCAGCTAAGTGTGTCGGAGTGCGGGAAGATTTGCAATGACAGCGAGGAAGCTCAGACGGATCTGCATCTTGCCAAGGATGTCCGGTGTGGGCGGCATGGTGTCTTTCCGTGCAAAATTTACCGCCGGCCTGCAGTCTCGAGGCGTTGGCATATCCGATGATCTGACTGAAGAACCCTACGATGCAATCTTGGTCATCGGCGGGACGCGCCAGTTGGCCGGCTTGTGGCACGCTCGAAAACGGGGGATTCCAATCATCCAGCGGCTGGATGGATTCAATTGGCTGCATAGAGAGCTGCGTACCGGCGCCCGTCATTTCCTGCGTGCGGAGTGGGGTAATTGGGTACTCTCCACAATACGTTCTCGCCTGGCGAAAGGCATCGTTTATCAAAGCGAATTCGTGCGCGCTTGGTGGGAGCGAGCCTACGGCGCAACCGAAAGTCCCAACACCGTAGTGCTTAATGGCGTTGACCTGAACCACTACACACCCGAAGGACCAGGCTCAGCACCTGAAGACCGCTTTCGGATCCTGCTCGTGGAAGGGACACTGGGTGGCGGTTACGAAATGGGATTGGAACACGCCATCTGTTTGGTAGAGCAGCTATCCGGCAGATTGAAGCGTCCTGTCGAATTGATGGTGGTCGGCCGCGTGGCGGAATCCCTGCGGCAGCGGACGGATCAAAGTGCGCGGGTTCCGATTATCTGGTCGGGCATGGTGCCCGCAGAACGCATTCCGGAAATCGATCGTTCTGCACACGTACTCTTTTCTGCGGATTTGCACCCCGCCTGTCCGAACGCGGTGATCGAAGCCCTGGCTTGTGGCTTGCCGGTGGTGGCTTTTGATACGGGGGCTTTGCCTGAGTTGGTCAGCGGAGATGCCGGCCGCCTGGTAGATTATGGCGGCGATCCCTGGAAACTCGAGCCGGCGGATATCCCCGGACTGGCGCGCGCCACGCAGGAGATTCTGGAAAACCAACACCGGTTCAGTAACGCAGCTCGCCAACGGGCGGAGCATTCCTTTGGCCTGGATTCGATGATCGATGGATATCTCGCCGCGATCGAGGAAATGTTATGATGGGGGATCTACCGAGGATCACCTATGCAGGCCGCCTGGGACTACAGCAGCGTGTCGTGCCTGCCTATCGCCTCCCATTTTTCGAGCAGCTGGCTGCGGTTTGCGAAGGCGGTTTGAAAGTATTCGCCGGCGAACCACGTCAAAATGAAGGCATCCTTGCTGCAAGTGACCTGGAAACGGATTTATTTTACTCGGGGATCAATCGTCACATTTTGGGTGGCCCCTTGTATATCTGTTACCAGCAGAAGTTGTTGGAATGGCTGGAGGAGTGGGATCCGCAGACTTTGATCCTGGAAGCCAACCCGCGATATATCGCCAACTGGGCAGCGCTGCGCTGGATGCGGC
>DAOUDW010000008.1:0-66844 GCA_034430895.1 Anaerolineales bacterium | reverse complement strand
TGCGCCACATGGGGAAGTAGTGCAGCGCTTCGGCTTTGTCCTCGAAGGTCGGGAAAAGCTTGTGAATCTGGTCCATGAAGATCAACCAGGCTTCATCGTGCTGGGCGCCTTTCAGCGTCATGGCGTAGCCGCCCTGCTGTGCCAGTGATTCTTTGGTGACATACTCCGAGAACTCCATGCCCTTGTTCTCCATGCCGATGTCCTGCAGATAATCGGGATCGGCGCCGAAGTTCTCGGCGAAATACCCCTTCATATAGCGTACGCCCTGGCCGACGATAACCCCGAACCCCTCGCCGTTGGCCATCTGGTGGATCAGCTCGAGCGCCGCTTCGGCGTCCCCCCACTCCAGGGCCAAACCGCCGGTGTGCTCCTGAGTGAGGACTCCCTCCGCATAACACTCCATGGCAAAGGCAATCGAATCGGCCAGACTGATCGTGTCGATGCCGTAGGTGTCGGCGTAGAAATTCATCTCGATGATCGCCAGCGGGTCGAAGACGCCGATGTTGGAGCCTAACCCGGCCACGGTTTCGTACTCCGGTCCATCCACCAGCACCGCATCGCCAAGATAAGGTCCCGTGCGCAAATGGAAATGATCCACAGCGTGTGCACAGGACATGGTGCATCCCACCCAGCAGCCATCAAACATGTCCTGGGTGAATTTGGATTTCCAGACGCTGGAATCGATCTTCGGCGAGTCGGGATGCGCACCAAATCGGAAATTATGCACCGGCAGCAGGTCGAAGTGATCCATGATCTCGACCAGGTAGGGCGTGCCGATCTTTCGCATCTGATTTTGCGAATCATCGAGTTCGATGATTTCCTTGTTGATGCGTTCGCCCGCCTTCTGAATCAGGTTCATATCAACTGGATTGTTGCTTTCACTGGTCAGATCACTGTAACGGATGACGATTCCCTTGAGTTTCTTGTCCCGAAAGACACGGCCTGCGCCGCCGCGCCCCGCTTGCTTGATGCGCATTGCATTTCGCTGCGGGTCATACCAACTGACGTTCAGGCATGCGTAACGAATGTGATCGGCGGCCTGGCCGGCCGATATGACAGATAAATTCCTCTTGTCGCGATCGTCCTGGGCATACATCGCCGCAAGCTGTTCCCCCACAATGTGGGTGTTCAGATCTTCGAGAGGCGCCTCTTCGATCGTCACCGTACCGGCATCGCCGTCGATGACCACGATGACATCCTTCTCGGCTTTCCCCAGAATTTCCAGCGCGTCGAAACCGGAGAATTTTAGATAGGGCCCAAAATGGCCGCCGACGTTGCTGTCGATCACGGAATGGGTAAGCGGGGAAATCGTGACCACCGTCGATTTGCCCGATCCCGGATACGCGATGATGCCGCCAATCGGCCCGCCGGCGATTACCAGCGCGTTCTCGGGATCATCCCAGCGCGCACCGCGTTCCACCGCGTTCCACAGCAACCACAACGCAAAGCCACGGCCGCCGGTAAACACGTCCTTCATCTGCTGTGTTACGGGCTTCTCAGAGATGGTCTTGTTGGAAAGATTGACCATCAGCGTGCGATTGGCGTAGCCGTGTTCCACGGGCCGGGTTTCGTAATCGTATGCAGCCAGTCTATGGTGCGCAGCCTTGATCTTTTCCAACTCCTGTACCGTCTCCATTGACACCTCCTGTGTATTCGGGAAGACACTTCCCATTGTACAACGTCCTGACTAATCGATTCTTCATGTTTTCTACGTGGTCTTCGTCCCTTTTCAAGGAACAGTGCCGTAGCCGGTATCTGATCCCTCGCTCCCCATACTATGTGATAAGTTCTTGTTACGCTTTTGTTACAGCCCTATCACCTTTCTTGTTATCGAGCCAAGGGAAAATGATGTAGAAAACAGCCGACGTAAGAGTCGGCTTTGTTATCATGACTGCCGAGCCCGTCACATACTGCATATGTGATTCAACGGACAAGCATTTGAAACATCAACGACACAGTTCGGTCATCGACATCGATGCAGCCAGAGCGTCAGTGCAGTAGACGGCATGCCACGAGTACCAATATCACTTATGAATGGGAAAAGGAATTCTATGAACACATCGTCGCAAAAATACAGACTACCTCTCTGTATCATTTGTGTCCTGCTGCTAACCAGCTGTGCCGCACCGACGTCTCAAGATTTTGACGAAAATGACGTCAAGGGCACCATTACCATTTCCGGCGCCTGGGCACTGTATCCTTTGATGATCCGTTGGAGTGAGGAGTTCCAAATTCTCTATCCGGATGTACGCATCGACGTCTCCGCGGGCGGCGCGGGGAAAGGCATGTCGGATGTTCTAGCCGGCGTCGTTGACATTGGCATGGTTTCGCGTGAGGTCTACCCTGAAGAGATCGAGAAAGGGGCATTCTGGGTCCCGGTCACGAAAGACGCCGTTTTCCTCACCGTCAGCGAGCAGAATCCCGTCTGGCAGGATTTACATCAGATGGGCATCACCCGGAACAACCTGGCCGGGATCTACATCTCAGGAACGGTCACCAATTGGGGACAAGTCGTGGACAAACCCGAAATCACGGATTCGATCCATGTCTTCACACGCTCCGATGCCGCCGGTGCACCGGCAACTTTCGCAAAGTATCTCGATGGCAGACAGGAGGATTTGTTGGGAATCGGTGTCTATGGAGATCCGGGGGTACTCGAAGCCGTCATCCAGGATCCGCTCGGCGTAGGCTACAACAATTTAAATTACGCCTTCGATCCCAACACCGGACTGCCTGTTGACGGTGCCCATGTGGTTCCACTGGATCTTGATCAGAACGGGATCGTCGATGATCAAGAAATCATCGATACCAAGGAACAAGCCGTGGCTGCCGTTGCTTCCGGAGTGTATCCGTCCCCACCAGCACGCGAGTTGAATCTCGTGACGCTCAACAAACCCTCCGGCCTGACGCGCTTCTTCATTATGTGGATTTTAGAAGAGGGACAACGCTACATAGATGAGGCAGGATATGTTCCGCTGATGCCGAGCATACTTGAGGAAGCGATCGACGCAATCGAGTGACTACAACTCGATCAAGCGATGAATAAACCAATCGACCATTGAGAGACCTTCACTTCTGCCTACATTCGACTGCAGACCGGAATCCCAACAAGACGATGCGGAAAGCAGTTCATTACGAAGGCCGACCGATGCAGGAAACACTTGAACATACACCATCCGAAGAAGAAATTCGAGCACCCCGGCGCTTGATCAAGTTCAACCGGCATGATGCTGATGGCTTGGCGAAGAGGTTGACCGGGCTGATCACACTGCTTGCGAGCCTCCTGGTGCCGATCATCGCAATCGTTCTTCTGCTTCGAGCTTGGCCGCTCCTATCTTCCAAGCCACTTCACGATCTTCTGCTTGGTACGGAATGGTCGCCGTATCAAGGCCTCTTCGGCTTCTTACCGTTCATTGTCGGCACACTCTGGGTAACACTCCTGGCCATGTGCGTCACCGTTCCCCCATCCTTGCTGACCGCGATATATCTTGCAGAATACACACCATCGCGGATACGTTTATTAATCAAACCGCTTATCGATTTACTGGCTGGAATTCCCTCCGTGGTCTATGGCGTCTGGGGTGTGCTTACGCTGGTGCCGATCGTCGAGCATAAGATCGTTCCGTTCTGCACGACGTATCTCGGTTGGCTTCCATTCTTAAGCAGCGAAAATCCCACGGGATTTGGAGTACTATCGGGGGGATTGGTACTGGCTGTCATGGTTTTTCCCATCATCATTTCGGTCGCCGAAGAAGTGATACACGCCGTACCACAGGGGTTACGTGAAGCATCTCTGGCGCTGGGCGCGACGCACTGGGAGACGACCAAGTACATCGTTATGCGCCAGGCACTTCCCGGTGTCGCAGCCGCAGTGATTCTGGGTTTCTCGAGAGCCTTCGGTGAAACCATGGCCGTGATGATGGTGGTGGGGAACATTCCCCAGATTCCAGATTCACTCTTCGATGCTGCCTATCCCCTCACGGCGCTGATTGCCAACAATTATGGAGAGATGCTTTCCGTCCCCATGTACGACTCGGCACTTCTAACCGCAGCCTTGATCCTGTTGATCGTCGTATTGATCTTTAACATCCTCTCCCGGTTGGTCTTGCTGCGTTTGCGCCGTTACTGACTGAGGCAACGAGTATGAATAGACGAATGATAGAAGAAAAGTTTTTCAAATGTATGATGCTCGTATCGTTGCTGATCGTGCTCGGCAGCCTCGGCTTGATCTTACTTACGGTTATTAAACACGGATTACCGGCGTTGAACCTGGCGATGCTGACCCAAACACCCAAAGGCGGATATTATCTCGGCAAGGAAGGAGGCATCCTCAACGCAATCGTCGGCTCCCTTTGTCTCGCAGGTGGAGCTACTTTAATTGCCTTCCTCGTGGGGTTCCCGATCGCCATCTACTTGCATTTCTACGCCAAACGCAAGCGAATCGCCGAAATCGTGCGGCTTGTCATGGACGTGCTTTGGGGGATTCCCAGTATCGTCTACGGCGCCTTTGCCTTCATCCTCATGCTTTGGCTGGGCGTCCGAGCGTCGCTACTGGGAGGCATCCTGGCACTTGCCTTCCTGGAATTGCCCATACTGACCCGAGGGATGGACGAAGCCTTTACGATGGTACCTACGGCCCTGAAAGAGGCTTCGTACGGCCTCGGTGCGACCAAGATCGAGACGGCGGTAAAAGTTGTCATTCGCCAGACTGCACCGGTGATTCTAACCGCCATCCTTCTCGCTTTCGGCAGGGGCATAGGTGATGCTGCATCTGTACTTTTCACGGCGGGCTTTACTGATCGACTCCCCGATTCACTCTTCCGGCCGGTAGCGTCGCTGCCATTGGCGGTCTTCTTTCAACTGGCGACACCTTTCCCCGCCGTGCAAGAGCGTGCTTACGCCGCTGCACTCGTGCTCACCGGACTCATACTATTCATCAGCATCCTTTCCCGCGCACTCGCGAACAAAATGAAGAAACATATCATTCGGTAGGAGATAGCCAGTTGAAAAGTTTTCGTCTACAAGTACAAAACCTAAATGTCTGGTACGGCACCCAGCACACACTTAAAGACATGTGCTGCGAAATACCGAATCGTGGCATCACTGCCATCCTGGGCCCCTCCGGTTGCGGCAAAACCACACTGTTGAAGAGCCTCAATCGTCTCCTGGAAGAGACGGAAAATACGCGCATCACGGGAGATGTTTATCTGGATGGGAAAAATATTTACGATCCAGATGCGTGCGTAACGGAGCTGCGCACCAAAATCGGTTTCCTTGCCCCCAAGCCCTTCCCGCTCCCCATGTCGATCTACGATAATGTCGCATATGGTCCCCGCGTACACAGACGTTATCCGGGAGAGAACGGCTCCAGGAGAGAACGGCTCGATGAAATCGTCGAACGCAATCTACGCGCTGCCGGCCTCTGGCAAGAAGTACACGACCGGCTTCGATCACCAGCTTCCCATCTTTCCACAGGTCAGCAACAACGCCTTTGCCTGGCGCGAGCCCTCGCCGTGCAACCGGAAGTGTTGTTGTGCGACGAACCGACTTCGGCACTCGACCCACTTGCGGCCCAGAGAATCGAATCACAACTATTTTCGTTAAAAGAGGATGTAACCATCATCGTCGTAACCCATCTTCTACGCCAGGCGCGCCGTATCTCAGATCACGTTCTCGTCCTATGGATGGGCGAATTGATTGAATACGGTCCCAGTTCGCAGGTATTAAACCAGCCGGTTGATCCGAGAACCAAAGCGTATTTATCAGGAGACATCGGATAACATGCGATACCGCTATAGCATGGCAGATCACGACTTGATGGAAAATTTCTAGGTGCGAGGTCCAAACAGCTTGGTGCCGATGCGTACGATGTTGGCACCTTCTTCCAGCGCCACCTCATAGCTGTTGCTCATGCCCATCGATAAATAACGCATGGTGACGTTGTGCAGCCGTATGGTTGAAAGACGATAGAATATCTCTCGGGTTTGCTGGAAGTACGGCCGTGCATTCTCGGGATCGCCAAAACGCGGCCCCATGGTCATCAGGCCAAGCACACGCAGATGTTCCAACTGTGACATCCCCTCAACAAGCTTATCGATATTTTCCGGCATAACACCGGATTTTGTGTTTTCGCGTCCGATATTGACCTCGACCAAAACCTGCATGATCTTGTCATTATTGGCGCAGTACCGGTCGACTGCCTTTGCCAATTTCAGTGAATCGACTGTCTCGATGAGATCGAAAGCAGCAGCCGCTTTCTTGGCTTTATTGCGCTGCAGGTGTCCGATCATATGCCAGGTTGCGCCAGACCCCAATGCTTCGACCATGGGTTCGGCTTCTTGCAGGTAATTGTGCCCAATATGAGTCACACCAGCTTGGAGAACCGCTTCAACTTCCGCATTGCTTCTGCTCTTCGCTGCGGCGACCAGAATCACGTGTGGGGGAATCGTCTCAAGCAGACGGCGTGCATTTGCGGTGATCTTGGCGAATTCAGTTTGCATACGACACTGCTAACCAGTTATTTGATCGATCTCTGAATATCGATAAAATCCAATCAAGACGTAACATCGTTCGAATATCACTTATTATAGTCCTGAGTTCAAAATCCATGCGACTCAATACTAATCCAATCCCAGGTTCATGACAAACTGTGATTTAATAAGCTGCAGATGGGAAAGGATGCTCTTTTGATCCTTACAGTGACGTCACACACAAGGACAGCATAGATGAACGAAGATCCTCAGGATTCGAGAACGAATGGGAAACAACGCTGGCGTGCAATCCTCCACGCTGTCAACCGCAGGATCGCCAATCGAAATATCTCGCCGGCCGCCCTCCTGTTCATTATCAATTTGGTGCTGATATACCCGCTCATGTTGATCAGTTTGAAAGACCTCGGTCCTTTCGATGAAATGGTCTACATCGACAGGGGCAGACAACTCGCGGAAGGAACGCTGCCTGAATTTGCCGGGAATCCGCTCCTTACGTTGCTGTATGCCGTCACCTATCTCCCCTTCCGAACCTCCCCATTTTGGATCGTTCACAGCGCCTGCGCAGCCCGTTTGATCCTCTTTGCACTGACCTGGTTGGCATGTTATCTCGTCGCTAAGGAATACCAACGCTTCGCTTCCCCCTTCATCGCCGCAGGCTTACTCGTGGTCTCCCCACTGCTCACGGATTTGTTCTTGAACCCAAGCGACGCCTTATTCGCTGGCTTGTCGGGTCTAACCTTCTGGCAAGTGCTGAAATATTACAACGCCAGAGACCACCGGTATGTGTGGCAAGCGTCTACGTTACTCGGTCTGGCCGCACTCTCGCGCAACGACGGTCTCATACTGATTCCAATTTTTCTATTCCTATCGCTTCTGATCGCACGCAATAGCGAACGCTCGATAAAACAATACCTGCAAGTGTTCGCGGCAAGCGTTACGCCCTGCGTGCTTCTCATCGGAGGCTACGTACTTCTCTATGGCAGCCTCACGGGTGATTTCAAACTGGGAACGGCAAGACGAACCTATATGGCGTTTGAACAGGGACAACCACTGCAGACCCAACCCGAAGCCGGGCCTCTAACCATCGAAGCCCAACTCCAGGCACGCGAAGTTTTCGGAACGCCGGAAGAAAATGAATATTCCATCATCCAGGCCATCCGAGGTAATCCCCAGGCGTACTTCGAGCGCCTGAAGAGAATAATTACCAGGCTGCCCTCCACGCTGCTGCATGCCTACCACCTCCGCCTCGGCGCGCTCATTTTCTTGTTCGCACTGATTGGTATTACCGAGTTACTCAGGAAGCGGGCATTATTACTTACCACCATCACGCTCCTCTGGCCTGCACACTTGGCCGTTTACTTTCTGACGTTCTTCCGCGGCGGATATATGTTGTTGCCCTTCTTCATTCCGATCAGCCTGGCTGCCATTGGTTTACATGTCACGGTTAAAAGATTTGACAGCAACCGACACAAGTGGTTGATATCGCTTGCTCTCGTAATGCTGTGCATATACGGCCTGGAAGATGAGAAACTCGCCATATTCCTCGGTGCCCTGGTCTTTCTGTTTGGACTATGGGCGATATGGATCGTGCTGTCCGGCAGAAATGAGATCGTCAACAAACCTCTTGTCGGATTACTCGCAATCATGTGTTTGGGATTGGTTTTAAGAGAACCATATCCTTCGCCGGGAATCCGTTCCCTGGGGTCGTCTTCGGACGAGCAAGCGCTGGTATTCATGATCGACAATCTCGAACCCGGTTCGCGAGTTGTCTCATATGCGCCAGGACACGTGCTGGCCGCGAGCATGACCTACGTGCGTTTTCCCGAGGAACTGCGCCAATACGACACAGGCGTAGAACTCTATGCGTGGCTCATCGAGAACGACATCGACGCCATTCACTCCATCAATCTATTGAGAAATCAAGAGGCGCACATTTGGGGATTGGTCGAGGAACAGATCGGTATCAACCTCGAACGCGCCTTCAGACAAGATCCTGGAGACATTCAAGTCATCCTGGTGCATTAAACGCAAGACAACGAGCTGGTTCTTGCTTCAGCAAATGCGCGGCAGCATTTCTCCGGCCAGCACATCAACCACGCGCGTGCCGCCGATCGCCGTTTTCATCAACACCCGCCCAGCCGGGTTGTCCTCGACGATCCCGATCTGGCAGGCATCCGCCCCGTACTCCGTCTCGCGCATCACCGCCAGGACTGTATCCGCTTCTTCATGGGGGACGCAGGCGAGTAATTTGCCCTCATTGGCCACATAGAGCGGATCGAATCCCAACATTTCACACGCCGCATCTACCGCCGGCCGCACGGGGATGGCGGTTTCATCCAGCACGATCGCCACCTTGCTCTGGCGAGCAATCTCATTGAGCGTCGTCGCCACTCCACCGCGCGTCGGATCGCGTAACACATGAATGGATGGACAAGCGGCGAACATCGCCTCGACCATGCCGTTGAGCGGAGCGAGGTCGGATTCGACCTCAGCCTGAAAAGCCAGTTCGCCGCGTGCGGCGAGTACAGCGATTCCGTGATCGCCGATCGTGCCGGATATCAGGAGCGCATCCCCGGAACGAGCGTTTGCCCCGCTCACATCCCGGTCGGTTGGAATCCAACCCACCCCGGTGGTGGTAATGAATAGCCCATCCGCCTTGCCCCGTTCGGCAACCTTGGTATCGCCGCCAACGATGATCAGTCCGGCTTCCTCGGCCGCCTCCTTCATTGACTGCGTGACGCGTTCGAGCAGGAAACGTGGCAGACCTTCTTCGATAATAAAACTCGCCGTCATCCAACGTGGTTGCGCCCCAACCATCGCCAGATCGTTCGCCGTGCCACAAACCGCCAAACGACCGATATCCCCGCCCGGGAAAAAGAGCGGTGAGACGATGTGTCCGTCCGTAGTTACGGCAAACCGCCCTCCTGCGGGTGATTCCACCACTGCAGCATCGTCGCCTCGGAGCAAGGTTGGATTTTCGAAAGGCGGATAGAACGTCTTTTCGATCAAACGTTGAGTCATCCGCCCGCCGCTCCCATGTCCGAGAAGGATCGTATCCTCATGCGACATCGGCCGCGGGCACACCAGACCGTGAATGATGACTGATTCTTGTTGATCATCTTTCATTTTTTTTACCCATGTTTCTAGAATAGGTCTCCGAGCAATACAATCACATTCAAACGAGGATACGTTTAGGATGACTCGGGGACATCAAGGCGAGCGTAGCGATAATAGGCTGCACACGCCCCTTCGGAGGAAACCATCGTCGCCCCCAGCGGAGTTTCGGGCGTACACTGCCTGGCAAACGCAGTGCAATCGAACGGCTTTTTAAGCCCCTGTAGAATCTCACCCGCAATACAAAGCGGGGATTCCTTCGGTTGGATCGCCTCCACATCGAAGCGCAGTTCGGCGTCGTAATCCCTGAATTCAGTACGCAGGCACCAACCACTTCCCGGGATCATACCGATTCCACGCCAATTCCGATCACAGGGCTCGAACACTCGCTGGATCAATTCCTGCGCCGGTTTGTTGCCTTCCAACGTCACGGCTCGCTCGTAAGCATTTTCAGCCACAGCTTGATTCGCCTCCAGCAACTGCACGACCCGCAGTATTCCCCGGGCAATATCCAGGGGCTCGAAGCCGGTCACCACGATCGGGACGCTGTACTGTTCGGCGATGGGGCCATATTCCCAATAGCCCATTACCGCACACACGTGCCCCGCCGCCAAAAAACCCTGGACACGATTGTGCGGCGAACCCAGAATGGCGTGCATGGCCGGGGGCACCCGAACGTGTGAAACCAGCATACTGAAATTCTCGAGCCCAAGAGACTTGGCCTGAACGACCGCCATCGCATTCGGCGGTGCAGTGGTTTCAAAACCGATGGCGAAAAAGACCACTTCCCGATCCGGGTTCTCCTGTGCGATCTTTACCGCATCCAGGGGCGAATAAACCACGCGCACATCGCCTCCGGCAGCTCGTACGGAGAACAAATCTCGGGCCGATCCCGGAACGCGGAGCATATCGCCATACGAAGCCAGGATAACGTTCGGCATGGCGGCAATCGCCAAGGCTTTATCAATAAGTTCTAAAGACGTCACGCAAACCGGGCAGCCCGGACCATGAACCAATTCGATCTCCTCGGGCAGCAGCTGATCGAGACCATGGCGCACGATGGAATGTGTTTGACCGCCGCAAATCTCCATGAGCACCCATGGCTGAGTGACGGTTTCCTTGATCTGCGCCAAAACGCCATGGACCAATGCAGCGCCGCGATACTCGCTGACATACTTCATGAAGCTTCCGTCTCCGGACCGACCTCATCTTCAATATCTACGATCTCACGCAGCATCGCCAGTGTTTCCTGCGCTTCCGCTTCACTCAACAAACTGATGGCGAATCCAACGTGAACGACGACGTAATCTCCCTGCTTTGCTTCCGGCACGTATTCCAAACATGCCTCACGGACGACGCCGCCGAAATCCACCTTGCCCATTTTCAGGCCTTCCATCTCGAAGATTTCCGTGATTTTCCCTGGCACACCAAGACACATACCCAAATCCTCCTTCGCAAACTCGCTGCGATCACCCGCTCCCCATAACAGAGTGTACAAACTCAGCATCTGCCTGATTCTGATCAATCCGGTGGGCAGCAATGGCCGCCTGACCTAAAGCGATGCCGCCATCGTTGGTCGGGACTCGACGATGGAGATAGACGGACACACCACTTTTTCGCAGCAGACGGAGCGCATGTTTCAGTATCACCTGATTTTGCCACACACCGCCGCTCAGTACGACATCCGATAATCCTTCCTGCTTACACAGCAGCCGGCACACATCGTTGACCATATGTGCAACAGCAAGATGGAAACAAGCTGCGATGCGCTCCTTGGGCACACCTGCACGAAGATCTGTAACAATGGCCTGGATCACAGTAGACGGCTCGACTTCCCCATCCTGGAGTGCAAATGCATATGTGCTTTCTTCATCCGCAGCCACGTTTGCTTCGAGCTCAATCGCCGCCTGTGCTTCATAGTTTATCCGCTGACGCACACCGATGAGCGATGAAACCGCATCAAACAAACGACCCATACTCGACGTCAATGGACTGTTCAATTCGATATTCAACATGTGCGTGATTGTTTGCCGCGCTTCATGCGTAGATGCACGCACGGGAGCGAGATCATCCTCCCATTCCAATCCCGTATGCTGCAGCCAGGCCAAAGCCAGGCGCCAGGGTTCACGCACCGCAGCGTCCCCACCTGGCATGGGAACGTACGTCAGGTGATACGCTCTTCGGTAGTCTGAATAATCCGCGAGAAGGAATTCGCCGCCCCAAATGGCGCCATCCTCTCCGTATCCCGTACCATCGAAGGCCACGCCGATCACCGGCCGATCACCGGGTAAGCCATGTTCGGCCATACAGGCTGCGATGTGTGCGTGGTGATGTTGCACACCCACGACGGGCAAACCTTCATGTTCCGCGCGTTCGAGGGCATAACGCGTGGCCATGTAATCGGGGTGCAGGTCATACGCCAGTACGGAAGGCTGCACCCGGAATAGCTCTTCGAAGTGGCGCACGCCTTCCTCGAAGGCATGCAGCGTCTCGAAATTTTCCATGTCCCCAATGTGGTGACTGAGGAAGGCATAGCGTTCGCGGGTGAGGCAGAAGGTATTTTTCAATTCCCCGCCTGTGGCCAGGATCGATGGGGATTCCCAACCCAGTTGAACGTGATAGGGAGCGTATCCGCGTGCACGCCGTAAAGGGTAGATGTCATCATCCGAGATACGCACCACGGAGTCATCACAGCGGGTCTGAATCCCGCGGTTGTGCAGCAAGAATACATCCGCCAGCGACGACAACCGCTGGCGAGCCTCATCATTCTGCGTGGCGATCGGCTCTTCACTCATGTTACCGCTGGTCATCACCAATGCCGGGGGGAAATCATCCCCAGTTTCGAGCAGCAGCACATGCAAGGGCGTGTACGGCAACATTACACCGAGTGTCGTTTGATGGGGAGCGACCGACGGCGCGATATGGGACTGCGGCCGGCGTTCAAGAATCACGATCGGACGCTCGCGGGCTGACAGCAAGGCGCGCTCATCCTCGTTAACCAGGCAGTGCGCTTCCACGGTGGCCAGATCGGGCATCATCAATGCGAACGGCTTTTCGATGCGCAGTTTTCTGCTGCGCAGCGTTTCGACGGCTTCGGGATTCGTGGCGTCACAAGCCAGATGAAATCCTCCCAGCCCCTTGACGGCAACGATCTTGCCATCCACCAGACTCCGGCGGGCGAAAGCCAGCGCCGCCTCTCGCCTCGCCACAATTTCATCCTGGACTTCGCACCAAATCTCTGGTCCACAAACCGGGCAGGCGATGGGCTGCGCGTGGAAACGACGATCGTCGGGATCGTGGTATTCCGCAGCACAATCCGCGCACATCTCGAACGACGCCATGGTCGTGTTGGGGCGATCGTAAGGAATGCCGGTGATGATCGTGAAGCGAGGTCCGCAGTTCGTGCAGTTGATGAACGGATAGCGATAGCGGCGATCCTGTGGATCATTCAACTCACGCAGACAATCCACACACAGACTGACGTCCGGAGAAATGGGCTGAAAAGCGCCCGCTATTTCTTCGGATTGAACGATCTCGAAGGTTTTAAAACCATTTAACGCTGTGGTTTCGGCGGTGACTTCATCGATACGAGCCAACGATGGCGCTTCATGCTTCAACGCATCCAGAAAGCTTGCGAGTGCTTGTTCCGTGCCATCGACCACGATGTCCACGCCAGCCGATGTATTCCGAACCCAACCGGTCAATCGCAAGCGTTTGGCCAGGTTATGTACGAATGGGCGGAAACCAACCCCTTGTACAACGCCGTCAACGTGGATGCGTGTGCCTCGAATCTCATTCACAGAATGCATCCGTTTGACGAAAAAATAATCCAGTAAATATCTCAGGAAGACTTAGCTTCACCCGCGGAATCCTCCTTCTGGGGAATCGCATCCGATGAAGACGCCTGCTGACGATGGTATTTCGTCATCTCCGTTACCCATTTCAGCCACTCATCCAAACCTTCTTCCGTGCGGCAAGAAAGTGGAAAGGTCACCAATCCCGGATTGAGAATTTCCACGCCTCGCTTGAAATAATCCATGTCAAACGGGACATAGGGCAGCAGGTCGATCTTGTTGATCACTAAAGCATCCACGCCGCGATACATGCCCGGGTATTTATAGGGCTTGTCATCGCCTTCCGGCACGGAAGCGATCAAGACACTCTTATGCACACCAAGTTTAAAACTTGCCGGGCAGATCAAGTTGCCAACATTCTCGACAATCAATAAATCGATCTGCTGTAAATCCATTTCATCTAAAGCGCCCTGCAGCATTACCGCATCGAGATGGCATTCACCCCCCGTGTTGATCTGCACAGCGCGCGCACCCGCAGCGGTAGCTCGATCCGCATCGATGGAAGTGGCCACATCCCCATCAATCACACCCAAACGAAGCTGCGTTGAAAGACCACGTATGGTGTGTTCGATGAGCGAAGTTTTTCCGGCTCCGGGTGAAGCCATCAAGTTCAATGCAAAGACTTCGTTCGCATCGAGACGGGCGCGGTTTTCCTGCGCCAACCGGTCGTTGGCGCTCATGATTTTCTCGACAACAGGAATTCGCTCACTCATGCTTCTGCTCCCGCATGGCCGATCTCTTCGGTGACATCATCACTGTCGACGTCGATCGCTTCCACGAAGAACTCCTCTCCCGCTACCACCCGCACCGTTGCACTACCACACGACGGGCATCCCAGATCATCTGCCAAAGGGGGATAACGGTGCTTGCACTGCTGGCATTCGATTTCAGCGGGTATGCGACGGAACTGCAGCTGCGCATCTTCGGCGATCGTTCCTTCCGCCACCAAACCCCAATAGAATTGTACCGATTCATCGACAACCGTGGATAGTTGTCCGATCACCAGGTAGATGTTTCGAATCCGCGTTGCACCTGCAGCATGTGCGTGTCGCAGGGCTATTTCGAGGATACTCTCCGTGATCGGAAGTTCATGCATGCCATTCACCTGTATTCTTGAGGATACCGCCCAGGTCCTCGCTGTCAATAGTGGTTTATGTAACCCAACGGCAAAGAATCCAGTCCAATTTGCTGGGATTCCTCAGATGAAAAGCGAAGGGGCACAATGATGTGCCCCTTAACGAAACAAAAGGTATATGGTCATACTGCCGGACTCATTCGATTTCAGAGGATACGCTGGCGACAACGATGGGAGTGTTGGGCACCTTGTTGTAATACCCGATAAATTGATCGACGAGGGGATCGGAATATCCGCCGAGATTATTCGCCCAACGGTACCCGATGGATTGATAGACTAATTCCACCGTCACTGTAAAAGGCCCCTGCTGTTCGCCGAGATTGATTACGTATTGGATTTCGTCGCCACCCCCTTCGAAATCGTCATCCTCCTTGGCTTCGCCGCGCACCGCAATGTCCTGATACGGCGCCTGTTTTTCAAATCCTGAGGGCAGCAAACGATTGTCCTTGCGGTAGCTGGCGGCTTCGAGCAGCACTGTCGTGAGACGATTCTCAGTGTCCTGCAGAATGGCCTCATAAATCTGAACCTGTTCGGGTTGAACGATGGCATCGTAGTGTTGCTCGAATTTCGTCGCATCGACGTCGTTTGCGTTCCCCACGATCGAGCCGTCCGGATTCCAGGCTCCCGATTCAAACACAATTTCGTCATTGACGTCACGTACGACAAAGTGAATCCAGGCACGCCGAGATGGGAAAGCAGTGGGGAATTTATGACCCGCCAAGTTCTCGATCTGCAGATTAGCTGTCAGGTAAACGCCTGATAAACGCAATTCCTCAAAATCGATCGTAGCCGTCTCGTTTTGGAGTTGATCACGCGTGCGAGCGATGGTCGCATCAAACTGCTCGCTGGAAGCCGTTACTGCCAGTTCATCAGAAAATTCAGAGTACATTTCGAGCATGTATACATTCCCACCCACGAATATGTGTGTGGAGAAGGGGCTGCGCAGCACCTCGCTGCTGTTGGCGATTTTTACACCGCCTTCCGCCTCGGGCATATGACAATCCTGGCAAGAACGAGTGTTGCGATAATCACTGTAGAACCATTCGTAGTACGGCACTTGTGCAGGGAACTCTCCCGCCACTTGACCGGTTGCATCCACGTACTCCGTATACAACGTGTGACACGTGTCGCAGAACTCGGATTTCGACAGATGCAAACCTTGCTGCGGGCGAAAACCAGAGGAATTGACCATCGTGTCCGCTTGAGATTCCTCGATGGTAAATGGTCCGAAGATCAACCGATCGGGTTTTCGCAGTTGGGAGTCGATGTAATAATTTCCACTATTGGTGGATGCTGAACCAAGCCCGTCATCCCGAATCTGATGACAAAGGGAACAGGAGACCCCATCCAGGGCCATGTTGTGGAGTGGGTGATTAGCGGAAATATAACCGCCATCTCCGACAGCGCGAACATCTTCGCTATCCGCGTTTGCGGTGAAACGTGCCATGGGCATGTGGCATTTCGCACATAGATCTTGGATCGAAGATTCGATCTCAGGATTTTCGATTATCTCCGCTGCCGTTGAAGCCTGCCAGTACGGATCCCGAGCCGCATTCGCCAGAATCGTCGATCGCCAATAAGCCGTCAGCGATACATCCAAACCGGATTCATCCACCATACTGTCATGGCAAACAACGCAGACGCCAGAAGTCGAGAAGTAATCCCCACTGTCTTCCGGCAAGGGAAGTCCGGCAAATGCACCTTCAGGGAGCTGCTCGATCGTAGGCGTGGCATACACCGTGGCTGTTGGCGGGGGCGTCCGGGTCGGTTTCTGAGATTGTGCCGGTGTGCTTGCTTGCTGGTCTGTTGCCATGCCCGCGCTGCATGCCGTTAATACGATCAACAACAACACAGGACAGAACTTCAATCGACTCACATAAACCTCCGTGAACTCGAAATGAATCGCCGCATGCGTAAACGCTCGGTATGCGCCATATCGGAATTCGTTCGGTTCAGCGACGCTGAATTATATCATCGTGAAGTTGCTACTGAAAAATAGCCTACGCCAATCAGAATAGCACTATCAACAGCTTGCGGTGGCTTCGGAAAGGGCTGCAGTCAGGAGACGGATTTGATTATCTTCCATTAATATTCCCGCGGTAAATTTCCTGCAATGGAAGTCTGAATCTGTGAGTTCAAAGTCTTGGTGGTGATAAATGGGAAAATACGTATCTTCGAGTTTGGTACAAAGTGAGGTGTTCAATGAAGGATAAAATCCACAAAAGCGACGCGGCATGGCGTAAGCAGCTCACGCGGGAACAATACCGCATCATGCGGCAAAAAGGCACCGAAGCGCCATTTAGTGGGAGATACAACAAGTTCAAGGGAGAAGGCATATTCCGCTGCGCAGGTTGCGGTACCCCGCTCTTCGATTCAGACACAAAATTCAAATCGGGGACAGGCTGGCCGAGCTTCTATCAAGCTGTCGAAGAAGACAACGTCCGTATCGAGCGAGACACCGGTCATGGCATGCTGCGTGAAGAAGTCTTGTGCAACCGCTGCGACGCGCACCTGGGTCACGTCTTCAACGACGGACCGCAACCAACCGGTCTGCGCTACTGTATTAATTCTGCAGCCCTGCAATTCGAGGATCGAGATACGAAGGATGCGGAATAGCTGCTAGCGTCGAGATTGTGTACGCGGATATATCATGCCTGGAAAGACAGCATTTCTGCTGCCGTTCGACGTGCGATCTCTACAGCGAAGTTCGTTCCCCGATCCCACGGATAGACCTGGCTCATACTGGCAAACCACAAGCCGGGAATCGGCGTTCTGACATCTGGTATCGCCTCGGAGTGATTCAATTCAGGAACGGGCTGGGCATAGGCCGTGCGAAACATCCACGAATCTCGAACCCATTCAGTCTCAAAACTGGGGTTGAAACGCTTGAGTGACGGCAGGAATTTTTCCAAAATTTGCTCTTTACTTAATGAGAAATATTCGTGATCCGGAGCGAGATAATCACCACAATATACAATGTGATCCCCACTGAAAAATGCCGGGGAGATGAAATTCGTATGTTCGACGAGTGACAGAAAAGGGAAACCGCTGTCTTTAGGCAGATTGTGCCAGTAAATCCCTTTTTCCGAGATGCGATGCTTGAGCGCCAGGATCAACACCACCGCGCCCATCGACTTCATCTCCAGTAATCGAGTGAGGTAGTCCGCCGGCAAAGTTGGTGCCAATTTTGTCATAACGGCGGGTGAACTTGTTACCAGGCACTGGTCCGTCTGTATGCTACCGTTTCCCAACGATAACGAAATCCCACCACCGGTATTGGCTTCGATGCGCTGCACCGGCGTGCGCAGTTGAATCTCCACACCTGCTTCCCGGACACGATCTGCGAAGGCGTCGATGAAGGCCTGGAATCCACCCTCAAACGTGCCCAAACGCGGGGTACGCGCTTTGAAACGCGCCCACATCCAGGCCATGTTGACATTGGTATAATGATCGCCAAACTTGCTGACCAAGAGCGGCTTCCACAAGCGTTCATACGCTTTCTCGCCCATCCAACGCCGCAGCCAGGAGTCCGCTGTCACCGATTCGAGTGGTTTCCAACGTGCGACGTACTTTAAATAGGCAACGATCATGCCCATCCACAAGCGATGTATTGGAGGCATACCCGGAAAACGCAGCACGGCCAGCGGGGAATCCAAGGCGTAAAACTCACCCTGGTAATAAACGGCGGTAACGGGTCTGGGGAACATCAGCCGGTGACTCAAGCCCAACTCGTCAATCAAACCGAGAATGTGGCGATCGCTGGCAAACCAGTGGTGATAGTACTTTTCAACCGACCAATCCCAACGTGGGATCTTGAAACCAGCCGAGAGGCCTCCGAGAGCGTCGGTAGCTTCGAGTAGGGTTACCTGCGCTCCTGCGGTTGCCAGGTCATACGCCGCCGCCAAGCCTCCGATCCCACCCCCCACAATCGCCACCTTCATGCTTCTTGCTCCTCTTCCATTTCGCTGCGTATCCGTTCCCAACTAAGTCCCTCCCGCGTCATATAGTATGCACCCAACAGGGTAATCGGCAGCCAAAGCGCTGCGTGTAAAACGAGTGTGTAGCTGGTCGCCAGGGATTTCTTCACGCCATAGGCTTCGAGAACTGCGATGCCCGGTCGGTCGAACGTTCCCACATATCCAGGAGCGGAAGGAATGGTCGTGGCCAGATTGACGATGCCGTTCATGAGCATCAACGCAAAGAAACTCACCTTAAAAGAGAATGCATGCATTACAAACCAGTACTTACCGGTCTCGAGCAACCAGATTACGATCGAGGTAATCAAAACCATAAGGACATCCAATGGTGACCGCAATGCAGCAAAACCTTCTAAAAATCGCTCGCTCAGATCGATCACACGCGTCCGAAAACGCTCAGGCAGGAATCTCATGGTGAGCCACTCAACAACCTGCATCGCACGTTTGGGGAAAACCGCCATGAACATGAAAACTAGCACCGCGCTGAAGAAGACCACGGCGCCGATAATAGCTAACGTCTGGATGCTCCCTGCAAAACCAGAATCCGCTGTGAGCTTGGCAAGTTCGGGGAGATTGATGAAGACGAAGGCCAGCATCACGACGCCATCCAGGGCACGCTCCACGATGATCGTCGCCAGTGAGGCGGATATGGCTACATTCTCACGACGCCGTAAAACGTATGCCCGCAGCAACTCTCCTGCACGGACGGGATAGATGTTATTGCCCATGTAGCCAATGGCGACGATCGGGAACATGGATTTTGTTGAGATGGCTTTAATAGGTCGTAAGAGATAGTGCCAGCGCCAAGCACGTGCGATTACTGCAAGGAAATAGACCGCAATACCCGGTATCAACCACCAGTAATTCGCACTGCGGACGATTTCCCAGGCATCGGCAAGTTGAAAGCCTCGCAGCGCGTCCCAGAGCAAAACTGCGCTAATGGCAACGCCCAACCAAAATTGCCAGCGTTTCACGATATCTCCTATGCAATCGGCGGGGTATTCCTAACCCCGCCGCGGCTGGATTCTACCATCTATTCTGGAAATTCCAATCGGGCACAGTCATTCGACTGCACCCGATTCGACAATCCCTCAAGACTCATCACTCAACCTGCTTGGGCAAGGCTCTATATCCTTGTAAGATTTTCATCCTTCCCAGGCACTACGGCCAAGTTGATCCACTCGGTAAAATGCTGTTAGCTGGAACCCGCGATCTATTTCGAATCCTGACACGGTCACCAACTCGTACATCACTGCCAACGATCACCCGCCATCCGATTCGGCAGTCACTTCCAATGGATGTGCGAGTATCAATAACTGTTCGACTTCCTACTCGTGTGCGTTTGCCGATCGACACACCATCTGCGACGACAACCCGTTTACTCAGGGACACCTTGGATCCAAGCGTCACCCCATTCCCGATGTGGGTATTCGATCCGATCTTCGTACCAGCCTGTACGTTAAAATCATCCCCTGCTGCTACATAGCGGTCGATTTTCACTTTCATACTGATAACAGCCCGTTCCCCCAGGACAACACCTGTGCCCAGACGTGCATAGTAACCGATCGAAGCGTCCACTCCTATCGCAGCATCTTTGCCTATCGAAACGGCTACGCCCACCCTGCCTCCTGCTCCGACTTCAGAATCTCGCCCAATCCGCGTTTTGTACCCAAGGCTCACTCCATCCTGAATATCGGCCTGGCGGTCGATGTACGCCCTGGCACCGATAGATACATCATTGCCAAGTTCTGCGTTTCGCCTGATTCGTGTGTACTCAGCGACGATCAAGCCATTCCCGGCAGTAACATTCTTGTCGATGAACACCCGGTAGCCAATTTGAGCGTTTTCCCCCAACACAGCATCATCGCCGATCCTTACCCGATTCTCTATGGTTGAATCAGCACCGATGTGGACATTTTTGCCGATTCGCACACTGCGGCCGATGACTACTTGATCTGCGATGATTGTGTTGTTACCGATCTTGGTCCATTTTCCGATCTGAACCCACATCCCCAACTGCACATTATCCCCAAGGCGCACTTCCGGTGTAATGCTCACTTTCACCGATGCTGTCGCCGTCTCACCGATGCCATCGCTTACAGTATAGGTGAAACCGTCGGTACCGTTGAAACCGGGATCCCGAACGTATGTGAGACTCAACCCATCCGGATCAATCGACACAGAGCCGAAACGCCCTTGCGTGACGGATACTATCGACAAGGAATCGCCATCCGGATCGCTATCGTTCGATAGCACGTCGATCGTCAGAGGATCATCTTCATCTGCGGCGGCTTCGTCATCGTTGGCAACCGGTGGCTGATTTACGTATTCGAGCACCGCGAAGGGGGATAATTGATCCGCATACCCGCAGATGACGTCATTGGCCATATCATGGACAGTGGTCACATCAACCCAATCCCCATCTTCATAGTGGTAAAGCGCCAGTGCCGATTCGTCCGTGTAGCTGATACCACTGTAGTCGATGCAGATCTCCACACCCCAGTATCCGGCCGTTGAGTTAAGCTCGAAATAGGTCGATGGGTCTCCGAGCATGAATCCTCCCGGCGGCGTCGGACCCTCCTCCGTGATCTCCAGGGAGGAGTAGCCTTCAACGACCACACTCGTAAATGTCAGCGTAACCGGAGTAGTATTACTAGCGTAATCAATGGGATTAACCGTGACGTTCGTTCCTGTCCCGGTGTTGGGGCAGAACACGTCCGTACTTAGCACTAACGTTAGATTGTTCAGCCAATCCTGAAAAACAGGGTCCGGTGGTTCACAGATGTTGGTGTTATCGAACTCGAACCCTGTCAGGGAGCTGATGTTTACATATGATAACGGCACTGGACCGGAAAGCGAATTGTAGCCCACATCGAGAAAACTGAGGCTCGAAAAATTTGACCAATAGCCAGGCAACTCGCCAGTCAACTGGTTGTATGATAATCGAAGCGACCCGAGATTGGGGAGATCTCCCAGTTCGGGAGGCAGCAGGCCCGTGAGTTGATTATCTGCCAACGTTAAGAATTCTAAAGCAGTTAAATTGCCGAACTCAGCAGGGATCACCCCGCCGATCTGCGTGCTGACAATATTAAGATTCTCGAGGCTGCTCAGGTTACCCCACTCTGGTGGAATCGTTCCGCTGATCGGATTTTGGTAGATCGAGAGGTACTTAAGCTGACTTAGATTTCCCCATTCGGCAGGCAGTGTGCCAGAGATTGGATTCTCCCCCAAGCCTAAGTATTCCAAATTGGCAAGTTGTCCAATGGATGGTGGTAGAGAACCGGTCAGCTGATTGGTCCGCAAATTAAGTAACTTCAGGTTCGCCAGATTCCCAATTGAAGCCGGAATACTTCCGCTGAGTTGATTTGTGGAGAGGGCAAGAATCTCCAGCCGTTCTAAGTTACCCAATTCGGAAGGTATGGGCCCGCTGAGCTGATTGTCATGGAGATCGAGATACTCCAGATACCCAAGTTGACCCAGCTCGGGTGGCAAGGCGCCATTCAATCCATTCGCTTGCAGATCCAGGCGAGTCACGTGATCTGTCGGGCAATAGACACCGCCCCAGGTACAGGGTTCGATTCGTTCCATCCACCCATCCCTGTAATGCCAATTATCGCCGTCCGTACTAAGGTAAAGCGCCTCCAGTGCCTCACACTCCAGTTGCGGAATTTCCGTGACCATGCTACAGAATGGAATGTCGCAGGTCACCTCGGTGCTGCGAACATCGAACGTGCCGTTCAACCAGGTCTGGAAATATGGATGCGGCGGTTCACACAGATCGGTGTTCTCGAAGTAGAACTCCTGAAGCAAGAGCAAATTCGTTAGCGTCAGCGGCAGCATACCAGTGAGGTCGGGATTATCGTGCAACCACAAGCTGCGTAGTAAAACCAGGTTACCCAGTTCGTCCGGCAGGGTTCCGCTGAGCTGGTTGCCGCTCAGCAAGAGCTCCTCCAGATTTGTCAGATTGCCTAATTCTGGAGGAACGAATCCACTCAGATCGTTGATATACATGTGTAGCAAAGTCAGGTTGGTAAGGTTGCCGATCTCCGGCGGAATGGTACCGCTGAGGGCGTTGTCCTCCAGATATAATCTCTCCAAAGCGAGCAGGTTGCCAAAGCTGGAGGGGATACTTCCAGTTAACTGGTTATTACTCAGGTTGAGTCTGGTAAGTCTGTCCAATGAACCCAACTGCGCAGGAATCGTACCTGTCAGTTGGTTATCATTTAAAAAGAGCCATTCCAAAACCATAAGGTTGCCAATTTCAATCGGAATCGAACCGGAAAACTGGTTCCAGTTGAGATCGATTACTTGTAAATTCGTAAGATTTCCCAGTTCTGTCGGGATCGAACCACTTAGCGAATTACCGCTGAGAGTCAGACCAAACAGATATGGAAAATCCCCTAATTCGGATGGCAGTGGACCATTCAATTGGTTGTTGCCTAATTCTAAAATGGTAACGTGACCCCCCGCACAGGTTACGCCGAACCAGCTGCAGGGGCTATTGGTCATCAACCAATCGGTGTTGTCCGTCCAGTTATCCCCATCCGTGCTGTCGTACAAATCTTCCAACGCCCGACATTCGTCGACCGGGATCTCGGTCTGAAGTGCACAATAATCTAGACCACAGGTCACCCCCGTGCTGCGTAGATCGTCGATACCCATCAACCAGTTCTTGAAGGTAACGTCATCCGGATCACAGATATCCGTGTCGTAATAATGGAATACTTCCATGTCGGAAAGATTGGTCAACGACAGCGGCAGCGGTCCAGTCAGGGAAACGTTCCCATGGAGATACAGCTCTAGCAAATCAACAAGATTGCCAAACGAATCCGGCACGTTCCCAAGCAGTTGATTGTCGTTTAACCGAAGGTAGCGGAGATTACCCAAGTCCCCCAACTCCACTGGTATTACACCGCTTAGCTGATTACTATCCAACGAGAGCGTTATCAAGTTGGAGAGATTTCCAATCTCTATCGGAATCGACCCGCTTAAACCATTATTGTCGACCGCCAATCCATCGAGCGCGATCATATTCCCCAGCTCCGGCGGAATGGTTCCGCTCAGCTGGTTGTGACTCAGGGAGAGCAGCCTAAGATTGACTAGATTACAAAACTCCGCTGGTATCGTCCCGCTCAGTTGATTGTTGCTCAATCCAAGCAAATCCAAGTCTGTGAGATTGGTGAGCTCGATCGGTATGGGTCCACTCAGTTGGTTAACATCCAGCTCGAGTCGCCCAAGATTGGTGAGATCGCCCAACTGCGGTGGAATCGTCCCGCTTAAATTGTTCATTCCCAAACTGAGGTAAGTGGCATTGCTCAGATTTCCCAACTCCGGCGGGATATCCCCTGATAACTCGTTGTTCCATAGCATCAGAACCCTCAATTCAGGAAAGGACCCATAAATGGAAGGAATGCCACCTGTCAACTGATTGACGTTAAGGTGGAGCGACCTAAGCTCAGATAAATTCACAAGGCCGGCGGGTAGAACGCCGGTGAGGCCATTGCCGGGCAGCATCAACTGGGTAACATGACCCGCATCACATGTAACGCCGAACCAGCTGCAGGGTGTGTCGGTCACCAGCCAGTATGTGTTATCTGTCCAACTATCTCCATTGGTTGAGGTGTAGAAATCTTCCAAAGCACGGCACTCGCTAAGCGGGATCTCGGTTTGGATTTCGCACATGTCCACCGGCTGGCTCTCATAGGCACCGACATCGCAGGCCATGCCTTGTGGCCGTGGTTCACCACGCTGGTCAGTAGACGGGCAGGAGAGATCATCACCCGCGTCGATTGCAGGGCTGCCAGGCAGCAGGGCTTGGGTCTCTGTTGGTCCGCCGTTGTCCTGGAGTGCATCGAGCATGGGAATCGTGTTCGTCTGATCCCCTACAGCGCCAAACGGACAGGAGGCGTCGCTGCTGAGGTTATACCCTTGTGAGGTAATATCGGCTAGACTCCCGGCGCAATTCGATCCGGAGCCATTCCCATTCAGGATGGTATTGACCAGGTTCACCGTACCGTTGGTGAAAATGATATCCCCTTCACCAGCGCCGTTCACATCTGCGTCAGCTTGATTATCACTGATGGTTACGTTCGTCAGGTTCAGCGTACTGGCTGGGGGCGAGTCGACGATGATCCCTCCGCCGTGCCCATCAGCCTCATTTCCGTTGATGGTGACATTTGTGAGCGATAGCTCGCCACCGGTCAAGCCCCAATAGTAAATCCCACCCCCGTTACCGACAGCCGTGTTTCCACTGATCGTGCTGTCCGTTATCGTGGCGGTGATAATATTCGCTAGATACAACCCACCTCCGTTGGTGCTTGACGCATTCCCACTCACAGTGGCATCCGACATAGTCAAACTAGTCATCACCAGCACACCGATGCCTTGATTGTCACGCACGGAACCACCGGTGAACACCAGATCACTGTTGATCCCGTAGTAGCCAAATATGTTGTTGCCCACGATCTCTGAGTTAGTGATCGTTACCGGCAGTAATGGTGGGGAAGAACTGAATGTGTAGATACCTTGTCCATCGTTGTAACTCACAACGCTGTCAGTCAACGTCATCGCCGGACCTTCATTCCAAACGCCGTCACCGAAGTTGTACGAAACCGCGCTGCTCTCCATATTGAGCGTGCCGATGTTGTAGATTCCAGCACCTACTCCGCTACTGTCACCATCCGCATCGGACATATTGCCATGACCCGCCTCCCCAATCTGGCTACCGTTGAGCAGATTCAAAGTGGCGTCGTTGTGATCGGCGACGTAAATACCGCCTCCATCCTCCAGTGCACGGTTATCGCGCAGCGTCACACCGTTCAGTGTCGCCGTGGCAGCATCCACGTAGACACCACCACCCGAAAGCGCCTCGTTGTCCTCCAGCAAGATAGCGGACATCTGCATTTCTCGTCCGATCAAACCCCAGTAGTAAACCCCACCGCCCATGCCAGCCGCCTGGTTTCCTCGAATCACACCACCGTTCACGACCGGCGCGTAGTTGGCACTCATGATCCCGCCGCCGTTCCCGGGAGTCGAATTGCCGATGATCTGCACATTCGTGAGGCTCATCTCGCACCCGTTGCCCCAAACACCACCGAATTGATTGGCCGAGATTGTGCCTCCCTGGATGGTCAAGTCCGTATTGATGCACTCCACACCAGCAGACTGATTGCTGTCGATGGTCGTGTCGTTCAACGCTACAGAAACCAACGGAGAGCTAGAGGCGAAGCTGTTGATACCCGATTGACTGTTCCCTACGATATCGCTGCTAGTGATGTCGACGCTTCCGGCGGCGTTGTATATCCCATCACCTACGTTGTAAGCGACCGATGCGTTGTCAAGTGTCAAATCACCCTTGTTGTAAATTCCTCCACCAACTCCACTTGAGTCGCTGTCCGCATCCGATTGATTTGCGTGACCGATCTGGCCTAATTCCGTGTTATCCCGCAGTACTAACATTGCTCTTGTATCAGAATAAACAGCGCCCCCGTTTTCATCCGCCAGATTATCGATCAGTGTCGTTCCGTCAAACATCATCGCTCCGGAAGCGAGATAAAGGCCACCACCGTCGTCTGCCTCATTCCCTGATAACGTTCCACCAATAATGGTGAACTCATTCCCGGAGTAGTAGATTCCCCCGCCCACGTCCGCCTGATTACGGCTGATAGTGCACCGGGTAACGACAACCGACCCACCCATGAGAACTCGGAGGCCGCCCCCTTCCCCATCGTTCGGATTGCTGTTGTCTGTGATGGTAACGTCGGTCAACGAATGATCGTTACCGAAGAAGTTTAGGCCTCCCCCCGTATTCTGACCGATCGTTCCCCCCACGATTGCGACGAAGGCACTCTCAGCGTCGATGCCGGTGCCACCGTTTTCCATTATGTCCGTATTGGTCATATCGAGAGTTCCACCAAAGGAAACAATACCACCAGAGGTATTTAAATTGACCTGGCTATCATTAATAGATAGTGAAGAGCTCATGTTAAAGATACCGAAATCGGCATTGTCTGAGACGGAAACATTATTCAGAGTCAAACTACCCGCGTTATAGATGCCTCCTCCCAGAGAGCTAGATCCACCCCTTACAGTAAGATCCTCCAACACAACTTCAAATGCCCCTGCATTGGGTGCAACATGAAAAACCCGATCGAGTCCTGCGCCTTCAATAATTGATTGGGCCATGCCGGCTCCGCTGATGGTTAGCCCTTCGGTAATATCTAGGTCGCCAGTAGCTGCAGCATCCTCCCCAGCACCGTTGATCGAAAGAATGTAGCTCCCTGCGGGCAAGATAATGACATCTTGTCCGGGCAACGCGTTGGCTTCCATGATAGCCGCACGTAGCGAACATAAATTCGAGGCTGTTTTGCAGGAGCCATCTCCCGGTATCGTATCAACCTCATCACTGTTACTGTTAACCTGGAATATGGCCGCCGATGCGTTTCCGCGGAAATACATCAACAGTCCGATAAATAAAAGTAAAACCATGATTGAGTGCCATCCAATGCAAAGCTTTCTTCTTTTGTGTGCCGTTGATGTGTTCATTGGTTCTCCTTAAACAGCCAGGCGGGGCAATTTAATAACAGCATACTGAAATCGATGAACTCAATTTTCATGCCATTATGTCTTTCTATAATTTCAAATAATAACGAGTGAAAAACTACCCTGCTTCATACCGTGTGATTACCCCAACAATATTAAGCCCCAGAAGAAGCGAGGATGCATGTTACAAAGAAGAGGCTTAGAACAACAACTGTGCTGCCCCCACACAGTACAAGCCCATTTTTTCCTACACGAGGTGTAATGACCACTATAGCATAAAATGAAGTTCAAAATCCAGAAAAACAACGAGGAAGAGTTGCCTGGTATTCCATGACAGATCCAGAAGATAACGACGACACCATGTAAAGAAGTCGTCGTCAAACATCAATGATGTTGATCAATTATATTATTTTTACGATAATTCGATCGGAACAGGCAACATACCCTCTAGAATGCGTTCCAGTGCCATCGTATGACTGCAGACACCCCTGGTTATGAAGAAATTACAGTCACAGGACCAAACACCTTCTTCAAATGTTACAGTATGTGGATTGTTATCCCCCTCGAACGTTACGCGGAAATCTTTAATACAGATGCGATCACGTTCTTCCGCGTAGCGCTTTGCTTTTTCAATCTTGCCAATCATTCCATAGTCCATCACTCCTCCTTCACCTTTCCAGCGGTATCCAAATAAAAAGGCACGCGCATCTCAGCAGCGTACCCCATCGAGGCAAGTATTCACTTGTCGGCCCATTCTGCTCATGGCGAATGTTCCTCCTCTATACGTAGTATAGATAGTGTGAGCGATGAAGTCAATAAACGCTTTCCATACGCAGCCTCAACGATCAAGACCTGCCCTCGCTCGCATTCACAGATGTATTTGCCACGGATGATCGAGAACGAAGAACAACCTCGTGATTACAGGCGGCGTTTCCCCGATATGTTCCGAGATTTTACACACAACTTGCACAGACTTAATACCGGGATTACCTGTGGACCGGAGAATTCAGTTGATGGATGAAATGCTGAATCGCCTCAAGCGTACCGATCTGTTCATAGGCCTGGCTCTGGCAGTGATCGCCTTGCTCGCCTATCTCGCCACGTTGACCCCCAGCCTTTCCTATCAAAGTCCGGATGGAAATGAACTCGCCACCATTCCATACGTCCTCGGTCTGGCACACATGCCCGGCTATCCGCTCTACACGTGGCTGGGAAAGCTCTTCACCTTCCTGCCTTTCGGTGATATCGCCCACCGCGTGAATCTGATGAGCGCCGTATGCGCCGCATTCGGTGTGGCAGGGATATATCTGATCACGACCATGATCCTGCACCCTCGACTGGCTTCCCTCTCCGCTCGCCGTGCCGGCGCAGCCTTTGCTGCCCTGATATTCGCCTTTTCGCCAACCTTCTGGTCGCAAGCGCTGATTGCCGAAGTCTACACAGCAAACATCGCCATGATCGTGATGAGCTTACTTATGCTCCTTCGTTGGGAAATCACACGCCGCGATCGTGATTTCTTCCTTTTTGCATTGATCTATGGCCTCTCATTAGGAACGCACATCTCCAATCTGGGCTTTGCCCCTGCAATTGGGCTGTTCGTTTTGCTGACCGATCGCTCCGTGTTGAAACGACCTTCCTGGTGGATTGCTGCCGCAGCCGGATTTTCAATAGGGGCAGCCCAATACTTGTGGCTGCCTCTGCGGGCTAAGACACTCATTGACCAGAGATTGATAGGAAACGCACCCCTGACTCTCAAAGGCCTCTACAATTACACACTCGGCGCCTTCCCACAATTGAAGTTTGCCTTCGAAATGTCTGAACTGCCCGATCGTGTCGTCGTATACATCTACCTGCTGTGGGACCAGTTCAGTTTGATCGGCGTGCTGCTTGGGATCATCGGGTTGTTCTCGCTGCTCTACAGGCGCACCCGTCATTATTATTTATTAATGGGAATGTATCTGGTCCACACCTGGTTCTTCATCCAGTACCGTGCTTTCGATCTGGAAGTCTTCTTCATCCCGGCCCATTTCCTCTGGGCGATCTTCATCGCCTTTGGGATGGTTGAGTTGATGCGTGCGATCAAAACTTGGCTCCAGCAGCTAAACGCAGGACAAATTGCCACGGTCGCTAGATGGGCAGTAGTTGGTGTCGTCATTGCCATGGGCTTATACCCGCTGATGAAGAACGATGCTTCCAGCGATCGCTCGAATGACGTCAACACGAACGACTTCTATGCCAACGTATGGACGTATTTGCCGGAGAACAGTACGCTGCTTTCCCGGACAGGCGTCATGGGTTACGATGCTTTCTACTGGCAATTGGCATACGACACGCGCCCCGATGTTGTGCTGCCCTCACTCCCCACACACAACCCCTCATATTCCGATTTGCAGGGCAGAGAGCTTTTCAGCACCACCCCTTTGAACGGCGTCAATCAAAATCGAGGCCTGGGAGCGCTGACGAAGGACGTCATCCCGGCCGGCACCTGGCAAACACCGGTGCTTGTGGGCAGCCAGGGACTGATAGGTTCCCGCAACCGACTCGTCCTCTATCGACTCAGCCGACAGGCACCGGCTCTCGTAGTGGACGAAGCACAACCGGATTTGGAAATTCATGCCGATTTGGGCAACCTCACCCTTCTCGGCGTCGACATCTCCGACAAGGCAGTGGAAAGTGGTGGATGCCTGCATCTGATCCTCTACTGGGATCTACAGCGCCTCGAACCCATTACCCTGACCACGTTCATTGGTGAGCAAACCCTGGAGACACGCGAACTCGGTTTCGGCAACCTCAAACGCTACAATGCGGAAGTAGGGCGTGTCACAAACGGTGTGATAGTCGAAGATTATTGGCTGGTCATTCCATCGACCATCCAACCAGGTTCACATGGAATAAATATCCATATCCAGGGTGTCGGAGAAACTGTAGAAATCGGTGGTATCGAAGTGATCAACGAAGAGGAGACGATGGAAAGATGGTTGCGAATCGCAAACTAATAGCTGCGGGCGGTGTGATATTGTTTCTGGTCTTACTCATCGGCGCTTTTTCGCTGGGTGTGTACATCGGTCGGTACGGCATCAGTGCCGAGGGTTTGCACTACAAGGCCGCCGGCGGCGTACCCCAAATCGATCGAAGTCGTCTTACCCGTCCTGAGGGTATCCCGGCATGGGAACCGGACATCGTCGGCATGATCCGCGGGGGTTCTCGAGACGGAATTCAAATTGCCACTCAACAAGGACCCAAGTGGATCAAGGTCGATGGAAATACATCCATCATGGAGATCTCCGGAAGTAAACTCAGCCAGTCGGATTTACACCCAAGAGATCTCATCGCTGTTTATGGGGAATTTTCCATCGACGACGGCAGCAATTTGCTGGCAACACACATCGTACGTCTTCCACAACGCTAACCTACGAAACCCTCAGGGAGGAGGGTATAATTCACCAACTCACATTCCTGAGGGACACCTTGAGCGATCCAGAATCACAGAGACGATCGAGCGGTAAAGGTAACAATCTATTCGAAAACCTGTCGTTGCGAATCCGGCTAATTCTGCGCCTGATGCGCGATTCGCGCGTCAATCCGCTTCTCAAACTGCTCCCCATCGGCGCCTTGCTCTACCTCGTGATCCCGGAACCGATTATCGGGCCAATTGACGATGCCTTTTTGCTCTGGTTGGGAACAACCCTTTTTGTTGAGCTGTGCCCACAGCACATCGTCGATGAGCATTGGGCAGACCTCACTTCGGTCATCAACGCAGAATGGCGTGAAATTACGGACAATGAACGGGACAATACGGAGGCCAACGAGTAATCGATCTGCTTCGAAACCGGGATTTCGAACAGCGCTTCACGCAAATCAGTCGTTCTTTCGATGAGTCATCCATACGCAATTAATGCTAATGTAGGAAGTTATACAACCCCCAAATCTGCTACAAGGAGCCCCCCATGACAACAACTTTCATGACCTCCCCACAACATTTCATCACATCCGAATCCGTGACGGAGGGTCACCCGGATAAGATATGCGACCAAATCTCCGACGCAGTCCTTGATGCGATTATCGCCAACGACCCCGCTGCGAGAGTAGCCTGCGAATGTGCTGTAACGACAGGGCTCATCTTTGTCACCGGTGAGATCACGACGAACACGTATGTCGAAATCGGCGAGATCGCCCGGCAAACCGTTCTCGACATCGGATACGACCGTGCAAAGTACGGTTTCGATGGAGAGACTTGCGGAGTGATCGTTTCGATCAAGGAGCAAAGTCCGGATATCGCCCTGGGCGTCGATAAAGCACTCGAGTCGAAGAAGGGTGAAATGAAGGCCGTCGATGAACTCGAAACCCTTGGCGCTGGTGACCAGGGGATGATGATCGGCTTCGCTTGTACGGAAACGCCGGAATACATGCCTCTTCCGATATCACTGGCCCACAAGCTCTGCAAACGCCTGACCGCGGTTCGCAAGGAAGGTATCCTGCCCTACCTGAGACCGGATGGAAAAAGCCAGGTGACCGTTGAATATTCCAAAGGTGTTCCCGTGCGATTGGACACGGTGCTCATCTCTTCGCAGCATCATGCAGACGTGGCGATTGAAAAAATCCACGAAGATATCGTCGCCAACGTTATAAAACCCATCGTTCCGGCTGAATTGCTCGATGATAATACCCGGCTTCTCGTCAATCCCACCGGTCGGTTTGTGACCGGTGGACCGAAGGGAGACTCCGGTCTTACGGGACGGAAAATAATCGTCGACACATACGGTGGAATCGCTCGACACGGTGGCGGCGCCTTTTCTGGTAAAGATCCCACGAAAGTCGATCGCTCGGCAACCTACATGGTGCGCTACGTTGCCAAGAATTTAGTCGCCGCTGGTGTCGCCGATCGCATGGAAGTGCAGGTCAGCTACGCCATCGGTGTGGCGCAGCCTACCAGTATTGCCGTGGAAACGTTCGGCACCGGGAAAATCCCGGATGAGAAAACGATTGAGCTTATTCGCAACAACTTCGATATGCGACCGGGTGCGATCATCCGCCACCTGGATTTACGGCGTCCCATTTATCGTGCAACAGCCGCCTATGGTCATTTCGGCCGCGACGACATCGATGCGCCCTGGGAACGTCTGGACATGGTTGATAAGATCAAAGAACAAGCTGGCTTGAAATAACGGTTAAGCTCACCACAAACCAATTCATACGGTCGAGTGAACTCGATGTCACGAATTAGTCACGCGCTGCGTGCGAATTCGCGAACCATGTAACCACGCAGAATCCCATCCACAAGGAGAGGACTGAGAAACATGCAACCCGGCAAGATAACACCTCCAACCTTCGAACCTCGCTGTCTGGCGACAACGATTGGCAGCCTGCCGCACAAGGATGTCAAGCGAGGTACGGAGCTCATGTTCGCAAGCACGCCAAAAATACCCTCCTGGGTCCAATTCCCGCGACGAGTGTTCCACGAAAACATGACGGTCCAGTTCACGGAAGGCATACCCGCGCTGGTAGAAGATGGTGACCGGGTCTATTTCGATACCCAGGCTGCCGATTACACCGAACAGCTCACACAATTTTACGACCGTTATCTTCAGGTGATAGAAACCGACGATATCGACGCCCTGGCACATTTTCGCATCTCGACGAAGTATGCCGCCGGATTCGAAGCCTTCACAGCGCACCTTTCCGAATCCGTAGATTCCATCGTCATGCTCAAAGGACAAGTCACCGGACCATTCACGCAGGGGATCAACCTGATGGATCAAAATCGGCGCTGCGCCTACTACGATGAGACTCTGCGCGATGTGGTTACGAAATCCGTTGCCATGAAGGTAAAATGGCAAATCTCGCAGCTAAGCCGCTTCCATAAGCCACTCATCATCTTTCTCGACGAACCATCCCTGCTTAGTTTTGGTTCCCAAACTTTCATCACCGTGAGCGAGCAGGATATCATCGGCGACATCAACGAAGTGGTCTCCCTGATTCACGCCCATGGCGCTCTCGCCGGCGTGCACTGCGAAGAAGATACGGATTGGTCGCTGCTCATGTCCACGGACCTGGATATTCTAGATTTCGACGCCTACGATCATCTCCAGGCGATGACCTTGTATCCGGATGAATTACAAGATTTTTTCAAGCGAGGCGGCATTTTGGGATGGGGCATCGTTCCCACCCTGGATCGGGAAGCGGCGGCCACCGAAACCACAGAAACGCTTCTCGCCCGCATCGAGGCCGGTCTCCAGCGCTTCGAGGAGAAAGGTTTCGAACGCTCGATCCTTCTATCTCGAGCCTTGATCACACCCAGTTGCGGCGCCGGTGGCGTACTCACAGAACCGCTGGCCGAGCGGGTGTTAGAAATCCTGCCGCAAGTATCTCGGACATTGCGAGAACGTTACGGTTTAGATGAAGGATGAAAATGGATTAAATTCAACTGCGCAGTAACAATCGCAAACCAAGCCCCACAACAACCAGGTTGCCAGCCAGGCTCATCCCAAGACGAACGCGTGGGGAAATACCTTTTCGCAGTAACGCGCCGATGAATGCCAAGAGACTCTGCCATGAGAAGGATGCAAACCCGGCCCCAAGGATAAACAACAGGCGGTCCAGGTTTGTGCTGGAGCTCCCCAATGTCCCACCCAGGATCAAGGCGCTGAAATAAATCACAGTCAGGGGATTAATGGCCGTAAGAACAAAAAATTGGAAATAGAGTTTCCCGTAGCCGCTCTCGGTTTGCGATATCTCCTTTAGTGCAGCACGCTGCAAAGAACGCCGCAGTCCGTAGATTCCCAGGCCGACAAGCAGGATCGAACTGATAACACGGACAGAATACGCATAAGGCTCCAGACTGGCCGCCAGCACACTGCCGGCAACAGCGGCCAACGCGGCGTAGAGAAAGTCCACGGTCGCTGTACCACTTCCGGCCACGAAACCTGCGGTAAATCCCTTCCGCAGCGTTGTTTCCACAATCAAGACGGTCACTACCCCCACAGGTATAGCGATTCCGTACCCGGCTAACAAACCCTCTAGTAATGCTGGCATCTAACCACACAATCCATCAGGATTTTAAAACGTGTTGCGACCATAAATCCGATCCTGTCCATTGGCGATACTTAGTCTTCTGTGGAATCTACCGTTCCGATGAGATCATAGGGCATTGCGCTGTCAATTTTCACGGTCAACATTTCCCCCAGCGGATGTTCGCCATCAATAAGCACCAAGCCATCGATTTCCGGCGCATCCCGGTATGAACGCCCCAGAGTAATCCCGTCACCGACGCCTTCCGTGAGGACCAGAAGTCTGTCTCCGACGAACGATTGATTCCGTTCTAAGGAAATCTGCTGCTGCAAACGCATCAGACGATGACGACGCTCCTCTTTCACCTCCGCCGAGATCGGGTCTCCCAGCGACTCACTTTCCGTTCCGACTTCGGGTGAGAAAGTAAAAACACCCACCCGATCGAAGCATACATCCGAGACGAATTCCATCAACGTCTCGAAGGCCTGCTCCGTTTCATTGGGATATCCCACGATGAACGTCGAACGCAAGGCTACCTCTGGCATGGCGCGACGCATTTTCGCCAGTGTACGATGCACCCACTCGATATTGGCCGGACGCCGCATGCGGCGCAGCACATCGGGATGCGCATGCTGCAGCGGCATGTCGATATAGGGGACGACTTGGGGGGTATTCGCAATAACATCGATCAGACGATCCGTTACACAGCCAGGATAGGCGTAGAGAATGCGGAACCACTCCACCTGTGGTGCAGCCTCTACCAAGTCCTCAAGCAGTTGTGCCAATCCATCTTTGTTCCCCAAATCGTGTCCGTAAGCCGTGGTGTCCTGGGCGATCAAATTGACTTCCCGTACGCCCGAATCCTGTAAACGCCTCGCATCCGCAAGAATCCGTTCTGGCGGGCGGCTTACAGCAGGACCTTTGATCAGTGGAATGGCACAGAAAGCGCAAGGGCGACTGCAGCCATCGGCGATTTTCAAGTATGCGCTTGCGCCCTGGATCGCTGTGCGGGGCAGATCGATATCTTCATCCCCAATTTCATCTGCATCAGGAAGGTGATAGAGCGGTTGGGGCGTCTCTCGTGTCCGCAGCGATTCCACGACATGTACGATATCCATCCAACGCCGGGTTCCCAGCAGCCCATCAATACCCGGCACCTGTCGCGCGATTTCTTCGCCATAGCGCTGTGTAAGACAACCTGCAGCGATCAACATCTGTCCGGGACTCTTTTGTTCTACGAGACGTTGGAGTTCTGAAAACGACTCTTCCCGCGCCGGTTCGATGAAGCCGCACGTGTTCACGATGATGACGTCTGCTTCTTCCTCACTGGCAACAATGCGGCAGCCCTCACGCACAAGCATTGCGGCCATAGATTCTGAATCGACGGTATTTTTCGCACAACCAAGCGAGAGGAAATAAATTCGCAGATTCACAAATCAGCCTCAGGAGTTAACGGCGATGTCGCCGACATCGCTGGCGTCTCCGTGGCTGGAGGGGATGCGGTGGGTGTTTGGGTTTGTGTGGGTGTGGGCGTGAGAACACCGTCTAATGTCCACACACGGACTACAATCTGGCCTACGTCCCCCATGGTGCCCTGATCCTGGCCGTTGTAATACACACGTACACCAGCACCATTTCCTGTCGAGACTTCAACGGATTGCTGACCGGTGAACGTCTGCTCTTCCCCAGGGAGCATGCGCCCCATGAACATTTCTTCACCATCCACAAGTACACGAACCCAGGCCCGCTGCTTGGCTACAAGGCGTAGATTAACTTCGCTGTTAAGCCCCAAGACGATGGGTTGCGTGGGGATTTCTGTCTCTGATTCCATGGTTGCATCGGGTTGAACGGCCGGTATCGAAGTGGATTCAACCGCCGGGGCATTTGTCAGCGTGGGTGTTTCGCCGGGGATGAAAAACGCCATATCATCATCTGTCGCCTGTGCCCCTTGTCGGATCGACTGCATCAGGCGGCTGCTGCCCCAGAGCAGGACGGCGATCACTGCCAGGATGATCGCTGCCGTGATAGCCAGGTCGAAGGAAAGCCAGCGCGGTCGCCGAGAATGGATTTGCACTGATGGTCCACTTCTCGATTCCTTTTGGGCTGCTGGAGTCCTCGTTTTCGGGCGGCGAGATTGCAATTTCTCCGCGTATTCGAGCAGTATCTCGTTTGACTCCAACCCGAGATAATCGGCGTAATTTCCGATGAATCCGCGCACCTGTACAGGCGAAGGCAGCGACTCGATATCCCCCCGTTCGAGAGCTGCTAAATGATATGTGCGGATGCGAGTCGCGTTTTCGACTTCCTCTAACGTAATCCCAAGTCGCTCACGAGTATCTCGCAGCTTCTGACCAAGTTCTTTCATAACCGCCTGGAGAAAACAATCCCACCAACAAAAGGATAGGAAAACATCCTCGTTGGTGGGATTCGGACTAGTCGATTAGGAATTTTCGTCGCTGTCTGAATCGGCAGTCTCGCTTTGCGCGGTCAGATCTTCCTGGGCTTGATCGGCAGCGAGTTCTTCTTCAGCCTGCATCGCTTGTTCTTCTTCGACCTCGAGTTCGGCTTTCAATTCCGCAAAAGCTTCCGCCGGTGCTTCTACAATCTCTTCTTCACTCAATTCGTAAGCCGATTCGGGCGGCTCATCTTCACGATGCACAACGACCTTGATCTGCGGAACCAGATCCACCGTGAGGCGAACGTCCACTTCGTGCACACCGAGGGTCTTGATCGGTTGACAATCGATTTGCTGCCGATCGACCGCCAGTTCAGACTTTTCCTGGATGGCATCCGCAATCATGGAGGTGGTTACCGAACCGTAAAGCCGTCCCATTTCTCCAGCTTTGACGGGGAAGACCAACTCCAGACCTTCCAGCACTTCAGCAACTGAGCTAAGTTCCTGGTTAAGCCGCGCTCGTTCCTCGGTGGCTTTCTCACGAATTCGATCGGCCTGTTTCAACATCCCCGGTGTGGCTAACGCAGCCAACCCCTGCGGGAGCAAATAATTCCGTCCGTAGCCATCGGCTACTTTCTTGATATCACCAGCCCGACCTAGTTTATAGACGTCTTTCAGGAGTAATACTTTCATGACTATCCAAGCCCTTTCTAGAAAAGTAGAGCGCCTCATCGGGCGCTCGAGGGCGAAGGGTACAACGCCCTGGCGAATGAATTCTACCAGAGCCTCTTGCTCCGGTCAAAGAGGAAAGTGGGCACCGCTGACACTGCTTCGAATTCGTTGCCTTAGGAGTTTTCCAACGTACCGATGGTCTTTTCCATTACGATACCATTCTCACCATCCGCATAATATCGCGACCAGACATCAACTTCGACGTAGCCACAGTTCTGATACAGGCTTTTTGCGATCCGGTTGGAATCACGCAGCGTTAAACGTAAACGTGGCATGGCGAGTTGCTGCTCGCAAGCCAATAACAACCGACGACCGATACCCTGGCGTTGAAAGTTCGGGTGGACCCCAATCGAGGCGATCCAACCCAGACCTTCTCGACGCCGCCGGTCACCAATCACGATACCAATAAGACGATCTTCGAAAACCGCCTTGAGACGAACGATCTCCGGAAAGGTTAGCGCCGCCAGACAATCGATCCAGGGCCATGCATCGCGCGTAAAACAGACTTTATCTAATGAAATCAACGCAGAGAGATCACGCCAATTTGCTCGCTCGATGATCACCCCGGATCGAATTGTCGAAACTTCAGCTTGTGTGATTTATTTCTCCTTGCTCAGACGGAAATTCTCCAGCATGCTGGTAAATTCCATCGGGAAGATGAACTTGGTCGATGGGCTGGTGCCCAAGTCCTTCAAGGTTTCGAAGTACTGCAATGTCATCGTCTTCTGATCGATGGTGTTGGCAATGCTGTAAATCTTATCCAATGCCGCCGCGAAACCTTCGGCACGCAGCAGTTGCGATTGCCGGTCGCCTTCGGCGCGCAGAATATTCGCCTGCTTATCGCCATCGGCCTCCAAAATCGCGGCCTGTTTTGCACCGTCCGCCACGTTTACCGCTGCCTCACGGTTACCATGCGATTCCGTGACCACCGCTCGACGCACACGTTCCGCCGTCATCTGGCGATTCATCGCATCCTGCACCTCACGCGGCGGGATGATCTCCCGGATTTCAACATTGGTGACCTTGACGCCCCAACGTTCCGTGACTTCATCCAGCTTCACACGCAAAGTCTGGTTGATGTGATCTCGCTGAGATAACACATCATCGAGTGGGATGGCACCGATCACAGAACGTAATGTAGTGGTAGCCATACCCTGCGCCGCAACCTCGAAATTGCCAATATTCAGCACGCTCATCTGGGCATCGACAACTTTGTAATACCAAAGGAAATCGATAGCGATCGGCGCGTTGTCCAGGGTGATCGAGGTCTGATGCGGAATCTCACGCACCTGCTCGCGCAAATCCACCTTGATACCCTTGTCGATGAATGGAATCAACAACACTATACCAGGTCCGCGCTCACCGACGCAGCGGCCCAAGCGAAAGACGACCAGGCGCTCATACTCCTGAACGATACGAATGGCACTCGTGAGCACAGACAAGCCAAACAAAACGACAACACCTATTCCACAGGTAATTACCCATGAATCAACCATGCTTTCCTCCTTTTTCGAATGAGAAATCTAATCGGATTATTCAGCGGATTCCACGATCAGAATGAGCCCTTCCCGATCACGGACCCGCACTTTCGTTCCCACATCCAGCGGCGACTCAGCACGCGCCGTCCACAACTCACCGGAAACATAAACCGAACCGGTTGGATCGAGCAGTGTGCGCACTTCTCCGATCGCGCCTTGAAGCTTCGACAGATCCATCACAGGACTCGATTTATAGGCAATGATGGAATTTCGGAGCGCAATCCAAAAGTAGCCCATGGTCACGGCTGATGCGGATATCGCCACAGCTGGATGGACCGCGAGGCCTCCCTCTTCCAGGCGAAAAAGAAACACCGAACCTACGCAGAACGCCGCTGCGGATAGCAGAAGCCACACTTCTTCATGCGGTAAACGCAGCGCCAAGAGCAGCAGCACGATGCCGATGATGAGCACAATGACTGCCCACCAGTTGATCGCAACTTGAGAAATCCCAAAACCGGCTGCAGCGAGTGTAGCAAAGGCGAGGATCTCCAAAGTGCCCGTGCCAGGGCTCACAATTGCCAGGGCGGTCAACCACAGGCCAGCAACCAACACAAGATACAACAAGTTCGGAAAGAAAGGAGAACCGAGAAAATCCATATTCAACCTCCTTCATGGAACAGTTTGTCTCAGCACCCTCAGCATACTGAGTGCGCTGAATCAGACATACCGATTAACCGACATTCAGCCGACATTTCACAATAACGGCGAACCGGTTTCAAGAAGGGAATTTCCTCCATTCCGCGCGGGCGAGAATCGCCTATCCGTCGCGATCCATTTGCCAGCAGCACACTCTGGGATGATTTACAATCGCTTCTCGTACATGCGATAGGTCTTATAGACTTTCCCACCAAGCATTTCAATTGAACGATTCATCATTTCGTTGTTCTCGAGAATCCAACTGCTTTCCGCCATTTCGTAGCCCTTCGCTTTCGCCCGTTTCGCAGTCTCGAGATACATCATCGCGTCCACACCCCGGGCGCGGTGCTCGGGCAGTACCCCCAGGGCGAAAACGCGAATCCATTTCATTTTACTGCGGATTTTCCAATGCCAGACGAGTTTGAGCATCGACCACAATTCCGGTACACCGGGGCGTGGATAAGCCAGACGCAGCGGCGCACACAAATCCGGCAAGGTCAACCCTACGCCGACAACCTCGCCTTCATGCTCCACCATTAGCGCCAGATCGGGATCCAGCATTTGCTTAAGCCCGGCGGCGATGTGTTCGATTTCAGCTTCATTTGGTGGCACGAAACCCCAATTCCGCTCCCAGGAGCTGTTGTAAACGCGTTTGAAACGCTCGACTTCCTTGTCGAATTCTTTCATGCGGAAGGATCGCACTGTCAATTTCTTGGTCTTCTTGACCTTTTCAACCACACGCCGCAACTTATCCGGCATGTTTTCAAGGAATTCATCGATGTTGTTGCGATAGGCATACAGATCCATGGCCTTCACGTAACCAGCGGTTTCCATGTAATCGACATAACGCGGAGGATTGTAGGTCATCAATACGCGCGGCGAATCGTCGAAACCATCCACCAGCAAACCCACTTCGTCATTGGTGGTGAACATCGCCGGTCCGATAATGGAAATATGGCCGGCATTCTGCGCCCAATCCGCTGCTGTACGCAGCAACAATGCGGCAGCTTCCGGATCGTCAAGGACTTCAAAGAAGCCATAAAATCCCACATTGGAATTATGGAACTTGTTGTAGGCATCGTTGGTAAAAGCCGCGATCGTGCCCACGACCTCTCCATTACGCCTAGCGAGAAAATACTCGACGCGTGCGTGATCGAAGAACGGGTTCTTCTCGGGATCATGAAATTCTATTCGTTCGGAGATGATCGGGGGCACCCAATACGGATTATCCTTGTACACCTTCCAGGGGAAGTGAATGAATTCCTTAAGTTCGGTTTTGTTCGTGGCCTTGGTGATCTTTAAATCAGACATAGCTCTCCTCCAATATAATGACGATTTGATTATACAACGCCATCAGTGATAACGGGTTGCGAAAATACACAGCGGAAAACGAATTATCCGCATAGAAATCTCCCCTCAGAAAAGCATCACGTTGCTCTGAGCAGCTGCGTCCGCCAGTGGTATCATTTTGAATCGTAAGGTGCAGTCATGTCAAACACATATCCTGCGATTTTCATCATTGGCACCCTGGCGAGCTTTCTTTGGCTTGGATTTTTCGACCCTGCGCCGAAATCCAATTCAAATGACAATCAGCGAACCCATTCCAGGACCGAATACATCGATGCTGCGCTTATCGCACTGTTCCTCGGTTTATGCGGTGCGCGTACGGGCTTCGTCTATCTTCACCGGGAATACTACGCAAGTCATGCCATCGAAATTTTCTGGCTCTGGCAAGGCGGCTTGACCTGGGTCGGTGCCGCTTTCGGCGCCATTCTGGGGGTTGGGTTCTATTCATTCCGCAGTGAGCATTCCTTTTGGTCTTTGATCGACTCATTAGCCATTCCCGCGGGAATTATCGCACTCTCCGCCTGGTCGGGATGTTATCTCGATGGCTGTGCCTATGGCACTCAAATGCCGGAAAGCCACTGGACGCCAGTGGTGGAAGATATGTTCGGTGGCTTCACCTCTCGTTGGCCGACGCAGATGGCGGGGATCATTTCCAGCTTGGTGATATTGCTCTCGCTGTATGTGCTTTCCAATCTGCAGCTCAAACGCGGCGTTTTGGGATGTCTCAGCCTTGCGACGATCGCCGCTGTGGCGCTTGCACTCAGTTTCACGCGGAGCGATCCTGCGCTGCTCGTGCATGAATTCCGCCTGGACACCGTTGGCTCAGCCGCCGTACTACTAACTGCGTTGTGTGGATTCGTTCTGGTATGGTTCAAGAAACCCGGTTCACAAGTAAGGCGGTAGAATAACAGCATTCTTTATCGTCGAGCATATATGGCAGATTTTAAAGGATATAACGATGGATTTTCAAAAAAAATTAAACCTTGATATTGGCAAAGTGCAGGACACACTTCAATCCTTCATTCGCACACAAATCACACAAGCCGGATTCCAACATGCCGTCGTCGGGGTTTCCGGCGGCGTCGACTCCGCACTCACGTGTTTTCTAACCGCCGCTGCTCTGGGTCCGGAAAATGTACTCGCACTGCGAATGCCTTATGAATCATCCTCACCACAATCGTTGGAACACGCCGACCTGGTCATCCAGGCCACAGGAGTCAACCAGAAGACCATTCCGATAACCGAAATGGTCGATGCATTCCTTGAACTCGTTTCGGATACAGATCCAATTCGTAAGGGAAACGTCATGGCCAGATCGCGCATGATCGTCCTTTACGATCAATCCGCCGCTTTCGATGGCCTGGTTGTGGGAACAGGAAACAAGACGGAAGTCCTCCTGGGCTATACAACCCTCTATGGTGATGCGGCCTGTGGGTTCAATCCGCTTGGCGACCTGTACAAAACACAGGTTCGACAGCTTGCAGGAGCCGTCGGGGTTCCCGAAGTGATCATCGCCAAACCACCTTCCGCCGATCTCTGGGTCGGGCAGACCGACGAAGAGGAGTTGGGCTTCACCTACGAAGAAGTCGATCAGCTTTTATATTTGTTAATTGAGGAACAATATTCACTCTCGTCCTGTGTGGAAGCCGGTTTCAAGCGTTCGATTGTTGAAGCGGTCGTAAAACAAATCCAACGGACACAATTCAAGCGCGTGATGCCGCCAATCGCAAAGATCAGCAAGCGAACGGTGGGCGTTGAATTCCTCGAACCACCGGATTGGAGTTTTTAGTCGAATGGATTTGGGGTAGGCAACAATGACGGATCGCACGCGATTTAACCAAAGTGTCTACCATATCGTAAAAAGTATCCCCTCCGGTCAGGTTATGACCTACGGCCGGATCGCAACCTTCATCCCACCACCGCCCGAAATGCCCTATGCGAGTTACTGCGCGGTACGTGCACGCTGGGTGGGATATGCCATGGCGAGCTGTCCGGAAGATGTGCCCTGGCATCGCGTCGTTAATGCACAGGGCCGTGTGAGTCAAAGACCGGGTTTCGGTCCTGACTTGCAGCGAAAATTGCTCGAAGACGAAGGGATATCCTTCGACGAAAATGGGCGCATCGATATCAAGCGCTTCCTCTGGCAGCCTGAAGAAGCTTGGTTGCGTTCCCGCGGGTTCCTTCCCCCTGCCAAAGATTAAAAAAAACACCCTTGGGTGTTCACACGCAGCGACGTTCTTCTCTTCCTTTGAATGTCTCAGTCCTCAATGAAATTTTTCGACGTGGGATCAATGTTGGGATGGGCAGCATCCCGCCACAAATTAGGTCTTCGATCACGGAAGCGCTGCATTAAGCATCGATAAGACTTGATACCAATCATAGCCCATGATGATCGCCAAATCGATCTCGGACCCTGAGTTATTCTGGTAGAGGATTTGACTCTGGGTCAAATCCACCAATTCCATCAAGTACTGCGTCGTGTAGGGATTCCCGGTGTAGTCGATCACGCGGGTCTGCGGGTAATCCATCCGATCTGCATTCGATACTTCCACGATATTGAAGCCGAATTTACGCAGCAAATCTGCGGCCTGGCCAGCCAGGCCCTCCTCGCCCGCGCCGTTCAAGACAGCGACGCGCGCACCTTCCTGCTGTGCCGCTTCACCGGCATTCTCATCATCAATGGAAGGGCCTATTGCCCCAGATGAGGTAAAGATTTCATCACGTAATAATCGGATTTGATCCGGCACGGGTTTGAGCACTTCGGCCTCCTCACCACCGTAGAGGACCGTCTCCAGGGTGACGTTTGTCGGCGGGGCGATCACGCCGCGATGAATATCTTCTTGATCCACTTTTAACGCCAGCAGGCCCAGGGAAATGATCTCATCCGCCGATAGATTCGTGCGGATGCCAGATTCCAATTCGTGGTAAAGTGCCGGCGCTTTGGCGATAAGCGAAGGTAGATTTCCAAGGTCGAGAAGTTTTTCCCGAATGGCAATGGCCACCTGTTGTTGGCGGCGAGCACGGTCGAAGTCCCCACCTTCCGATTTGCGTGAACGCGCATAGGCCAAGGCCGTTTCTCCATCGAAGGTATACGTTCCCGCCTCCAGGCGAATAGTGTTGTCCGGTCCGATGGGATCGACCTTAATGTATTCGGGAACCTCCACTTGGATCCCGCCTATTTCGTCGACCATTCTCTCGAAGGCACTGAAATCAATTTGCATGTAATACTGAATGGGAACGCCGATAAATTTTTCCACCGTCGCCACGGCAAGCGCCGGCCCGCCACCAGGAAGTCGATCTCGTTCCCCGATGAAGTACGCTGTGTTGATCCGACCATGTCCGTAATTGGGAATTTCGACCCACAAGTCGCGCGGGATCGAGAGCATCCCTGCGGTAAGGCTGACCGGATCCAGTGTCGCCAGCATCATGGAGTCGGTCCGTGGCGGTCCTTCTCCCGAGAGCCAGTCGCGGAAGTCAAGCCCCATTAACAGAATGGTTACTCGATCTGTCCCATTCCAGGGATCAGGCAACTTCTCATCCAACAACATTACCGTAGGCGTTGCAACCGGTGCCATCTCGTTGGTTTCATCAATACCACCTGTTGGTATCGGCTGGGTATCCCCTGGGCGAACGAAGTCCAGAACGAAACTGTAAATTAATACCAACGAGATTAATACGGCAATACCAAACGCCCAAGATAAAACTTTGATCAACCGATTGGCGGGAGGACGCCTCCGCTTCGCTTGTGGCTTTCGACTAGGTTTCATACTGCAGTATCCATACTCCCAAACTTTATACAATAATGATCAGAAAAAAACGACCGGATAGTGAATTTCGATACAGAAGTGTTTGGAACGATTGAAAACCACTCCTCAATCTGAAATTCTGTCGGATTATATCATGCATCGATTCTGTATTCTTCATACACCTGCTAAACACGCTAAGGTGGCTGTATGAATGCAATTTTGCACCGGTTTTCCGCTCGGACATCCGATCATTCTTTGGCCAATTTCTCCCAGCGTTGCAGGTAAGCATTCAACTGATCTTCAAGTTCGGCATAGGTCTGTCCCAATTGCTGCACCCGAAGATGATCTTCCTGAGAGTCCTGGATCTCGTTTGCGATTTGTGCCAGCGCGACCTCGATTTCATGAATCCGGTCTTCGAGATCTTCGATTCCGACCCGAGAAACGGACCTTCGTTTCTCAACCCGATTCGTATCGCGCAGTGGCTTTTCCTTTCGTTTCTCGACTCTCTGACGGCGGGTTTCTTGATAGACGGCATATCCACCCCGACATACTTCGAGTGTTTTCTCGAAAGGTTCCACAACCCATACCTGCGTAGCCAACATATCAATGAGGTATCGATCGTGAGAGACAAGCAGGATCGTTCCGGGAAAGTCGCCCAAAGCCCGTTCAAAAATCTCCTGCGAACGGATATCGAGGTGATTGGTCGGTTCGTCCAGCATGAGGAAGTTCGCCCCTTCGAGTGCCAAGAGGGCCAACGCCACACGCGCTCGTTCGCCACCGGAAAGGACCTCGATGGGCTTTTCAACGGTATCCCCCGTAAACAGGAATCGTGCAAGCAGCTTTCGCGCTTCAGAGATCTTCAGCTCTGGCGCCACATCGAGAATGGAGTCGAGGACACTTTTTTGGGGATCCAGACCTTCATGCGCTTGTGCAAAATAACCCAGATGAAGCCCTGCTCCTAAGCTAATATCACCTGCGAATGGTTCAACCTCTTCCAACAACGTTTTCAGGAAAGTCGTCTTGCCTGCCCCATTTGGACCGATAATGGCAACACATTCCCCTCGCCGGAGCACCAAATCCGGCACGAGAAACAACGGTGTGTCCGAATCGGAAAAGCCAATTTCCAAATCATGGGTTTCGAGGATGATGTCACCTGATCGCTTGACTTCTCCGAAATCAACGCGCACGCTGTGCGCTTCCTTCACGGGAGAGATGGCAGCTTCCTGCATCAGCCGTTCGAGGCGCTTGCGCCTACCCTGTGCCTGGCGCGTGTTCTGCCCGGCGATGTTACGGCGAATATACTCCTCTTCCTTTTTGATATGCTCTTGCTGTGCTCGATATTGCGCTTTTCGTCTTTGATGTCGTTCAAGACGTTGTTCGACATAATCGGTATAATTCCCCCGGTAAGTATCGATACCATCGGCGGACATTTCCAATATCCGATCCACAGTTCGATCTAGAAAATAACGATCGTGAGACACCATCAGGACTGCGCCCTTCCATTCCCGCAGCCAATTTTCCAACCATTCGACAGCTTCGAGATCCAGATGATTGGTCGGCTCGTCCATAATCAACAGATCTGGGTCCTCGAGCAGCAGTTTGGTCAGGAATGCGCGGGTGCGCTCCCCGCCTGAAAGCTGCTGGATGGGATGATCGTATTCGGGTTCACGGAAACCCAGGCCATTGAGGACACGGCGAATTTGAGCAGGATAGGTGTACCCGCCTGCTAATTCAAACGCTTCTTGCAGCGGACCATAGCGCTCAACGGCTTTTTCCGATTCAGCTGGATCGGCCATTTTCTTCTCCAGATTCGCCAGGATCTCCTCTTGGGCGCGCAATGCTGAAAAAGCCTGCAGCATAGATTCCCACAATGTTTCCGAAAGCACATCTTTTCGGCTTTTCGAGTAGCTGATTTCCTGCGGTAGATATCCAATTTGCAAAGCGCGTGCTCGCTGCACAACACCCTGGTCCGGTTTTTCAATCCCGATGAGAACTCGCAACAGCGTAGTTTTACCAATGCCATTGGTACCCACGAGTGCAACCCGAGCACGCTGTGGAATCGCCAAAGACACGCCCGAAAACACATCCTGGGCGCCATAGGATTTTGCAATACCGGAAGCAGATAGCAGTGACATCGGGAGGATTATACCCCAGGCGAATTTTGTCCCTGACCCAGCACACGTTTCCATGCTGCAGGGCAGTGCGCTATAATCTTGACGAACGAAGAGAGGCAATGTCTTCCGTGGACAATCCATCCTCATCCAACTATCGCAGCTTGATGATCGCTGCGCTAATCCTTGCCGCAATCGGCTGGTTGGGATTGCTTTTGTTGATGAATGTCACGCTTCCCACCGTTGGACCGCGCTGGTTTTTCTTCTTCCTCTGGGTGCTGGCTGTAACAGGGACGGCTCTTCCCTTCATCTGGCTTCTTCATCGTCGCTTCCTGGCTAAACGTCCGGCGGCGCCGAGTACGCTCCTTCGTCAAGGAATGTGGGTAGGTTTGTACGCCGCCTTATGCGTCTGGCTGCAGATCAACCGCAGCCTCTCGCTTCCATTGGCGATCATTCTGGCGGCCGGTGTGGGACTGCTGGAATGGTTGCTGCGCCTCCTGGAACGAAGCAGCTGGAGACCGAGACGATGAGCCTGCGCGATCTCCCCTCGGTAGAGCGTTTGCTGCAAAGCGAAATCGGGCAAGAGACCGTTGCGGAATTCGGCCGCTCCCTCACACTGCAAGCTTTACAAGAGCAGCTTCAACTCGCCCGGGCATCCGTTCGGGCCGGAAATACAACACCATCAGCCGACGATATCTTCACAGCTGCAAGAGCTGCGCTGCACAAATGGATATCGATCCCCCTGGTGCCCGTCATCAACGCTACCGGCGTGATCCTGCATACCAATCTTGGGCGTGCGCCGCTGTGTAGCAAGGCCCAGATCGCAATGCGCGATGTCGCCAAAAGCTACAGCACGCTGGAATACGACCTGGTACGCGGGAAACGCGGCAAACGCGAAGTTCACGCCGAAAGTTTGCTGCAGAAACTCACCGGCGCTGAAGCTGCATTGGTCGTCAACAACAACGCCGCGGCGGTGCTCCTCGCGCTGACTGCATTGGCACGTCGCAAGGAAGTCCTCGTTTCACGTTCGCAATTGATCGAAATTGGGGGCGGATTTCGCATCCCAGACGTAATGCGGCAGTCAGGCGCCAAGCTGATCGAAGTGGGCACGACCAACCGCACGCATCTAAATGACTTTGAAGCCGCCATCAACGAACGCACGGCACTGATCCTGCGCGCCCACCATTCGAATTTCAAGATCATCGGTTTCACCACGGAACCTTCTTTGAAAGAACTGGTGCGATTCGGGCAGGAACATGGTGTCCCTGTATTCGACGATCTCGGTTCTGGCGCGCTCCTCGATACAGCTCAATTTGGACTCGGACATGAACCGACGGTACAAGAATCCCTCCAGGATGGCGCTCCCCTCGTGGCTTTCTCGGGGGATAAGCTGCTTGGAGGGCCACAGGCGGGTATCATTGTTGGTGAGGAGACGCTGGTGAAACGCCTGCGCAAACACCCCCTCGCCCGAGCCATCCGGCCGGACAAACTATGTTTGGCAGCACTCTGTGCGACCCTGCAGCATTATCTGCGCGGAGAAGCAGTCAGTAAGATCCCGGTCTGGCAGATGATCGCCGCAGAAGATCAAACCCTGCAAAACCGCGCCAAACGATGGGTAAAGCAAATCGGTCAGGGGGAAGTCGTTGCCAGTCGTTCGACGGTTGGCGGTGGTAGTTTGCCCGAGGAGACTTTACCGACCTGGGTTCTTTCGATCGAAGTGCGCCATCCAAATGCATTATCCAAACAATTGCGCAGCGCCCAACCAGCTGTTATTGCGCGCATCGAAAAGGATCGGGTAGTATTGGATCCACGCACAATCCTCGAGGAGCAAGAAGAAGAGCTCATTCGAGTCCTGAAGCAGACACTGCAGTAGAAAACCGAAAAAAGGGTCCTATCCAACATTTGTATGCTTCTATCCGTAGAGTGAAGGATCATCTTGCATGAAGAATGAAATCGATGACCTTATGGCTGCAGCCGAACTCGACGCCCTACTCATCGCCGGATCGACTGCGAACAATCCCGCCATGGTCTACTTTACGGGAATCAAGCCGATCAGCAACACCTTCCTGATTAAGAAACGCGGTCATGATCCGGTTCTGTTCCACCACCCCATGGAACGTGACGAAGCTGCCGGCACTGGATTGCAGACCAAGAACATATTCGACTACGAGATTTACCAGTTGCTGGAAGAAACTGGCGGGGATCGTGTGCGCACATTGGCAATGCAGCTGCAGCGTATGCTGAAGGATTTCGGCGTCTCTGGTCGCGTGGCGCTGTATGGAGAAGTCGAAATCGGTCACTTGTTCGCTTCACTCAAATTGCTGGAAGAAATGCAACCCGATCTCGAGATTGTTGGCGAAGATTTTTCCAAATCCGTGCTTACCCGCGCGCGTACGACGAAGGACGATGATGAAATTTTCCGCATTCGCAAGATGGGACAGCTTACGACCAGCGTCGTTTCCGACGTCGCCGGATTTCTGACTTCCCACAGCGTAAAAGATGATCTGCTCGTTGATCGAGAGGGGAATGTACTCACCATCGGCACAGTGAAAAAACGCATCAACACCTGGCTCTCGATGCGCGGAGCTGACAATCCCCATGGCTGCATTTTCGCCATCGGACAAGACGCCGGCGTTCCACACAGCAGCGGTAATGATGACGACCCGGTTGCCATTGGAAAATCGATCATATTCGACATCTATCCAACGGAGGCCGGAGGCGGGTATTATTTTGATTTCACACGCACATGGTGTTTGGGTTACGCGCCGGATGATGTCCAGGCCGCTTACCAGGATGTCCACGACGTCTATACGGCAGTGCTGGAAAAGATGAGGGCGGACACGCCATTTCGCGAGTATCAGATCATGGCCTGCGAGATGTTCGCCGAACAGGGACATGTGACGATCATGTCTGACAGCAAAATCGAGGAAGGCTACGTCCACTCCCTGGGTCATGGCCTGGGGTTAGACGTACATGAAGCGCCATATTCCATCCATCTGGAGAGCAATCAAGATCGACTGCGCCCCGGCGCTGTGGTGACCATCGAACCAGGTTTGTACTACCCCAAACGAGGCTATGGTGTGCGCATTGAGGATACAATATGGGTACGCCCGGACAGGAAGATGGAAATCCTGGCCGACTATCCCAAGGACCTTGTACTGAAAATACCGGGCGTCTAGGCTGATTCTGCAGGGTTTTCTCACCCCAGCCGGAGAGAAATACGAGGCGATTGTGGAACAAGAGACACGCATTCTTGGCATCGAGACTTCTTGCGACGAGACTGCTGCTGCGGTGGTTGAAAATGGAAGCAGGATTATTTCCAATGTGGTGGCCTCTCAAACGGAGATACATGCCGAGTACGGCGGCATTTTTCCCGAATTGGCTTCACGCGCCCATGTTGAAGTCATTTATCAGGTTGTTTCCAGCGCACTTACCCAAGCACATATTGCCGCGGAGGCCGTCGACGCCATTGCTGTTACGCGAGGACCGGGATTGGCCGGGTCACTCGTCGTGGGGATGAACATGGCCAAAGGGCTGGCATTCGGCTCAAAGGTTCCATTACTGGGGATCAACCACCTGGAAGCCCATCTCTATTCCACCTGGTTGGTGGCGGATGAACCCGAACCGGAGTTCCCATTGTTGGGATTGATTGTGTCCGGCGGGCACACGGAACTCGTCTTGATGAGCGACCATCTGTCCTATCAACGTTTGGGCGGCACACTCGACGATGCCGCCGGAGAGGCGTTCGATAAAGTCGCCCGCTTGCTCGGCCTTGCCTATCCCGGAGGCCCGGCGATACAACAAGCCGCCGAAAACGGTGATCCACAAGCGCTGAAATTCCCGCGCGCCTGGCTGGAAGGAACATGGAACTTTTCCTTCAGCGGTTTGAAGACTGCCGTTCTGCGTGAGGTGCGCCAGCGACAACCGGAAATCGAGGCTGGTGTCGAGGCGCCGCGCCCCGGGCTGCCCATCGCCGACCTTGCCGCATCCTTTCAGGCTGCAGTTGTCGATGTGCTCGTTGGAAAGACTCTTGCAGCTGCAGAGGAACACAATGCACGTGAGATTCTCGTTGCCGGCGGCGTCTCAGCCAATCGAGCGCTGCGCCAGGCGTTTCAATTGAGTTCGAAACTCCCGGTACGCGTGCCCCCACTGTATTTATGTACAGATAACGCCGCCATGATCGCCGCAGTTGGCCACCGGCGTTTCCTTACTGGCCAACGCGATGCTCTCGACATGGATGTGCTCCCGAATTGGTCCTTATAGAAATGGAAAATTCTCAATCTCCGTCCTTCATCTCGCCCAGAAAGAACTTTCTTGAAGTACGCTACGCACGTATATCTGACGGCAGGATATACATAGATCGTTCCCACGCCAAATTCGTATCTGCAGATATAATTCTTTCCAGTATGTATCCGGCTCATGATAAAACAGACAGGGTATGATTATGAAATTTCAAATATATTCTTTGATCCTCGTTTGCGCGCTGATCTCATCTTGCGCCAGCGCGACGACAGCGGCACCGATTATCGACGCCGAGACTCCTGAGGCTGAAACCGAGGTGCCCGAGATCGAAACGGAACCGACGCCCACTGAAACGAAGCCACCAACAGTTCAAACCGATATTCCTGCGTTGAAGGATGTTTTTAAGGACAAATTCCTCATCGGCACGGCCATTGAACCCATTCAATTGGATAGTCCATTGCACGTGCAGTTGCTCAAGTACCACTTCAACAGCATTACGGCCGAGAACGACATGAAACCGGAAGAGATCCATCCCACAGAAGATTTTTACACTTTCGAGGACGCGGATCGAATCGTTGAATTTGCCCAAGAAAATAATATTGCATTACGCGGGCATACACTGATCTGGCACAATCAATGTCCAAAGTGGTTTTTCCTTGAAGATGGCGAACCTGTCTCTGCCGAGACTTTAAAGGCCCGCATGGAAGCCCACATCACGAAGATTATGGAACACTATCAGGGGCAGATCTATGCCTGGGATGTTGTCAATGAGCCCGTCGATCACAACCAGCTCGATGGTTTCTATCGAAATGAATGGTATGAAGCGCTCGGACCGGAATACATTGAACTGGCATTTCGCTATGCACGTAACGCCGACCCTGATGCCAAGTTATTCTTGAACGAGGTCAGCACCACCGACCCATCCAAACGAGATCAAATCGTAGCGCTGGTTCAAGATCTGCAGGCAAAAGGGGTGCCCATCGATGGAATTGGTATGCAGATGCATATATCGCTCACCAATCCTTCGCTGCGTGATTTCGAGGCCGCACTTGAGGCCTACTCCCAACTGGGGATCGAAATTCACATCACCGAATTGGACATCACCATTTACGACAACCGCCAGCAATCCTTCGACGAAGCCAGCGCAGAAGTGCTTAACGAACAAGGCCACCGGGTCAGAGAACTTTTCGAGATCATGGATAAATACAGCGACAGCATAACCAGTGTCACAATTTGGGGGATGACGGACGATCAATCCTGGCTGAATTACTTCTTCGTTGAACGCAGCGATTGGCCGATGCCTTTTGATGCCAATCTACAGGCAAAACCGTTTTATTGGGGCATGGTGGATCCGGAAAAATTGTCCCCGAGGATCAATTACGCCAACGCATCGGAAGGAACAATTATCGTTGACGGAGCAAGTGATGAACGCTGGCAATTTACGGATGCCACCACGATTGAGGACGAGGCCAGCGATTTGTCGGCGAAAGTGAAAGCGCTCTGGGATGCGGATTATCTCTATCTCATGCTGGAAGTAACCGACTCGACCCCGCTGCAGGACGATCGAGTCACGCTGCTGCTCGATGAAGGCAATGATAAGGTAGAAGCGGTGGATGAAAACGATAGCGTCTATCGTTTCGATCTCAATGATGAATGGGAAAATTCTAATAACTCTGCCATCATCGAGACCGACGATGGCTACTGGTTTGAAGCGCGCTTGCCGCTTGAATACGTCATCGGTGAGGTCGATACCTTGATGGGATTCGATCTCATCATCCAGGATGGTGACGCCTCCTTCATCCGTTGGAATGACCTGGGCGAACTCGAGAGAATGACGCCGGCATACTGGGGTACGCTGACCTTCGCCAAATCGCCCAAGGGTAGAGTCGTCCATCGTGGGTCGGCCACGCTGGATGGCGTCAAGGATGAAGCTTACGATGTCAGCGATCCCTTGATCGTGGATTTGTTCATCCAGGGCATTGAAGATGAGGAAAACGTTTTCAAAGGCGCCACAGCGAACGTGTGGTTGCTGTGGGATGAAAACGCGCTCTACGTGTACGCCGAAGTAGCCGATCCCGTTCTAAGCGCAGCCAGCAACACTGTTTACATGCAGGACAGCATCGAGATTTTCCTCGATGAGAACAATCGCAAAACCGGTTTCTACGAACCGGACGACGGTCAATACCGCGTCAGTTTTGAGAACACCACCTCTTTTGGCTCAACTGGTGATGTCGATGGGTTTGAAAGTGTGGCGGTTGTGATCGATGGCGGTTATGCCGTTGAAGTTATCCTGCCATACCGAACCATCGTCGCCATTGAGGGCGCCGTGATCGGGTTTGACTTCCAGGTGAACGACGATCAGGGCAGCGGTGTGAGAGATAGCATCTCCAAGTGGAACGACCCAACGAACGAATCCTGGCAATCCACTTCTAGATACGGCATACTCATCCTGCAGGAGTAAATCTCGATCTTCATCTCGCAAGACAACAATCAAAAACGCGCAGGTCGCATCCCATGGATGAAGCCTGCGCGCTTTACCAATTGATCATCCTCACGACTTGTGATGATTACTCCTTGTCGTTGGATTTTTCGTAGGCGTGAATAAGCGTATCGATTTCGCCGCGCGTGCGTTGGAGATCGGCGATAAAGTAGGCCAACTACTCTTCGCCGAGATCCGTCAACTTGTATGATCGGCGCCTTGGGCCCTGACTCTCTTCCTCCCAATTGGATTGCAGCCAGCCGTCCGCTTCCATATTACGCAACGCACGATAGACCAAACTCGGGTCCAGCGTTCCTTCCGCAAATCCGAATTCTGTTATTTCGGAAAGTAATCCATATCCATGTCGCTCTTCATGTCGCAGCAGAACCAAGAGGCAGGTCCAAAGGAAACGCTGAACGCGTCTTCGCCTGTCTCTTTTCCCCCTTTGATACTCTCGATGTTCTCGATGGCCTCGATTCTCTCGTCTGTGTAAATATGATCTGTTCATGCGTGAATTTATATATAACTAATGACTTTTTGTCAGTAGAGTTATTGTCGATAGATTGATAATCCGCTGCTCGCGCAAGCACCTTTTCCTGGCAGTTAAAGTTATTTCCACCGATCACCGTTATACTGTTTACAATATATAAAACCTCCAAACGCAGGGATACTCCGGGATTTAAGCCTTGCTGGAGGTGAACATCTTGATCTCCAGGAGACAACAGGCGTAATCATGCCGAAGAGACCCACCCTACAAACCGATCGTCTGCTGCTGCGCCCTTTCACTGTAGAGGACGCGGCACGCGTGCAGGAACTTGTTGGCGAAAGTGAAATCGCTTCAACCACGTTGAACATCCCACATCCCTATGAAGATGGCATGGCCGAAGCATGGATCGAGACTCATGCCGAAGCCTTCGAACAAGGAAAATCCGCCCATTTCGCCATCGTTCTTAAGCAGGAGAAGATCATCATCGGCGCAATCGAACTCGGGATCAACGCCACGCACGACCGTGCGGAACTCGGATATTGGATCGGGAAACCTTATTGGAACAACGGCTACATGACCGAAGCGGCACGCGCGGTTCTCCATTATGGATTTATAGAGCGCAACCTGAACCGAATCTGCGCTTCCCATTTTTCGCGCAATCCCGCTTCCGGTAAAGTGATGCAAAAGCTAAACATGACTCATGAAGCCTCGTTTCGTCAGCACTTCAAGAAATGGGGTGAGTACGAAGATCTGGAAATGTATGGAATCCTCAGGAATGAATTTAAGTAATCAGCCGGGCAATGGAGAATCATTGCCTTTCACAGCCATCAAAACACTTCAGTAGCCCATCCAAACCTCTTGGAACCCATATGAACTGGTCGGCTACGCAGCGTTGCATCGAGCGCATGGGAAACGATTTCTTTGATTCTGCTAAGGCGGCATTGTGTTTGGATTGGGGATCACCCGAATCGGTGAAGAATATCTGAACGCCGCCGGGTTTCATCACAGGCAGATTCGATAAATAGAGGGAAAGTATCACGAAAGTCGATATAATGTTCACGAGAACAGCACACACCGACGCATTCCACATTTTATCTAAAAGTTTTGGTAAAAACCTATGAGAAAATTTACAATAAGGAATAGCAAAACCTGAAAGAGGTGATTTTATGGACATTATCACATTGGCGCGCTGGCAATTTGCGATCACCACCGTATATCACTTCTTCTTCGTACCCATTACCCTTGGCTTGTCCGTATTGATAGCGATCATGGAGACATTCTATGTTCGTACCGGCGACGAACGTTACAAACGCATGACCAAGTTCTGGGGCAAACTCTTTCTAATCAATTTCGCCATGGGCGTCGTCACCGGCATCGTGATGGAATTCCAATTCGGCATGAATTGGTCGGAGTATTCCCGCTTCGTTGGTGATGTATTCGGCGCACCACTGGCGATCGAGGCACTTTCAGCCTTTTTCCTCGAGTCGACCTTCCTGGGAATCTGGATCTTCGGCTGGGAGAGACTATCCAAACGCACGCACGCCGCCACGGCCTGGTTGGTCGCCATCGGGGCGAATATATCCGCCCTTTGGATCCTCATCGCCAACTCCTTCATGCAGGAACCCGTTGGATACGTTCTACGCAACGGGCGAGCGGAGATGATCGATTTCGGTGCCCTCGTAACCAACCCGCATGTCTGGCTGCAGTTCCCCCACGTTTTCGCCTCCGGTCTGACAACGGCATCGTTCTTCGTTCTTGGCATCAGTGCCTACCACCTGCTTCGCAAAAACCAGGAGATTGATCTATTCAAGACATCTTTCAAATGGGCGGCCATCACCGGCCTTGTCGCCGCCACAGCAGTCGCCGGGATCGGTCACGTGCAGGGACAGCACATGATCAAAACACAGCCCATGAAAATGGCTGCCGCCGAGGCGCTGTGGGAAAGCGAAAATCCCGCTTCCTTTTCCGTATTCTCGATTATCGATGAAGCGAATCAGGAAAATGATTATTCTTTCCGCATTCCCAATGTGTTAAGTTTCATGGCCTACAACCGCATGGAAGGCGAAGTCAAAGGCATCAACGACTTGCAGAAAGCCTATGAACAGACCTATGGTCCGGGGGAGTACATTCCACCGGTTACGATCAGCTATTGGACTTTCCGCATCATGGTCGGCGCCGGATTCCTGATGATCTTTCTTGCGGCACTCGGATTATGGCAGGTTTGGCGTGGCCATCACCTGACTCCCAATCGCTTCTTAAAAATCCTACCCTGGGCCATTGTGGTACCGTTCATCGCCAATACGACAGGCTGGATTTTCACCGAAGTAGCCCGTCAACCCTGGATCGTCTTCGGTTTGCAAAGAACGGAAGACGCTGTTTCCCCCAATGTATCCGCCGGCACACTGGTATTCTCGCTCCTCAGCTTTGGCTTGATCTACGCCATCTTGATCGGAGTGGATATCTACCTGCTGCGTAAATACGCAGTCCAGCCGCAACTGGAGTTGGGTTCATCAGCGGAGAGTTAACGCAAAATCCCCAGGAGGTCGATCATGGACTTAAACACCATCTGGTTTATTCTCATCGGCGTTCTTTTTACCGGTTTCTTCTTCTTGGAGGGATTCGACTACGGCGTTGGCATCCTGGTTCCATTTCTAAGCAGGGACGACCGCGAACGTCGCCTGATGATCAACTCGATTGGTCCCCACTGGGACGCCAACGAAGTGTGGCTGATCACGGCTGGCGGCGCGATGTTCGCTGCATTCCCCCACTGGTACGCCACATTGTTCAGCGGTTTTTACCTGGCCCTGGTTATCATGCTGCTGGCTTTAATTGTGCGTGGAGTGGCATTCGAGTTCCGCAGCAAAGATGAGAATCCCAAATGGCGCAGTACGTGGGACTGGATGATCTTTATCGGCAGTGCAATTCCCGCGTTGCTCTGGGGCGTCGCCATGGCCAATATCGTGCGTGGGGTTCCAATCGATGCAAACATGCAATACGTAGGCACATTCGGCGATTTACTCAATCCGTTCGCGCTGATCGCCGGCCTGACCTCGCTGCTGCTGTTCACGCTGCACGGCGCCAACTTCCTGATGATCAAGATCGAAGGTCCGATCACAGAACGAATAAAAACACTGACTTTAAAACTTTGGCCACTGGTCATCATCCTCAGTTTAATCGTTTCAGTTATGGGCTATTACGATACTGACATAGCAACGCGACACGCTGTCACGGCTTTAATCCTGTCTCTCGGCACGATCGCCGCGATCAGCAGCGTGGGGTGGCTGATCCGCAAAAAACGAAACGGCTGGGCTTTCGCCATGACCGGCGCCTGCATCGTTTTATTCTCGTTGACCATCTTCGCCGGTCTCTATCCACGCCTGATGACTTCCAGCCTGGCGCCCGATGCCTGGAGCCTGACAATCGACAACGCATCTTCCAGTCCATACACTTTACAAGTGATGAGCATTATTACACTCATCTTCTTGCCCATCGTGCTGCTCTATCAAGGCTGGTCCTATCGTGTCTTTCGCCGCAGGCTGACTAGCACATCATCTCTGGAATACTGATCCGTACCAGCGCACATGCTGCGACCATGTGGGCAGCGCAGTCGACATTTCCTGCCATGCACCACGCGCCAGGCATCCGACAGTTCCTGCTCCATGCGTGATCCTGTGCGCTTCAATCTGGACGAGTCACTCCGCTAATGTTGAAAGTCGACCCTCGCCTGTTACACGAAGCCCGCTCGGTTTCGCACCGGTTAATTGCATCGGTCATCCTGGGCATCCTCGCCAGTATTCCCCTCGTCCTATCTGCATACATCCTGAGTCAAATCGTTAGCGATGTCTTTCTGTCCGGCAGGAGTCTGGATGAAGTTCATCTCCGGATTCTCTCGATCCTCGCCCTCCAACTTCTGCGCGCCGCTTTGAACTGGGGAAGTGAAACGATGGCCGCACATGCTGCCGGTCGGATCAAACTTTCCCTGCGTCAACGCGCAGCCACGCACGTGCTAGCTCTCGGCCCGGCATACACAAGCCGGGAGCGCGCCGGCGAGTTGAGCCATACGATCATGGACGGCATCGAAACACTGGACAGCTACATCCGGCAGTACCTGCCGCAGATCGCCAAGAGCAGCTTTATTCCGATCGTTATCCTTTTTTTCGTCTTCCCCCTCGATGCCCTTTCGGGTTTGGTATTGCTGTTCACGGCACCGTTGATTCCGATCTTCATGATACTTATCGGCGACACTGCGGAGCGGCTCACGCGTCGCCAGTGGGGCAAGCTGAGCCGCATGAGTGCACAGTTTCTGGATTTGCTCCAATGCCTGACGACATTGAAAGCGCTCGGACGCAGCAGCGAACAGGTCGAGTCGATCAACGAAGCCAGCGACCAGTTTCGACACCTGACCATGCGCGTTTTACGCGTAACCTTTCTCTCAGCTCTCGTTCTCGAATGGATTGCCACGCTCAGCACAGCTGTGGTGGCTGTGGAAACCGGGCTGCGCTTGCTGTATGGACAGATGGTCTTCAATGAAGCCTTTTTCATCCTGCTGCTTGCCCCCGAGTTTTACCAACCGCTGCGGAATCTGGCCATCCGCTTTCATGCCGGCATGTCGGGCGTCGCAGCCGCCGGGCGGATATTCGAAATTCTGGAGACACCAGTTCGCATCCACAAGCCATCGATCACACACTCCTTTCATATCCCCGGGCCCGGAGTCGACATCCACTTCGAAGACGTTCAGGCAGCATACCAAACGGGCACCCGCCAGGCGTTACGCGGTGTCAGTTTTCAGATCAATGCCGGGGATTGTGTTGCCCTCATTGGTCCCAGTGGTTCGGGAAAAACCACCATCGCCAGTCTCCTGCTGCGCTTCATTCCACCCGATCGTGGTCGCATCCTTGTGGGTGAAACCACGCTGGAGGCAATCGATCCACATCACTGGCGTACGCACATCGCCTGGGTTCCGCAAGATCCATATCTTTTCAACACTTCAATCGCGGAAAACATCCGCATCGCAAAACCAGGTGCGGAACATTACCAGATCGTGGACGCTGCCAAACAATCCTTCATCCACGATTTTATCCAGAGCTTGCCGGATGGCTACGACACGCTGATCGGGGAACGCGGCGCCCGGCTAAGCGCAGGCCAGGCACAGATGGTCGCCCTTGCACGTGCCTTTCTCAAGGACGCGCCGATCCTGATCTTCGACGAAGCCACATCCAACCTGGATGTGGACAACGAGGCGCAGATTCAAGCGGCGGTGAAGTATCTGCTTCAAGGCCGTACGGGTTTGTTGATCGCCCATCGCTTGTCGACGATTCAGGATGCCGACAACATCGTCGTACTTTCACACGGACTCATCCTGGAACAGGGATCGCACGCAGCCCTCGTCCGGCAAGAGGGAACGTATCACCGTATGCTGCGCGCCTATCAGGGAACCGTGTGAGAGAAAACATCTTTACTCGCCTCTTGAAGCTGGCAATCCCTTACTGGAAGCAGATGGGATTGGCGATTCTCGCCGGATTTGCGACCATCGCCAGCAGCATCGGTCTCCTGGCAACTTCTGCATACATTATTTCCTTTGCCGCTCTCCAGCCCTCGATCGCCGAGTTACAGGTTGCCATCGTTTCCGTGCGTTTTTTCGGTCTCGCCCGCGGTGCACTACGTTACGTGGAGCGCCTGCTGTCACACAATGTCGCCTTCCGCTTGATCGCATGCCTGCGGGTCTGGTTCTTCCGCAAGCTGGAGCCACTTGCACCGGCACGTTTGATGCATTATCGAAGCGGTGACCTGCTGCACCGCATCGTGGGCGATGTCGATACATTAGAACTCTTTTTCATCCGCGTTATCGCGCCGCCTTTCGTTGCGCTCGCCGTCAGCGGTCTGACGTTTGCACTCCTGGGCAGCTTCGATCTCGTCCTGGCGTTAAGCGTGGCGGCAATCCATTTTCTAACCGGCGTCATTTTTCCCATGACCATGCTGCGCTGGAGCCGAGATTCAGGACGCCGTCTGGTGGATGTGCGCGCGAGCATGAAAGCCGCACTTGTAGATACCGTCCAGGGATCAGCCGACATCCTGGCTTACGGTCAGGAACAAACACACCTAGACTGTTTGTACGGCTTGAGCCAAAGGCTCACGCATATGCAACTCCGGTTTGCCAGGCGAGACTCCTTCGCAGCGGTGCTCAACGATTTCTCGGTGAGTCTGGCAGCGCTCGTCATTCTTGTTCTCAGCATACCTCTGATCCGCCAAGGACAAATCGAGGGAATGTATCTGGCCGTCATCCTGCTGGCAACGATGGCAAGTTTCGAAGCGATCGCACCGCTTGCCACTACTTTCCAGCAACTCGAAGAGCAGGTCTCCGCTGCGGATCGGCTTTTCGAGATCATCGACGCTGTGCCAGGCGAAAAAGAAACTACAGAACCCAAGCTGGAGGTAACTGATCACTCGATTCAATTCGCTGGCGTGTGTTTCCGATATGCGTCCGAACTACCGCCGGCGCTGGAGGGAATCGATTTCGAACTACCGGTGGGTGGAAAACTGGCCATCGTCGGCGCCAACGGATCGGGGAAAACATCGATCGTGAACCTCTTGCTTCGATTTTGGGACTACCAAGCGGGCTCCATTCGACTCGGTAAAGATGAGATTCGCGAGTATCCCCTGGATGAACTGCGCAGAATGATGAGTATCGTTCCACAGCGCACGCAATTCTTGAACGACAGCATAGGCAACAACTTACTGCTCGCGCAGCCTGAAGCAGACCAGACGCAGCTCGAAGCGGCCGCCCAATGCGCACAAATTCTGGCATTCATCCACGCCCTGCCAGAGGGATTCGACACCCGGATCGGCGAAGGCGGGTTTCTCTTAAGTGCAGGGGAACGCCAGCGCCTGGCTGTCGCCCGCGGCCTGTTAAAAGATGCGCCCTTGCTGATCCTGGATGAACCCACGACCCATCTGGATGCGATCACCGAGAATACCCTCATGGACAATCTGCTTACCTGGTCGCGGGATCAGAGTGTGCTGCTCATCACCCACCGCCTGGTCAACCTGGAGCGTATGGATCAAATCATCGTCTTGCGCCAGGGCCAAATCGCCGAGCGCGGCAGCCACGCCAGTTTGGTCGCACGCAAAGGCGTATACTGGCGCTTGTGGCAGCGCCAAAACCAGTTCGACCTGATGGAAACTCTCGGCGACGAGTGAACGTGTTCGCATGGTATCTGTTATCATCGAAACACAGCACATCAAGCCAGATCGCTGAGATAATCACACAATGACCCTTCAAGGAACAAAGTCCAGAGAAGCAGCGGGCTACATATCACTCATTCGCTCGAATCCGGATTTCCGCCATCTATGGTTCGGCCAGATCATCAGTTTATTGGGGGATTGGTTCAACCTGATCGCCTCAGCGACGCTGATCAACCGGTTCTCCGAAAGCGGCCTGGCCATCAGTGCTTTATTCGCCATCCGCATGCTCGCACCTTTCCTGATCAGCCCTCTTGCGGGTGTACTCGCGGATCGGTTCAACCGCAGGCGATTGTTGATCCTTACCGATTTACTCCGCGCCGCCGTAGTGCTGTGTTTCTTGTTCGTGCGGACAGCAGAGCAGATTTGGCTGCTCTATGCGTTGACAGCTGTCCAGTTGGCGATCAGCGGCGTTTTCTTCCCCACACGCACCGCCATTCTCCCCGATATCGTTACGGAACGTAACCTCGGCAGCGCCAACACGATCTCCTCGGCCACCTGGTCGATCATGCTTGCTTTAGGCGCCGCATTGGGGGGACTGGTGGCTGGCAGCTGGGGTGTGTATCCTGCTTTCATTATCGACGGCGCCACTTTCCTGCTCTCCGCGTTTTTCATCTCCCGCATCTGCGCTGACAAACAACCAGAAGCGGAAAGGCTGTCAACCGGTCCATACTCTGGGCTCGCAGAATACATCGCCGGTTTGCGCTACCTTAAGGAGCATCCCTACGTTTTCGTACTCACGCTGCACAAAGCAGCGTTCAGTCTGCTGCTTTCCGGTCCGTTCCAGGTCGTGCAGGTGGCTATTGCGGAGAACGTCTTCGTCATCGGTCAGGACGGAGGTATCGGATTGGGCATTCTCTTCGCCGCCGCAGGAATCGGCACCGGATTCGGCCCATTCATCGCACGCGTTTTCACGCAGGATCGAGAGCGACCGTTAAGTCTCGCAATTGCTGTCGCCTATCCACTCAGCGCAATCGGCACTCTGATTATGGCACCTCTGGCAAGCTTCGAGATCGTATTGCTGGGAACCATATTGCGCGCAGTTGGTGGCGGAATCAACTGGGTTTTTTCAAACCAACTGCTGTTCCAGATTGTGCCTGATGACGTGCGAGGACGTGTATTCGCTTCCGAGTTTGCATTCTTCTCGCTGGCAAGCGCCCTGGGATCGCTCGCCGGCGGATGGGGGGTCGATCGGGTAGAAGTGGGAATCGAAGGTTGCCTGATCTGGATGGCCGGTTTGATCCTCGTGCCAGGAATCTTATGGTCGATATGGCTGGCCCGCAGAGGACCTAGAGAAGATCCTTAAGAGTGAAGTTATTCGTTAGCAAACCCTGGGACCTCGAAGGTCTTTCCGCCTTCCTCCAATTGCCAGAACGGATACCAAGCCACACCGAAATGCTCGATGAGGATATTCTTCTTGTAGGGTGTAATCGTGATCTCCTCGATTGCAGCGGCGGCATCTCCCCAGCGATCTGCCAGTTCGTTCAACTCTTCCGATAATTCCGCCTCAAGTTCGGTGAGTTCCTGCTTGAACTCCTCGATCACGTCCAACGACTCTTCCACGTCGGCTTTCGCTTGGGAGGTCATGCGGCGCTTGGTGACGGAAGTCGAGACACGTCGACGGCTGCGTGAACCGCCGATTAGCCCCAGGATGCTCTCTCCCAGGGTCGCCAGTTCCTCCATCTTGCGAGACTGATGCTCGGCTTGATCTTCAGCCAATTCGCGTTCTTCCTTGACGAGTCTGGTTTCGATCGCTTTGATCTTCTTCTCGTACTTCTCGCCTAACGTTTCAGCTTCGGCATCGCGCCCTTCCTGCGCAGCTTCTGCACATTGTTCGCGAAATTCAGCCGTTGTCACACCCGGTTTGGCAACCAGTTTTAACCCCGCATTCGAGGCCAGCGTTAGTCCCGCGCCGTGATAGACATAATCCAGAAAATCCTTCTCCAAGGATTTAAGCAATTTAGCATCCGAAAACGGCTTCTCCAGATCCACGAATTGTGATTCTGGGGCAGGATTGTCGTCGAAACTCTGCGATGAGAACGGCGAGGCGTGCATCTCCTCCCAACGCACGATTCCGCGCGGGTCCACATCCATAGACAGGGCAGCCACCCGGTTTTCTTGGTCGATGGCATTTTTACGATCGAGGTAGCGAACCGAAGCCTGCGCCAGCAGCGAGGGTCGATAGACGATCCCCAAACGTTTCGCCTTGGGCGCATCTTTGCCGGCGGCCTTGAGCGCTTGGGCGACCGTGAGATTGTTGGACAGGAACAATTCTTCCATGCCTGTCGGAACCGAAGGACGGGTGGATGAAAGGCTCGTTCCCGCCTGCTTCTTCGTTTTTGCCGCACGCTTCTTCTCTTTCGAAGGTGCTTTTGCGTCTGCACCCACCAGCGCATTCAGATCCCGCAGCTGCGTGCGCGTGATCGGTCCTTTCAGATACGCCATCGCCCAACGGGTATGGAAAATCTCGGGCGCTTTCTCGTGCACATTATGCAGCAAGAACACCCGCTTTCCCAAGGACGAAATGCTCTTATCCGCCTTCGACCGACTGAAACCAGCCTTGCCGGCTTCGATTCCTTCCAACCCTTCCAAAAGCCGGAGCTTATCGCGCTCAGTTTGCAGCCGCCCGATGAACCAGGTACCTGCGTTGCTCAATCCCTTGTAATCCAGATCGGCCGGATTCTGGGTCGTGAGCAGCAGGCCCAACCCAAAGGCACGTGCTTGCTTGAGCAGCCGCAGCAGCGGGGGTTTAGAAGGTGGCTTCGCCACAGGCGGCATGAAACCAAAGACCTCATCGATGTAGAGCAGCGCACGCAGCGAATCCGATCCCGATTGCTGGTACATCCAGGCTTCGACCGCTGTCAGCAGCAAGGTGACGAAAAACATGCGTTCCGCCTCCGGCAGATGCGCCAGGTAAAAAATACTCTGCCGGGGCTTGCCGTCTTCACCCCAGAGGAAGGCATCGATATCCAGCGGCATCCCCTCGACCCAGGCCTGGAACGAAGGGGCGGCTAGCAGATTGTTGAGTGAAACGGCGAGTTCAAAACGATCATCCTCGGGATAGAACTGATCCATCTCGAAAGCGCCCAGTCGGTCGAAGGGGGGATTCTGGATCTGGCGAATCAACTCGGATAGATCCAAGTCCACACCGTCCGTCCAAGCGCGTTCGATCAAGTTGGCCAGGAGGATGTGTTCGCGGGATTTCACCGGATCGGCTTCGATACCCACGAGACCTAACAATGCCGTTGCCGTGCTGGAAATCTTTTCCCGGATCACTTCCCGATTCTCGTCCCACGAAAGCGACGGCACCTGCAGCGAGGTGAGGATACTCACAGGAATAGCGGCATCCGATCCCGGTGTATACACGGCATAGTCGACCGCCTGGCGGACGCGTTCGATCCGCTCGGAATCAATGTCCCATTTCGCCAGACCAGATTTCCACAAGTCCGCGATTTCTTGCGCCAGTTCGGCCGTCGTCTTGCCTTCGCGCTGCGCCGTATCCGCGTCCACCCAGGGCTCGAAATCCTGCGGGCTGAGGGAAGGGAAATGCAGCAGCAAGTTGGCAATATCGCCTTTGGGATCGATGACCAGCGCCGGGATGCCGTTCAGCGCTGCTTCCTCGAGAATGTCGATACATAATCCCGTCTTGCCCGACCCCGTCATACCCACGACGACACCATGCGTGGTCAAATCGTCCGGATCGTAGAGTGTCGCTTTTTCGATGATGGCCTTCTTCTTCAGATCGTAGGACTTGCCGATGTAGAATTTACCTTCGGTTTTCAAAGCCGCCTCGCTTTCACGTCTTCTCAAGGAAGTGCATCTGCATAGATTTTTTCAAATTCTATCAGGAATTCGGACGCCAAAGCCATGTCTACGACGATTAAGACATTTTCATCGTTTCGTTCTTCCGCGCTGCGTGTGAAATTATAAGAACCACAGATCACAATCTCTCCATCCAACAGGATGACTTTGTGGTGCATGGTCCCGGGATTACCATCCAGGCGTACATCCGCCCCACCCGCGAGAAGGTTCTCATATTGCCCTCCCGTCGCATTCGCCTGGCCGCTTTCAATCACACCCCGCAGGCGAACACCCGCATCCAACTGGGCGAGCATCGCTGCGGCAATTTCATCCGAAGTGAACGAGAAGGCCATGAACTCAATCGTGGCTTCAGCGTCGGTGATCCATGCGATCAGTTCCCGGGCGACTAGATCGTCGGGCGAGAATAAAACCGACCATTCCCCTCCATCGAGCGCAATCGCATCTCGAGACGGATCGGGCAAGGAGAGCGCACCAAAACGATCCTCGAGGAACATTTCTTCAAACTCCTGTGTATACCAGTGCGCCAATTCAGAGGAACGCACAGCAAGCAAGTTATTGTTGTTGATATACGCCCCTCGAACCGTGAAATTCATCGAGCCCGTCCAGACTTGCATGCCGTCCAGGACAACGAATTTATGGTGCATCAGGTGCTCGCGCATATCTCCGATGACTTCGATGCCCGCTTGCTCGAGTTCGGCTATTTCAGCTTCGACGTGATAGTCGCTTTCGACGATGAGCCGAACTCGGACACCACGTCGATGCGCTCGAATTAACGCATCGCGTATACTCCACAAATCCAGGTGATAGATGGCTACATCGACCGAATATTGTGCCGAATCGATCGCATCTGCCAACACAGCATCCGGTCCACCTCGATACGTGGATGCCTGAGGACCACCCGGATCGGTGAAGGCCACCGTCCACGTGCTGTTCTGTTCAAAGTGCGGTGTTGGTGATGGTGGTTCCGATTCTTGTTCGCTCTGGAATACAAAAAACAAGGCAACGAGTAAAAGCAAGGTTAATGAAGCGGCGAGTGTTGTCGGTTGGATGGTTAACCGTCGTGGCACGTCAAACCCCAGTCCCAATCCCGATCTTGCCCCTACCGAATGTAAGCGTCTTCCGTGGGACTGCTGTCTTGATTATAACGGTCAGCTGCCCGATGGACAAACTTCGAGTCGTTCCACCGATTTAAAAACCTTTAACCACAACGCCCAGGAATAAAAGGATGTAGCCGAATAAAACCAGCCAGAAGGAAATCGAGAACAATACTGGAATCGAGCCAATGTGAGCCAGTAAGCCAACAACGGTAAAGATCACAGATACGGTAAATACACTTTTCGATGGTCTTTTGATTCGCATATAGACTTCTCCTCGATCGTTGATTGCTACACTCGATGTTCTAATGCTTCACAGTAAACTCACGCAGGATCGATCGCGCCAATCCAGGTCCACGATATACGAGACCTGTGTAGACCTGGACCAGGGAAGCGCCGGCATCCAGTTTCTCTTTCATGTCATCGGTGTTGAACACCCCACCTACACCAATGATGGGCAGCTTTCCCTTTGTGTTCTCCCAAATCTGGCGAACCATGGCGGTCGATCGCTCTCGCAGCGGGAGCCCGCTAAGCCCACCACTTTCAACCGCATTGGCGGACAGCAACCCGTCGCGCTCGATCGTGGTGTTGGTGGCCACGATGCCGTCCATCCCGCGTTCCATGATGGTTCCGACGGCATCCTCCAATTCCTGCCGCGTCAGATCTGGCGCGAGCTTGACTAACACGGGTACGCGCTTCTGCAAATCGGTGGTTAGTGCTTGACGGGCGTTTGAAATTTCGCGCAATAGGGAATCAAGGAAATCACGCGCCTGCAAACGGCGCAGGCCGACCGTATTGGGCGAGGAAACATTCACCACGAAGTAATCGACGAATGCATAGAAAGTTCGCAGCAGTT
>DAOUDW010000007.1:0-1618 GCA_034430895.1 Anaerolineales bacterium | reverse complement strand
ATAACTTTTGCTACTTGCTTGGCTATCGGATCTGCCGACAGCGCCATTTGAAATACTTGCTTATCAGCCAGATTGAACACCAAATCTGCCTTGCTCTGTTTATCCCTCGGGAGAGCTGCGCCCGAATCAACGGTAGCCTCATATCGACCCTTGAGCTGACCACCAGAAGTTTGTAACACTCCGGCTACTTGCCCATTCCCGCCGATGATGGTATGCACCCGATCATCGGTGTAAAACTCTTGGGCAAGCTCGGCCATCTGAAACGCCACTTCCTTGAGTGCTTTCTCATAGTACTGAATAGACTTACCAATCCGGGTACTACCCGCCTCGAACAACCGCTCGATCCCACGGGCTGTTCGATGCGTCACGCGACCCGATCCCTGCAGGATCTCGTTGATACCAGTAATTTCGTAGATCCGCTGGATCAAATCCTTGATACGTTCGATGAGATATTGCGGAACAACGGGAGGTGTATCTGCTTTAAGCTTATCCAGAGGCGCAACTTTGAGTGCACCCACTATCCCAAGTTTCTCCGCCAAAAGATCGAGATTCTTTTTTCCCAACGAGGGATCAGCCGTCCAGCCCAGATTCGCCATCAGCGCGATGATATCATCGAGTTGCTGGTAGGCATGATTCAGGGCATCCTGCAGTGGAATCAATTGTTCAATGTCACCGATACCCCATAATTCGTTGCCAATCTTGTGCATGATCTGCATGACAAACGGAAACTTGCCGTGGGCGTAAGGATGGGGTTTATCATCCACAATCACGGCATCGTTGATCGTAGTAATCACCCGGCCCTTGCGATATTTGGGCTTCGCGGTCTTGGCTGGTTGCGAGATTTCAGGCGTTTCCCCAATCTGCAGCACTTTGGATATTTCCGCGATCATGGAACTGGCCTGTTCGATCCCTGGCTCTTCCTCCACTTCCCCCATAATCGTCAAATCACAGAGCCGGGGGGCAAGCCAGTACTCTTTCTTGAACGCCCGCTCAGTCTCGAACTGCGTATTTTCGGTTACAACACCACTCAGGGCAGTGGGTTTGCGTTCGGCATATTTCCTTTCTTCAAAAAGTATTTGGCTGATTTCTTTGTCCGGTGAAATCTGTTTGGCATACTTGGGATATTGCGCCTTGAGTTCATCAATCGGATATGGTTCGATATGAATCATATACCGACCCTTCTGCAACTTTTTCGTATATGGGTCCGGGATGATCTTGAAAGGCTCTATCGAGGATACAAAGATTTCTCCGTCATTATCTTCGGCCAATGCATCCCAACCAATTTTATAAAAACCAGCATCATATATCATGCCGTCCCAACACACATCTTCGGATGTGGAATTGATTTCCAGTTTGTGCCACAAGGCATTTCCCACCAACCGACCCATGTGTTCAGCCTGTTTCTCCCCCTCCGATTCGGGATTAAAAGAAATGAAATTGACCCGGGGCATATTCTGAGTCATGTACGGCAATTTGACTTCGGTTGTTACCCAGGCATAATTAATTCTGATGTCACTCTTATAGCTTGGCCGACGCGAGGAAAGCATGGCGTTGATCCAGTATTTATAGGATTTTTTCCACTTTTCCCGTCGAGCTTTCGTAGCCACCGTGCCTTCCA
>DAOUDW010000006.1:0-27208 GCA_034430895.1 Anaerolineales bacterium | reverse complement strand
GAATAAAAACAGCGCCGCCATTTGCGGATCGTTTTTCGTCCCCGTCGTCGCCAGGATCAACGCAGGTGTGGAGACGTATGCCAAAGCAGCAATCCAGGATGCCGAGATTGACAATTGATAACGCCTACCCAGTGCAAGGACAGATAAGAACGCGAGGATGTATGCCGGGATCCCTGCCGCCTCCACGACGACATCGTGGTGCAGGAACACCGTGAACCAGGTCGCGAAAACTTCGTAGTTCGAGGGTAATGCCACGCGCACCACAGGCGCATCGACCAGAAAAATGCGGCCTTTCTGGGTCCATTCAGCGACGTTGGTTAAATGATAGGTAAGAGAATCCCATACAAAGGGCGGCAGCGTCCAAATTAGGAAAATAAACCGAAGCGCACTCAAGCCAACAAAAACCGTCGTAAACCATCGCAGCCAGCGTGGCAGTTGGTTAAAGCACTTTTGGCAATAGGAGAGGAAATCGCCAAATTGATTAATCGTTGTCAGGACCGTTGCTCTTGAATCCTTGATGACGAACAGGATAATGAGACCAATCAAGCTTACGATCAGAATCGGAACAGGCGCAAGTAAACCCAGAAAACCCATAATCAGCATGAAAAGCGAGGTGTTGAAAATCCACAGAAAGGTAAAAACGCAGAGATCAATCGTGGTTTGAATTGTGCGAAAATTAGAAAATACGAGGATCGTAAATACCAGGAGAAAGGTAAAACAGACGATCCAAGCGACAATGTTAAAAATCACGCCATCTCCATTTGAGAGAAACTGCCATTCATTTTAGGCTTCATCTTCTTGAATTGTGTTCCGATTGGAAAAGCGATCGTAGAGTAAAATTTTTAACCCATACAGTGCATCTTCATTTAACTTGCGATTCTTCGCACTCAAGTCTGCCAGAAGGCCCAGAAGCAGGGTTTGAAATCCCAGAATAAACAGGATTGCGGCGAGGATCAGGGATTGCACATGACCAGATCCTTCACCCAACAAGTAAAAATACAAAAAACGGCCAGCGATGATTAAGCCACCACCAAAAAGCACAATACCGAGAACCGAAAAAATCCGCAAGGCCTCGTACATGAGTAGAATACGAAGGATCGTCACAGAAGATCGAAGAACGTACTGTGGAATATTTCGGATGAGTCGTGATTCTCTCAACCGTTCGTTTGTATCGACCTTAACCGATGCGACTGCGATGCCCTTCTTGCCAGCCTGGATGATGGTTTCCAGTGTGTAGCTGTAGCTGGAATAGATCGTCAATTTCATGGCTGCGGACCGAGAAAATGCCCGAAAACCGCTCGTTGCGTCTGGAATAACCGTCCCGGATGCCCAGCGCACGACTCGGCTCCCGAGCTTTTGCAGGAATTTCTTCATTACCGAGAAGTGTTTGATACTATCGATTTGACGATCGCCAACAACGAACTCCGCCCGTCCTTCCCGGATCGGAGCAACAATTTTCTCGACGCAATCCCCCCGATATTGATTGTCGCCATCGGTGTTCACGATAACATCCGCACCGAGGTTTAAGGACTCCTCGAGCCCAATAGAAAATGCATGCGCCAAACCGCGATTCGATGGCAAACGAACGATGTGGTCAACGCCACAATCTCGGGCGACCTGTGAGGTCCCATCTGTACTGCCATCATCGATCACCAAAATCTCGACTTTATCGAATCCTTCGATTTCCCGCGGCAAGTCCCGAACCGTGAGCGGTAGTGTTTCTGCTTCATTGAGACACGGGATTTGTATGATCAGCTTCAAGTAGATCCCCTTGAATATAAAACGATTCTTATTCCCTGAATATCAAATCGGGCATCATCCGGCCTGGTAGACAACGCACGAGTCGCTTTATGGATTCAACTCCTGCAAGTCGCCTGTGGTGATGAACACCACCCGCTCGGCGATATTGGTCACGCGATCCCCGATTCGTTCGAGGTTGTGCGCGCACCACATGAGAAAGGTAGCCCGTTCAACACTTCCCGGCTTATCGGCCATGATCTCGACCAATTCGTCGAAAACCGCCCGATAGAGTTGATCCATTTCGTCATCACGATCTGCGATTTCACGTGCGAGTTTGGCGTCTCTTTTTACATATGCGTCCAGAATGGCTGCGAGCATTTCCTTGGCCAAATTCGACATACGCGGCACATCGATTAAGGGTTTCAATAGCGGTTCATCGCCCATCAAAATCACCGTCTTGGCGATTCCCGAAGCGTGATCGGCCATACGCTCCAAATCAACGACGATGCTCATCGTCGCCATCACGGCGCGCAGATCGGAAGCGGCCGGCTGCTGCGTGGCGATCAATGCCAGACAAGATTCTTCGATCCGGTAACGTAACGCGTTGATCTGATCGTCATCATCGATTACTTGCTGGGCGAGAACTTGATCGCGTTTCTGAAGGCTTTCCAAAGCCCTCGTAATCGCTTCGTCCACCATCTTGCCCAGACGTAAGATATCCTCTTGAACATCTAGAAAAGCACGATCGTAGGTAGCCCGTAAACTATGTGGCATGATACGCCTCCCTCACCACACCGATTTATCCCACACGACCCGTTACATAGGCTTCTGTGCGTTCTTCTTTCGGGCGGGTAAAAATCAGATTTGTCTCGCCGAATTCCACCAATTCACCCAACCAGAACAACCCGGTTTTGTCGGAAACTCGTGCAGCCTGCTGCATATTGTGCGTCACGATAACGATCGTATATTGTTCCTTGAGTTGTCGAACCAAAACCTCGATTTCCAATGTGGCGATCGGATCGAGTGCCGAAGTCGGTTCGTCCATCAAAATGACATCCGGTTCGACAGCGATCACGCGGGCGATACAAAGCCGCTGCTGCTCCCCCAGTGAGAGATCGAGGGCACTCTCATGCAGTCCGTCTTTAACTTCATCCCAAATTGCCGCGCGCTGCAGCGATTTCTCGACGGTCGCTTCCAACTCGGCGCGTGATTTCGTCAAACCCAGGACACGCGGTCCAAAGGCTACGTTATCGAATATCGATTGTGGAAAGGGATTGGGCTTCTGGAAAACCATACCGACGCGTTGGCGAAGATCGACCACATCCATATCTTCCTCATAAATATCCTCACCATCCAGCAAGATCTTACCTTCCATCCGCGTGTGGGCGATCGTATCGTTCATCCGATTCAGGCAACGCAGAAATGTCGACTTGCCGCAGCCAGAAGGCCCGATGAGCGCCGTCACCTCACGCTCGATGATCTCCATGGAAATCTCACTCAAGGCCTTGAATTCACCATAATAGAAGTCGACATCATGAACGGAATACTTATTGCTTATTTGCATCTCAGTCATTCACAGCATTGTACACTAAGTCTCTCCTCTCGGGTTGAAATCGAATGATTATTATAGTTACTTAACCTCCCTTCCAACTTCACAAAGGACAAACTATAATCATGCGGATGATAACCGAGGCGCGCATAACAAAAACTCACATCATATTCCTCTCCGTCTTCTTTCTATTGCTCATTACTTCATGTGCAAAGCCCGCTGACAGCAACCAATCGATACCAGGTCAATCGGGCATGATCGAAAACAAGGGATCGGACACCATCGTCAACCTCGCTCTGGCGTGGGTAGAAGCCTATCAAAAGGTAGAGCCGGAGGTGCGCATATCGGTGACGGGAGGAGGCTCCGGCACCGGAATCGCATCCCTGATCAATGGCACGGTCGACATCGCCAACGCCTCACGCAGTATCAAACCCCAAGAAATCGACAACGCCAAAGCAAACGGGATCAATCCCGTCGAATTCGTCGTCGCGCGGGATGCCATCGCCATCATCGTCAACCTCGAGAATCCGATCGATCAACTGACCATCGACCAACTCTCCGACATTTACAGCGGCAAGATCAACAACTGGCTCGAAGTAGGTGGTGAGGATCGACCTATCGTGCGCCTCTCGCGAGAGACAAATTCCGGAACACACGTTTACTTTCTCGAGCAAGTGCTGCGAAAGGGCGATAAGAACGATAAAACCCTCTTCTCGATGGATACACTGCTCATGCCCTCTTCCGAAGGGATCAGCGCCGAAATCCGCCAGAACCCGAACGCCATCGGCTACGACGGCCTGGGATACGTCACGGAAGACATGAAGGTAATCGCCGTGTCCGTAGACACCGAAGGACCTTTTACCCTGCCATCTGCTGAGAGTGTTAATAGTCAACAATATCCTATCGCTCGGGATCTCTACATGTATACGGCAGAAGAACCTTCTGGCGCGATCCTGGAATACCTGAATTGGATTTGCACACCTGAGGCACAAGCCATCGTTAAGGAACTGGGTTTCGTCCCGATAGTTCAATGAGGTCATGATGGAATCAATCAATTGGAAAGAATACCTCATTACCCGCATGATCAAAGTCTGCGGCTATTCGGCGATTATCTTCGTTATTATGATCTTCATTTTCCTTCTGCGGGAGGGGTCGGCGACGGTTATCGAAATCCCACCAGACGCCTTATTCAGTACCCGCTGGTATCCCATCGAGGATTATTTCGGAATTTTGCCGCTCATCGGTGGTTCGTTTATCGTCACCATCGGTGCGACGCTCATCGCCGTTCCGCTGGGAGTCTGCTGTGCAATCTTCATCGCAGAAATCGCGCCTCGCTGGATACGCGAGATCCTCAAACCGCTGGTCGAATTACTCGCTGGCTTGCCTTCCGTGATGCTTGGATTTCTGGGCATCCTGGTGATCGCACCGGCAGTTCGTAGTATTCTCGACATCCCCACAGGCCTTACCGCTTTCACCGGCGCCATGCTTCTCGCCGGAATGGCCATTCCCACGATTGTCAGCGTCTCCGAGGATGCGTTGGATTCCGTGCCGCGCACCTACCGTGATGCTTCCCTAGCCATGGGCGCCACGAAATGGCAAACCATCTGGCGCGTGACCCTCCCCGCAGCACGCTCCGGTGTACTCACGGCCGTGATGCTTGGAATCGGACGCGCCATTGGTGAAACGATGACGGTTATGATGGTCACGGGCAATGCCCCCGTGCTGCCTACAGGCCTCGGCGCTCTCTTCAAACCCGCTCGCACGATGACAGCCACGATCGCAGCGGAAATGGGAGAAGTCGCCAATGGTAGCGTCCACTACCATACCTTGTTCTTCATCGGCATCGTGTTGTTCGTGATTTCATTATTGATCAATCTCGCCGCGGCGAGGATTGTCTTTCGTCAACAAAAACGTGCCGAGAGGATTTTGTCGTAAAAGGTGATGCAGCGAATATGACTCAACCTCCCAGCCCACCATCGATTGTCAAGCCACGCAATACCCAACGGCGCAACCTGATTCAACGGTTGGGGTACATCGGTTTGATCCTCGCGGCCATCATCACCGTCATACCCATCATCTTGATCGTTGTTTTTATCTACAGCCGCGGCCTCCCCGCGATTTCGATTGAATTTCTCACGGCGATGCCAAGAGACGGCATGCGGGCGGGGGGCATCTTCCCGGCAATCATTGGCACTTTGTGGTTGACGGTCGGCACAGGCGCGATCGCCGTTCCCCTGGGAGTCGGCGCCGCGATATACCTCTCCGAATACGCGCCCGATAATCGTTGGACGCGCACCATTCGCATCGCCATCATCAACTTGGCAGGCATACCGTCCGTGGTCTATGGCTTGTTCGGCCTCGGCTTGTTCGTCCTTTTTCTCCAATTTGGCACGAGCATCATCGCCGGGTCGCTTACGCTGGCCATCATGACCATTCCGGTGATTATCAGCACGTCCGAAGAAGCGCTTCGCGCCGTGCCCAACAGCTTCCGCGTGGTCAGCATTTCCGTAGGGGGCACCCGCTGGCAAACCATCCGCCGCATCGTGCTGCCGCAGGCTTTGCCCGGTATTCTCACCGGTGTGATCTTGGGACTCGAACGAGCGGCTGGAGAGACGGCGCCCATTCTGTTCACCGTCGCATCCTTCTTTTTACCCACATTGCCCGCTTCGATTTTCGATGCCACCATGGCGCTGCCCTACCACCTCTTCGTAATATCTACCCAGGTTCCGGGAATGCCAATTCAAATCCAATACGGTACGGCGGTCGTCTTGCTGACCTTCGTTCTCGGGATGAACGGTATCGCCACCGTAATCCGATCACGAGCAAGAGCGAGGCGCCAATGGTGAGTTCGAAAGAAAACCCAACCCACTCGATCAATGGGAATAAACCCAAGATTCGCATCCAGGACCTGACGGTACGATACTCCGATGGCACCGAATCCCTGCGGCAGATCAACCTCAACATCCCGGAGAATGCCATCACGGTGCTCTTTGGACCTGCTGGCGGCGGAAAATCGACTCTTTTACGGACCATCAATCGCCTAAACGATCTGGCGGACGTTGTCGAGCTTTCCGGACATCTTTACATTGATAAACAAGATGTGCTTTCGAAAGATTGCGACGTAATCGCGCTGCGTAGAACCGTCGGCATGGTTTTCGCCCGTCCCGTCGTCTTGCCCATGAGCATCCGCCAGAATCTCACCTATGGTCTGGAACTCGCCGGCATACACGATTCATCACGGTTGAATCAGGCGGTCGAGGATAGTCTCGAAGCAGCGGCGTTGTGGGAGGAAGTGCAAGATCGTCTCGATGAACCGGCTGCGAGGTTATCCGGCGGTCAACAACAACGACTCTGCATCGCCCGTGCCCTGGTCCTCAAACCGGAGGTGATCCTGCTCGACGAGCCCACCTCGGGTTTGGATCCGATCTCGACTGGAAAAGTGGAAAACTCCCTCCAGGAATTGAAGGAAGATTACACCATCGTCCTCGTCCCACATTCCGTGCAGCAAGCGGCACGCGTGTCCGATTACGCAGCTTTCATGTTGGATGGCCGACTGATCGAGTACGCTGAAGGTAAACTGCTTTTTACCAAACCCGGGGATCAAAGAACGGAAGACTACGTCGAAGGACGTTTCGGCTAGTCTGCGCCGAGAATCACCACAGTGTGACTTAACCCAGAATCTTTCAAGGCTTATAAGTAAAACTCTGCCGAATAGTCTAGTTATTCCCTGAATTTATTCCCCCAATAAAGAAATTTTTACCCAATCTATTTGCCGATTGTGAGATTTAGTAGCATATCGTTTCCATTTGTGAAAACGTAACACAACCAATCTGCGGTACCTTTACGGTAACCATGCAATGCTATACTCTTTGAAAGATTTGATCGGGGGAGGGGATGACAAGCAGATGAAGAAGAAACTGGTTTTTCTCCTTATACTTCTATCGGCAAGTCTGAACATGGTCGCGTGTGGCTCTTCTCAAGCCGATATGGATAGCCAATCCACTCTGACGGCTGTTTCACGGGCTGCAGCTCGCACGCGGTCATTTTTGGAGACCGAGACGGCAAGACCCACATCGACGGCAACCATATCTCTCACACCTACGATAACACTCACACCGACTCCAGAACCACTTGAACAACCATTATTGGAGAGGATCCAAATGGCAAACCCGGAAATCGGTTGGGCGATAAACACGGAAGATGATGCTGTCTTGCGAACAGAAGACGGCGGAGAAACATGGTTTGTCGTTACATACTCGGATGATCCATACGGCAACTTCTATGTAATCGACGAAGACACAGTTTTATATAATCTCGGAATTTTCGATGTTACTGCTGGCGATCGTCCATCAAGGATTCGTAAGGAACTAAATCAAGAATATGGCGGCTCTCTTGAACCAATACCCGTTTCTTGGTCCATTCTCGATGAAAATAACCTCTGGGTGACAGTAATGATTTATGCAAGGGTAGGTGGCGCCTTTGCAATATACCGAACGAAAGATGGCGGCTCATCATGGGAACAGGTACTTATTGCAGGCGAGGATTTTGCATTCTGGAGAATATCCATGGTAGATGAAAAGATCGGTTGGCTAGACGGGTTTAACATAAGACATCCCGAAGAGAGTTTAGAGAAACGTTGGGTAATTTACAGGACTATTGATGGCGGTTATACCTGGAGCCCGAAGCAGTTGCCATCCCCGGGTGACGCACTGGCCGATCAAGTTGACTATTGTAACTCGAACATAAATCAAACGGAGGTTCAAGATACGCTAGAGATTTTTGTCACTTGTTTCGATGAGTCAGACAAAGAACTGGGAACCTGGTTTTATCGATCTCGACTCAATGGTCAATCCTGGCGATACTGGCTGATGGAAGGAGAGGTTTTCTTCCTGGATGCCAACATCGGTTGGCGGGCGATCAACCAGGATGACGGTACAGCCGTCGTTGAGCAAACGAGAAATGGGGGCGCAACGTGGAAGGAAATGGGGAGTATGCCAAGCCAAGATGAATTCCAATTTTGGGATGAAGAGGAAGGCTGGACACTTACCACAGATGATCAACACACCATACTTTGGATTACCACAGACGGCGGATCGACCTGGGAAGAAAAGGAACCATTCCCAGGTGAAGCATCTATAACCTTTTTAGATAGAAATCATGGATGGGCATATGAAAAAACAGATCTTTGGCGGACAACAGATGGGGGAGAGAATTGGGATGAAATCCACCCGATAATTAGTGAGAAGGTGCTCCCAACGCCAATCCCAACTGTTACGCCATTCAATACACAACGCATCCCTGCGGCCGAATCTATTGCTAGTATGGTTTCTGAGATCGATGGCATGGAGATGGTGTATGTGCCAGCCGGGACGTTCTTGATGGGGAGTTCAAACGAGGATCTCTTTCGCATTTGCGGTACTGATTGTGCTATGAATTTTGGGCAAACTGGGTCGGGGCAACCCCAACATGAGGTGTATCTGGATGCTTATTGGATCGATCGCACCGAGGTAACGAACACCATGTACGCGTCATTCCTGAACGCTGAAGGAAACCAGCGTGTGGGTGATGCAAGCTGGCTTGATGTGACCAGCGAATATGTTCCAATTGAATTGGTTGGAAGCGAGTGGCGCCCAATTAACGGATACAACGATCATCCGGTGGTTGGTGTCTCGTGGCACGGGGCGCAGGCATACTGTGAATGGGCGGGGCGTCGACTGCCCACTGAATCCGAGTGGGAGAAGGCTGCACTAGGTGATGATGGAAGGATTTTTCCATGGGGAGATGTCAACGATAATTCCTTGGCAAATGTGTACGTGGAAGGCGTTACATGCTTCTATCGAGATTGTTTAGGTACAGCACCCGTTGGAAGTTTCCCTGATGATTTAAGTCCATACGGCGCACTGGATATGGCAGGGAACGTAAGTGAATGGGCTTGGGATTGGTCTTTCTCGGAATACTACAGATACTCTCCTGCAGTAAATCCTGCAGGTATACTATCTGGGGGTTATGATGATCGTCGGGCACAACGAGGCGGCTCATGGAGCAGCATAATGATAGATCTCCAACTCCGTGATATAGTGCTGCCATATCAGACGCGCAGAATCGTAGGTTTTCGATGTGCCACTTCCTATCCTCTTCACAAAATGGGCTTTCATCTGACAGAAATTGAAATGATCAATAAAACGGATGGATGGGGTCTGCAAGAATCAACATTATGGACTACTCGAGATGGAGGACGAACTTGGAGTGAGGTCACTCCTCCCGACCAATCATCTGAATCAACACGCATTGAAACATATAGCGCCTTTATTGACGCCAACCATGCTTGGATTCTCTATGCGACCAAAGATCGTCAGCCCTATCATAGCTGTCTTGCGCCGAATGTTTCCGTTTGGTATACAACAGATGGTGGTCTAACTTGGCATTCCAGCCAAACAATATCACATAATTTCTCCGACCATCGTTGCGACGTCAATTTGATTATGACCGACAACCAAACGGGCTGGTTCCGCATCGAGGGTTACTTCGCTGGTGTCAAATTAACAGGTACACAATTTATTCACACCACAGATGGCGGGATGACCTGGCAAGAAATTGAAACAGCCTGGAGAGATACTACAGGATCATCCTCCACCAAGTTACTTGGTTTGTTATCGGGCATGGCCTTTACAAATAACAGAATTGGTTGGCTGGTAGGACAGTCACTAACAGGCGATTCGAATAGACAATATTTCGGACACGCATCGGCAAGAGTAGACTTTCAACCCTCCTATCATATTACCGATGACGGGGGATCAACCTGGGCAGAACATCAATTTCCTGCCCCTGTGGATAACCTGGATCTTTTCACCCAATATGAGGTATGCAAACCATATCAGCTTAACTTACTTTCAGAAGAAGTTGCTCGCTTAAAAATTGCATGTTCAGATAAAAAGGTTGGAGTAGGAGATATCGATTATATATATTCCACAGAAGATGGGGGCATAACCTGGACAACACACGCAATGCCACAGTCTGCTGCAACGATGAGTGATTACTATACGCAAATGATATTTTTCGACGAAAATCATGGTTTATTACTTGGTCGAAATATGTGGCGCACAGACGATGGTGGCAGGACTTGGCAATATATCAACACAGTTTCCTGGGATGGGCAATTTAGCTTCGTGGACCACTCTCACGGCTGGGCAATAGCCAGGAATGAAGATGAAATCGCTCTCGTCAATACGTCCAACGGAGGTGATACCTGGCAGATACTACATCCCGTGATCGCTGAATAAGGAGCTACAAAATCGGGGTCCAGCCAGAAAAAAATCATTGCAGCATATCGTGGCCGGAAAGGCCAAATTATACTGCCAGAAACACACAGCCAATATAATTTCGAAAATTGCATTACACTTGTTCTATGAACCTTGACGTCTTGCCTTATTCGACATACACTGACCATAACAGGCGCCCCCGTCGTACCGCGGACACCCCGTCGGTCGGCGGGGTCACTTTTTTTATCCTGTTGGGAATGGTTTTCAGCATGTGCCTGGCGGCCTGTCAGGGAGTGACTTCGGATGCAGCCGAACTGAGTATGCGGGATGAGTCAACGCAGACCCATGGACCCTCACCCACAAGCACAACCACGATACCCACGCCGACGAAAACCGCCAGTCCAACGAAACTGGCGTGTGCACAGCAGCCCGGGACAGTGCTGCGTGGCCAAATCGCTGATCCAAGCTTACCCCGATACTTCCCCTTTCGAATCTACCTCCCCGCCTGCTACAACGAGGACGAAGGCAGGCCTTATCCGAGTCTTTACGCGCTCCATGGTCTGGCAAAAGATGATTCACAATGGGATATGCTTGGCATCGACGAAACCGCAGATAGAATGATTGCGAACGGCGCTTCGCCGCCGTTTATCATCGTCATGCCGCTCCACGCGACGGGCATCGACATCGAAACCGCGCTCGTCGATGTCCTCGTGCCCTATATCGATGAACATTATCACACGAACATGGACCCGGATTTTCGTTCGATCGGGGGGCTCTCCCGCGGTGGAGGATTGGCCCTGAGAATCGGACTAAAAAACCCAGACGTATTCCATTCGATCGGACTACACAGCCCGGCCAACGTGTCCAGTCTTCCATACCTCACGAATTGGGTTGATCAAATCCCTGAAGAAGTACAGATGCATGTATGGATCGATATCGGCGATCGCGATCCGCTTTTAGAATCGACACAACTGCTCATCACCTGGCTCGAAGAGCTCGGTCTGGATCCACTAACCTCTATAAATATCGGCTTCCACGACAGCAATTATTGGACCCAGCACATAGAAAGTTATCTGACCTGGTATATTGGCACATGGCCATCCGGTAACTGAACGTGAAATCATCCTTGGCGTCGCGCTTCACGACGCGGAGCAACTTGGCACATCGTGCATAGGGAAGAAGCGCAATTTATCTACCAGAGTCGAGTGCACCCGTTCGTTACGCGATCGTCTTCGTTGGCACAGAAAAAGCGGGTTAGCGCAGTACGCTGAGAATTTCCTCTTCGGTGATCGGACCAGGCCTTAACACCCGGGGCATTGCGCGCGTGCAGTCCACAACCGTAGAAGGCTCTCCCCCACGTGTTTTTCCCCCATCCAGTATCAACTCGATGCTCCCGTTGAGCGCCTCAAAAACCCCTTCCGCCGTAGAGGGACTCGTTTCTCCGGAAATATTGGCCGAAGTCACGGCCAGTGGCCCGGCGACGGTCATTAACTGCAGGGCAAGACGTTGATCGGGAACCCGAACACCAATCGTCTTGTCGCTGCTGATTTCTGGCGGCAAATCGGGATGGCGCCAGACGATAATCGTCAACGGACCGGGCCAAAATCTAGCCATAAGATGATTTGCATTCGGCGGTATGTTTTGTGCTACTTTTGAGATTTCTGCTGCACTTGCAAGAAGGACGGGAATGGCTTTCGTTTCCTCTCGTGACTTTACCCGATAAATGCGTTTAATCGCTTGGTCGTCAAACACGCGAGCCCCGAGACCATAGACCGTATCCGTTGGAAACGCCACCAGCCCGCCGCGCTGCAGAACTTCCAACGCCGCAGCAATGGCATTTGGATCTTCTCCGGGAAGCACTTTCGTCTTTATTCCCATCGATCGACAACCACCAGACGAGGATGACCGGCGTAATCCATGCGTACATGCGCACGATGATGCGGCAGGAGTTCCACAATATCCTGCAGCACAGAATCCGCCTGCCCCGACCCGATTTCGAGGATCGCTCGTCCCTGTTTCGATAAAATCCTCGATAAGCTCTGTAAGAGACGCCGCACAACCTGCAGTCCGTCCTTGCCGCCATCGAGGGCGATTCTGGGTTCACGCTTCGAAACGCGCAGCTGTTGCATTTCACCTTCCGGAATATACGGCAGGTTGGCACACACGAGGTCAAAGCCCCGCGGCGGCAAGATGGAAGAAACCAGGTCCGTACAGACGAGATGCACCACTCGGTCTACGGCATGCGTGAACACATTCGTCCTGGCGATGCGCAGCGCATCCATGGAGAGATCAGTGGCGTACACACGCAGATCGGTAATTTCCCTGGCCAGGGTAATCGCCACGCATCCCGATCCGGTGCCAACATCCACAACAGTCAGCGGACGGGATTGCCGCCTGAGAACCTCGAGCGCCGCATCGACCATGAGTTCCGTCTCTGGCCGCGGGATCAACACGGATGCATCAAGGTAGAAGCGCCTGCCGTAGAATTCCCACCAACCCAACACATGAGGCAGCGCTTCCCCGCGCAAGCAGCGATCCAGCATGCCCAGAAACTGAAAGCCATGACGTTCTTCCAATACGTTTTCCGGGTGCGCCAGAAGCCAGGATCGGGGATGGCCCAAAACCTGACCGAGGAGCATCTGCCCATCCAGGTTGGGGGTGTCGCTGTGCTCGCTCAAAGCGCTGCGGCTCAGCGCAAGCGCCGATTGTACGGTGGAAGGGATGTTCACGATTCGTTTTCTACAGCCTTGAGACGTTCGGCTTCTTCCTGCGTGGTCAATTCGTCGATGAACTCATCCAGATCGCCGTCCAGGACTGCAGGAAGATTGTGGGAGGAAAGGTTGATGCGATGATCGGTCACGCGGGATTGGGGGAAATTATAGGTGCGGATTTTTTCTGAACGTTCTCCCGTACCCACTTGTGCACGCCGCGTGGCTTCTTCTTTCTTCTGTTGTTTTTCGAGGGCGATGTCGTACAGACGAGCGCGCAAGATACTCATGGCGCGCATGCGATTTTGCAGCTGGGAACGTTCATCCTGGCACTGCACAACCATGCCGGTGGGAAGATGCGTCAGGCGCACGGCAGTGGAGTTTTTCTGCACACTCTGCCCTCCCGCACCCGCCGAGCGGTAGACGTCCATCTTGATGTCCTTGTCCGGGATCTTGATCTCCACTTCATCCGCTTCGGCCAAGACGGCAACCGTGGCCGTCGAAGTGTGGATACGTCCCTGCGATTCGGTTGTGGGCACACGCTGAACGCGATGGACGCCGGATTCATGTTTGAACCGTGAGAACGCACCTCGCCCGGTGACCATGAAAATGATCTCCCGGAAACCGCCTACACCGGTCTCGTTCGACGATAGGATTTCCACATTCCAGCTGCGGCCTTCGGCGTAGCGGGCGTACATGCGGTAGAGATTGGAGGCAAAAAGGGTCGCTTCGTCGCCGCCCGTGCCGGCGCGGATTTCCACGATCACGTTGCGCCGATCGCGTGGATCACGAGGGATCAGCATGGATTTCAACTCGGCTTCGAGAGCTTCTCTTTTCGATGCGAGTGTCTCGATTTCTTCCAGTGCGAGGTCACGCAGTTCCGGATCATCACCGTCACGCAGACTGATCGCTTGCTCGAGTTCTTCAATCACAGCAAGATACTCACGATAGGTCGTGACGACGGGTTCGATTTCCGCTCGTTCGCGCGCCAGTTGAGCCACGAGTTGGTGGTCTTCACCCGAGCGCACCAATTCCTCATCCAAAGCTTGAAGACGTTCTTCAACGCCTGATAATTTCTCCAGCATTTTGACTCCACACAAGAAACTCCCACGGATTCTGTGGGAGATGTGTCTCGATTATACCATGCAGAAGGAGGCCAGGATCGATGTGTAATTGCAGCGCTCGGTTACAATGCTGGATAATTCAACGAATCCGCTGTGTCCTAAAAAGGTTTTTTTAACCGCTCAATAAAACAAAATCAGGACGTTTGTCTTGCAAATACTCCTGAAGCGTGAATTGATAAAGCCTGAATGGTGATTCTCACAATACCGCCATTTTCGTTATAGCAAACCACTGAAATTGTGGGGAAATCTATTGCGGTATCGGAATTTCAACTTCCTCGGGTATCTCGCCCCAATTCACCACCTCAACCCCGGGGATAAAAGCGTAATTTCCTGTACGAATATCAAGAACAAATACGCCCTCCTCTTCGCTGAAACCTGTCCATGCCAGAAAACGTTCGTCGTACGATGCAAAAGTCGCCCAAGCCGTGTAAGGAAAAGAGGGTAAACAATAATCAAAAAAGGACCAAGTATTTGTATCCAGAAAGTACGACTGTTGTTGGAAATAAGGATCTTCATAATCTTCAGTCCCCCAGGTAACTGCAAGCAGTTGATATTTCAACGACCACCAAGCCACTCTTACAGTCTCAACTGTTCCGGGAAGCTCTACGTAATAAGAGGGGTATCCCTCCCCAGTTAACTGAGAGGGAGGAATTCTGGGACGTAAAACGAGATATCTATCTTCCAACACTGCTACGGAGACACCTTCTTCATCCCAAGTCAAATAGATGTCCCAAGGCATATTGAAATCTTCAATATTGTCGATCCAAGGAAAAATATCTTTAGATACTCCCGTCTGAAAATCCGTCCACTCAAAGTGAGAGAGCGAATGATAAACAACCTCCTGTCCATTTGGTCGAAAAGCGAAGATTGCCTGAAACAGTACAGTATCTTCGATAATTTGAAATGTGCTTGAGAAGGGATCAATGAATTCAGTTATCGTAATATATCCGGGGGATTTTATGCGGAGAAGCCAATCGTCGTTTGCCCAGATGAAAGAATTGTCAGCGATCATGTTATCGACTGGAAAAGGAATCTGAACGCTACCATCTATGGTTCGAATCCACAATTCATCTTGTGCTCCTTCATGTGAAATAGAATATGCGATCCATTGTTTGTTTGGGCTGGTGTCGTAGTAGATAATCTGACTGCCATTATCTACTCCCTTAAAAAAATGCTCATTACTACCATATGAGTCGATCAATAACAAAACCGGCTGATCATTTTCGTTCAATGATTCAACGATTAGGTGAGTTGATGGTGCAAGGCCTAAATCTGCAATTGAATGATCATCTCCATTCGAAGGGCATCTTTGCTCAATATCGGGTTGAATTATCTCTACAAGATCAATGATTTCCTTAGTTGATGAAGACGTGGCCTCAGCTGATGGATAGGTAGTAGAAGTAACAGGAGTTGTTGATATTGCGTATGTTTGGGCCAGATCTGTTCCAGAATATACGAATTCCCCGTCTGTTGAACACGCAGCGATCATTAACAAAATGAAACCCATGATTTGCCAATATCTTTTCAAAGTCAAATCTCACTTTCCTTTTATCAAAGTCGCCTTTTCGTTCGAAATAAAACACCCTAAAAAAGGTAAATAAAGAGTTTTCTACTCCGTATATCTGCTTGCCGAATAAGATTATCTAGATAAAAATCAATATCCGGTCTCAATTAATGAGCTGTTGTATAGTCAAGTATTTTAAACTTTCGCTTCAGGTGTTAAATAAAGCATAAGTTGGTCAGATAGCCAACTTATTCCTTAAGGGACACACTGTATCATCTACATAATCGGGGAACCCCTAGCGCAGCGCCTACGTCTATGTTACGTAAGCCTTAAGCCCAATCTGGAGGTGCAGCATGTACCGGTTGAAATCCATTTTATTCATCCTTCTTACGATCTCGATGGCTGCGGTCACCGCATTGCCCGCGCAAGCCGACGGCATCATCATTCCCGAACCACCCATCTGTGACCCGGGTGGTTGTCCCGAACCGTTCCCCTTATCGCAGCTCGCCATCGAATACCACCACGTCGATGTCACCATCGAAAATCAGGTCGCTGTTACCCGTGTCGACCAGGTCTTCCGCAACGACAACGATTGGACCGTTGAAGGAACCTACGTTTTCCCCATACCGCTTGGCGCTTCCGTAACGCAGTTCACGCTGTGGATCGATGGAGAGGCAGTGGAAGGTGAAATCCTCGAACGAGATGAAGCGCGGGACATCTATGAAGACATCGTACGCACGCTGCGCGACCCGGCCTTGCTCGAATACCTGGAACAGGGCGCCATGCAGGCCTCGATCTTTCCCATCGAGCCGGGCCAGGAACAACGGATCGAACTCGAATATACCGAGGTGCTGCAGGTTGAAAATGGTTTGGTGAACTATCGCTATCCCCTCAATACAGAGAAGTTTTCCACAGAACCGCTCGAGGACGTACGTGTGTCGGTGGATGTGAAAAGTCCACATCCCGTGCGCGCGATTTACTCGCCCACACACAAGATCGATATCAACCGTGACAACGACTACCGCTTCGACGTCGCCTACGAGGAAAACGACGTCAAGCCGGACACGGACTTCGAACTCATTTATTCCGTTTCCGACGAGGACATCGGGCTCAATCTGATCACTTATCGCGATCCTGACGATAAGGATGGCTTTTTCCTGCTGCTCGCTGCACCCAGTGTTGAAGAAAATCCCAATCAGCGAATCCCCAAGGATGTCTTTGTTGTCCTCGATCGTTCCGGAAGTATGGATGGTGAGAAATTCATACAGGCACAGGAAGCGTTGATTTACATTCTCGATCATCTGCATGCAGACGACCGCTTCAACATCATCGCATTCAGTTCAGGGACACGCGCCTATGATAATAACTTGAAGCCCGCTGATGAGGCAGACCAGGCGAAGGATTGGGTCTATTCACTCTCCGCTGCCGGCTCGACCGATATCAACCTCGCCCTGCTCGAAGCGCTGGCCCAAGTGGAGCGAAACCGTTCCACGATCGTCCTTTTCCTGACGGACGGTTTGTCCACGGAAGGCGTAACCGACAGCGAAGAGATCATCGCCAACATCCAGAAACAAGCCCCCGATAATGTACGCCTCTTCGCATTCGGTGTCGGCTACGACGTCGACACTTTCTTGCTCGACACGCTCTCCGGCAGCATGCACGGTGCAACGACCTACGTCACACCCGATCAAGCCATCGACGAAACGGTATCCGCATTCTATGCCAAAGTCAGCACCCCTGTACTGACCGACATCGAGCTCGATTTCGGCGACGTGATCACCTACGATCTCTACCCCGATCCGCTGCCCGACCTGTTCGCCGGAAGCCAATTGGTGCTCGTTGGCCGCTATAAGAATTCAGGCGGCGGCTCGATCGAGCTGCGTGGATGGGTGGAAGGGCGCAAGGTGACCTACGAATATGAGGATCACACCTTCCGGTCTCGGGGAGGTTCAGATTTCCTGCCCAGGCTCTGGGCCACGCGCAAGATTGGCGCTTTACTCAATCAGGTGCGCCTACAAGGTGCGAATGAAGAACTCGTCGATCAAATCGTGCAGCTGAGTATCCGCTATGGAATCGTCACGCCCTACACTTCCTATCTGGTCACGGAACCCGAGATGCTCGGGGCTGAAGCCCAACGAGATATCGCCGATAATGCGCTGGAAGAGATGGAAAGCGAACCGGCGGATGTGACCGGCCATGATGCATTCGAACGTGCCGCTTCTGAAGGGGAGTACAAAGACGCCGATGTTCCCCTGGCGCCGAGTGAAGAAGTTGATGATCTCGTACGCATCGCCGGAACCCGCACCTATCGCCTCCTGGACGGCGTCTGGATCGACACCAGCTACGACCCCGAGAGTATGGACACCGTAGAAATCCCCTTCCTCTCCGAGGATTACTTTGCCCTGGCAGATGCACGCAGCGATCTGGCCGCCGGATTCGCACTCGGCGATCGCGTCATCGCCGTCGCCGATGGTGTCGCCTACGAAGTCGTCTCGGAAGATTCCCAGGGTGACGGTGTAGAAATTCCGATCGAAGATATGGAAGATTCTAGCGACTCTGAGGAGACCTCCCCGACCGTTGAAGAGCAAGATGATAATCAGCGCAGCCGCGACATCACCCTGCCTTGTCCCGGCGCACCGTTGATGATCGGGATCGCGCTCGTACCCTTGGTAAAAAAGAAATGGAGCAGATAGAATCCATAAATAGGCACAAATGTGAATAAGAAACGACGGGCGCTGAATCAGCGCCCGTCGTTTTCGTTAATACGTCAGAGGAGTCTAATCTGTAGGCTCGTCCGGTGGTTCATCCGTTGGTTCGTCGGTCGGCTCTTCCGTCGGCTCCGGCTCCTCAACACAATATTCCGGAACCTCGTAGGTCGCGATAACTTTATAGCTTTCGTGACCGGCGTTATCCTTGACCCAGGCTTTGACCGTGAAGCTGTTGTTACAGGTCAGTTTAATGGATTCGTTGAAACCTGCGAAACTAAACTTGGCACCGCCACAGTCCGGGCTGATGTCCACTTCAATCGACAAATCGTAATAACCAACCCACCTGTCTCCCAGCTCCCAACCACTTGGGGGTGAGGGATAAAGCGACGAGCCGTAGGTCCATTCTCCGCTGACCGGATCCTGGTACTTGAGCCGCACCCATTTCAGTCCCTCTGAATAAGCCTTATCTTCGACTTTCAATCCATAGACATGAATTACCCCATCACAGGATCCCAGTCCATCACCATCAGGACTGCGTTCTTCATAACCATGGATGATAGGCGCTTTATAATCACCATCTGGGTTCGTCGTTGGTTTCTCTGTGGGTTTGGGTGTGGATGTCGGTTTCGGTGTTTTGGTCGGTTCTGCGGTCTTGGTCAAAACCGGTGTCTTCGAAGGTGTCGCAGTGTAAGGCGCCTCTCCCTGGAAATTCAACGCTGTTGCGGTGGGGATGGGCGATTCTAAAGCGAGCTTAACCAAATCCGATTGGTCGGATGCTTCTTCGGAGGATCTACCTTCGTCCCGCAGCACATCCCCGACGATAGAGAGTTTGAAGGCTCCCAGAATCGATCCCCCACTGCTCTCGGCGCTGTAATCCGCGTCCAGGAGAGAGTCGAGACGCATGGAAAGCGGCAGTTCTTGTGCCGATGCCGTGCTTAGAAAGAAAGCCGCAGCTCCCCAAACTACGAGTAAGGTTGCAAAGACAGTTGCAGCGGATACGAACCAACGTCGCCCCATAATATCTTCCCCTTTTCGTGGATAATCCTTAGAATAAGGTCATCCTCCAAAGAATGACCATATGACCGAAGTCCTACTGTTGCCTGTGATTTCGTATGGAAAAGATCACATCGTAATCGAAATCTATTAATCCAGCAAACGGCTGCTGCGATCCGAAACCTCGTATACTTCCACATCTCTGCCGAGTTCTTCGATTTGAACCTTCTCCTCCCGGCCGAACGCGAATTGGGAGCGAACGCTCTTCAAGTAGCGATGGGTTTGCTGATCGATGACCAATTTTGTACCGGCAGAATCCCGGGTAATGCGTTGAATCGATTCTGCAATGGCGATGGCATCACCAATCACCGTATAATGCATTTGATCTTCCGTCGCCAGGCCGCCCGACAGTACCGTACCCGTCGACAAGCCGACTCCGATGTCCCACGTCAATGCGCTGTCCATATCGGCTGTAATCTGAATGGCTCTCACGGCATTCAACATCTCGAAGCCTGCGTGAGTCGCCTGGAGCGCACTGACCTGCGGCGGCAGGTTGCGAGGCAGGATTCCGAAAATGGCGGTTAATGACCTGCCGTCGAAGCGATGCACGACACCGCCGTGTTGATGTACGATCTCGGATAGCGAGGCATAATATTCGTTCAACGTTCGCATCAACTCCGTCGGATCGTGTTCCGTTTGATTAAACGAGACTCCGCGGATCTCGGCGAACAGCACCGTACCGCGCCCGACCTGCCCTTGATGGAATGACTCCCCCTTCTGCATGGTCTCTCTTAATTGCTCGCGCATCTCGGGGCTCATCGTTCGACTGAGAAGATTACGATACATGGCGCCTTCGCGTAGTTCCTCCACCATCTGATTGAAAGCGCTTCCCAGCATTCCGACTTCGTCTCCGCTGCGAGTGGTCACTTGCGTGGTTAGATCCCCTGCCGCCACTTGCGCGGATGCCTCGGCGATTTCGATTAACGGCCGCGTAATCGTATGGGACAAGTACAATCCAACCGAAACCACAAGAATCAAAGCCAGGGCACTGATCAGGATGATGGAGATAATTCGCTTTTGGTAGGTCGCATAGGCCAGATCGGGATCCTCAGCGCCGAACAACGCCACGCCCAACATCCCCAATTCCAACGTCCCCTGGCGGACCTCAAATGGGGTGATAATCTCACCGTACGTTTTCCCGGCCACTTCGATGGTCCGGTAAGGTTCTTCGTCACGATCTTCGTCGCCTGCGATTTCAATCAAATCGGAGGAGAGAATCAGATTTGCAGGAACCCAGGTCAGCCGGTCCTCGAACGTTGTGCACAGCAGCCGACCAGTTTGCGTATCATAGAAACTGACCGAAGTACGTGCGCTCTCACTCAATTGCTCAACGACGTTATCCAGATATGCACCCGTTAGAACGGCGCCCAGGATCGTGCCGGATTCATCGATAAGCGGCGCGGCGATAAAAAGAACCGCGACTTCTTCCTCGCCCAAGAAGATGGTTTGCAGGCCGACCTGCTTTTCACCCACATCATCCACGACCTCAGCATCCAACTGCAGCACCTGACGAACAAAACCCCAGTCCGTGTAAAAGCCTTCACCGCGTAAAATCTCGGGGATTTCGGCACCCGCGCGGCGTGAGGTCAGCAAACTGGTTCCGTCCCGCTCGAGGATTACGGCAACATCGATCCTCGAACTAATAATCAAGCCTAAAATCCGCTCGCGCAGCGCTTCCGCATCTCCCAGGGCAACCGCCGACATTACGCCTTCTGTGTTGGCGATGGCACGCTCGACCTCCAGCAGACGCTCTTCGACGCGCACCACTTCATCCGCTGCCTGCTGGCCGCTGTCGAGCAATTGACGCAGGAACTGCAGTTGTTCCGATTCCGCAGATAAGCGGCTCACAATCAAAATCGCTCCCAAGGCCAACAGAAAAGCCAGGAACATGAATGGGAGCGTGATCTTCCAACGAAGGCTAAAGCGTACACGTGGATTATTGTCGTTGTGCTGCATGAATCCTCATGAATAGACGCAAAGGGGACTTACTAACGCAGATAGAAGGACAACACAACCAACAATGCAATAAAGAAACCCGCCAACCAAGCAATGCGTTTGAGATCTTTTACCACGTACGTATAATCCGGATGAAATCCTCGCTGATCGCCTCCTGAAGATAACGAAGTCTCCTCTTTCGTTTTCACAGCGTGATAAACCTCTTTCGGTAAATTGGGCTTTCGAGTCCGCTTTTTACTTTTCTTTCGGCTCAAGATGTGCCTCCTTGAAGATGATTGAATGATTGTAAAGGATTCTAAAAACTGGCATTTGCCGAGTCAATGTATTCTGTCTAACTGTCTGCTAATTCGGCGAACACGACGATGCGTTGGTTATCCACCAGGTAAGGATAGCAGGAAACCAATGTCATTGTCGCTCGCGTGGTCGGTTCCATGACGCTCACATCCGTTGGTTCAACGATGCTCAAACCGGTGACCCGATAGGTATACTGACGTGAAGCTGTGCTGATCAAGATTTCGTCGCCCGGTTTGAGTTGATCGAGATTACGGAACAATTCTCCAAAAATATCATTGTGAGCTGAAAGGACTACGTTTCCATTTTCTCCCGGATTAGCGCTGCCGATGTGCTGTCCAACGCCTCGCTTCAATTGTTCCCAGCCGTCTCCCTGAACGACCGGCGCCGGTGCATTCCATATCACTGGGATGAAAATATTACGGGCTTGCTCCGGACCCGGTGTGGGAATCTCCACCGCGGGCATGGATTGTACCAGCCTGCGCATACTTTCGGGGATTTCCGCTTCATTCGGCTGTGAACCGCCGGGCGAAGACGGTGGGGTGTGACCGGACGGTAAAACCACGGCCGAGATCAATGCCGTGGGTGTTAAATCCCCGCCCAGCATTGCAGCCGTTTCTTGATTGAGCTCCTGCAGTGCATCCACTCCGCTGAACAGGATGAAGGCCAAACCCAAAACGGCCATGATTTCAATCACCAATAGAAAGCGGTTGATAATTTTCCGTGCCCCGCGTTTCTTCTCTGGTTCTTGATCTTCTGGCGTTTGCCCTTCAGGCATTGACGAAGATGGTACGTTGATTTGTGTTTCAACAGGTTGGACAGGAATCGCCCGTCCACTGCGCCGGAACTGATGCAGGCGCGCCTCACGTGACTGGCGTTTTTTACGCGCCAGGAGCGCTTCGAGTTCCCCTATCGAGAGTTCTTCCGCCGGTCTTCGGTCTTTAGCCATCATTACCCTGATTACATTTATTTGTGAGGCATGATGCGATGCAGGAACGGTGCCACACAACCCCCGTGATTATACCCCGATGCGTAAATGGGGAAATGCACGCATGCATTCTACTTTGCATATATATATTGTTTTAGCAAGATATTATGTGTTTTCATGTCTGAACTAGTCCGCGCCCAACGATGGATATCAATCCTCCGGTTATAAATCACAAAAGGATCGATCAGGGGAAAGCCGACTGGCGGCAGCATTTACCACGGATAACCAATCGGGATGAGATAAAGGGGTTTGTGGTCCGGGGGTAATGCGAGCACGGCATGAAGATCTTCATCTTCGAAGGCGCCGATCGGCACAGCGCCCAGCCCCAGCGCTTGCGCCTGGAGCAGGACGTTTTGCGCGGCGTGACCGACCTCCATATGCACGTACCGCGGCGCACGCTCCCGGCCATATCGTTCGGCGATACGCGCGAACACGGCCGCCACGACCATCGTACACGGCGCCTGCAGGATCGAATCCTGGCCGAGCGCCGCGCGGCAAACATCCTTCCGCAGATCCCCTTCAGTATGGGTAGATAAGGTATGCCCGCTGGGATGATAGTGGAAAACACCTTGGGCATCGATCAGGTATATTTCCAACGCATACCGCGCCCCTGCGGAAGGCGCCGTTCGCAAACCCATCGCATTCGTCAGTCCCTGCGCCGCCCAGAGCAGCTGTGAGATTTGAGACGGCGATAATGGTTGTGAAAAAAACTGGCGCACGGAACGGCGCTCAACGATGGCTTCTTCGAGTGAGATTGCCCCCTTCTTATTTGGTTCCGGGAGTTCGATGGGCTCGATCATACGAACCTTCCACTTTCGATACGTACATACGTGGAGATGATCAAACGGAGAAAATTTCCAGGGGCTCAATCCTGGTACACCTCGGGCTTGAGTTCCCCGATATAAGGCAGCGTGCGGTGCGTTTCGGCGTAATCCAACCCGTAACCCACCACCCACACGTCCGGAATCTCGAACCCCAGATAATCGATCGGCACTTCGGCGTGATCCCGGTCCTTTTTACACAGCACACAGGTCTTTAAAGAAGCCGGCCGGCGTTCCTGCAGGGTGTGATAGAGATAGGCCAGCGTGTTCCCCGAATCGAGAATGTCTTCCACGATCAACACGTGGCGGTGATGGATGGGTTCGCGTAAATCCATGAGGATACGTACCGCACCGGTCGTGGTCGTCATACCGTAGCTCGAGACGGCCATGAAATCGACGATGTGTCGCATGCGCAGGCAGCGTGCCAGATCGGCGAGGAAGATAAAAGCGCCCTTGAGGATCCCCACCATGTAAATTTCATCGGCGTGGGCATAATCCTCCTCAAGCTGGGCGGCGATTTGCGCCACACGCGCCTGAATGTCTTCCCGAGAAATGATCACACGGGCGATATCAGGATGCAGTTCAGGCATGTCGTACTCCCATTTCGATTTTTACACTCTTTAAATTAACCTGGCAACGCGAGGCCACAGCCGATTCCCTCTCGTCGAATTAAGGCGACCAATCCGGCATCTTATCGTTCAACGGACTGTCCGTCAGACGCGTCACCTCGCCACTCGCCACCTCGAGCAGGCAAAGTTCCGCCTCGCCGTAACGTTCCGTAGTGAAGACGATATACCTACCATCCGGTGACCAGGCTGGAAACCAGTCGTGATGCGGATCATCGGTGAGACGGGTGAGATCGGTTCCATCCGGGCGGACCATGTATAGGTCACGTCGGTCATGCCGGTTGGATGAGAAGACGATCCATTCGCCATCCGGGGACCAGACCGGATCGAGCGAATCGCCTGGAATGGCGACAAGCGCTTCTTGATCACTGCCGTCAGCGTTCATGAGATACAGCGAGTAGGAAGTTCCGTAGGAGTATACGATCTGCGCGAAATCTGGCGACCAGGATGGTCCCAGCGCACGATGGAGCGTGAAGGTCAACGCCGTGCGACCACTGCCATCCGGCTGGATGACGTAGATTTCAGTGGTCATCTCCTGCATGTCCGACGAACAATCTTCGATCTTGCAGCGCCCTTCGAAGTACACGATGCCAGCTTCGGTCCAGTCCGGATCTCCGGCATAACGATTGGACTTCAGGATCATGGTTCGTTCACCCGTTTCGATATCCATGACGTACAGGTATGACGTCCGGGTCGGCGACCTCGATTCATAGACAATTTGTTTTCCGTCCGGGGACCAGCTGGCAGACAACTCTGACTCATCACTCGTGTTGGTGATGCGCGTCACTTCCGATCCATCGGGGAGCATGGTGTACAGGTCGTAGGAGTATTTCTCTTCGCGCTCCGAGGAAAAAACTATTCGGCCACCACCACCAACTGCTGTCTCCTCTTCCACGAACATTTCAGCGGGCTCACTCGCTTCCGTGGGCTCAACGGGAAGCTGCTCTGGCGTGGATGTCGGTACAGCGAGGGGTTCGGCGGTCGAAGTGCTGGTTTCAACCGCTTGGACAGGAATGGTCACTTCGGTCTCTTTATCACTGCAGCCCGTGAGGCAAATCAAGATCAGCAGCCCAAGGAGGGCAGATATCGATAAACAACGAGTGAAGGTTCGTTCTACCAGGATTCCCATGCTCGTCTCCTGCTCCGATCGAGTCGACACGATTGTATTGCCATGCACACGGGAACGCAAACCTTTTCGCTGCGGCAAGTTATGCCTGCATGAAACCGACACATGATCATTGGAATCGTTTCTCGCCGCGACCAAACGATGTTACAGGAAGGTCATTTTCGTAAAACCAGGGTTGATGTGTGATTGTGAGATGCAAGACGGATGCGTACTAGCAATGCAATCGTATGATCCGATTTTCATTGGGACGGCTCCATTACACTGATCAAATGCGTGACCCCGTTTCTGCCGTTCCGATACAAGATCACGCCGACAACCCGCCTATCTTTTATGAAAGTTAGGCTCAGGCCGTCTTCATGAACAAGGTTGAAGACATCCTCGATTTCCCATCCATCATCCGCAAGCGCTTCTTTGTAATATGCTGTGATCTCGTCGAGTAAATCCGCCTCGTCCGAGTAGCAAACCAGCGAATACATACCCTCGGCGATACCCGATCTTTCGATGACCACATCCGGATAAATAGGTACGTCTCCCGGAAAACTATCCGGAAGCGCATTTTCATGGCTGTATTCGGTATCACCGCTTACAACATCTTCGATGATGTTGGTGAACAAAGTTGAAGGCGCATTGCTGGCGCAGCCCGAAAGCAGCATGGCGACGATGAATGATACGATCAAGTATGATTTGCATTTGGTTTTTTGCATTTTCAACCACCCTTTGACTGATTTCGAAATAGATTGATTGCCGGAATCAATTCCCTGGAATGGGAAATTTTAACATACAAACATCACAGCATGACGATGTAGTTTGCCATCACACCCACCCCCGCAGCCGATAATGCGGCATCGCCTGGCGCATGCGTACACGATTGGCTTCGTCCAGTTTGTAAAAACAGCAGCGGTGGACTATCGCAGCCGTTGAGTAAGCGCACGAAAATAACACCATTGACAAGATGGGAATCCACGATCTACAATCAGTCGGTCGATACGAATTTTGGGGCGCTGTCTTAACTTCACTCGATCGATACCGAATAACCGTCATTTCAAATACATATCGTTTCTAAGAGGGTGGGCCAATGCTGCACAAAATCAACTTTTTCCGTCTGCCAGTGATACTCCTGGTTGTATTCTTGATGAGTGCATGTGCATCATCCACAGCGCAGATCGCCAACCCGGCTGCCGATGAAACAGATCTACCCAACCCGGCCAATTCTTCGACGGCCACTGCTACTGCTGTTCCAACCAATACCCCAATACCCCCGCCGGTTCAGGTGGACGGCTGGGAGTCAGCGGCCGTATCGACAGTCTGTCTGGAGATCATCCAAACCTACACCGACGTGAATGAAGATTTCTCGATTCCGGCGTTCGATCAAACCGCCTCCCGCTTGCTGGGACGTATGGGGCTTCTCGTAGTGAAGCCTGGCGAAGCATGTGATGCCACGCTGACCATCGAGTTTACCGCCCGGAGTAAAAGTGCAGACTATGGAAGTGCAGGCAAGTGTTATTCCGGTGCAGCTGCATCTGGCCAGGCAACCCTCTCTGCCGAAGGATACCCTACCTTGAGTCCCGATCCCTATTCAGTATCCACTGGCACTCCTTATTTTTTATACACCGAGTGCGCAAAAGAGCCCAGCGGCGCCCCGTTCTATCAAGTCATCTCTGAAGTATTGGTTGGGAACCTGCTCCATATCTGGGGAAAGCCAGCTTTGCTTGCGGGAATCGTGGACGAGGATGTGGAAGTGCGCTTAGAGACTGC
>DAOUDW010000005.1:0-19257 GCA_034430895.1 Anaerolineales bacterium | reverse complement strand
GTATCTTTGCTCTTGGGTAAGCTGCGCGTAGGTTCTCATCAGTGCTCCTTTGACTTGGTTGGTCTAAGAAGCATAGATGCTACTGCAGCTTACCTCTTATTCCAACCTTCAAAGTTGCACTTCGGAGTTGAATCTACGTCTATAAACAAGCGATCTTTGATTCGATCGTGACCTTATGCGCTTCCAAATACAATCATCCGCCATGATATCATTTCTATTCTTCATAGGTTGTTATATATAATAAACAGTATCCTGTAAAACATTTTTCTTTCTCGACGGATGAACATGTTGGAAAATTTCTTTCTCAATTTGCCGATCATTATCAATATTCTTCTCATTGCAATTTCATTATCGATCATCATGCGTTCGGCACATTACTTGGTAGATGGTGCGGTTTCATTCGCGCATGAATTTAAGGTAAGCCCATTGATCATAGGGGCTACTGTCGTCGCAATGGGTACTACGTCTGCAGAAAATACGGTCAACCTTGTAATAGTTATTACGGGCAAAGACACATCTACCGTGGTTGGGAATATTCTGGGGTCGAATCTGGTTAATTTTGGCATCGAATTAGGTGTGTCCGCGCTAATTGCTGGCATAATTCTCGTTCCGAGGATGGTGTTCGAAAAAGATCTGCCACTTTATCTTGGAGTAGCAGGGTTGTTGACAGCCATGGCAGCAGATGGTTACATTCAACAAGCTGAAGGCGTCCTGTTGATCTTTGCATATTGTGGAGCCATGTTACTCATTTTCCAATACGCTAAGGCCCGGGATCATGAAAGCGTTCTTCTTGTAGAAGCAAAACAAATCGAGGAGATTTTACATCCGGGCGCAAAGACTCTGTCAAGGAGACAGGCGGTAATCTATCTCATTGGGGGGATTGTGATCTTGGTTATATCATCCAGGCTGCTCATATTAAATACTACAGCTGTGGCCATCAATTTGGGCATCCCGGAATTCATTATTGGTCTTCTAATTATCGGCCCGGGGACTTCAATTCCAGAAATAGCTTCATCCATCCATGCAGCGCGGCGTGGGCATGCCGACCTCGTACTGGGTACGGTCTTTGGAAGTTGTTTGTTTAACTTACTCTTAGGCTTGGGGTTGCCCTCAATCATACAACCACTTGTTGTTGAAGAGGCAGGACGACTTGGCTTTATGTTCATCAATTTCTTGAACATTTCATTACTCATACTACTGCTTATCGATCTTCCGTGGCTTGGGAGATCTCGAACGATCAATCGAAAAATCGGTCTCTTTCTTATCGTCACATATCTGGGTTTTATAAGTTATCAGATTATTTCCGTTACCCGTATTCAAATCACTACTTGGTATATCGCCGTCGGTTTGTTGGCTTTAATCACCGCTGGAATCTATCTTGGTTGGGGGAGACTATCGCAAGTAACAGGATTAGCCGAAAGTAGATCGGAACCTAAAAAGCGGATTCTGTGTGCGACACGTGGGGGTGAAGCCAGTAGAGCGACACATACGGCGGCGATTGCAATGGCACACGAATTGGATGCAGATTTGTATTTCATATACGTATTTGACCAATCGGTTTTAAGTAAATTTGCCACCCCGATCGTAATTAATGTCAATTCTCAGATGAAGCATATGCGTCATTTTCTAGAGCAAAATACAGAAAGACTTGCATCGGAGGCTGGTGTCCTATCCAGGGTGGTTGTACGTACAGGAAGTTTAAGAGAGCAATTAAAAATCGTAGGAAAGGAAATGGGAATTGATGTGATCATTCTTGGCAACCCACTTGAAGCTACTAGTCTTTTCAAGCGGGAAGCATTACAAACCTTGGCCATTGAGATCGAGGAGGATACAGGGATTCAAGTGGTTCCATTACTAGGTTTGGAGGGTAGAATTCCAGATGAGGTCATAGAAGACGATGGGTAGGAGATGTATTTTATTGTGCGAGATGTAAATTGACTGGCGTTGGACCTTTCCTGTGGGCGTAGAGTATCTATAATACATTGAGTAGAAGGATCAAGCAGTGATGGATGAACGAAGAAAGCTACGAAGACGACATTTGATCTACTACTTGCGTGTATTTGAGCGCGGTACAGGGCGCCTCGTGGGGCATCTGGTTGACATTTCCACTGAAGGTTTGATGCTGATTAGTGAGGAGCCGATCGAAACCGATCGTATATTTTACTTCCGTATGACCCTTCCAACTGAAATCCGATCGAGCGCGCATGTCACCTTTAATGCCCGGAGTATCTGGTGCAAACCCGATAATAGCCCCGATTTCTACGCTACGGGATTCAGCTTTGAAGAAGTCACCTCCGAAGATATTCGTGTGATTGAAAACTTGATTGATGCCTATGGGCTGAAAGAATAAACACTTTCCCCTAAAACCATCGCCGTTTTTCCTTTTTTCTACATCTGGAAAAATTAAATATATACACACTATCGCCGAAATCTTCTCGAAGCGAACATCGCAGCATTGAATCGCGGTGCTCAACTCGTGGCTGATGAGGAAGGAGTACCGACTTAATTGGGAAAACGAAGTGCGTTCGTTTTCTGAGATCTCCGCCGCAAAAACCTGAATAGGGACAAGTCCAGACTAACTTGTGTTAATCCTGGCATGCTATCCTTCCGCGCTGTAGTATAATGCGCCGGGGTAGGGTAGTAATGAATATTATTAATGCTCGCATGAGAATCGTAGTATGGATGGGGATTGCCGCTTGTGTTGTGATGTTGTTGCTTTTATCGACCGGCGCATCCGCCATCTCTGAGGTCGCCCAAGCGATGGTTGTTATTACCGTCACCGGAACGCCGGAAGGGCCGATTATCATCGTACCTGACTTGGTCAACGTACGTCTCGGGCCGGGCGTAGAGTATGACAAAATCGGGGTACTGATCGCCGGGCAACAAGCACCGGCAGTGGGGCGATCTGCGGGTGGGGATTGGATAATGATTATTTACCCGAACCAATTCGATGAATACGCCTGGGTATATTCACGCTACGTTGTTCTCGAACCGATTCAACTTCTTCCCATCATCGAGCCGCCACCAACACCGACGCCGCGTGTGACAGCAACGATCAATCCCACTTACGCGGCTCAGTTCAGCCTGGGTGAAGCCCCTGCAACACGTATGCCAACTTTTACGCCTGCGCAACCCGTCGTCCAACCCACGATAGCCCCATCTATTGTGACGCAACCCCGTGGCGTTCCACCGATTTTGGCGATTTTTGGTTTACTCGTTGTGGGAATGTTCGGCATGGTGATTTCTGTCCTGAGAAACCGATAACAACCCTAGCAAGATTGCTAATTATTAACGACCACCTGCGTTGGTGGTCTTTTGGGTATGCCGAAGAGAATGGTTTGCAAGGATCCTTTCTTGATCGCGGTTTATTAACTCGGAAAATCGCATAGGGTTGTATTGGAATCGATGGCTAAAATACCCGTTTCCTTGACACCCCTTATATGGGAAGTATAATTTTCGTTGCGGGGGCCTGGAGACGTGGGTGCTAAAAGGCTCCCGCGCGTGGAGGGATGAATGACGGAAGAGATTAGTGATCCCGAAATCCCCATGCCCGATGATCTTCAAGGGTTGGTATCCGTAACATCGCTGGACAGAATCTACAATTGGGGTCGCAAGAACTCGGTCTGGCCGATGATGTTTGGCCTGGCGTGTTGTGCCATTGAAATGATTTGTGTCGCAGCCAGCCGTTATGATTTTTCTCGTTTCGGGATGGAAGTAATGCGTCCCACGCCGCGACAATCGGATTTGATGATTGTTTCAGGGACGGTTACGAAGAAGATGATCCCGCAAATCGTTCGGCTTTACAATCAGATGCCGGAGCCCAAATATGTGTTAGCGATGGGAGCTTGTGCTTCAGGCGGCGGCCCGTTTAAAGAAGGCTATAACGTTGTTTCCGGTGTGGATAAATTCATCCCTGTGGATGTTTACGTGCCGGGCTGTCCCCCCACGCCGCAGGCGTTGTTGCATGGATTAATAACGCTTCAGAAAAAGATCGAACGGCAGTCGATCCGCAAGGTGCGCTGGTATCGCAAAGAGGCCATTCCGCCGATTCCCGTGCCCATTCTTGGACCAGATCTGATCGATCCGCGCGATTTTCCCATGCATGATGACGGAAAACAAAAAGAACATACAGAACGGCAAAGTATCGATACATGATTGTCCGCAAGGTGTGGTGAAGAGTTATTAGCATGTCCAAACAAACCACAAACAAGATCGTAGAACAAATCCAGGCTCAATTTTCCGGGGAGTTCCTTGTGGATGAACGCAAGGGGCATGTTGGTTATCTCGTAAGACCGGATCAATTGGTGGATTTTGCTTTCGTCGCTCGAGATAAGCTTGGCTACGATTACCTTTCTTCCGTTACAGGTGTGGACTATTTACCTGAGAAAAAGATGGAAGTTGTCTACCATCTTTATCGATCACAGGGTGGTCCCGCACTGGTGATCAAAGCACAGACACCGCGGGAAAATCCGACTGTCCCTTCCCTGGTTCCGATATATCCGGGCGCCGATTTCCAGGAGCGTGAAGCCTGGGATTTGCTGGGAATTAAGTTCGAAGGCCATCCCAATCTAAAACGTATTCTCATGTGGGAGGGTTTCGAAGGACATCCTCTGCGAAAAGACTGGCGTGAGTCGTATTACGAAGCAGATCAAAAGCCGTTCAAGAGTCGATGGCCGGACGGCGATGTCCTACGCGTCGAAGATCATCTTCTATACCATAAAAACGTCCAGTATCCTGCGGATTTTACCGCCGAGTCCTGGACTCCTGAAGGGGATGCCGGATTGTACGCCGGATTGGCCCGAGTGCCCGAAAAGGCGGCTGGCAATGGTCGCCCGCTGCAGACGGATAAGATCGTCGTAAATTTAGGTCCACAGCATCCCTCCACGCACGGGGTCTTCCGAATGGTTGTAACCCTGGATGGAGAGTCGATTGTCGATTTGCAGCCAGTAATGGGATATTTGCATCGCAATCACGAGAAGATCGGGGAACGCAACACTTATCTCATGAATATGCCCTTCACCGATCGACTCGATTACATCTGTTCGATGAGCAACAATTTAGGATATGCGCTGGCTGTAGAGAAGTTGATCGGCGTGGAAGTGCCCGAGCGTGCGGAATATATCCGCGTAATGATGGTGGAGCTGACGCGCATCGTGAATCACCTCTGGGCGATAGGTTTTTTACTCAATGATCTCGGTGCTTTTTTTACGCCTGCGCTGTATGCGATCAACGAACGAGAACTTATCCTGGATGTGTTCGAGGCCGTCTCCGGTTCTCGTATGATGTGTAATTATCTGCGATTTGGTGGCCTGGCGAGCGATTTACCAGATGACGCTTTTGAAAAAGTAAAAGAGTTGGTGCGTGATCGCTTGCCGCGCAAGGTCGAGGAACTGGATCTCTATATCACCTCGAACGAGATCGTTCGAGCACGCAGCATCGGAGTTGGTGTGCTGACGCGCGAGCGGGCTTTGGCATACTCTGCGGCTGGTCCGATATTGCGCGCGTCGGGCGTTGCCTACGACGTACGACGTGCGGATCCGTATTCGATTTATGATCGCTTCGATTTCGATGTGGCCGTACGCTACAATGGTGATGTTTACGACCGGTATCTCATTCGCCTGGACGAGATCTGGCAAAGCTTGACGATCCTGGAACAGGTAATTCGCGATATCCCTAATGGGGAAATCCAGGCGGGCAAATCGCCGTATCAGGTACGTGTGCCTGCAGGCGATGCCTATGGACGAGTGGAGAATCCAAAGGGGGAGTTGGGTTTTTATGTCGTATCCGACGGAAAGCCCAATCCATGGCGTTATCATATACGCGCGCCATCTTTTATCAATTTGACGGCGTTGGGTGAAATGTGTAAAGGACAGAAGATAGCAGATGTCGTCGCCGTGTTGGGCTCGATTGACATCGTCCTGGGCGAAACAGATCGTTAAAGATACGATTGGAAGGGTGGTGGAGTTTCGAATGGTGGGTGGTGGGCTGGTTAAGGGGCTTTATGTAACGCTGAAGCACTTTATTGGCACCTACATTGATGACATTCGTTGGCTTGGCAGGCGTTATTATCGGGATGATGCACTTCAAAGACGGCAGAGTCCGAAAGCGCGTGGCGTGTTTACTGTACAGTATCCGGAAGAGAAGCTGCCAGTTCCGGAAGCATTTCGGTATATTCCCTTCTTGATTTACGAGGAGGCAGAAGACGGCACGATCGAAGATAGGTGTACGTCCTGCGGTATCTGTGCAAAGGTATGTCCGCCTCAGTGTATTTGGATCCAGCGGTCGAATGATCCCGAGACAGGAAGGCCGATACCTGCACCAATGAATTTCTTCATTGACATCGATATCTGTATGAACTGTGGATTGTGCGCGGAGTTTTGTCCTTTCGATGCGATTAAAATGGATCACGATTACGAACTTGCTTCGTATGATCGTCTCACAACCCATATCTTCGACAAAGCGCGCTTGTCGCGATCTGTCGAGTACTACCGTTCGATCCGCCCTTCAAATTACGCGCTTGAAGAAGCAGCTCGTGCAGACAAAGAGGCAGCGAAGTCTGCCAGAAGGGGCGGAGGTTCTTCGTAAGACCCTTCAATATGAAGATTTGATAGGATGATTTGTGTACCACAGTGATACCGAGATCATCTACCCCATGCGGGTTACGCCGGATTTGCGTGATCTGCGCGGAGAATTATGGTGTAATCTAGTTGATCGCGTGCTTGCTTCGCCAGAGGGCTCGATCGATCATCTCGCATTCAACCTTCTCATCATCCGCATGTGCAACTGTGTTAATTGTCATACGAATTCGTATCGCGCTTTACGAGGCTGCACCATCTGTGCGAAACATGCTGTTATGCGATTCCGGGATGACGATTCGAATTTGGTAAAGTGTTATGATCGTGCTTATCGAGACGTGAGTGAATTCATGAATAATGCACAGGCAGTTATTGATGGGAACTACAAGCCATGCTTTGGAGATTAAAATGAGTAAGCAGACAAAGGTAACAAAAGAAAACGTGCTGGCTGCGTTGAGTAAAGTTCTCGACCCAGAATTAAAGAAAGATCTCGTCAGCTTGAACATGATCAAAGATTTACAGATTAGAAACGATAAGGTTCAATTTCAAATCCAATTGACAACACCTGCCGGTCCCTTGCGAGACCAAATCGAGGCGGAGGCCCGCGAAGCAGTCGAATCGCTTGCGGGGGTTTCGGAAGTCGAAATTGAATTTTCCGCCGACGTACCGGCAGACAGTCGCATTGGCGAAAAAGGCATCAAATCGATGCGGAATACGATCGCGATTGCATCGGGAAAGGGAGGCGTCGGTAAATCGACCGTCGCCGTGAATATCGCCGTTGCATTGGCAAAAACGGGCGCTAAGGTCGGATTGCTCGATGCGGATATCTATGGCCCCAATATTCCAACGATGATGGGCGTAGAAAATATGCCCGAACCCCAAGGCGGGAAAATGATCCCTGCCGAATCGTATGGTGTGAAAGTAATGTCGATTGGCTTCCTCGTCCAACCGAATCAACCGATCATCTGGAGAGGGCCGATGCTTCACAGCGCCATCCAGCAATTTATCAACGATGTTGCATGGGGAGACCTCGATTACCTGATCGTAGACCTGCCGCCGGGTACGGGGGATGCGCAGTTGAGTCTTGCGCAGTCGGTTCCGCTCTCAGGCGGCGTGATCGTTACGTTACCTCAGAATGTGTCTCTGGAGGACGCTCGTCGCGGTTTGGAAATGTTCCGAACAATGGACATTCCGGTTTTAGGTATCGTCGAAAACATGAGTTACCTCGAAATGCCAGATGGCAATCGAGTGGATGTATTCGGGCACGGCGGTGGGAAGAAGCTTGCCGGGGACACCGGAGTCGATTTGATTGGAGAGGTCCCGATGGACGCGATCGTTCGAGTATCGGGTGACTCAGGCAAACCGGTTGTGTTGGAAAACCCGGAATCAGATGCGGCGAAGGCTTTTGTCGCCGTAGCCGAAAAAGTCGCTGCGAAAATCAGTGTGCTTGCCATGGAGGGGAAAAAGCATATACCATTGGAGATCGTCGAGTGAAAATACAGGGCTCTCTTTCTATGTACGCGGTCGATTGAATTGATTACAATCCTTATTACAGGTTGAGTGGGTTTCTTATTAACAAAGGGATGGCGTAAAGAGGTATGTAATGGCGAAAAAGAAGAACGCTCCAAAGGTTGTGGGCGTGCGATTCAATGAAATCGGGAAATTGTATCATTTCGATGCGAGTAATGTGCCCGATGTAAAAGCCGGTGAGTATGTCATTGTCTCGACAAGTCGTGGACGCGAACTGGGCCAAATTATGAACGAGCCGAAAAATCCGCCTAAGCCCTCCGAAGGCTCCTGGAAGCAGGTGGAGCGAAGGGCAACGGCGCGCGAACTTGTCATGCAGCGCACCTGGAAGAAGCGCGAGCAAGATGAGGTAGAAGCTTGCCGAAAAGAAGTATCGAAATTGGGCTTGAAAGCAGTCAAAATTGCCAAGGCGGAGTATTCTTACGACGGATCGCGACTGACGTTTTTGTATCATGTCGAAGGTGAAGAGAAGGTTGACCTGAAGCAGTTGCATTCCAATTTACGAAAATCCAATCGAGACACTCGAATCGAACTGCGGCAAATTGGCCCTCGTGATATGGCCAAGATTTTAGGGGGATTGGGTGCCTGTGGGCTAGAACAACGATGTTGTTCCCTTTTTATCAACGAATTCAATCCAATTTCGATTCGCATGGCGAAAGCACAGAGCATTTCGTTAAATCCTCAGGAAATCACGGGCATGTGTGGAAGATTGCGGTGCTGCCTGTTGTATGAACATAAGCAATATCTTGAAGCAAGGAAAAATCTGCCAAAGCGAAAGAAACGCGTGATAACCCCGATGGGCGAAGGCAAAGTGGTTGATGTATTTGCTTTGAAAAAGACACTCATCGTACAGATGGAGGATGGACGTAAAGTAGAGTTCTCGGCGGACGAGGTCGAGCCCTACGACGAGGCCAGGGCACTGCAGGCGAAGGCCAAACAACAGGGTGAGAACTTCAATAACAGCGAATGAACTTTTATTAGCGAATCAGGGTAGTGATGGAAGATCAGCATAAAGAGATAGGCGATAATGTCCGGGTCCTCGTGATGTTAGCACATCCTGACGATCCGGAATTTTTCTGCGGTGGAACTATCGCTCGATGGGTTTCTCTTGGCTGGGATGTGAGTTATCTTTTGTTTACGCGTGGCGACAAGGGCAATGATGAGGTTGGTACAGACACGGAAGCCCTGGCGAAGCTTCGCATGAAAGAACAGCGAGCTGCTGCAAAAGTTCTGGGAGTAAAGGAAGTCGAGTTTTTAGATTACCCTGATGGTTTGCTGGTCCCCGATCTGAAATTACGGCAAGACCTGGTGCGGGCGATCCGGATCAAACGACCACATATTGTGGTGACTTGTGATCCAACGAACTATTTCCCGGGAGCTCGATACATCAATCATCCGGATCATCGCGCAGCAGGCCAGGCTACCATTGATGCCGTATTCCCGGCAGCTGGTTCGGGACTGTTCTTTCCGGAAATGGTTAATGCGGATGGTTTGCAGCCGCACAAGGTCGAGCAAGTCTACGTTGCATTGGCTCAATTACCCGATACAGTGATTGATGTCACACGCTTTGTCGACCTGAAGCTCAAAGCGCTGCGAGAGCATAAAAGCCAGATTGCAGATATGGAACAACTCGCGAAGCGAGTTCGTGAACGGATGCTGGATCGCGACAGTCCGCCTGAAATTCCGCGTTACATCGAAACGTTCAAACGCATCGACCTGCGACGATAGGAAACGAGACGTGTATTCTAAGCTGCTCGAACTCGCGCAATCCTTGAAGGAAGAGACCATCGCGCAGCGTCGTGACTTTCACCGTCATCCGGAATTGGGATTCCAAGAACAGCGCACATCGAAGATCGTCGCGGATGCGATGCGCGCATTGGCGTTGAACGTTGAAACGGAAGTGGCTCAAACAGGCGTGGTTGCGAGATTGGATGGCGTACGGCCTGGCCCGGTTGTTCTCATGCGCTTCGATATGGATGCTTTACCCATTCAGGAAGCAAACGACGTGCCTTATGCCTCAACGAACCCTGGCGTGATGCATGCATGTGGACATGATGGCCATACCGCTGTTGGAATGACTGTAGCGAAAATACTCACCTCGCTACGTGACCAAATGCCCGGCAGTATTAAATTCGTTTTCCAGCCTGCGGAAGAAGGCCTGGGTGGTGCTGAATGTATGGTCAACGACGGGGTGCTTGCCGATCCCGAACCAGATTACGCTTTGGCATTTCATTTATGGAACGAGAGACCTGTCGGGTGGATTGGGTTGACCCCAGGACCGTTGATGGCGGGAGCGGAGCTGTTCGAAATCACAATTACCGGCGTGGGAGGACACGGCGCGATACCACACGAAGCGACCGATCCGATCCTCACAGCCGCACATGTGATATCTGGGCTGCAGTCGGTGATATCGAGAAATGTCGACCCCTTGCAATCAGCCGTATTGAGTGTGACGAAGATACGAGCTGGAGAGACGTTCAATGTGATTCCCGAACAGGCCAGTATCTGCGGAACCATTCGAACCTTTCTGCCGGAAGTGCGCAGCCGGGTTTTGCAGCGTGTGGAAGAAGTTGCCTCCGGAATTTCCACCGCCATGGGATGTTCCGTAGAAATCAAGCTGCAGCAGCTTACACCGCCAGTTGTTAATGATCAAGAATTGACCGAAACGATCATCTCTGTGGCACAAGTGATGTTCCCGAAGGCGACTTTGAGTACATCCGAAACCTCGATGACATCCGAGGATATGGCATTCATGATGCAGACCGTCCCTGGTTGTTATATGCTTTTGGGCAGCAGCAATCAGAAGAAAGGTCTCGATAAATCGCATCACAATCCCCAGTTCGATTTCGATGAGAAAGTGTTGCCGCAAGCGGCGGCGCTTGTTGCAGCGACTGCATGGTCGTTGTTGGATGAAAATGAGTGACGCCGTCCCCGCATTTCGAACCCCAGATTCTGAAGGCTGGTTGGTTCTCAGCAATCGCATTCCTAGATTGGGAAACGAAACGCCAATGCTCTTGGAGCGCATGCTTGCGCTAATCGATTTGTCCTATCCACCGCTTTGCTTGACTCTGGGCTCGATCTCATCGGACGATATGGATGATTTTCTCGATGATTACAAGACATTAACCGGCGTGGACGTAACCATTATCGATTTATGGGATTTAAACTACCAGGAGACAATCGCAGCGGTTTCGAAAGCGGGATTTGTGATCTTGGCTGGTGGATTGGCTTTGGATTGGGTTATGCAGATCGATCCCGATGGTTTGGGACAATCTGCTGCCGATTTTTTACATAAAGACCGTTTGATCATGGTCATCGGTTCGATATCGGCAAGTTTGGGGTCTTGGGTGTATTCACCATTGGAAGGAGACACGAAACCGGGTTTGAATTGGATTCCCGATGCGATGGTATTGCCCGATCAAGACGCACCGATGAAGGACGAAAATGTTCGTGCGTGGCTTAGAGAACACGGACGAGCATACGCGATTGGCTTATCTCATGATGCCATTTTCGCACTTGGCTCGAAGGGTCAGGTCGATGTGTGGAGCGTAGCACAACCCGTGATTGCTCTGGGGAAAGGCTGGAGTGAGGCGTGAGGCCTTCCGAACCTTTTCGGCCGCTGGATGGTACCCAGGCGCCCACTCGTGTGGTGAGTTTGGTGCCATCACTTACCGAAAGTATGATCGATCTGGGTGTTGGCGAGACGCTGGTTGGCGTAACCGATTACTGCCATGTGCCGGATACTATCGCAGCGAAAGTCGAGCGTGTTGGGGGAATCCTGCGCAGTGATGTGAGCGCCATAGCAGCGTTGAAACCGGATTTTGTGATCGCCGATCAAGAGGAGAACGACCGATCTACCGTGGAAGAAATCCAGGCTGCGGGTATTCGTGTATGGGTGACATTCACGCGCTGTGTTGAAGATACGCTCAAAATCCTCTGGAAGATGGTACGGTTGTTTGATGTCGAACAGCAGAGTGGTGAGCGTATTCGCGTGATGGAGAGATCGCTGGATTGGGTCTCCCGAGTTGCCTGGGAACAACCTGCAATTCGTGTCTTTTGCCCGATTTGGCGGGAACAAATCGATCCCGTAGGAACTTATTGGATGACGTTCAATTGGGATACCTACAGTCACAGTGTGCTCCGGCATTGTGGTGGATTGAATATCTTTGAATCCCGAGAGCGTCAATATCCACTGATGGCGGATTTAGGGCAGGAAGAAGGCGAAGATACAGGTGAACGTGATACTCGTTATCCGCGCATCCTTCCGCATGAGATTATCGAGCACGATCCTGAAATCGTTTTGATACCCAGCGAGCCTTACGAATTTTCCAGCGCAGATGTTAATGAAATCAAGGAGATTTTAGCTTCGACGTCCGCCGTACGAACAGGAAATGTCATGCAAATCGATGGGCGTTTGGTCACGTGGCATGGAACGAGATTGGCGAAGGCAATCGCCGAATTGCCGGTTATTCTCAGCCATGCTGCCGAAAAAATAGCAGGTGATGCGGAATGTTGACATCCCCAGTGCCAAAGTCTAAAATTCCGACTGAAAAAATCTGATATCGTCAGATTTCTGTAACGATATGGTTCAAGGACGAGTGCTGTTGATGATGGAAGAAATGCCGGCTCACGAACGTGGAAGTTCTGGTCGTCAAATTCGTTTGACCAGTCTTTCATCTTGCGCAGGTTGAGCGTCTAAGCTAAGCGCAGAGACGCTGGCGCAGGTTCTGCAGCCACTGCAAGCGATATTTCACTCCGAGGCATACCCGGATTTGATCGTCGGTTTGGGTGAACCTGACGACGCGGCTGTATGGCGTCTGGACGATGAAAGAGTGCTTGTCATTACCACGGACTTTTTTACGCCGGTCGTAGATGATGCCTATGATTACGGCGCAATCGCAGCTGCAAATGCACTCTCCGATGTGTATGCCATGGGTGCGGACCCAATTTTGGCGCTGAACATTTCCGCCTTTCCCGCAAATCTTCCCCGTGAAGTCCTTTCGGAAGTCTTGCGTGGCGGTGCAGAAAAGGTGCGTGAATCGGGTGCCGTCGTTGCAGGAGGGCATAGTATTCAAGATGCCGAACCCAAGTATGGTCTCGTAGCTGTCGGCATCGGCCGCACAGAAGAGTTGATGACCAAAACGAAAGCCAGATCGGGGGATGTCCTTGTTTTGACGAAACCATTGGGCATTGGTGTGACAACAACGGCATTAAAAAATGGCAGGGCAAATGAGGAGGATGTGCAGCAAGCTGTCAATTGGATGTCTCGTTTGAATGGTCCTGCAGCAGCGCTGGCGAGGCGGCATGGCGTTAGGGCTGCGACCGACGTGACGGGTTATAGTTTGCTCGGGCATAGTGTGGAACTTGCAGAGGCTTCAAAGGTCGCTTTACGATATTTCTTGCCCGAGATTCCATTTCTCTCCAACGCTCGTTCGTATGCCGAATCGTGGACTTTCCCTGGTGGAAGTATCGATAATCGTACTTATTTCGGAGATCGTGTGTCGTTCGCTGAATCCATCGATGAAGAGAATCAGACGTTGTTGTTCGATGCCCAGACTTCGGGCGGATTGATCTTGTCTGTGCCGAAACAAGAACTGGATTCATTCCTTTCAAGCGCGCAAGAAGAGGGGATTGTGATGTGGGTTGTTGGTCAGGTCGAGGATGGGGAGGGGGTTCATGTTGAGAATGCGTTTTTCGATTTGGAGAAACCCGATCGCCACACGGACCGGATGTGGTTTGCGACCCCGAACGCATCGGACTGATGTTATCAAGGCCATCTGAAAACGAGTGTCGGGAGGTTAAATGGCGAAGGTAACGATCATAGGCGCTGGACAAACGGGTGCTACGACAGCTCATTGGCTGGCGAAACGAGAGATCGCAGACATCGTCATGATCGATATTGTCGAGGGTGTTGCTCAAGGGAAGGCGCTCGATCTGATGGAGGCGTTGCCGATCATCGGTTCGGATGTGAACATCGTTGGATCGAATAGTTATGAGGAATCTACAGATTCGGATGTGGTTGTGATTACAGCAGGTCTTCCGAGAAAACCGGGTATGAGCCGCGACGATCTCTTGGCGGCCAACAGGAAAATTGTAACCAGCGCAGTGGAATGTTCGATCCGTGTTTCACCAAATGCGGTCTATATCGTTCTTACCAATCCACTCGATGCGATGAGCTACCTGGCCATGAAGAAGGGCGGTTTGTCCCGCGAGCGGGTGATCGGCCAGGCGGGCGTCCTGGACTCAGCGCGCATGCGTGCTTTCGTGGCAATGGAATTGAATGTCAGCGTGCAGAATGTTCATTGCTACGTGCTTGGTGGTCATGGAGATGATATGCTTCCTCTCACACGACATTCCAACGTCGCTGGTGTGCCCTTGGACAAGGTCATGAGGCCGAAGCGGTTGAAAGCGATTATTGAGCGGACACGAAAAGGAGGGGGGGAGATCGTTTCTTTGCTAAAGTCAGGGAGCGCGTTTTATGCGCCCTCGGCCGCTTTGGCGCAGATGGTCGAGGCGATTCTTCTTGATCGTAAACAAGTTGTTCTCGCTTCCGCTTATCTGGATGGGGAGTACGGATTGACCGATATATTCTTTGGGGTGCCCGTAAAACTCGGAAGAGGTGGGATGGAGCAAATTATCGAATATGACTTGAATAGATCGGAACTCAGCGCGTTGGAAGCATCGGTCTCTCGTGTGCGGAAAACAATCGAGGCACTTGCGTTGGGGTGAAATTGGCAAACCCAATCTCCTGAATACTGTATACAAGATACGCTGCTGGGTAAAAAAAAGAAGAAAGGCGGGTGAAAACCCGCCTTGAAGTTTGTTTCCAAATTGTAGAACCTTCTCATGGCTCCGGTGTCGTTTCTAATGCTGCGCCCGACCAGGTAAAGACGCGTTTAAGGCTCTCTTCGCCGCCTGATTCATAAATGGGCTCACCTTCTTCTGTCTGATCCACCTTGCGGACAACCCGGACCGACCAGCGCATGATGTGTGGCAATGCTTCCTGTGGTCGGAATGAAGTCGGTACGATGTATTTCGTGTCGGTGACATAACCGACAATGCGGCGCGTCCCCGAACTTTCGGTGATGTCTTCTACGACTACTTCATAAATCTCATTCTCCCGCAGAACACCAACAGAAGCCCACTGCAGCGTGATGGTATCGTTCGTCAGGGTGAATGCGGCGCCATCTTGTGGAAGGAGCAGATTCGCCGCAGGATGAGGTGGCGGCGCCGTGGCTGTCGGGGATGGCCCCTGAGTGGGCAAGCGTTTACAAAGTGGGATGATGAGTTTCTGGCCGAGAAACACCGTTTCGTTATTCAATCCGTTGTAATCCAGGATGGCGCCAATATCTACATTGTAGTTGATTGCGATGCCGCTTAACGTATCGTTCGCTTCAACGGCGTGTTCGATGGTTTCACAGGCCGCTCGGGTGGCTTCGTCTGGCGGAAGTGTCGGAATCGGTTCAGGAGAAGCTGTGGGTGTCGGTTGTGGAAGATATATTTTTTGACCTATGGAGAGAATGCAATCGTTAGTCAGGCCTGGATTGGCTTGAAGGATAGACTGAAACGATACATCATATCGCACGGTAAGAGCGTTGCAGGTATCGTTGGCGATTACGGTGTACTCAATGGTGGGTAATGGTGTCGGGGGTGGAGCAACCGTATTGGTTGGGGTGGCCTCCAGCGTCGCAGTAATAGTGGGTGTATTCGTCGGTGTGGTATCTTGTTCTTCGCTGGGAGAAGTTCCCACGAGCCGTGTCGCGGCGAAAGTCAATCCTGCAGCGAGAAATGTGAAGAATGCAAGCAAGCCGATTGCCAACGGTAGTGAGAGCGTAATTTGAGAACCACCAGAAAAACGTGGGTCTCCTTCGGCACCAATCGGCGTTCCACAGACAACGCAGCGCGTCGCAGATGGACCCAATTTACTACCGCATATTCGACAAATCGTTGGTTCAGTTGATGTGGTTTCAGTTGAGTTAGTCATCGTTACGTTCGCTTCTATCCTTTGACAGACCGTGGCATTATACCAGCAGCGAAGCAAGAGCCCAAGGCGTATTTTCCCAACGCTTCCCCCACGATTTTACTGCGTTTGACCTGCTAATCCGAGATCGGATGCAATGGTTTGCATCGACTCGAGAACATTTTGCACGTGTTCCCATAGATCTATACCAAGTTCTTCGGCGGCGGCTGCGATTTCCTCGCGATCCACATTCGCGGCGAAGTGTGAAGCCTTCCATTTCTTTCGAATGGATCGCATTTGAACATCGAGGATCGATTTCGAAGGCCGCACAAGTGCAACTGCAGTAATGAGGCCTGTAATTTCATCACATGCGTGCAGCGCACAATCCATCTGGGTTTTCCGCGGTACGCCTGTGTGATCTGCGTGGCTTAAGATACCGCGCACGATGTTTTCCGGAACGCCATGTTGACGGAGGATCGGAGCGCCATCTTGTGGGTGTTTATCAAGGCTTGGATGGATTTCCCAATCAAAATCATGGAGCAGTCCGGCCAAGCCCCATTCTTCCGGATCGTCGTTCAAACGCAATGCATAATCACGCATTGCAGCTTCAACGGCGTACATGTGACGGCGTAATGATTCATTTTTTACATATCGATGCAATAATTGTAACGCTTCGTGACGTTCCATTATTTCATCCACAGTTAGGCTTCTGGGATTTTAATTCTGCAGGAATCTGCTTGTTGATGTGGTTGTGTTTGTACACATCCCATAAGGCACGTATGCTGGCTGGAACCTCTCTCAAATTCCAAAAAGCGATTGCGCGGTATGTGCGAAGATCTGCGCTTACGCCAATCGCGTCAACGTCATGAGCCTCGCAGAGCGCCAATGCTCTGGGCAGGTGAAATCTCTGTGTGACGACAAGCGCCTGGTTTATACCAAAGATTTCCGCCGCACGCAGACAGGTCTCGAAGGTGCGAACGCCTTCGCTGTCGATGAGAATGTCCTTATCTGCAACACCAAGCTCCAAGGCCAGCGCTCGCATGGCAGACGGTTCGTCCTTTCCGGCCGAAATCGATCCGCTCATAAGAAGCGTGCTTACTTTCCCCGCTTGATACAGCGAGACAGCCGTTCGGACTCGGTCTGCCAGGACGGTCGTAGGTTTTCCATCTCGTCTTAACCCCGCTCCAAGTACGATCGCAGTTGGTCGGGATGGCGCCTCCATCGGATCAAGGATACGATCCGCATATCGATAACGCAGCAGCAAGCGCGGAAGAAATAACGACAAGCTGATGAAAAGGAGGGTGATGCCGATACGCAGCATGGGCAATAATCGAAACAGGATCATCAAGGCATTTTACCAGAATGAATTTCCTGAGGGGCACATGCTGGGGTGTTTTCCTGTTGATTATGCTGGCTCGCGTCTGAAAAGTGTCCTGATGTTTCTGGGAGCATAGTTTTGCCGCTGAGGCCACGATATGCTGGAATTTCACACACGGTCACGTTATGCAGCAACAATTTATGTAAAGATTCTGGTCAGAATCCACTCGATTTTTTTCTCATAAACATTGCCGAAAATGTATGTCTGTTCAAGTGAGACAGCAATAGAATTCATAATGGATATAGTTTTTCCCCCTTACAGGAAAATATTAACTAGAGGGGGGAAAAACCTCGTCCGGTTGGATCAAGTATCAAGCCCCCTAAGTGATTTTAATCCACCCGTATTAAATTGGTTAAGTTAAGTCTTCACAAACCTGCTACTAATTTTCACAATCGGCAATATTATCGTGCAAATCGATCATCGCTGGGGTGGAATTACAGGGCAAAATTCTGAACAAACGGCAATAAATGGTACGAAGCCCGGCAAGATTACGGGTTAAGTCACATTTTGTGCCACCTAAAGCATAAGTTGGTTGAACGGCCAACTTATGCTTTATAAAACTCCCGAATGAAAAGTATTAAAAATGCTTGGCCGCTCCTACCGGCTTTAAGCCAAGCAGACCGCAATAGACCCCGAGAATACTTCAACCCTGGACCCCAGACTCGTGTGGGAACAACCATATACTGTTGTAGGAAAGCTATTCAACAAGCATATAGGCCTCGAACTTGGCTGCATTACGGTGGCCTTGATCCCGCCGGATTTTATGGACATTATCACTTCGTCACTGCCGTCAAAACCTACAAAAATGACATCGCCCAGGCCTGCATCTTTGATGGCTGCCATGGCGCCTAAAGCCATCGTATCGTTACCACAAATCACGCCATCAATATCAGAGTATTGTTGGAGCAGGCTTTCCGTCACATCATAGGCTTCGGTCTGGCTCCAATTGGCCGTTTGCTGATTCACCATCTTCATATCCGGAAAATTATCGATAATGTCATGAAAGCCTTGAGACCGTATATGATTAATTGATCTGTAATTGTCATCTCTTCCCATTAGTTCAACCCAGCTTCCACAGGGCATCGGCGGCTCGCTCCTGAACCCCGTACTATCATCCTTGAGGGCAGCAATGAGGGTCTCCAACACCCGCGCGGGTCGGGTGCAGCGACTGTTGTTGGCCCTTTGCCAACCCCTGACTGTCATAAATCGGCAGGCTGTTACTCTGATGCCTGAGTAAGCCTATTTGGTCATGGCAACGGCTATAAAACCGTACACAACCCATGCAAACAATGTGACCCCGAAGAAAGTGCTAATACGATGTATGATCAAACCACCTGCCGAAAGTCCAGAGATCGTGCCTGTTATGAGAGCTAAGATAACAACGACGACAACAGTTTTCCAGCTACGAGGCTTTTCCATGCTTTCCTCCTCCGAAAATAGAGATCTTTCCTAGAAAATACGATAGAGCCGTGATTCCACGTCGTAATGATTTTCCTCTAAACAGGCGATCATGATTGATTGGTCTTGCTTGAGTATAGGTCGTTCTCGTCATTTTCGATCATTTTTCAACGATCCATCTCACCAATCCGAATATGCGATACGATTTTTCCTGTTTCACTTAAATGGTAAAACAAGCTAGGGCATGTCGAGATACATTTCATCCAGACAGACTTTGTTTATAAATCTCTCGATATGGATAGCTTTCTGAGAGCTTCATCACCACACTCCTTGCTGTTCTGATGATCTTCCCGGCCAGAAATATGTACTTCAAGCGGAAGGTCTTGATCTGCTGCCGGTATTCCGTTGGCCTTAGTGAG
>DAOUDW010000004.1:0-3491 GCA_034430895.1 Anaerolineales bacterium | reverse complement strand
TCCGTATCAACTTCAATACCGGTACGCATGGTTGGGAACATCATGAGTTGAATTTTATTACAGCAAAACCATATACTCGCATGGTAATCGCTTTGCTCTACGGTAAAGCCGGGGGTACCGTGTGGTTCGATGACGTGCATTTAGATCCAATTTCCTGAATCTTGTGATCTGAAGGCCAATATGGATAAATCACTGGGGATCGATGCTTTTGCTAATCCAAATAGATTACGCACTGTTGATCTCGAAATCATTATAGGCCTCTAGAAACTCCGATATTTTTTCTTAGTTCTTATCGCTAAACCACCGCCGTATCATCCGAAGCCTTATTTCAATGTTGATCATTATGGCATCGGTAAAATCGGGCAGGGCGTTTCCGGATATTGATCGTTAAACAACTCACAGGCCGTGGTCGCCGTAGCATCAGCCTTCTGCGTTGCATCCATGGTAGGCGTTACCACAATGATATTTGACGCTGCCGGAGTCGGCTCACAAGTGGGGCAAACAGGGACTTTCACTTCCGTTACATGTACAGTGGCCGAGGCATCATCTGCCATTGTTACATAACCAAAGAAATACAAACCATATCCAAACAAACCCATAAGCACCAAACCCATCAGGATTCCAATAAAAAGCGTGATGAGAAAAAACCGAGTCGACGAGGTGGCTGTCGAGGGAGATGCAGGTAATGATTCTCCATTTGAACGTTCTGGCATATTGGACTCACTCCACGATACTCAATCGAACTATCGAATATTATTCGATCACAGATAACAATTTCCAAATAACCGATTTGAGGGATTCTAACATTACCCGATGTTTAATTTGACAGGACATTTTCGTCGCAAGAATCTACATCAACGTAGAATCAACCATCCGTTGAAACCTGGAGGAATTGCGACAATGTGTGATGACGTTACAGGGGGTGAACCTTCAATACAGGTTGCCACGTTGGTACAGTTGGTATTCACCGCCTTCTCCGTCATCCCGGTATACCTCGTATTGGACGTAATCGGAAAAAACGGTGATGATAATAAACGTACTCGGACTGTTTGAATAACCCAACCCGGAGGCATGCCCGGCATCTAGTTGCCAAACGCCGTCGGTTTGAGTCAAGCTGAACCCATGTGTATGGCCGCATCCATAGAAGGCCACATCGTATTCATCCAGTAAACGCCAAAACCGATCTCGATTCTCAGGATAAGCATTCAGGCTGTTGTCTTCATGCCGTACACTGCCGGATTCCGCATCCGGCTGCGGGTATGCTGGCTCGTGGCCGAAGACAAACACATGCGCTTTGTCTGCAGCTTCCAGATCGGCAGCAAGCCAATCATAGAGATGATCGCTGATGTCCCCATCGGTCGACCGAGGTCCAATGTGGTTACAGTAAACATTCAGCATCACAAAATGTGCATTTTCGTAATCAAAGGAATAGGTCGTATCCGGACACCCGGAAGGACCGGGGTTTATAACGCCTTTGTCGTATGCCATGATCCAGGATAGGACATTCCAGTTTAGATCGTGATTCCCGACGACGGGATACCATTGATAGTCATCCCCGATGTAGGTATCGATCGTCCAATCGGCATATGTGGGATGATCCATGTCTCCAGGAATGATCATGAAATCTGTGGCGCCCCATTCGCCGATCGCTTCCACTGCCCCCCGAAAATAGGAAGGTGTGTTGTATTCCCCCGATCCTGCATAGTAACGCATATCCGAGGCAATGGCGTAACTAAAAGATGCTGCTGGAATCTCGACAGCCGTTGGTGTAGCAGATATCTCGGCCGCCGGTGGCTCAACCGAAACCGCTGTCTGCGAGTCGAACGAAGCCAAGGCAATATCCATCTGAATGCGAGGCAGATTGGTGATCACCCCATCACTACGGGTATCGTTTAACCGGAGGCCAGTCGTTTGCAGCGCAGATAATATTTGATCCACAGAAGCTGTTGGCTGCTCTGACCGAATCAGAGCCCAGGCAGCTGAGACACGCCCTGCAGCCACTGAAGTGCCGGCGATGTTTCCATCACCATCGTTCGGAACCGAGGTGCCGAAGGCTTCTCCGGGCGCCAGCAAAGACAAGAAGGAAGACACATTCGAGGAAGCCTGCAGCGTGTCTTCATCCGTCGTACTGCCCACACTGACCGTGGAGGAAATACACGCCGGCGCGTCAACTGCTTCTCGAAGACCATCGTCCCCCGCGGCGACAACCGTAGCGATATCCACCGAACGCAGATTGTCGATCGAATGTTTCCGGGCGTCCCCATCACAATATTCTGAGTAGTTGCCTCCACCCAGACTCATGTTAACAGCAGCGATGTTATAGTCTGAATGGATCGTGTAGATCCATTCCAGCGCGGCGATCTGATCCGAGATCCACGAGAGGGCACAGGGACTCGACATGTTGTAGTCTAAGCACGTCGGGTCAGTAAATTCGGAGAATACCTGCACAGAGATAATATCCGCATCCTTCGCTACACCAGAAACCGCCACACCATCTCCGGCAGCGACCCCAGCAACAAGTGTGCCGTGGGTACATCCAGAGATTCCATCGGGGCAATTGACACCTGCTCCCGCCCCAATTTGCTGATTCGATCCATCCGGACACAATGAAGTCGATCGATCCTTTTCTCCTGTAGTTGCTGAAAAACAAGCCTCAGCGATCACCTTTCCATCGAGGATTTCATGCGAGCTTTCAACACCTGTATCCAAAACTACGATGGTTTGGTCGCTGTCAGAATGCCCGAGATTCCAAGCTGTATCTGCGCCAATCAATGGAACGCTTTCCAATAGTAGAGGCGCTTGTGGAAGATCTTCCTGGATACTGAAAACAATCGGATTGCTTGCTAAGTCCGCTAATCCATTCGCATCTACCTCAACAATCATGTAGGGAACGAATTCGAAATCCCACACCACCTTAGCTCGAAAAGCCCGAAGGCGTGTCGCAATTTGGTTTTGTGCTCTGGAGATAAAGAAACGTTGTACATATCGCCTCAATCCACTATGTAGCTCACCCTCGGGTTTGAAGGATACATTTATTCCAATGATTAATCGTACAAAGCCATCCTCTTGCGCTTTCTCAACCAGTGAATCGAAACCTGCGAGTTTTGCTTGTTGCGCTTTCACTGTTAAAGGCACCTGACGTTGAATATCAAGAAATGCTTGGACAGGTAACGTTGTTAACCCCAAGCAAATGAGCGCTGAAATACTCAAGACCAGTAAAAGAACCTTATACTTGGTGTCCACTATATTCACCAATACCCATATTCGATACTCGCACAGCCAACAGCATAGGCTGCACTCAATGGACTCTTATTCTACATTAGTTTCAGATTCGTGCAGTCTAGTCGATTGGTTGGAGTTGACCCAATTTCGTGGACACCTTTATGCTATATGAAAGGAGTTCACAATGCCAAGAACACGTCCTCCATATCCGGAAGAATTTCGAAGGAAAATGATCGAGCTTGTTCGCTGCGGGCGTACTCCATACGAGC
>DAOUDW010000003.1:0-73423 GCA_034430895.1 Anaerolineales bacterium | reverse complement strand
TTTGTTTCTGAATCCGTTCACTTGGTGGTATTCTGTTCATGGCGTGGGATTCCTTTCCGCCCGTAAGGGCAGTGGTTTTGTGATAAACCAAAGGATATCTCACGCCGCTTATTTTTACAGCATTATAAGGACATCACCGACCACAAGAGGAAATGATGGAGAGAGTCGTGTGGAATATCCCCTATTCTTCTGAAAATCGAAAGATGGAAACATTATGGACGTGCCAATTACGTCAAATAATCCTCATAGGAGCTTGAGTTGGGTAGGTGGCCTTTGGCCATCAAGTGTGATGTAGGGGGCAGCGCGTTCGCTGAGAACACCGATTTTACGCAGGTCCCCCAATTCTCGGAAAATTTGATACTTCCGCGTTTTGAGAATCGATGCTGCGCCCTTCGGGCCGATACCGGGTACCCGCAGCAGAACTTCTCGATCGGCACGATTGATCTCCACGGGTGCCTCGGCCAGCGCGGTTTGCGCATAGGCGAGTTTTGGGTCGCAGTCGATGGGTAGAAATCCATCCCTGGTGAAGGATATTTCCTCGAAATCGAAACCGTAATCCCGTATCAGATAAGATGCCTGATAGAGGCGATGTTGGCGCAGCGGGTTTGTGGGCGGGTGGTTTTCTAATGGGGTACCAGGCACCGGATCGAAAGCTTCAAAATAGGTACGCGCCAGACCAACACGATGAAATAAACTTTCTACTAGGTTGAGAATATCCAGATCGCTTTCATTTGTGGCCCCGACGACAAATTGTGTGCTGCTTGATGGCCAACGTTGATTCCATCCTTGATTGGGATCGCGATTTCGACGTATCTCATCTATCCATACCAGCGATTGCAGCAATTCCTCGTGGAATTGCTTCATCGGTGCGATTCGCGAAAGATGAAGTTGGTTGGGAGCTTCGAGATTGATGGAGACACGATCGGCCAAACGCATTGCCCGAATTAATTGATCGCGTTCGACTCCCGGCATAATTTTTAAATGCAGGTATCCCTGGTAGCCGAGTTTGTGCCGCAGGATCTCAGCCGTATCCAGCAATCTCGATTGAGTGCAAATACCCCCTCGAACAACCCCTGAAGACAGAAAAATGCCTTCGACAGCACGCAGTTGGAACAATTTGTAGTATGTCCGGGCCATATCGTCCGCAGTAAATGTGACACGACGAAAATCACTGCCGGCACGGAAGGGGCAGTAGTGGCAGTCTCGTTCGCATACTGTGCTGAGCATGGCTTTTAGAAGGGGAATCCGCTTACTGCCGGATAAGACGGCATTTGTGACGGGAATGGTCCTCCCATCGATATGGACTTCGCGATTGTCCCATTTGTCGCCATATTTTTGTCGCAACTCAGCCGGAGTAAATCCTCGGCTTCTTCTTTCGTGGGTCAAGGGTTTTTGGTGATTACCTTCGGCTTCGAAGGTCATCGCTTGTACAGAAAAGGTCAACTTATCCAATGCATCCATACCAGATATATAATAGCACAAACGTTCTATTTTCTCAAGAGACGCAAGCAACTTTCTCTGCCTAAAGTCTCCACTCAAGGCTGAATATCAGCCGCCAACAGTCAGTCTGTGCGGCATGCTTGACCGACCCCAAGCGCGGTACTAGAATCCTGCTTCGGGTGGAGGCTGGCTGCGGAAATGACGGTTTCAAGGAACAATGTTTCCTGCGCGCGCGGGATATGCTATACTGCGCGTAGGTGAATAACGAGCGCAGTACTTCCGAACGTGCCGCAAACTGGCTTCGACATTTCGGCCTGGGATTCGTAGCTGCTGGATTTCTCGAGACATTTCGCTCCTTGGCGAGTATCGGCGCCCAAATGCTGTATATGTTTGATCCAATTTTGGGCGCACGCAATGATTCGATCCAGGATTTTGCTCGCCTTTTGGAAGATCCCGATCAGGTGGATGATCTCATCTATCGTTTGCGGGAGGAGGGAGATCGTTGAATTTCGTGGGGATGGTGGTCTTGGCCCTCTTTATCGGTGGCATCATCGTCTATGCAACGATCGGGAGACGCTGGCCTGCAGTTTTTCGTCCAATACCTGGATATGATGATTTAGGAGTAGCAATCGAGCGAGCCGTCGAAGCCGGGGAACGCGTTCATGTATCTCTGGGGACCGGTTCGGTGATCGGTTCAGATTGTGCGCCTGCACTGGCAGGACTGGTAATGGTCTCGAAGATTGCTGAGATGACATCTGCCAGTGATCGACCTGTTGTCGTAACCGCGGGGGACGCGGCAATGGCGCTCCTGGCGCAGGATACACTCCGTTCAACCTACAATCGGATCAACGCAAGCGAAGCGTACAGCCCTGACGCTGGCCGGATGCTCGGTCCTACACCTTTTTCGTACATCGCCAATCTGCCGGTACTGTTAGATACGGAAAAGGTATCGGTTAACGTTTTGGCCGGTTCATTCGGTTACGAAGGGGCGCTGGCAGTGGATTTTGGCAACCGGCAGCGGACTTTCAGCCTGGCTGGAACGGATGATGTACAGTCACAAGCCCTGATCTATGCTACAGCGGAGGATCCACTCATCGGCGAAGAGCTTTTCGCGGCCGGCGCTTATCTCGATCAACATCCAATACACCGTGCCGGGTTGCGCATCCAGGATTTGGTACGCATGATCATTATTGGGGCCATTTTAGCTGGAACGATCCTGCGAACAATTGGGGCGTTCTCATGAAAGTGGGTACGCACCTCATCTGGGCCGTTGTGGCGGGTGTCTCAGGTCTCTTCGTGCTGTTGGGATATTTTATCGAGATTGAAATCATTGTCGCCATGCGTTTGCTGCTCATGCGTTGGGCGGTGTTGATTGCCGCCTGGGCATTGATTCTGGGGATCATCAATATCCTTTACGTGCATTTCATTAAGGTTCGCGATATGGAGCCGGGCTGGCCCTACAGCATTTTGTTGATGGTCGCGCTGTTCGTCACCATCGTGTTTGGCTTTATCAGTGTCGATAATGAAATCATGGCCATGATTTTCAACTATATCCACCTACCCATCGAGACCAGTCTGATGGCCTTGTTGGCGATTTCTCTCGCTGTGGCAGGATTCCGGCTCGTGTCTCAAAAACGGGATTGGACCAGCATGGTTTTTGTCGGCACGGCGTTTTTGGTTCTTCTGGGCACAGTGCCATTGCCATTATTTAGCGACGAAGTGATCCAGGAATTTACAGGGCTGCGGAATTGGTTGGTCCAGGTTCTGGCATCGGGAGGGGCACGGGGAATATTGTTGGGCGTCGCCTTGGGGGCAATTGTCACCGGCTTGCGGGTTTTATTGGCCGTCGATCGTCCGTACGGGGATTGAGTATATGGCAGAAATTCGCTGTCCGATGTGCAGCCAGCCCAACCCTGAAGATGCGGAAGTGTGTTCTTCCTGCCAGGCACGCTTGAAACCTCTGGTCGCGAGTGGAGGTCCTGTCGAACCGCCAGGCGATATAGGTGAAACGCCGGAACCACAGGCAGATCGTGGAGCGTCACAGGAAACGGATTGGTTGTCACGCATGCGTAGTGGCGTGGCTGAGCCAGCTGCCAAGGAGGAAGAGCAAGCGGAAGCGGAAGCTCTAACCCCCGATGCGACTCCGGATTGGCTTGGGCGCTTGCGCGATTCACAGGTTCCAGAAGAGAGTCAGCAAGCTGAGCAGGAATCCGAGGCGCATCGGATGCCTGAACCTTCTTCATCCGTTGAGCCCGAAGCTTTCAGCGATACGCAAGATGGTGCGGTTCCGGATTGGCTGACACGCATTCGACAACGTGAAGCAGATGATCCCACCGCGCAACCCGAATCGGCGGGAATGGATGAGGAAGATTGGCGATCTCGTCTTGGTTTCGATGCAGACACTGGGGCCGAGGCAGGGGATACGGATATTTCTGCTCGCCTCATGGGGCAGATGGAGGCCTCCGATCACGATCTGGGTTTGGAATCCGACGAGCTGACGCCGGAAATTTCCCTACCAGCTTGGAATGAACCTGCAGTAGAAGAGACCGGAGATCAGGAAGGACCATCTGCAATTGCTGAGGGTGATGCCTTTCCGGCGCTTGCGGCGTTTGATTCCCCGCAAGATTCTGACCCTATCAGCCATGAAGCCTCGAAAGTTGAAGCACCCTGGGTGGATTCCATAGAAGCTCCATCCGAATCGGTTTCGGAAGATGTGGGTGCGGTCGCCGCGTCCGATACGAGAGAACCGGCGGATTATTCCGATGCACTCGAATTCGAGTGGCCCGATGCCGAAGAGCCGGCTGAGTCCTCCGAGATGCCGTGGGAAAGTGCGAAACAGGTACAGGATCTTTCGAGCGAAACGGCTTTAGATTGGCTGGAACCGGGTGACCCGGATTTGCCGCCGCAGGAGATCGTGGAACAGACTGAGGAAGTCGAAAGTCCTCCGGCAATGACGGCGGAAGAACGTATTTTTGGGCCGGGTGTCGAGCTGGATCTGGATGTTCCGGAAATCCCCGAACCTGTCGAATCTCCCATTTCCGCTGCATTAATCCCGGATGAGGAACCTCCCGCGGCTGATTCGAGTGGTGCCGACCTAAGTCTCGATGACATCGACTTGCCGGACTGGCTGGCGGACATGAAAGACCCTCACGCAGGCCCAGTTCCGGGAGAAATTGTCGATGATGCCGCACTGGCGCCGGCAACGTTGCCCTCCTGGTTGGAGGCCATGCGTCCGGTCGATAGCTTTCGTTCGGTCGTGGACGTGGAATCCGTGGATAGTCAAGCTGTGGAGTCGGCTGGTCCGCTGGCCGGGTTGCGGGGTGTTCTCATGGCAGAACCCGTTGTGGCGATGCCGCGTGCGGCCACAATCGGTTCCCCAGGTCTCGAGGTTACGGAACGCCAATTCGCACAAGCTGAACTATTGCAGCAGATTCTCATCGAAGAGGAACGAGAGCATCCACCAATCCAACCCGCAAGATCACGCATGCCGGTCCTCCGATGGGTTATCAGCATCATCCTGGTGTTGAGCGTGGCAATGCCAACGTTTTTACCCTCAATATTTTTCGGGGTTTTCTCCAAGATATTCGTCCAGGATTATGATTTCTCCCGGTTTTATTCCGTGGTTGAGAATCTTCCTGTGAATGCACCGGCACTTGTTGTGTTCGATTATCCACCCGGGTACAACGGTGAACTCAGTACGATAGCAGGTCCGTTCTTGGAACATCTTGTCAGGCGAGGGGTTCCCATCGCAACGTTATCGACCACCCCCACGGGCCCTGCATTGGCCGAGGCACTTCTCAGCAATTACGGCGAGAATTGGACCGATTACATCCACCTTGGATATTTATCGGGTGGCCCAACGGCCGTTCAGGTCTTCGCGGCCGCTCCGCGAAGTGCCATACCGAAGGGCTTCAAAATCCCGGAAACCCTGCAGGACTCTCAAGTTCAGGAAGGCATACAAACGGACTCCGTTGAGAGGGTTTGGCAGTCCAAACTCCTGGAAAGCGTCAAGAAACTCTCTGATTTCAGCATGGTTGCGGTTATCACCGCTGGCCCGGAAAATGCGCGCACCTGGGCCGAGCAGGCACCGGATTGGATGGAAGGCAAACCGCTGGTGATGATTTTGAGTGCAGGCGCGGAACCGTTGGTGCGGCCGTACTACGAATCCACGAACCCGCAGATCCAGGGAATTCTCACTGGCATGCCGGCTGCAGTCGGTTACGAGAGAAGCAACAATGGACAAACCGATGCGGCTGGGAATAAATGGGATGCTTTTGGATTTGGTGTGTTTGCCGTCCAGTTGATTTTACTCGTGGGTGGGATGTATGGTCTCGGTGTAAGATTGTGGCGGCTGGGTTTGAAAATTTCCAAAGGAAGAGTGAATGACTGAGCTCAGCGGTCTTGATTTGATCGGCACAATTATCGCCGCCTTGCTCACCGTGATGGTGCTGACCTACATCCTCGGGGATAATTTTCTCTTTCGCCTGGCGACCTATATTTTCATCGGTGTGGCTACTGGGTACGCTGGCGCTGTTGCCATGCACAGTGTGTTGGTGCCAGGCCTTTTTTCACCGATGTTTAATAAAAGTTTAACGGAGCTCTTCGGGGATTCGGTCAACATTATTTACTTTCTGATCCCTTGCTTGATGATTTTACTTTTGGCGTTGAAGATTTTCCCAGGCGGTGCTCGCTACGGTGGTTTGCCGATGGCGATCCTTGTTGGAGTTGGGGCGGCTGTCGTTGTGGGAGGTGGAATCACAGGGACGCTGATCCCGCAATCGTTAGGTGCCATGGAAACGCTCGATCCCAATGTCCAAGCACCTCTGACGGGTGAAACGGGCATCGGGCGGGTTTTTGATGTGGTCTTGATGCTTATCGCCACCATTAGCACATTGATGTATTTTCGATTCAGCGCCAAACGCGAGCTTTCGGGGGAAGCGCGTCGAACATTAATGGCGAGTGTACTGGCCACAGTTGGCAAATTTTTCATCGCGGCGACATTTGGTGCGATGTATGCCGGTGCGCTTGCATCGTCGATCGTTATCCTGGTTGAGCGTTTTCAATTCCTGAAAGACGTCTTGTCTATGCTGGCGAATATGTTGGTGGGTGCATGAGCTCGAATCTGGACTCAGAGACCATTTTGGCGGTCGATGTCGGTAATGTGCATACCCGTGCGATCCTATTCGATGTTGTCGATGGCCAGTATCGCCTCGTCGCAACAGGGCGAGTTCCCTCGACTTCGGGGGCGCCACTCTTCGATATCAGTGAAGGCGTTCGTAATGTGTTGGATGAGTTGAAACGAATCTCCGGGAGAACTTACATCGATGAATCGGAGAATCTCATCATGCCGGTTGCCAGCGCAAATGAGGGTGTAGATCGTTTTATGGCGACGGCAACGGCTGGGCCGAAAGTACGCACCATTCTGGTGGGCCTCATGCCCGGTGTTTCAATGGAAAGTGTGCATCGTCTTGCAGCGATGAGTTACCTGGATGTGGTGGGTGAAATCAATCTCATGGATCGACGCAGGGATGAGGAACAAATCGATGTCATTTTGTCCGCACGACCGGATTTGATTCTCATCGCAGGCGGAACGGATGGCGGGGCGAGAGATTCGGTTATCCGCATGGTCGAAACCGTTAGCTTGGCATCCCGATTGCTGCCTATCAATCAGCAACCCAGAATCATCTACGCGGGAAACCAACAGATCGTGCATGCTGTCGAGGATTACTTCGGCGATTGGGCCACCCTCATCCCATCCTTGAATATCCGCCCAAGTCTCGAGATGGAAGATATCGCTCCTACTCGCAAACGGGTTACGGATGGCATCGCCGAATTGCGTGCTGGGCGAATTTCCGGATTTGATGAGTTGGTGGAGTGGTCAGAAGGTCACTTCTTACTGACAGCGGATGCATTTGGCCGGGTGGTACGCTATTTGAGCCAGGTATACAGTCCTGAGAAAGGTGTGCTGGGGATCGATTTGGGGGCCAGCCAGGTGACGGTCGCAGCAGCCTTTGATGGTGATCTCAATGTCTCGATTCTGACAGATTTAGGTATGGGTATGTCTTTGGATGGCATTCTTGAACGCGGCAGGCTTAGCGATATCAAGCGGTGGCTGCCAGTCGAAATGCCCGATTCCTACGTGCGGGATTACATACACAACAAGACGCTGTTTCCACGTACGGTACCTACCGTGCTGGAGGAGTTGCATTTAGAACATGCGCTCGCCAGGGAAATCGTCCGTTTGGCTGTGCAAAAGGCGCGTCAGGGTTGGTCAGGGAATGGTGCGCGGCGTACTTCAATCTTGATGCCACCCTTGGAACCCATTATCGCCAGCGGTGGCGTTTTGACAGGCGTCCCGCGGCCGGAATTCGCCGTCTTGATGCTGTTGGATGCCATTCAACCCACCGGTATCACCACGTTAGTTCTCGATCCCAATAGCCTTACGCCAGCCCTTGGCGTAGCCGCCGGCCAGTTGCCGGTTGCGACAGTTCAAGTTTTAGAAACCGGCAGTTATATCAGCTTGGGAACGATCGTCTCACCCGTGGGTCGATCTCGACGTGGCCGCCGTATTCTCAGTCTGCAGCTCGAGAGAATGGACGGTGGTGAAGAGATCTCCGGCGAGGTACGAAAAGGGCAACTGGTACGAATCCCGTTGTCCCAGGGGGAACAAGGCAGGCTTACCATTCGGCCTGAACGGGGCATCGACGTTGGGTTTGGCGGTCCTGGAAAAGCAGGAACGATCCGTGTTTCAGGGGGTGTCGTTGGCCTGGTCGTTGACGGACGTGGGCGTCCGTTGCAACTTTCCAAAGATCCGGCACACCGGCGCGAACTCAACCAAAAATGGCTGTGGGACATCGGGGCGATGGAATAATGGTCTGGCATCAACCTTGCAACGTAGTGCGTGGTGAGATATGAGGAAAACCTATCACATACCTGTGACTCATGTTGTGGCCATGACAACGATCCGGCGGGAACGTTTGATGCCCGTTCCCGGGACGGTTCTCGTTGGTGTGAATGATAATGTCAAGGGTGATCAGGTTCTGGCTGAATCAGCACCCACCCCGCGACATTATTTCTTGAATATCGCTCGCGGCCTGGGAGTGCCCGTGCGACGTGTAGGACAGTACTTGGTGCATAAGCCGGGAGATCGGATTGAAAAAGGGGAGATCATCGCTGGACCGGTCGGATTTGCGCGTCGAACGATTCGTGCGCCACAAAATGGACGAATAGTGGCAGTTACACGCGGGCGGGTTTTGTTCGAGGTACGGGCGGAAGCCATGGAATTACGGGCAGGTTTCCCGGGTCGGGTGATCGCTACGGATGGCGTTCAAACCATAACACTCGAGACCACAGGCGCATTGGTTCAGGGAATCTGGGGCAATGGCTTGCAGGATACGGGTATCATGCGCCTGGCAGGTGATGATCCGTCGTCCAGACTGCGGACGGGGCAACTCGACATTAAGCTGCGCGGCGCGGTTTTGGTCGCCGGGATATGCGATCATCCCGCACCGTTAAAACAAGCCATCGATATCTCTGTGCGCGGTGTAATTCTGGGAAGCATAAACTCGGATATCATACCCGTTGCGAAAGATCTGCCTTATCCACTGCTCATCACGGAGGGTTTTGGAGAGCTACCGATGAACACCGACGCTTTTCAGATATTGCGGAGTAACGCGGGGAGAGAGGTGGCGGTCGACGCGACCCCCATGGAACCTTACAAAGCCAATCGCCCGGAGGTTATTATTCCGCTGCCTTCGAACGCACCGATCGAATTGCCGAATGAGGTGATTCCCATCAAGCGCGGCATTCGAGTGCGAATCCTGCGTGCACCACATCGCGGGAAAGTCGGCAAAGTGCGTGATATGTTGCCGCGGGCAAGTATCTATCCGAGCGGCGTGCGTGCTGTGAGCGCAAAAATTGAACTGGAACAGGGTGGCGTGATCTCCGTTCCTGTGGATAATTTGGATGTGATTCAATGAGACCCATCGCCGGTTGGGGGCGTATTGCCCAGCGGGAGGCCGCTTGCCGGTTTGGTGAGTAAGGAGTATGGATTATGGCAGATGACTTTGAGGTGGGTGGCTTGTTACCCGAAGAATCCTCTAGCAACCGAACCTTCGTGATGGCAGCCGTGGGGTTGGCGGCTGTGCTGGTCTTGAGTATGGCGTGCCTGGCGGCCTATGCGTTATGGTGGGCGCCGAGGGAGAAAGCGGCTGACGCAACGGAAAACGCAGAGGTTGCCTTGCAGAATACGAGCGTTGCCGGCACTCAAACCGCAGAAGCAGCGGGTACAGCGGAAGAAACAGTGCCTCCGACGGCAGCGCAAACTGCAGCGCCGTCTCCAACGATAACGCCGACTCAGGTCGTTGTGTTGCCAACCAATACACCAACGGAGTTCCTCACCTTGCCATCACTCGAGCCGGGTACGGCAACCGCAGCCGCCCAAGCCACGCTCGATGCCGAGATGGGGGGCGGAGGTGGAACACCAACAGCTACGGCTTTGCCGGTAACCGGTTTTGCGGATGAAGTAGGTCTGCCGGCTTTGTTCATGCTTGCAGGGGTTTTGCTGGCTGTAATCTTCGTCGCCCGGGGCATCCGAACACGTGCTTCGGCGCAAGAATGAGTTGATTGCATTTCAGTCGATATGGTTGACAATCTAGCAGGGTCAATATACGATTGACCCTGCTTATATTTAACTTAACGTTTTACTGAAAATACAGCCGATGGATATTCAACTTACTGATTTAGCCCAGCAATTACTTAAAGATCTGGCAACAGGGAACTGTGTTGCGATTACTGGATTGAGCAATTCCGGGAAATCGACACTCATGCGTTCCCTGGCAACACAAAAGGCGGAGGAAGTTTTTTACAAGGCTGGTGCTCGACACGGCTTCTTGATCTACATCGACTGCAACCACGCGGTCTCGATCTCGGCCCAGGCGTTCTATGAAGTGGTATTACGGACGGTGCTGGAGAGATTAACGGATCAGATTTCCGAGAATCTCGCCAAGGAACTGCGGAACTACTATGAATCCGTCACGGAAGCCGAGTCCGCTTTCGCTGCTTCCCTTTCTTTCAATCTGGCCTTAAGTGACCTTTGTGAGCAGCTAGAAGGCGATCTCTGCCTCCTTCTTGATGAATTCGATGAGATCTATTCCTCGCTGGACGAACGTGCGCTGCTTAACTTGCGTGCACTGCGGGATCGATTTAGCGATCGGCTGGCTTATGCCACCGCGACACTGCGTGGTCTTCCTGTGCTGCGTGGACGCCCGATCGAGGGGGAATTCGCCGAACTGTTCTCTCGTTCTTGCTACGCTATGCCGTTACTCGACGATGCACAGGCGGAATTAATACTCGAGCAATTACAACTCGATTCGCTTTCTGAGAAGCAACAATCGTTTTGTGTATCGATGGCGGGTGGTCACCCGGGTCTCTTAATTGCCATTGCGCAGGTGATTGCCGCCTCACCCGATTATAAAATTGACAATGCGGCGGAGCAGGTAAGTCGTGAACCACAACCAAGGGCGGAATGTTTAAAGTTGTGGGAACAGCTTTCCGAGGATGAGCAAGCCCATCTGAGTTCGCTGGCAACGGATCCCAAATCTGGATTACCGCAGCAGCACCTCCGTCATCTGGCACACTTGTCACTCATTCGCGGAGTAAAAATATTCTCCCCTGTTTTTGAAGATTTCTTGTTGCGAAAATCGAGAGGACCGGAGATCAATTCGCAGGGAATATACCTGGATTCAGACTCGGGTGATGTCTGGGTGGATGGCGTGCGCATTCCCGTGTTGACCGATCTCGAATTTCGCTTGCTCGCTTTGCTGTATGAACGCCTGGATAAGCTGACGGATAAATATCGCATAGTTACTGCAGTGTGGGGAGAAGACTATCTGGGCGATGTGGATGACGCACGAGTTGAAAAGTTAGTGAGTCGCTTACGCAGCAAGATTGAAACCGATCCGGCAGAACCCAGGTATTTAATTACCCAACGTGGGCGGGGGTATAAACTCTTATCCGTCCAGCGCGTTCTTTAACCGGTGATGATCTGTTGTGTCATCCACATATAATTTGTCGATTGAACTTAAGTGGTTAAAGCCTGCACCTAGATAAGGGACAATGCATTGGTATATCACCAGATTTATAACTTGGAGCGATGGTTGGGAGGTAAACTCGCTTCAGCGGGCAGCAGGAAAAAATTCGGGGGATCGTCAATTACCCTCACTGGTTTTAGGCTTGTATTCGCATCCGATGGTTTTCTCGTGCCCATTACGCATCGACATCCGTCCCGGCATGTGGAATGATTGAGGTATAGATCGAGATGACCGGACCTAAAATATTGGTTGTAGAAGATAATTTGTCCCTACTTGAAGGTCTCAAGGATCTGTTGGAGAGTACGGGCTATCAAGTTCTAACTGCGGAAAATGGCAGTGATGCACTTGATTTACTCGAAGATAATGTAAAGCCAGATTTGATTATTTCCGACATTATGATGCCGCGAATCGATGGCTATGAATTTCAAGCTAGAGTTCGTGAAAAACCAGAATTACTTGGTGTCCCATTTATTTTCTTAACTGCAAAAGGGGGCCGAGATGAAATTCGTCTGGGGAAGGATCTCGGCGCGGATGATTACATCACAAAACCCTTCGATGAGGAAGATCTTCTCGTTGCCGTAAGATCCAAACTTACTCGTTGGGGCGATTTAAAACGTGTGCAGGACGAGCAAATTGCGGGTATCAAACAAAATATTTTACTCACGATGAGTCACGAGTTCCGCACACCTCTTTCCTATATTCTTAATTATGCAGAAATGCTCGATGAAGATGTTGAAAATATCGATCCTCTAGATTTCAATCTGTTCATTAAAGGGATTAAAAAAGGTGCAACACGTCTTAATCGTCTTGTGGAGGACTTCATTCTACTTGTTGAGTTAGAGACAGGCGAGGCGGATAAGGCGTTTCAAATTCGCAGGAAAGAGGTTCCGGATTTTGGGGTATGGCTGCGGAAAACTTGCCGTAACTTCGAAGAAGCTGTGAATGCGAAAGGCTTGGAATTAATCCTCGATATACCGGATAATTTGCCATCGCTTTCGGTGGATGAAGTCTACCTGGCAAATGCGATCGGTCGGATTGTTGAAAATGCGATTAAGTTTTCCAGGCCTGAGAGTGAGTGGGTACGCGTGATGGTAAACGTTATGGATGAGGCTCTTCGAATCTCTGTCCAGGATCAAGGTATCGGTATTCCAGCGGAGGAGATAAATTCGCTCTTCAACGTCTTTCACCAAATTGATCGGGCGAAATACGAACAGCAGGGGATCGGTTCGGGATTGGCCATATGTCAAAGAATCGTTGCTATTCATGGGGGAAGTGTAAAGGTCGAGAGCGAACATGGTGTGGGTACAATGATCACAATCGAATTGCCGTTTCGTGCACCTTCCGAGTGAGCGCATTGCTGACTGAAGATCTGCCGAATCGAATGGCGATCCAACTGGTTAGTGTGCGTATCAAATTTCCTTAGATACTTTCGCATGATCCGTAAAATCTTCCCCCACTACGTACTTTTTCTGCTCCTGCTTTGCGCGTGTGGCAATTCCACCCCAGCCCTTCTGCCTGCCGATCAGATTGTTGACAACAGCTTGGAGAGAATGCAGGCTGTATCCAGTTTCCATTTTCGTATCGAGCGCAGCGGAACGCCGGCATTCATAGATGAAAATCATACGCTGGCATTCCGCAAAGCCGAAGGCGACTTTCAATCTCCAGACCGGGCACATGCCACTGTTCGCGTGATCGGCCCCGGGATCGTGGCTGAAGTCGAGATTATCAGTGTTGCGGAAAACCAGTGGGAGACCAATTTGCTTTCCGGTGAGTGGCAGGCACTTCCACCAAATTGGGGTTTCAATCCTGCCTCCCTCTTCGATCAAGAAATTGGAATCCAATCGATCCTCGAATCAGATCTTCGAGAACTCCAGCTGCGCGGTTTCGAAGAACTGGATGAACTTCCTGGCCAATTGTTGTATGCATTGGAAGGAAAGTTGGAGGGTGAAGGGCTTTATCGTTTGAGTTACGGCATGATCGGTCCAGAAACCTTGGATATCTCTCTCTACGTTACTCCGGATACCTTCGAGTTGTATCGCTTGAACATCATTCATCACCGACCGGAAGCAGAAGAGGATACACTTTGGCAAATTGATTTTTGGGATTTCGACCAACCGCTGAACATCGTTCCGCCCAATATGAGCGAGGATTCAAACTCGTGAGCGACAATCTACAAAATCCGAAACGAATGAGGATTATGTTGTGGATCTGCTTGCCGATTTTTATCGGAGCTTTGGATCTCACCGTGGTATCCGCGGTCTTGCCTCAGGTCATTTTCGATCTTGAAATCCCACTCCAAACAGGTCTCGACGAAGCAGCATGGCTGGTTACGGGCTACCTCCTAGCCTACAGCATTGCATTGATGTTTATGGGTCGGCTGTCGGATCTATACGGCAGGCGGAAAGTCTTTTTGATTTCTCTAACGATCTTTGCGTTTGGGTCATATCTTGTGGCCGCTGGTGAAGCATGGCCGACACGTTCCACGCTTCGTCTGATTTATTCCCTCGCTGGCGGCCGTCCTGATCCTGCCCACGTCGCGCTGGTTGTTCTGATCGCGGCACGAATGATTCAGGCTTTTGGCGCTGGGGCCATGGTTCCGGTGGGAATGGCGCTTGTGGGCGATATGTATCCTATTGGAGAGCGAGCCAAGCCTTTGGCCGTAATTGCAGCCGTTGATACGGCCGGTTGGGTGGTGGGTCATCTATACGGGGGTATTATCGTTCGTTACTTTGATTGGCGAACGATTTTCTGGCTCAATATTCCGATTTGTCTGCTGGCGTTTATCGGGATTTGGAGTGTCTTGCAGCGCACACGTCAGGACCGTTTCGTCGGGCGGATGGATTGGTTGGGAGCTGTTTTTATCGCCTTAAGCCTCATTTTTCTCAATGTGGGCTTGGGTACCAGCGTGGACATTGGGGGGTCGACAACACTTGCAGATCAAACGAGTCTGCCTGTCTATGCATTACCACTTGTGATTGCGGCCATTTTCTTGTTTGCGTTCTTTCTGCTGCGTCAAGCTCGCTTCGATCATCCGCTCATTCCTCTCCACCTTTTCCGCAAAAAGAATTTCACATCGGCGGTCCTCACCAATTTCTTGGTTGGTTTTAGTCTTTTTGTTGCAATTGCCAACGTGCCGCTTTTTATCAACACCGTCGTAGCACAAACGTTGGAACAGGGTGCCTGGGAAAGTGGTTGGGTCCTTTCAGCGCTGACGGTTCCTATGGCGTTTGCAGCGATACCGGGCGGATGGCTGACCTCTCGACGCGGCTACCGCTTGCCCGCAATCGTTGGATTGCTCATGGGGTTAATTGGTTTTATACTTATGACCGCTTGGCAAGCAGACACGCAATATCTTGTGATGCTGCCACATTTAATGATCGCAGGTATTGGTTTTGGATTGACGATCGCACCCATCGCGGCAGCGGTAATCGACAACGTTCCAGCAGAATACAGAGGAACGGCTTCCGCATTGGTCATTTTCTTTCGTCTGATGGGTATGACGATCGGGGTATCGAGTATGACGTCCTTCGGTTTGTATCGTGCGGATGTACTCACCTCCCGTTTGTTACCGCTCAATGCTGATCTGGGCGAAACAGTACGAATTGGGATAGAAGTCGCCGTTCAGGTTGTTCGTGAAACCTTTTTCTTCGCAGGCGCAATATGCGTAATCGCGCTCCTGCCTGTACTCTGTATCAGGAGCATAAAAAAAGGAAGTGAATAATGAGTGAGCAAGAATTAACAGTCCCTGTCTCAGATTCCAGTGATCGCCGAAGGTTGTTTGTTGGTCTCGGCGTTCTTGCCGGAATCATTCTCGTGATCGTTGTTGCGGTCGTGGTTCTTCTTTTTGTCGACCCATTCGGCTGGGATTTACTGGGCGCCTCCAGGAAGGACTCGGCGGTTGAGGCCATTCCAGCAGACGCTTTGATTTACATGCATTTAAATCTAGATAGTCTCAAAGATGATAACCTCGAAGCGATTGTGCGCGCACTTTCCCCAGAACCGATTGAGGATGATGTGACGTTTTTTGACCAGCAGATGGAGCGCTTGGACGAAATACTCACGGAAGAATTGAATATGACCTATTCCGAGGATATCCGGCCCTGGCTTGGAAATGATGTCGGTGTGGGCATTTCAGATTTGATGTTCGCTGTGACCAGTGAAGATATGGAAGGAAGTATCCTGGCTGTTGTAGAGGTGAGCGACGGGGAAGCGGCTGATGAATTCGTCGCTCAAGTTATCTCCGAACTCGAAATGCGAGGTGGTGGTACGGTTCAGGAAGAATCCTATGAGGATGAGACCATTTACTTTTTAGAGTACGGCATGATGGAGAATATTGCCATTTGCCGCTCAGGAGATCAGATGCTCATCAGCGAAGATGTAAAGTCGATTCAAAACGGAATTGATGCGCAAAAGGGTGAATCCCTGGCTGATCTTGAGGCTTACCAAGACGGAATCAAGGCTTTGCCCGGTGACAGGATGTTGACCGTTTATCTGGATATGGTTCAATATCAAGAAAATTTGTCACCTATGATACCTATGGTACTCGGCTCGGGCATGGAAAATTTGATCCCTGAATCGAGTTCTCCCGCATCCGTTGATATGCTGGCGGTATCTGCCGTTGACGTTGGTATAAAAATTGATTCTGTTGAGATCACAGACCCCGAAGAGCAGGCAGCGCTTCCAGAGATTAATTATGACGCCGATCCTCAAATTGCCTCCCTGGCACCGGAGGACACGATCCTCTACCTGGCCTCGGTTATTGCCATAGAGGACCTGGATCAGGTGAAAGAGGGTGTGCTGGATCTAATCGATTCACAAGGCGCGGATGGCGAAGAAGCATTGGCGATGTTTGCCATGATGTTTGGTTTTGATCCGATTGAAGACCTTCTGGGTAATCTCGATGGAGAGCTTGCTGTTTTGTTATTGCCATCTTCTGAAGGTGCGTTGGCTGAATCCATGGATGTTCCCCTCGGGTTTGCGATCCTGGCTGAAACCGATAATTCGGATACGCTGCTTGAAGTGGCTGAAAAGATTGGCACTGCAGTAGAAACCCTGGATATAGGAACGACGGAGGTCAGCGAACAGGCGTACGGTACGACCTACGACTTGGTCGATATATCCTATGGCGATTTAATCGCCACGTATGGCGTCGGTGAGAAATATTTAATGATTGGCTCATCGACGGGTGTTCTTGATGATTTATTTAACGGCGGACCGTCCCTTGCGGATAGTGATGGTTACCAGGAAGTTTGGGATGCCTTCCCCCGTGGTATGGCTCCTGTGATGTACATGGACATCGAAGGCTTGATCGGACAAATTCGGGAGTCCATGGATTCTTGGGAACGGGAGGCTTTCGATGAGGAAGCAGGCACGGTCCTGAACTCAATGCGATTCCTCGCTGGTGCCGTCAGCCCAATGGAAGACAATATCGCTTCTGCAACGATGATTCTGTTCATCGATATGGAATGAGTGACCATCAAATTTCTACACGTCTCGTGCGATTCCTGCTTTATCCCGATTAATCTCCGGGAATCGCATGAGATCTTGCCTTATGCAGTCGATGCGAACCTGTGATATGGACTGCATTGACATGGAGGTTTGATATCAAGGAGAATCATAACGATTTGGTGAAGCAATCCCACACGGATCCTACTCGTTGGCGGCAGGCGCTTGTCTTGACGGTTGTTATGCTCGCAGTCATGGCATGCAGCCTGCCAACATTGGTCAAAGAGACGGTGGTTGATGACCTTGTCCTGGATACTTTTGGGCCCGTAGGGAAGTCGCTTTATCTGCTTGCCGCCATTGGAGGGGCGCTTTTACTCTTTGCCGGTTGGAAAATTTATCGGTTCATTGTTGCTTTGCCCGGCTTTTTTATTGGGGCATTTTTATCTGTTCAGATAGCGTTCCGCATGGATCAAAGCGGATGGATTGCACTGCTCGCCCTGTTGATTGGTGGAATGCTCGGCGCCTGGCTCGCGCTGATGCTTCACGATCTTGCCATCTTCGCCGTCGGAGTGGTTGGGGGGACATTTCTCGCCGCGGCGATATGGAATTTGTTTTCTTCAAGCGAACCGACGTTGTTGTTCGAAATAGTTGCGGCTATTGTAGGTGGTGTCTTGCTCTTGACGATGGCCAAAGCCTGGATGATGCTGCTTTCCGCGGCGGTTGGCGCAACGATGTTTGTCTGGGGTGTTCAAATTAGTGTGACCTACATTCCGCTTTTCTTCTTGCTGGGGATTGTCGTGCAATCCCTGTTGTCTCGCGCCATGGGTGAAAAAGCGTACGAGGAAGAACCGATCGAAGAACAACCTCCGCAGATAACGTAATTCGGTTTTCCTCTTTCGATAACAGATATCTACAGATGGAAATACAAAAGGACTCACACTTGTGAGTCCTTTATTTTGGAACAGCGATCATCTCACCCTCACTCTGCTAGGGATCCTCCAAAATCGAGTAAGGTCTGTACTTGATCTGCGTTTGCGGCTTCGGCGTAGATTCGCAGCACTGGCTCGGTTCCTGAAGGGCGGATCAACAGCCAGGAATCATCTTCCAGGATGTATTTGACGCCATCGAGTGTGTTGACTTCTGCAATCTTACGATCCCCAATTTTCGCCGGAGCGGTATCGGCAAGTTGACGAACCAGGCGCGGTTTCTCGATCGGCCGGGACAATCGTTTGTCCAGACGGGTGTAATGGATCGGCCCTACTTCCTTCAATAAATCATCAACCAATTCGTCGAGGGGTTTTCTCGTCACCGCGACCATCTCGAGCAACATCAATCCCATGAGAATGCCGTCACCTTCTGGTATGTGCCCCTTGAAGGAAATCCCCCCCGATTCCTCTCCGCCGATGAGAACGTCGTCGCGCAACATATGATCGGCAATGTAGTTGAAACCCACAGGCGTCTCGATGACTTCCAGGTTGTACTGTCGCGCGAGGCGGTTGATCATCTGTGTCGTAGAGACGGTTTTTACCACCTTGCCGGTGTAGCCGTGGTGTTCGACAAGATGTTTAAGGGCCAATGACATAATGCGATGTGGATCGACGAATTGCCCACGGCCATCCATGGCACCGATGCGATCGGCATCTCCGTCTGTGGCCATACCGAGTTGCCCATGTCCTGCGGCGATGGCACCTGCCAGGGCTCCTAAATAGCGGCCGATGGGTTCGGGATGGATGCCGCCGAATCCAGGATTCATCTCGCCTCGCACTTCGAATACTTCACACCCCGTTCCCTGCAGTATGCCTTTGATTTGCCCTCGACCTGAGCCATACATCGAATCGACCACAATGTGCTGTGGGTTATCGGCGATGGCAGAAAAATCGATCAGTGAACGGAGATGGTCGTAGTAGGCGGGTGTCGGGTTAAAACGTTCGATCAGGCCAGCTTCGCGGGCGCGCTCGAACTCCATCAAGTTCGGACCTCGGCCTCGTGCTTCGTTATCATTCAGATACACTTCGACTCGCCGGCACTGCTCACCCATGGCGGAACCGCCGTAGGCAGCCTTGAGTTTTACGCCGTTATAGCGCGGCGGGTTGTGAGATGCAGTAATCATCAAGCCAGCGATCGCACCGAGATGACGAACGGCGAAAGAAATCGCCGGCGAGGGGATATCCGCTGAGGTGAGGTATACCTTGTAGCCATTGGCCGCCAGGACGCGTGCGGCTTCCACGGCGTATCGATCCGATAAGAAGCGTGTGTCGAAGCCAACAACCATGCGGTGCGGATCGGGTTTAACGCCAGTGTTCGTGCCATTCAGCCATTCGTCCGAAGCAACCGCGTCCGCGATCGCTTGCGAGACGAGGCGAAGATTGTGGAACGTAAATGTGTCCGAGATTACGGCACGCCAACCATCAGTACCGAAGTGAATGGGCATAGAGACTCCTCACGCGGATATTGAGCGGCGGGATTGTAACAGCAGGCAAGGGAGTGGTCAACGGGCGGGGCGGGCATGCTGCCGGATTCCAAATGTCAGGGGGATGCATATTTGAGCCCAACCACGAGATCATTGAGGTTGGTGCCGCTGGGGCCGGTGGAAATGGTGGAGTGCAGTGCTTGATGAAAGGGGAAGGAATCATTATTGTTGAGCGCACCTTCCGGGTCCAACCCAAGTTGACGTGCACGTGGAATGGTGTTTCCGGTGACGATCGCACCAGCGGCCGGTGTAGGACCATCCACGCCATCCGTCGCCAGCGCCATCAATGCACAGTTGGGAATCCCTTCGAGTTCCAATGCGGCGGCAAGTGCAAGTTCTTGATTGCGCCCGCCGCGGCCATTTCCCTGAATGTGTACCGTCGTTTCGCCGCCTGCGATCAGGCAGTGGGGTTCGGACGTACGCCGCAAGCTGGTCGACAGACGTCGTCCGGCGATTTTCGCTTCCCCTTGCAGCTTGCTCGTAAGGATTTTCGTGGGAAAGCCCAATTCGAGGGCTGTTTTCTGCGCCGCGTGGATGACCAGGCGGTTGCTGCCGATGATGATGTTAACAGGCCGCCTTGTGCGCGAGGAAGGGATTGTGGTTTTGGATATTGTATTGCGGATATTGTGGGGTACACGATTCCAAAGCTGGTATTTCTGCAAGACTGCTCGGACTTGTTCAGGTTTTGGCGCGCGGAGCACGGTGGGGCCGGAAGCGATCGCCGAGAGACGATCGCCAATGACATCGGAGATGATCAGAGATACAACTTTTGCGGGCGCAGCCATGCGCGCCAGACCTCCGGATTTGATCTGCGAGATGGCGCGACGGACGATGTTGACGGATGCGATCGGAGCCCCAGAATGAAGCAATAGGGTGTTTAATCTGCGCAGGTCTTGCAGTGTAATGCCCGGGCGAGGAAGCTCTACCATCGCCGATCCGCCCCCTGAGATCAACACCAAGACGAGATCATCCTCCGTTGTTCTGGCGAGGATATCTGCAAGCGCACGCCCTGCCTCCATGCTGCCTTCGTCCGGAAGTGGATGTCCTGAATGGAAGATGCGCATCCCATCCGGAAGCGTTCCCTGGTAGTCGTGCGGTACGGCGATCAGGCCTTCGGCCAATGATAGCTTGAGAATTCGCAGGACAGCGCGGCTCATGGCCGCTGAAGCTTTCCCAAAGGCGATGAGAAATATCCGGCTGTTTGCTTTGAGATGCAATTTCATATCACCGATCCGGATTGTATTATCCTGAAGATATAATTTGCGATCGATGAGCGTCTCTGGATCCGCGGCCGCCATCACTGCCTGGCGAATGGAAAGCATGTGGTCCAAATGGTCATGATACGTTAGCATGATCTTTCAATTCCCACTGATTGAGGGTGAACTTCCATTCCGGAGCAGACTTCCAGAGAAAGTAGATACGAAGATCGCATGGCCTGGACAAGACGATATGCTCACGGTCATCTCAACAACAAGAAGTGTGAATGTGTGGATTTGTTTTGTGCAGTTATTCTGTTTCACTGCTTGTGATCGACTGGGCGGCATCCACGGCGGCGTTGGATGGTTTTACGCCGTCTCGTAAAACCGCAGTGACTGCTTGATGGATCGCCGTTCCCACTACATCGAACGTTTCCGCCGCGATGTCGGGCTGAACGATTGTCACCAGGCTGCTGGCCAGGGATGTCTCCGGCCCTTCAGGCCACTGCGATAATGCAAGTGTCGTTGGGGGGAGCATACCCAAAGCATGTGTCCAGGATCCCAAGAATTCCGGTCGTGTAAGCCAATCGATCAGTTCAGCTGCGAGTTCTTGATGATCGGAATCGTTGTTGACGATGGCCCAGGACCAGGTTTCTGCAAGACCGGTTCCAGGCTCGGATTTCGTTGGAACTGGAACTGCGGAATAGACTCTTAAATCGCTTTCAACGAGGAACTCACTTAAAGACGCAGCCGCACTGGTTGCCCGTTCAGATACAAGCGCCTGCCAGGTTTCTGTTGGGGAGGTATATTGAAGTACAGCTGCGGATAGTATGTCAGAGTTTTTTGCCGAGCTGTAGAAGGAGAGGATTTCGGTTAGTACGATGGGATCGATTTGTGGGTTCCCCGCTTCATCGATGAGAGAACCACCTAGTGCAAGGTATTGTGCGAGCGTGAATTTCGCCTGTGGATCGTTGGCTGGAAACAGGAATGAATCAGGCCCCGCAAGGATTTCTGACCAGGTTAGCGGCGGTGTATGAAAGCGAAAAGTTCGATAGGCCAGAATTACCGTGTCACTCGCAAATGGTTGACCGAACAGGTTTCCTTCGACGCGAGAAATCGAAATTGTGTGATCGTACCAAGCCGGCGACGATGGTGCTTCAAGATATTGCTCGAGTGGCACGATCAATTCTTCGCTTGCAGCCGTTTTCAGTGTATCCGGATTCAAGGCAATGATATCTGGAAGGACACTCGGGGCGGTGATTGAAGCAGTTGCTAAGCTTTGATACAAACCTCCAACGCTAGATTCTGCCTTGATGCGAACTTCGATCTCCACCCCCGGATGCCGATTTGCAAAGTCTGCCAATCGTTCCTGTAGTAATTCGCCAGCCTGACTACCGTTATCCGGGTCGAATGCAGGTGCAAGCCAGATGTGCAGGATTTGATCTGCCGCTTGCGATGACTCGGCTGGGGTCGCGGTTTGCATTTCTCTGGATGGGGTGCTTGTCGGCGTGGCCGGACCGTTTGTCTCGTTTGCTGGAATGCAAGCGGATAACAGTAGCACACATAGAAAGAAGAAAGTGCAGCATCGTTTGTTCATATCCAGGCATTATACTGCATACTTCATTCGGCTGTTTTTATGATAAATAGGGGGCAATAAAAGTACATCTGCGTCATCAGTTTTCCGCAGTGGATATGCTAGAATTTGACTCGATGGCAGCATCCGAAAATATCCAACCCATCCTGGAAGGGATTCCACCCAAACCCGGGTGTTACTTGATGAAGGATGCGCGCGGCCAGGTCATCTATGTTGGCAAAGCCGTGAACCTGCGCAGCCGTGTGCGTTCCTATTTCCATGCCTCCGCTTCACACAGTCGCAAAGTAAACGAGATGCTCGAGCATATTGCAGATATCGAGTGGATTGTCGTTGGATCGGAACTCGAAGCATTGATCCTCGAGATGACATTAATCAAACGTCATCGACCCAAATACAACGTCCGTCTGAAGGATGATAAACGTTACCCGTATATTCAAGTCCATTGGTCGGATCCTTTTCCGAAGGTGACAGTCACACGTCGTGTGCGTGATGATGGTTCCCGGTATTTCGGACCTTATACCAGCGCTTGGGCAGTACATCAAACGCTGGATGTTCTGCGTAAGATTTTTCCCTACCTTACCTGCGACCGCTTAATCACCGGGGAGGATTTGCGTGCCTGTCTGTATTACGACATTAAACTCTGTACCGGACCTTGTATCGGGGCGATCAACGAGGCCGCGTATCGCAAGATGATCAGTCATCTGTGTCGCTTTCTGCAAGGCCAGACTGAACCTGTGGTCGAGAACCTGAAGGAGGAAATGCAACATGCCTCCGAGAATATGGATTATGAACGCGCTGCGGTCATACGAGATCAATTGACCGCCATCGAAAAAGTAGTCGAGCGTCAGAAGGTCGTCTCCCAGGATAAGGTCGACTCGGATGTTATCGCCTTCGCCAGAGACGATCGCAGTGCATGTGTGCAGGTGTTCTTTGTTCGTGCAGGCAGGTTGATCGGCCGGGAGTATTTTGTGTTGGAGGGTACCCACCAGGCGGATGATATCGAACTTGTTCAGGCCTTTGTGAAACAATTTTATGCCGAGGCGGCGTATATTCCGCAGCGTGTATTATTACCGAACGAGATCGAAGAGAGTCAAATCATTGCGCAATGGCTTAATGAGCGTAGGGGCGGAAAAAAAGTGCGGCTGGTCGTTCCTCGACGGGGAAAGAAAAAGGATTTGCTGCGTTTGGCTGCCGAGAACGCATCCGAGACGCTGGCCGCGCTGCGTGCACAGTGGGAAGCCGACCGGAGCAAGCATGTCGAAGCCGTTGCGGAATTGGAGCAGGCGCTTCAACTGCCAAAGCCACCAAATCGGATTGAATGCTACGATATTTCCAACTTGCAGGGAACTGCGGCTGCGGGTTCTATGGTGGTTTTCGAGCAGGGTGCGCCGAATAAACGTCTCTACCGCAAATTCACCATAAAGACGGTTAAAGGGCAGGATGACTTTGCCAGCATGGAAGAGGTCCTCAATCGACGATTTCGTCGCTGGAGGATCGCCGATGAAGAGGCCCAAAAACCGGGTGGCAAACGCGATGCTTCTTTTGGTTTCTTGCCGGATTTGTTGATCGTCGATGGGGGTAAAGGGCAATTGAGTCGAGCCTTGCAAGTCTTGGAGCAATATCATTTGGCTGATAAAATTCCCGTCGCCGGATTGGCGAAAGGTCGGGAGGAGTTGTTCCAACCTGGGAAACCAGACCCGGTGTTGTTACCCCGCCGCTCGGAAGCATTGTATCTCGTTCAGCGGATTCGTGATGAAGCACATCGTTTTGCGTTAAAGCACCATCAAACACAACGGCGACGTTCAGGGTTATCATCTAAATTGGATCATATCGCTGGTATTGGTCCAGCGCGTCGAAAGGCGCTCATCCGGGTTTTTGGTGATGTGGATCGTATTCGCGGAGCGAAAGTGGAAGAGTTGATGCAAGTTCCCGGTATCAGTCGCGGATTGGCCGAGCGAGTAAAGGCGGAGTTGTAGGCTTCAATGGAGGCACAGATGCGTGTTGCTTGGATCGTTGATGATGATGATGAAATGAGTCAAGCAGTAAGCTTGATGCTCAAACTGCTGGATTATCAGTGTGAGATCTTTCGTGATGCGCGTAGTACGGGCCGGCAAATGCTTCAAGGTCGTAGACCGGATGTTTTCATTTTGGATATCAACATGCCGAACGTATCGGGGATCGATTTGCTTCAATTCATTCGCACGCGAGAGGGTTTCCAACAGATACCGGTTGTGATGTTATCTTCCGAGACAACAGATGCACAAGTGGATGAGGCCATGCGGGTTGGTGCGGACGCGTTCGTTTTCAAACCGGTCACAATCGAGGAATTGGAAGAAGCTCTTGATACTGTAATTCGGAAACGCGCTTGAGTCCGATGAATTCATTGTTTTTCCCCCGTATGTCGTAACGAGCACAAAAATCCCCGCTGTCAATCCGGAGGGTGTCATTCATCTTGTGGTGGTTCGACAAGAAGCCCCAATCGGGCCGCAGCTGTACATAGTTGCGGCCAGTCCTGTTCACGAATCAAGATGTTTGAAGGACCAATGAATTCCTGCAAGTAGCGCGCTGTGGAGCGGTTGTTCTGCAGCAGTTCCAACGTGTCCGTATTGTGCACCTGCAGGATCATGCTGCGTTCGATCCATGCCTCCGAACCGCGTTCCGACCAGCGCTGCAGTGCTTCGAGCAATGTAACCGGGATTGGCTTGCCCACGGCAGACTCGAGGATGGTAAGGATGTGTGGAAGTTCCAGGCCTTGTTCTTGCGCGGCCTGGAGCGTATCAGGGGAGATTCGATAAAGATAATTATCTTCATCGATTGGTTCCCACCTGGTGAATCGTGCAATTTGATAGCGCAGTGAGCGTACTGCACGTCTGGGCACACGTAGGCGTCCATCAGCCCAGAGGTGAGCCGAAGCCAAACTCTCCTTGATCGTAAGTGTGGTTTCGGGATCGAACAGGAGAGTGATCGCAGGCGTGAGGCGAAAGAATGTGCTCGTATCATGCTCCGATTGTTTTCCGAGATCGACCACTCCGAGCCAATGAAAGGGACCCGTCAACAGATATCGAAGCAATGCGCCATCAACTGCGTCCCAATCTTCGAGGCCATGCAGGATCGAATCCGTGCGATTGTCTTTGAAATACCAGGATGTAAATTCTCCTGCGGGGCGTTGGAACGCCGGCTGCCGCACACGGACATCCTCAATGAAGCCGTTCATTCCCCACCAGCTTCCATGAGGTATTTCCTGGAATAGCTGCGTAGCCGCTCGACGGCTGGTGCTTGGTTCATTCGGCCAACTGCTTCCCGAATTTTTTAAATATTCAATGGCTTGCAAGTCGTTCCAGGTGTTCGAGTGCAGCCATGCGAGGATAAGTGTCTTCAGCGCTTCTGCACGGGAGGCTTCCAGGAACAAACGAGTGTTTTCTGGATTCGGGGAAAGCGGTCTGACATTCAGAATCGAGGCCTCGCATAGGAGATGAACCATGAATTCCAGCGCATCGGGTTGTTGTAAGAAGGAAGCCAAATAATCCCGTCGTTGTTGAGTGAGTGAATTGCCCTTCTCTGGATTTTTTCGAAGGGCGGCGAGAATTGTGGTAGCATCATCCACCGCCGCCGAAGAGGTGGCGATGCGGATAATTGGCGCTTCTGCAGGATGACCGAGAGGCTCACGGATACGGCGAGGGGGTTGTGGGAGAATGTGAGCCAAATCACTGGGAATGAAAGCAAATTCCAGGGGGCCAGTTTCACTGTCTGCAAATGCTCGGGCGATCAGGCCTCGATACCACAGTGATTCAAGTGGAGACTCAGGAGATCGCCATGGTTTTTCTCGATCGCGACGTGCCGCGCCCATCTCCCGCAATGGACCGTAAATACGTATCAGGTCGGAGAGTGGTGCCTGTCCACCGTGACTCTGGATATAAGTGAGCGTTTTTCGCACGTTAGCGGGCAATGACTGAACGATCTCTTTTACGCTGGAAGAATCCAGCATTTGCTTGGCGAGAGACTGTGCCACCTGGTGAGCGGAAGAAGAGGGAAAATCGAATCCCCATAGTTCGGCTATGATCCGCAGATGGCCGAGATCGAAATCTTCGAGCGTTCGCTGCAAAGTTCTCATCGCTATTCGTAGCAGTTTCGCGCTGGTCTTGCTTATCTGCAAGTGTCTCGAGTTGGATTAATGGATGATCTGGAGTGCTTGGGGTAATACTTCGACTTTGAGACGCTGAATTCTGGATCTGAATCCGGCGAATACCTCGCCGTCGATGTGTGCCGTGAAGGGTGCATCAGAGACAAGTTCGAGATGGTTAAATTGCCCCATTTGGACCTGATCAAATCGACCATGCGTTCCCCGCATGACTTCCGGGAGTAAACGGAACATCATGGGGCGCGATACACGTCGGATTATGGTGTAGTTGAAGATGCCATCATCCGATTTCGCCTGCGGTGCTACAAAAAATCCACCTCCTTCACGTGGCCCATTGCATAGTACGATCATGAGGATATCATCTTCGAATGATTCTGTATCTGTTGTGATGGTCATGTGCGGCGCTTCGTGGTTACGCAAGATGGTCTGGATTACCGCCCAAAGGTACATTGCAAATCCCTTGATTCGTGTAATGCTGTAGGAATGGATCGTAACGGCGGCATCGAACCCGATGCCCAGGGTGTTGTCAATGTATTCCGTTCGTCCAGAATCATCCGTCACACGACCGAGATCGATCGTTTTTGTTTCACCGGAGAAGGCGCGCTGCATCGCTACCTCGCTGTTTTCGTCAATGCCATTGTTGGAACAGAAATCATTTCCCGAACCGAGGGGTACGGCAGCCAATTTTGGTCGCTTTTCTGCCGGTGTACGCATGAGTCCGTTTACAATTTCGTGGACGGTACCGTCTCCACCAAGTGCGGCGACCACATCAAAACCGTCTCGGCATGCTTGTTCTGCAAGTTCTGTGGCGTGGCCGGGATATTCTGTCGCAGCCCAAGAGCCGCCACCGCTGCGTTCGACAATCGATTGGAGAACCATGGCTGAATTCCAGGCTCGTCCACGATTGGCGTGTGGATTTAAAATCAATTTCACTTTTTTATTCATGGCAAAGTTCCCTCGTTGTACATCCCTTTGACCTTTGATTTTACTTCCCGCTCTGGCTTTATCTTAATAATTGGTAATATGACTTGCATTTGAATATGTCGGATAGCCAATAGTACTTTTTTTAAGCCTACCGTTCCTTGACTAATCGCTGGCTGCATCTTAAATTGTAGTAGTACGAGCTCCAGGGCACCATATGATTGATTGTCGTCGTCGGCCTTGGCTAATTCCAGCCACGTACCTGAACCACCAAGCGAAAGCGAAAGTGGACCAGGAAAAGATAGCGCCGACTGGCCGGGAAAATGCCCTTCCGTTAAGGTTTATCGACGGCGGCGCCCCGACGAGAGCGGCAGTGTCGGGCTGTCTTATGGATGGCAGGGGGCTCGTCGGCCTTATTCTGCAAATGAACTTGTTCTCGATTTTGTAGAACGGAATACTTCCATATCCTGCCTGCGGTCTCCGCGCAGACACCTCATTGTCTTCGTTTTTTTTGGTTGTACTCAACAAGAATCAACCCTCAAAGCAATTAGAGGGTGCGATAACTATCGTTTTCACAACAACTGGAAACCCGTACTGGGCATTCTCAGGGATCAGGGTTGGTTTGCTGTAGATCGAGAATCGTTCTCAGTTCCTGCATCGCTTGGGTCGGGTTTTGGAAGTGGATGGCTTGCATTCCGACGGCCTGCGCTCCAGCGACGTTTTCCGGGAAATCATCCACGAAAACAGCTTCTTCAGGTAGGATGTTCATGCGTTCGAGGATGTGCTCGTAAATACGTGCATCGGGTTTGACGAGGCCAACTTCTGCGGAAATGACGATCTCATCAAATGCGTCCGCAATCTGCCAGGAGTTCTCCATTGCGTCTCTCAGGTCCGGCCAGGCGTTACTCAGTAAGCCGGTCTTGTATGCGGGACGCAGGTCGCGGATAAATTGGAGTAAACCCCGATCGATCCGATCACCCTTCCAGAAATCTCGTTCCAATTTCGTGCGAGCATCATGCGGCAGATCGAGTCGTTCGCACACCCAATTCCAAACGTCGTCTGCACTCGCCTGGCCGAGGGATGCCCTGCGCCCCATTTCCCCCTCGAAAACGAGATCTTCAAGTTCCCGCTTTTGAAGTCCAAGTCGCTTTTCCCAATGCGCTCTGCCACTTCGGTCGAGCGTGCGCACGATAACGCCGCCCAGATCCCAGATTACAGCTGTTAACTTGTGCTTGGTCATTTCCATCATTCTTCTTTGGGTTAACTTATTTAACCATCTTCCATCGGATTGTCGATCATGCGATGATCCTGAACGAGTGATTTGTGGTAACCAGATTGTATCCGATACTCCCCTGCCTGTCCGCGTCGAAGACGAATCTCACTTAGCGCGTTTCCGTGGCGAATTCAAGACCAGGGCGGAGTTCGAGTTCATAGGTAAACTGATTGCGTTTGATATGCATTCCGGCCTTTTCATAGAGGCGCGTGGCTCCGGTGGGACTGTCGGCATCCATACCCAGTCCTGCGCTAGGGCTTGTGTACGCAGAGTTCTTCGATCCAACCGATCTCGGGGTCGTCATTGGCCTCCGATTTGCATACCGCTACGCCTGTGATTTCATCCCCGTCGACGGCCAAAAACCACAAGGATGGGTCGTAGTAATCTTGATCGACGTTGAAATGAAGACAGTGTTCGAAACCTTGCCCGAAGGGTGTTTCTACGTAACCCCAGTGGTCTTGAAACGCTTCATCGACAGCCCGATAAACAGCTTCGGCGCCAACTAATCGATCTCTTTCCGATAGGTCGTATAGCGTTTGACCGACTTGAATCCGACGCTTTCATACAGCTGCAGCGCGCCGTTGGGATTCTGTGTGTCGACTCCCAGTCGGGCTTCCTGCATGCCTTTTCCCTGCATCATGAACAGACTCTGTGTGAGCAGCGCGCGGGCAAGCCCTCGCCTCCGCCAGGGTCGGCGAACACTGATGTTTTCCGTATACCCACACTTTCTCCCGTAGCGTTGATTTTCAACATGATCGATGAAGTTCAATACCATCCCGGCAACTTGATTCCCATCCCATGCCACTTTCCACAGATCAGGCTGGAAGCTGTCGCTCTGCTGCCACCACTCGTAAGCTGACTCGCTAGCCGGAGAGTAGCCCCAATGATCGCGGAATGCTTCGTCACTTGCTTCCCATACCAGACGATAGTCTTTGGGTTGAATGGGACGGATTTCCAGACCAGGAGGCAGCGTTTTTGATTCGATTTTTTCTGTGAGGGGACGCAGCATGTCGAAATCGTATCTTGTTGGCTGGTAGCCGTCCGATTCCAGCATTGTTTTCGAAGTGGCGTCGCTGTCTGTAATCCAGGTTTGGAAGAAGCGCGATCCGTTATTACGATGATGTTTTGCCAGTGTACGCAGGCGTTTCTGTGCAAATTCAAGCAGCATAGTGCCGATTCCGTTGTGTTGCCATTGCGGCAGGACATGTCCGATGTGTTGATAGATGCGAGGTCCCGGTTCCTCCTGGCGCCAATGGACGCGAACGAAAGCGACGACATCATCCGCTGCTTCTGCGAGCAGTACGTTTTTAAATGGATTAAAGTGGTCGAGGTAGGCAAATGTACGCGCCGCTTCCTCCTTGCTCCACAGATTTTCGATTCCCTGCGCATCGAAGCTGCGCTGCGTGACCTCTGCGATGCTGGCAATGTCCTCCTCACCGCGATAGGATCTGAAGCGCACACCCACGCGGGTGGATGTGGCGCTTCGACCGTTGGTTTGTTCTCTTTTCTGTTTTAACATCTGTTATTCCTTGAGAATTCGGGTAACGTGATTCAACCGTTTCGACTCAATTTCCCGGTGCGTTTTGCATACCGTTCCGCCACGCCAAAGATCTGTAAACCGAGCGGGATGGCGATCGCACCAATAATCAGCGCTGGCCAGATATCCGGCCAGAGGCTGCCGAGTGATGCGCCATCGAGCATGGCGGAACGCACACCCTGCAGCACATACGTCGCAGGGGAGACCACCGCAGCTTTTTGCAGCAGATCCGGAAGCACGGTGATCGGGTAGTAGACTCCGGATACGAGTAACAGCGTGGCGATGATCACGTGGGTCATTTGTGAGCCGCGCTCCGGAAAGAGCAGCGGCAGGATCGAGCCGACGATACCCACGCCGACAAACGAAAAGCTGCCGGAGAGTAGAACCACCGTTGCGCCGAAGATATTGGCCTGATCGAGATTAATCTGAAACAGCTCTACCGTCACCAACAAAATGACGCTCGTGAACAAGAAACTGTACACGACGGCGAACATCGTTTGACCGGTCATGTGGGTGATGCGGCGGATCGGCGCCATGAGCGTATACTCGATCGTGCCTTCCCAGCGTTCGAGACCGATGATGTCGGTGATCCAGTAAAAGATCGTGGCGAGATAGCGCCAAACGAGTGTCCCGATCACCAAATACAGTACCAGGAAACGACCGTCGACGCCCTCGCCTCCCACCTGTTCCATGCCCATACCAATGTAGCTTACCGAGAGGCTGTTGGTGATCGAATAGACCATCCAGACTATCTCCCAGGTCCAATAGCGCTTCACCAGATAGATGTTGCGCTCTACAAATGCGTAAGAAGCTCTCATTTCTTGAAATACTGACGATACCATGGCTAGAATGCCTCCGTTATTTCATCATTTCGGACAAAGGCGAGTGAAGATTAGTCCGCCTTTGTCCCATTTTCATTATTTTTGACCAGCTTTTTTCCCGTGAGTTCGAGGAATACGTCCTCCAACGTTGGTTCGTGATTGTTTGTTGTCTTGACCAGTTTCTTCAGGCGCGCGGGTGTATCCATGGCCACGACTTTACCGAGGTCCATAATGGCAATGCGGTCACACAGAACGTCCGCCTCCACCATGTCGTGCGTTGTGAGTAGGATCGTCGTGCCGTCCCGTTCACGGACTTCACGCACCAGGGCTTGTACCTCACGTTTCGAGTGTGGATCAAGCCCGGTCGTCGGTTCGTCGAGCAAGAGAACGGCGGGCCGCGTCAGCAGGGCTCGCGCAATGGCGACTTTCTGCTGCATGCCGCGCGACATCTCTTCCACTGGTTTCCTGATCGAAGCATCTTCGAGGCCCAAACGTTCCAGGAGTTCCTGCGCGCGCACACGTGCCTTGCGATTGTTCAATCCGTACAGATGCGCAGCGTAACTCAGGTTTTCCATTGGGGAGAGTTTCTTGAAGAAGGATGCCTCGACGGAAACCCGGTTGATCAAACGCTGAACGATAATCGGCTCTCGGACGACGTCGTGTCCAAAAATGGACACTTTCCCGCTGTCCGGTAAGAGCAACGTGGCGATCACGCGTACCAGTGTGGACTTGCCAGAACCGTTGGGACCCAGCACGCCGAAGATCTCCCCCCGTTTCACCTGAAAGGTAACGCGATCGACAGCGACGGTGGCGGAATCCTGACCGTTCTTGTTGCGACGACGCCATTGCAGACGGTGATTCTTGTTGAACACCTTGTAGGCTTCTTGAACTTGGATGGCTGTTTGGTTCATCGATTATCTCCTTTATAAACAAAATGGCCGCGGGTTTCCGCGGCCTAAAAGTGTGTCGAAAATAAAAAAACCGCGGGCGCTGGAGCGCACCGCGGTCTCGTGAAAACGAGACGGTTACCTGACGGTAGGCGCACTCCGCGAAGGCATGCTGGCAACGAATCCAATATCGGACTGCATGCGAAGCACATGGATATTGCTGACGTTAATTTCCATATTACTGTGCGCCTTCCTTTCTCGAGTAGATGCGCCTAGTCTACAGGAAAACCATCCCATCGTCAAGATTTTTCCCCAAAAAGGGTCACGCTTGTATCAGGGCATTTGCAGCATGGCGATCGCCTGCTCGACCGAAGCAGGACTGCCGATCAGGCCGTTGCGGTTTCCCGGTTAGCTAAGGATGAGCTGTAGCGTAAGTTGATGTCTTTGCATCCAATGATCAAACCGGCGAACAACTCCCCAACGACGATAGGCCAACGCATGCGCTGAAAGCGGCTGACGAGTACAGGCACGACCACGGCAAGGACCGTGATGAGCAGGAGGGCAGAAAATGGATAGTGTTCCAAAGGAACTACTCAGATCTGTTGGATTATAAATGCCTACTGCTTCATCATCCCGAACGGGGTTTGACGGCGTTGATGAAATCGGCGAAGAGGCCATAAGCCGTAGTCTCTGGGCTCGGATCCGTTTCCACGAGCGTGAGGTCACCGAGCACATCGCTCTGGAAGGTGATGGCAGAAGAAGTGCCTTGCACATTGAAAAGCGGACTGTCAGGTCCTACCAAAGCCGGTCGGACGCTGGCGTGAATCTCTCCTGCTCGTTTTTCCGCCCGGCAGAGCAGCTTCCAGCGCGTCCTTTCCGAGGCGGCCGAAGTGACATCTTCCAGGCTGATATTTTCGATCCCCTCCCGTTCAACTTGATCCGGTATCAGCGGTACGCCCATGAGCACGGTCACCAGGGCGGCCACTTTAATGGCGGCGTCCCAACCCTGTGTGTCGCCCTGCGGGTCGCTTTCGGCGATGCCGATGGATTCGGCGACGGCCAGCGCTTCGGCGAACGATTTGCCGTCCTCCATGAGGGTGAGAATCAGGTTGGTAGTTGAGTTCAGTATGCCTTCGAAGGATCGGACTTCGGCCGCGGGAAGCGTCTCTCGCCACAACCCAAACACTGGGGCGCCGTCCATTACGGTGGATTCGAAAAGGAAGTGTTTGCCGTGTTTTTTCGCCAGAGTGGTTAATCGATCGTAGGCATGTACGACCGGGCCTTTGTTGGCGGTGATGGCATGCATGCCATTTTCCAAAGCGGTGCGGATGTGATCGATTGCCGGCTGACCGGTCTGGTAATTGACGGGTGTATTTTCGAACAACACGTCCGCAGCGCAGGTACGGATGAATTCGAGGCCGTCTTCCGGCGGCTCGGCTGCCGAGAGCGGATGGAGGGATTTGCCTTGATCGGCGAGTGCAAGTGCTTCCTGGAGGTCAAGACCTCGCGAATCCATTGCGACACCATGCCGTCCTGTGGCGATGCCCACGGCCCGATAGGTCAGATTATATTGATCGCGCAGCAATGTCTGTTTATCCAGAAAGAGACGCGCCAGCGCCTGGCCGACATTGCCGAATCCTAAAAATGCGATTTTGACTTCCTGCATGTTGCCTCGATTAGTATCGGTAATTACAAGCGATTATACCAATGGGTAGGGATAAGGCCGTCCCGGGCCGGGTTTGGGGAAACGCCGTGCCGCCAGCAATTGACTGGCGCGGTCCTTCAGGGCTTGAAGTTCTTCTGCGGAGAGCAATTCCAAATAAGCCTGTATAAGCTCATCATCCTCTTCCAGGCGTTTGTGAAACGATGCTACGTCAGTGAGAATATCCTCTGGGATGGCTTCGTCGATGAAATCCCACAGCACGGTGCGCAGTTTGTAGTCTTGATGGAAACAAATGCCGTGATCGATTAAGTAGATACGTTCATCCGGGGTAAGGAGAACGTGCCCGCCTTTACGATCGGCGTTGTTGATCAGATAGTCGAAAACGACGACGGGCCGCAGCTGTTGTTTCTCCGCATCGCTGAAGGTGAAGTAGTGTCGTTCCGGATCGGCGTCGATGAAGAGCTGCAGCGAACCTGAGCCGGCAGGGCCGTCCTGGCGCAGTACGGTCAGTGGAACGAGGTCCCACCCCAGTGTGTCGCTGGTTAAATAAGCGGCGACTTCGCGGGCGCCGAGGGATCCGCGCGGGAAGTCCCACAGCGGTCGTTCCCCCTGAGAAGGCTTGTATACGGCCGGAAGGGTTTCTTCATCGCAGGTTACCTGCGCGAGGAAAGTGTAATTCGAGCTCCAGGTAAATTGACCCACGATTTCGATCTCGCCGTAGGTGATGGCGTGCAGCACGTTTTGATGTTCACGAGTTGTGGGAATCGTCTTCTTCGATTTCATCATGCTGGAGACCGCTTGTTAGAAATATGTTTTACGTAGGAATCTTGGAAGCGTTAATGCTTGTGCCCATTGCGTTTCGGGCAGAAGTGACCCTCGGGATCGATGGGTTGACCACAGTTTCCGCAAATCGGACGTCCACGGCTGGCGACCTCCAATCCCCAGGCACACATGCTGCGAAGCTGAGATCGGGTACACCAGAATCGAGCGACATCGGCTGCCTCCGGATCGTTGTCATCGGCTTGAATCTCGCGCGCGACGAGCACCAGCAGGTCGTTCTCATCATCATACCCCAGACGCATGTGCCCGACTCGAAAAACAGGGTCGATAGGTTTTTCAAGCTCCATTTCATCTTCGATATAAACCGCTTCGGCATTGGAAAGATCGGGGAAGCGTTTGTCCAGATCGGCAAGGAATTGCTCCAGGCCGATCGCCAGCGACTGCACCTGCTGCTTCTCCACGATCAAGGTGATTATTTCTTCGTCCTTGCGCGCTTGGATATAGAAGACGCGTTGACCTTGCGGGCCAATGGCCCCGGTCGTAATTCGACTTACAGGCTTCAGATCGTACTCCTTGGCTGACATCCCAACTCCGCGAACAATGTCTCCTTTGAGACTTTTATTATTTACCACGCTCTACAAAAAGTATATCATCCTCAATCGGCCGCGACGGTCGCACGCCGGTCATTCAAACCGAGAAGGCAGACATGTCCGTCGTTGATCTGAAGAATGCTGATGGACGCCGGTGCGATGGTCAGGCGTTGGAAAAGGTCGAGCGGCAAACCGATGTAATGGGCGATGGCGAGTTTGATGGGGTCAGAATGGAAAATGCAGGCGATAGCCGCTTTGGGTGTTCCATGCTTGGCGCGCAGCGTTTCCAGCTCGCTGACGATGCGGGCTTGCGCTTCCGGAAAGGATTCGCCATTAGGAAAACGAGCCAGCGAAGGAATGGTTTGAATGATGCGCCAGAGTTTACGGCTGCGCAATCTTTTCAGGGAAGCCCCTTGCCACTGGCCATACTTGATCTCACTCAGGTTCTCGCGAACGATGATTTCCTTTTTCTTCGATGCGGCCAGGGGCGTAGCGGTTTCCGTCGCCCGTTCGAGCGGGCTGGAAATGATCGCACGGAGTCGCACGGGTTTTAAGATTTCAGCCAGGGCGGCTGCCTGCAGCTTTCCGCGCGCATTTAAATGCACGTTCGGAAGCCGGCCGGCGAGTTTGCCCGTTTTTACATAGTCGTTCTCGGCATGTCGGATGAGAAGCATTGTGGTCATACTCGTCACTCAGTTTCTCTGACCACCACGGCGAATATGGTTTCGCTTGATGGTTTGAATTTCGCTTTCCTGCGGGTCGGGAAGGGATTCGACCTGTTCGATTCCCAATGCTTTTCGCTGTGCCTCGCGCCAGCGCACCAGTCTTTGTTCGACTTCGGTCTCATATCCCTGATCCGAAGGTTTGTAGAACAATTTACCCAGGAGATTGTCGGGTAAATATTGTTGGCCAATGTGATGCGCGGAGAATTCGTGCGGGTATTGATAGCCCTCGCCGTGGCCCAATGCCTTCGCATCGCGGTTGGCGTCCTGCAGGTGTTTGGGCACGTCGATGATGCCGCTTTCCTCGACCAGTTTGTAGGCCTTGAAGTAGGAGACGGCGCTGTTGGATTTGGGCGCCGTGGCGAGGTAGAGCGTGGCCTCAACGATGGGATAGACGCCTTCGGGCAGGCCGACGAATTCGAAGGACTGCATGGCCGCGGCTGCGACGACCAATCCCATGGGATCGGCCAGGCCAATGTCCTCGGATGCCAGGATGAGCAGCCTGCGTAAAATGAAGCGTGGATCCTCGCCGGCGTAAAGCATCTTCGCCAACCAGTAGAGTGCGGCATCGGGGTCCGATCCGCGGATGGATTTAATGAAGGCGGAGATTGTGTCGTAGTGCGCATCCCCATCTTTGTCGTAGAGGATGGCTCTACGTTGGATCGATTCCTGCGCGACGTCGAGGTTGATATGGATCGTGCCGTTTGAGTCGGGTGGGGTTGTTTCCACGGCGAGTTCGAGTGCGTTGAGGGCGTTACGCGCGTCTCCGCCGGCGACGTGAATGAGATGCCCCAGCGCATCTTCGTCGATCGAAACCGCTCTCCCGCCGTAACCTCGGTCTTTATCCTGCAGGGCATTTTCAATCACGCGGCGTAAATCGTCATTCTCGAGTGGGCGCAGTTGAAATATGCGCGAGCGCGAGACCAGTGCCCCGATGACTTCGAAATACGGGTTCTCCGTGGTCGCCCCGATCAAGGTGATGGTGCCGTTCTCGACGTGGGGCAGGAGGGCGTCTTGCTGGGCTTTGTTCCAGCGGTGGACTTCGTCGACGAAGAGGATCGTGCGTTTGCTGTACAGCTTGCGCCGTTCCTGTGCTTCGTGAATCACACGCCGCAGTTCCGGTTTGCCGGCCAGCACGGCGGACATGGTCTCGAAATGGGATTGGGTCGTGTTGGCGATGATCATGGCCAGGGTCGTTTTGCCGGTTCCCGGCGGACCCCAGAGAATGATCGAGGCGAAAAGACGGTCGGCTTGAATGGCGCGGCGCAGCAAACACTCCTCACCGACGATTTCTTCCTGGCCGATGAATTCATCCAGCGTGCGCGGCCGGATACGCGCCGCCAACGGGGCTTCGTGCATCATGCGATTGCTCAAGGCGTGATCGAAGAGGTCCATGTTGATTATCGATATTGTACCAACGAGTTGCCTTGCTAGCGGCCTGGAAACGTAAGAAAGATGGAAGTTGATGCTGTGGGTCATCGTCCGGGGATACATCGAAGTGGATGCTCCCGGTTTTGCAGGCCGAGTCAGCTGACGATGGATTGCCAATACCGAGAAAAGCGGGCTATGTTAGAATGTCCCCTCGAAAATGGCCGAAATCACCATCCTGAGTGTGAGATGATTGTGAGCGAAGACGACACAATGACGCAGGCTTTCACCCTGGCATCGGCTTCTCCGAGAAGGCGAGATTTGATGGCGCTAACCGGTTGGGAGGTGCGCGTCGTGTCTACAGACGTCAACGAAGCCTCGAATCCCGGTGAGGATGCACACGCGCTGGCTTGCCGCCTGGCGCAGGCGAAAGCCAGGCGCGCGGCAGAAGAAGTGAGCGGTCAAGGCGTTCTTCTCGCAGCCGATACGGTCGTGGCGTATGAAGGTCAACTTCTCGGCAAACCGATCGACAATGCGGATGCGATTCGTATGTTGACCGCGCTGCGTGGGCGGGAACATACCGTAGTGACCGCCCTGGCGATCGTCCCGTCTGGAAATGGGGCGTTGATCACGGAGGCCTGTGAGACCCGGGTCCCCATGCGGGAATACGCCATGGCGGAAATGAACGCCTATGTCGGCTCCGGCGGCGCATTCGATAAAGCCGGCGGATATGGGATCCAGGATGGAAATTTCCAGCCGGTCGCAATGGAGCGAATGGTTGGCTGCTTTGCCAACGTGATGGGTTTGCCGTTATGCCATCTCGTACGAACAGCACGCCGCATGGGGATCGAGCCGCCGAACGACGTACCGGTGGCATGTCAGGCGTATACCGGTTACACTTGCCCAGTGTACGACGAGATTTTGAGGGACGTATCGTGAGACGATTATCGATTGTCTTTCTTTTCCTGCTTTTAATGTCCGCTTGTTCGGACTCGAGCGGCACGCCGAAACCGAATGGGGATGACGGTTTGCCCGATCCGGAGGTGACCACACTTGCCGCGCCGAACCCGGATGATGTGGCGGTGAAATTCCTGGATGCCTGGAAGGACATGGACTATGCGTCCATGTATGCGCTCTTGAGTCCGCTGGCCCAGGATGGGCTCCCCGAGGAAGTGTTCGTCGAACGCTATGAGTACTTACGTTCAACGGCGAACATCACCAGCGTCGATTACCAGATCGTTTCGAGCCTGGTGATCAGCCCGCAGGACGCGGAAGTTCGTTATCGCCTGACACTCACCAGCGGTGTTGTCGGTGACATTATGCGTGAAACGTGTATGGATTTGAAGCGCGAAGGCGAAGCTTGGCGCATCGCCTGGACGGATGGCATGATCCTGCCCGAACTCGAGGGTGGCAATAGATTACGGATGACCACATTGACGTCGACAAGAGCGAATATTTACGATCGCAATGGGCTGGCGCTTGCCTCCGAAGCGGCGGCCGACGAGCCCAATGTGGCAGCGTTATGGCTGCAGCCCAATTTAATTGGGGACGAAGATTCAGAGGACACCATGCTCTCGGCGCTGCGTCGTATGTTCGGATTGTCGGACAGCGATTTGATCTATCAACGCTACGCGGCGATCCGCTATACGGATTACTTCACCATGCTGGGGACGGTGCCCTACAGTACGTATAAAAATCGCGGCGGGGAGATCGCCGAGTTGGATGCGGTGAAGGTGCGTTTGTACAGTTCTCGCTATTACTATGGCCGCGGCCTGACGCCGTTTGCCGGCGCGGCTGCCCCGCACGCCGTGGGGTATGCCAGCCAGATTCAGGAAGATGAGCTGGAAGAGCTTCGTGCGCTTGGTTACGCCGGAGACGAATTCGTCGGCCGAACCGGCATCGAGGCCGTCTATGAAGATGAACTGCGCGGTGTTCCGGGCGGCACGCTGTATTTCACCGATCCGGAGGGTAACATTACGGATACGATCGCCTCGCGCGAACTCCAGCTTCCCTACGCAGTCTATACGACCCTGGATCGCGATTTGCAGATGGCGGCGCAGGAAGCGTTTGTTGGGGAATATTATGCCGGTGCGATCGTGGTGCTCGAACGCGACACGGGCGCCGTGCTGGCGATGGCCTCCTCGCCGGGTTTCGACTCCAATCTCTTCGATTTCGAAAATCCGACCGTAGCATACGGTAATCCGTTTGAACTCTTGGGTAATAGTCCCTTTGAGCCGTATACCAATCGAGCGACAAATGGGTTGTACCCGCCGGGATCGACGTTCAAGATCGTCACCATGGCGGCGGCGCTCGAATCCGGAGAGTACAGCGCCAACACGATGTACGACTGCCAATTGGAATTCATGGAGCTTTATGACAGGACGGGTAATCCTGACGATATCCTGGTGGATTGGCGAAAAGAGAAGGAATGGCCGCCTGCTGGTGATATCACGCTTGTGCAGGGCCTGGAGTATTCCTGCAATCCATATTTTTATCACATCGGCCTGGACTTGTTCGATAAAGGCTACACCACTGCGATTCCGGATATGGCGGCGGCTTTCGGGCTGGGGCAGGAGACGGGAATCGAGATCGGTGAAACGGAGGGCCTGGTTCCCAACCCGGAATGGAAGTTGGCTGAGATCGGTATGGAATGGGGCATGCATGATCCCGTGAATCTGGCGATCGGACAAGGCGCCATGGTAGTCACGCCGCTGCAAGTGGCGCGGATGGTGGCGGCAGTCGGAAACGGCGGCACTTTGTATCGCCCGAGTCTGGTGCTGCGCGTCGAAAACGCCGATGGCGAGGTGCGTTACGAATTTTCGCCTGAAGTGCAGGGCGAACTGCCGGTGAGTCCGGAGAACCTGGCCACCATCCAGCAGGCCATGACCAACGTGGTGCGTGTGACGACGGCAACCGCCTACCGCAAGTTCCTCGGCCTGAATATTAACATTGCCGGCAAGACTGGAACGGCGTCCACTGGGCGGACTGAAGAATCCCACGCCTGGTTCGTCGGTTATACGTTCGAGGAGCGGGAGAACTTGCCGGATATTGCCATCGTCGTCGTGCTGGATTTCGCCGGTGAGGGCTCGGATATCGCCGCGCCGGTCTTCCGCAGGATCGTGGAGACCTATTTCCGCGGCCAGCCGCAGTCGCTTTATCCCTGGGAAGCGCGCATCGGCGTGCCCAAGACGGAAACACCGGAACCGGAAGAGGGGGAAGAGACAGAAGCCACACCTGAGCCCGAATAAAGGGTAAACCCTTGTCTGATGAACGCAAGCTGCCTGGCCTGATCGTACGAGCCCAATCTGGTCTGTTTCACGTCGAAACGGATGAGGGCATCGTCGTAGCGGAGCTGCGCGGCCGTTTGACGAAAGAGCGAATGGAGACCGATGCGGCCGCGTTGGGCGATCGGGTCCGGGTGCAGGTGCACGAAGATGGCTCGGCGACAATCGAAGAAGTCGAGGAGCGCCAGAGTGTGCTCTCCCGGCGGTCGCCTGGTAGGACCGAAATCGAGCAAGTCATCGTGGCCAACCCGGATCAGATGATCTTCGTCTTTGCCTGCGCCGAACCGGACCCCAATTTCCGCATGTTGGATCGCCTCCTGGTGGTCGCCGAGCGGGAAGTAATACCGGCGATTGTCTGTGCGAACAAGATCGACCTGGTCACACGCCGCAGTGCCCAAGCAGAATTTGAGGAATACAAGCATCTCGGCTACGGCGTGATCTACACTTCAGCGCTCTACGGCAAGGGCATACACGGACTACGGAAGATCCTGCGCAACAAGATTTCCGTGCTGGCAGGTCCCTCCGGAACCGGTAAAACCAGCTTGTTGAACGCCGTGCAGCCGGGATTGGATTTCGGGACCAAGGAAATCAGCGAGGCGACGGGGAAGGGGCAGCATTCGACCGTCGTACCGAAACTGATCCCGCTCAAGCATGGCGGCTACATCGCCGACACGCCGGGGCTCAAGGCCTTCGCTTTATGGGACATCGAACCCGAGGAAGTGGACGCCTATTTTCCGGAGATGCGTCATCTCGTGGCGGAATGCGACTTCAGCGATTGCACGCACGAACACGAACCCGGTTGTGCGGTCATCGCAGCCGTGGAAGCGGGGAAAATCAGCCCGGAGCGGTATGACTCCTATTTGCGCATCCGTCACGGAGAGATAGAATAGGCCGCTCTATCCAGAATCTCTTTGACTTTTCCATAGATAGAATAACAATGATCGTGGTAACTTATTCGTAACTTTTCGATGTTATTATGCATGTATGAGCAACTGGAGAATAACCTGTTGTGCAGAACCTTAGCGTCTCAAGCAAACCAATAATGAAGTCACGGAAAAGACTATAGGAATGTTGCAATGATAAAGATAATTGCTCGCGCAAAGTGGATTTCTTTTTTATTCGTGGTATTCCTGGCATTTTTCGCCCAATCCTGTGCGTCTAAAAACACACAGGATTCGGGCACAGCGCTAATGCAATCGTCTATTCCGCATACCAGACACCCATCACCCACTTCTACGCCCACTCCAAATCCCACGCTTGCTTACTATGAAACAAATCTCGAACCGTCTCTAAAGACAACATTGGGCAGTGGGACTCTATCTGGGATATCACGTTCACCAAATAAAGAGATAGTGGCCTATTGTGAAGGTGGTTTCCTTTACTTGCATGATGGTGACTCTTTTGAGGAAATTGGTATCGTCGAGATAAGAGAGGATTGGGTGAGTAGGATAGAATTCAGCAGTGACAGTAAGCTTGTGATCGTATATGGATTTCTTGGTGCCTCAATTGTTGATCTGGAAACCCAAGAAGTGGTAGATCGTTTCGGAGGGGGGCAAGGTGGTGTGAGTTGTGTGCAATTTACCCCGGATGATAAACTGGCGGTTTATTTCGCTAACGATCACACAACAGGTGGACCTTACCAGTACATTGGCGTACGAGATATCCAAAATGGCGACACGGTTCACTATCTTCCAGTTCTCTATCCTGATCGTTATCATCGAGTAACTTGCCCTGCGCTCAGCTCAGACGGGACTTGGGTCGCTGCTGGATACGAGGACTATACAGAGAAGATACTCTACATCTGGGATGTGCAAACGGGGGAAATCAGGTTTGCAATCGAGGCTCATGGATCAAGAGTAACCTCTGTCGATGTTAGCCCGGATGGTAAGTACCTGGCATCCGGCAGTTCAGATGGTACGGTACGCTTGTGGGATCCAAATACGGGTAAATTATTCCGTGTGATTACAGGCTTCCAAGATGATGTGGAATGGGTGCAATTCTCAAGTGATGGCAGATTAATTCATGTTGAGGTTAATAATCAACCTGATCAAGTTTTTGACATGCTGACGGGTCAGATGCACCCTGCGGAAATCGAAGTGCCCACATCTGATCCGTTTACACATTTCATGCATTTACGAGGTTATTCTACGGATAGCGGCTCCTCCGTACAGGCACTCTTTAGCCCGGATGGACGGACTGTGGCTTACGGTACGAGCCACATCCTTCTGTGGGATATCGCGACCGAGCGATTGATCAATTCCCTGGAAGCTGACCGAACCCAGATGATACTGGGTATGGCGTTCAGTCCAGATGGTCGTCAGATCGCAGCCATCTATCGGTGGGGTGACGTTGTGGTATGGGACATTTCCACAGGTGAGATAGTGCTGACATTGACCGGAGATGCAGATGGGACCTACCAGGTTTTATACGCCATCAGTGATGCCAACCTCGGACCGGGGATTGGGGGTGGGGCCGCCGGTGGGATAGGAATCGCATTTTCGCCGGACGGTAAATCGATAGCCTTCGGAAATGGTCTCGATATCGAAGTTTGGGACGTTGAAAACTCTGAGAGAGTCATGCCTTATGAACGAACGAGCGATCATTCGTTCGTCACGCGTTTGTCATTCTCAGAGGACGGTTCTAAGCTGTATGCTGTTCTCGACCGAAATCGCGGAGCGGGAATCTGGGACACACAAACAGGCAAACTCATACGCCAGCTGGAATTGCCCTCCGTTGACATGAACGCATTTACAGCCACCGATCTTAACGGGCACATGTTCGCCCGCAACAACTATGATTACGAACTGGGCGAGTACTGGATCGAGATCTGGAACCTGGAAACTCGAGAAGTAATGAAACTAAATATGACGTCCAGAGAAAACGAACCCATGCGGTTCAGCCCGGACGGTGAACTCTTAGTCGTGAAAAGTGAAGATATTTTGTATTTCTGGAAAGTAACTACCGGGGAACTCGTCTATATGATGGATGAGCAGACGGGATTGCCCGGTATGGCCATCAGCCCAGATTCCCAGACGTTGGCGATTGGTTATGAAGGCTTTTTAGAGCTTTGGGATGTCGATCTTCTTGCCTCCTTTGCGCAAAGCGCGGATTTCTACCCTGCGTCACATCCGCCAACACCAACTCCATACTATTATTGGTCAACAGAAACGCCTCAGCCGACGAGAATGATCACTCCTATGGAGTTGCCTGAGGTATCGACGAAGGCTTTATCTCCCAACAATGCGGTCGAAATTGAAGAGACTGCATCCTTCGGGAAAGGAACGATCGAAGATGCAGTTTGGTCAAACGACAGCAAGCAGATCATCGTTACAGGTTCAGAAGGTGTCTTTCAGTACAACTCGATAACGATGAAAGAAATCTCTCATTTCGAATGTGACAACTGGTTTGAACACGTAATTCTTACTCCCAATCAGAAAATTTTAGCCACAGGGAACTTCAAGGACCAGGTACAGGTTTGGGATGTCGATGAAGTCGAACTGCTCTTTACCGAAGAAGGGTGGGGTGAATCTGCCGTCAGTCCAAATGGAAAATCGGTCGTATTTCTAAATGACGAAGCGAATTTGCAATTATGGGATATCGAAACCGATCAGCCTGCGACAGTATTGCACAGCTACTCCGCATATTCGCAATCACCTGTCTTCAGCCCGGACGGTAGATTTGTTGCCGCAATTCAGACCGACTATTCTGTGCGTATTTGGGATGCAAACACGGGTGAAATCTATAACGCGGTAGGAGGACCCGATAATCCGATATCGACGATGAGCTTCAGCGCAGATGGGCAATATATCATTGCTGCTGCAGCTGGCTCGGCCTGGATTTGGAACATCCAGCCCGGTTCTCCTACATATAGCGTGGATCTTTACGAGGGCGTGATCGACGGGAACTTGACTTTATACGATGACATGGTCACCGCAGCTGCACTCAGTCCGGACAATCGCATCCTTGCCGTTGGAACGACAGAAGGCGATATTTTATTGTATGACCGAGTCAGTCGAGGGCTCCTCAGAACCCTTGTTGGTCACGCAAGTCCAATTGATTTGCTTAGATTCAGCCCTGGCGGCGGACGCCTTTTGTCCGTTGACACAGATGGCGTGATGATCGTCTGGGATGTGGCAGGTGGTCAGCAATTGGTGATGAACGACGATCATTTAGGCGGTCTAGAGGGCTTGCTGTTCAATCGCGACGACAACCTGGCAGCTTGGGGAAGAAACACAAATTGGGTTGTGCGACCAACAAATGGCGAGGTTGTGGAAAGGACCTCTATAGATTCGGGGAAGATTCTCGCAGTCAGCCCATTGGGGGATTGGATTGCAGTTTATGCGCCCTATCAGGTTTCTCTCTGGACCACTGGTGATGCGATAAAGGAGTTGACCCTCGAAGGAGAAGCCCCAGACTTGCATGTCGATTATTTTTTTGAGTTCTCAACTCTACGGCAGTTCTATGACGCTTCGTTTAGCGCGGATGGCTCCCGCCTGGCAACATACGGAATGGGTGGGATATGGGTATATAACTCGAGTAATGGCCAATTACTTCAGCAAATCGGAGGGTCTAACGCCCGCCAGGGAGATTTTAGCCCAAATAATCGCTGGATTGTCACGTCCACTTTTTATCAAGCAAATCCTCTGACTATTTACGACATTCAAACAGGCAACTCCGATATTTCATTCGATCGACGAGGGTCAGATTATCCGCAATTTGTATACAGTCCGGATGGACTTTGGGTGGTGGCTGTCCGTTATGACTGGGAAGACGAAACTTCAGCGTTGGTATTCCATAGTGTGTCTAGCGGATTGGTTGAACGCAGTTTACCCTTCACGAATTACAGCGACGCTCTATCACTTGCTCTAAGCCCGGATGCACAATTGGTGGCCGTTGGGTTGGAAGAAGGGAAGATCCTTCTCATCGATGTCGAGAGTTTTAAGATCGTTTTAGAACTTGAAGGCCACAAAGGCGCCGTAGAACATCTTGCATTCTCGAATGACGGCATTTACTTGGCTTCAGGGGGTACAGATGGCGTTGTGAGGTTATGGGGGGTGCCATCATGCCAATAACTTCTTGTGATCTTGAACTGGCACCATCAGATTACTGAAAGTATTAAAATAGCCCTTATCATTGCCGTATGTGAAATTCCGTATATCGCCGCCGCAGCGCAATTCTTTTACGTTGCGAGAAACAATCTCGTTGCTGAAATATTGAATAGGGATAGTGCAATTCGTATAAGAAAATACGCTAAAAATACAAAAGATATTGCAATACATTTTTTCTCGTTGGGGGACAATGGCACTTAGGATATCGAAGTAACAAGTGATGTATATCGTAATAAAAGATGAGATTGTGATCTAGAGTGGACGCAGGATGCGGTCTTCGCGCAAGCGCTTGAACCACAGTGAGGCGCCGCGCGGCATGGTTTCGATAGCGGCTTCTTGCCAGGCGCGCACACCGAGGCCTTGAATGGTCTGCGGTTGATACCCCACAGCCCGCCAGGCGCCGACGTGCTGGGCCAGGTGGGGGGGCAGGAACAAGAGCGAGGCTTCGCTCTGCAGTTCGATCGACGCGTCCTCGACGGATTGCATCAGGGAGGGGATCACTTCATCGATGACCAGGCCTTGTTCGAAGTAAAGTTCGTCGATGCGCGTGACCAGGTTCTCAACCTGCCAGCCGGTGACACCGGCCAAGCGGCCATCTTGTTCGATCAACAAGTAAGCTTTCTCGCCAAAAGCCGCCATCACTTCCGCACGTGACATGCGTCGTTTTCCGTGCGTAGCATGCGTGATGAAGCGCCCAATTTCATCGGCGTCTTTCGGGCGTCCGCGGCGCACGACGAACTCACCTGGACGAGATACTTCCGGCTCCGGAAGCAGCGGTTCTTCGGGCTGCGGCAATTTCGCCCAGGCTTCCTGAACTTGCTCCCAGGTGTTCTCAAACGAGTCGTTGTTGGTGATCACGACCTTGGCCGATTTGAGTTTTAAGGCTTGTGGAGATTGGGCCTCGATACGCTGTTTCGCCGTCACTTCGGTCATGTTGCGTTTCTTGACGAGTCTCGAAATCTGCAGCTCTTCCGGCGCGTCGACGACCCAGGTGGTGTCACAGCCTGCGGCCAGATCGGTTTCGAGCAGTTTGATCGCCTCGATGGCGATGACGGTGTGTTTCGAGCGTCGGATGATAATGTCGATGGCGTGTGTGACCAGTGGTTGGACGATGGCTTCCAGGCGTTCCAGGGCTTTCGGGTCGGAGAAGACGACTTTGGCCAGCTTGGATCGATCGATTTGGCCATCACCATCCAGTACCCATTCCCCGAATGATTTTAAAACCAAATCGTGCCCCGGTGCACCTTTCGCAATAGCCCGATGAGCAAGGGCGTCGGCGTCAATGCCGTATGCGCCGAGGTGCTCGAGCATTTTGCGGACAACGCTTTTACCGGTGGCGATGTTGCCTGTAAGGCCGATGACGTATTTTCCGGGCCAGCGACTCAAAGGCGGAACTCCTTTAATACATTCACGTGCTTCATTCTAACCTTGCGTTTGTTGGATGTCAAAGGGCAGCTCAGGGATTCGGCGTGGTGTGATAGACCTGGCTCCCAATGGCGAGGTAAATATCGTTGGGTGGACCGAGTGTGAATGCCGAAATTTCATCCGTGAACGTCTCTGTTGGCAGGTATTTTGCCTGGTAAACCAATCGCATGCTGAAGTGCAGCACGCTGTTGCTGAAGATGTCCAGGAAATACAGCGATGGTTCCGGAGGCGGCGAGTAGTTGATCTTCGCTGCGATGGCGCCAGGAATTTGGGCGGCCGCTTCGTGTCCGGGGCGGTCGTCCTGGAATTTCGGATCCTGGTCGCATTCCACACGAATTCGATTCGTTTCTTCAAAGCGACGGCAGCGGTCGATACGGCCATCTGCATACAGGATGAACAACTCATCGCCTGCCATGGCCATGTCGATCGACCCACCAAGATCGCGAACGTCCTCCACGAAAAACATTTCCGGTGTGCCGCTGAACAGTCCGCCGGTCGCGTTGTAAATCCAGACCGCATTTTTAACCGGATCGAGTACATACAATGTGTCTTCAAGTACGTCGATGGCACGAATGCGTCCCCAACCGACGTCGGGGGGTGAGAGCTGTGCGATGGCGGGCTGTCGTTCCGGCGCACAGTAGAGCAATGTGCCATCCCGATCGATGGCCACGACGCCTTCCGCGCCAAGTGCGCCAGGCTCGGCTTGAATAACGATATCGACGATCGCATCGAGATCGGTATATTGGCTGGATGTGTTGAGGCATTCGAATGAGGAGTCGATTTTATAACCCCGCTCTGGTGTGCCCCAGGCGTGCCACATCATTTCGTGTTCCGAATCGAGGATGTAGATATCGGTGTCGGATGCCGCCATAGCGGTTATGATCGTATCGCTTCCGAAGCCGCCGATGACGATCGGTTTGAATTCCAGGCGGTGGATTAAATCCAGTGAATCCAGCGCTTCTTGTGTTTTCTGCCACAATGCATCGGATTGTTTATCCCAGCCGTAACCTTGTGCCAGTTCGAGAAAATGGCGTGCAGTTTCCCAGTCGCCTCGGGCTTCCTCTGCACTCGGTTTCATTTCTGCAACCTGAACCGCCGCCTCCGCCTGGTAGAGATAATCTTCGAACTGCTGCGAGCGGCCACGGCCAAAATAAACCGCAGCCGCGATGGCGACCACAACCAGAGGTACACACACGGCAGTGGCGATGAGAAATCGAGTGGAGAGTTCACCAGGCGCTGGTACTTCGGCCAGGCCAGGCATCATTCCGGCGAGCACGGTGGAAATACGGTAGCGCAAAGAATGAATCCAGTCGGAGAGTTGATCCCATGTTTGATCGAGCGTTTTGGCAAATTCGCTTCGAGTTGGCCTTGCGGCGCGCCTTTTCGATCGGGTATGCGGGCCGGCGACGGATTGTATATATTCGCCTTGGGGTTCCTCCCGGGTTGTTGTCGCTTGTTCTTCGCTGGCGACCTTTCTCTCTCCGCGCACAATCAGCCGGGCGAGTACGCCGGTCAGGTCATCGCTGCTCGCAGCCACGAGCCGATCGATGGCTTGCACCGGATCGAGAGAAGAGAGTCCGGATAAAGTGGTGTCCGACCAAATCGGAGGTGGTGCTGTGGTCAGGATAAACAAATCATGCGGCTGGACTTCGAGGTGGTGGTAGCGTACGTACGGTGAAATCGAAGTGCCCAATGGGCGTTTGGCCGCTTCATCAGAGGTCAGTCGCAGGACTCGACCGGGCCGAACGAGCACGGCTTGGCCGGTCCCCGATTGTGCGATGTACAAGTCTTCGTGGCGAAGTGCACCGGCCATGAAGTGACATCGAACAGGTTCAGCGATCTCATCATCCTGATTCATGTCCGCAAGATGATCGTTGATCGTTTCGGCGGCTTCGCGTAATGCGGATGTCACCGATCCCGGCGTGCCGAAATAGGCGTCGTGGGCGAGGCGAGTGAGATGGTCGATAAATCCTGATGGAGCGGGGTTTGCTTCAGAAAACCGCAGGGTTACAAAGAGCATATCTTCCCCGCGACCGCGTGCAGCTCTTCGTGGGGCAGTTTGAGCGGTAGTGCCGGGAGGCGGTGTGATTCTTGCGCCGCCGCCAGCTATGTGGAGTAAGGCGACATCTGCTTCCAAGGTGATCACTCTCTTCCGTATTGTACAGAATCGCTGATAATCAGCAACTCCTTTTCGTTGGTTGGTGCAAGAAGCTTGCCTGGACTGGTAGAATTCTACAACAGATAGCCTATTCTCTACATAGCGAACGATTGCATTCTTGGATTTGACCTGCTTCCTTGCCATTTCGGCGTGACGTGTTTTTATCCGTCGATGTCGGAGAAAGGTGTGATAATCGCTGGAAGTGTCCGGCGATATTGGGAAAGGTAACTCGATGGAAATCCGTTTTGTGCGCGATGAGGAGACTTTCGAATCCCGCTGCGCAATCTGGAACCAATTGCTGGCGAAGTCCATTAGCGACGTGCCGTTCCTGCGGCATGAGTTCTTGCGTGCCTGGTGGTCTACCATGGGGGGCGGTGAATGGACTTCCGGCGAACTCTGGATCGGGGAAGGCCGGGATTCTCAAGGTGAGTTGATCGGTATTGCACCGTTGTTTCTCTCCAGCGTGGCGGGACGGCGAACGTTGATGTTCATCGGTTCTCATGAAATAGCGGATTATCTGGACTTTATAACGCCCGTCGAGTCCTGCGGTTCATTTCTGGAAGCACTCCTGGATGCATTGGTGGACAGGGGGCCTGATGGTTGGGAAATCCTGGATTTATATAACATCCCCGAAGAGTCGCCGAGCCCGAACGCACTTGAGAATATTGCGCAAAAGCGTAAATGGCGGGTGAGGCAAGAAATTCTCAACCCCTGTCCGTGGGTTGCTTTGGATGGCGACTGGGAGGATTACCTATCCCGGTTGGATAAAAAGCAGCGGCACGAACTACGACGTAAGATGCGGCGAGCAGAGAAGCACATTCCAGGTATCACCTGGGAGGTTGTAAAACCCGGAGATGATATCGGCCGTGCAACGGACGTGTTTTTAACGCTTATGGCGCAAGATCCTCACAAGGCGGAATTCCTTACTGCAGAGATGCGGACCCAGTTTCATAAATTGGCACACAGCGCACAGCAGGCGGGGTGGCTGCACCTCTCGTTCCTGAAAGTTGGCGACCAATTTGCTGCGGGATATTTGAACTTCGATTATGCAAATCGAATCTGGATCTACAATTCCGGCATGGATTTGACATTCCGAAACGCCTCTCCGGGGTGGGTCTTGATTGGGCAGATCATCCGCTGGGGGGTGGAGAATAATAGAAATGCGGTTGATTTCCTGCGTGGTGATGAGGACTATAAGTATCGTCTCGGTGGGCAAGATCGTTCGATCGTGCGTTTGACCATCGAGCGTGGTCCGTAATATACCGGGTGCTCGATCATGAGGGCTGCACATCTCGGGCTTACGTTGACGGTGATTTTTTGGGGATCGTCTTTTGTCGCAACGAAAATCGCTTTGCGCGAAATCCTGCCGTAATCGCCTTCCTGCGTTTCGCCATGGGCGTGGTTGTGCTTCTTGTGATACTTCTCAGACGCGCGGAGATACATCGCTTCACAATTCGTGAACTTCCATCATTGTGTGTATTGGGCATTGTGGGAATCACTATCCATCAATTGCTTCAGGCCAATGGCCTCCAAACCGCTTCCGCGTCGGTCACATCCTGGATCGTTGCCACGATTCCGGTATTCGTTGCCTTGCTGGGATGGCTCTTCCTCAGGGAAGGGATGACGGCGCCTCGGGTGGTGGGAATCGGGCTTTCCGCGTTGGGAGTACTTATCGTCGTGGGGAACGGCGATTTCCGTTCCTTGATCGACGGCGGGTTTGGGACTCCCGGAGATCGCTTGATTGCCATCAGCGCGGTGAACTGGGCGGTTTTCATCGTACTAAATAAACACCTCTTCAACAAAGATGCGCATGTGAATACGCGATCGAGCGTGGGGCTGTGGATCATGACCATCGGCTGGATTTTCTTGATCCCATGGGCAATTGCTGATGGCGGATTGCGTGACTTACAGGACGTCAGTCTGCAAGGCTGGCTGGCGCTTACTTTCCTCGGCGTGGTTTGTTCGGGCGTGGCCTATTTTCTCTGGTTTCGCGCACTAGAACAGCTCGATGCCACACAAGTCGGCGTTTTTCTCTACCTGGAGCCAATCGTAACCGTCGTGCTGGCAGGGATGATCTTGGGGGAACCAATCAGCAATGCAATCATTTTCGGGGGCGCAGCCATACTTCTGGGGGTTTGGCTTGTCAACCGCAATACGGTTTTGAAACGTTCTTTCACTTAGCTGGTCAAATAACCATCCACTCGTGTTAACCGTCGTTGTTGACGGTCAACGGATCAGGGTGAATCTCACGACCAGGGCCAGATGCCCAGACTCCAGAGAAATGCCAATCCAAGTCCTACGAGAAATCCAAGTATAAGGATGGAAATGATCCACAGCACCAATCGTGTAAAGCGTTTACCGGCGGAAGCCTCTTGCTGTGAAGCTGGGGGGACTTCGAGGATCACGATGGTGATATTATCATGTCCCCCTCGTTCCAAAGCCCAATCCGTGAGGCGCTCGACGGCTTGCAACGGATCGTTTTCAATGAGAACCTGTTGTATCTCGTCGTCATTGATCAGGTCAGTCAGTCCATCCGTGCAGAGCAAAAGCATGTCGCCGCTTTGGAGTTTCAACCCCTGATTGGCTTGGGATTCTCTATCGCTTTCGCCGTCCTTTAACCGCAGGCGCAGGTCGGGTTCGGTTTGCCTTTGGGCGCCGATGTAGCGGCGCAGCACGTGTGCCTGCGGGTGATCGCGCGCCTGGTTGGGTTGGATGATGTCATGGTCGATGGCTTCCTGAACCCAAGTATGGTCGATGCTGATTTGCTGTAGAATACCGTCGCGTAAAAAGTAGATACGACTATCCCCGACGGTGGCCGTATACAGCCTGGAACCGATGATCCAGGCTGTGACGACGGTGGAACCCATGCCTTGTTGTGCGGCGTTCGTTCGCGCGGCCTGCGCCACAACTTCACTAGCTTCCATGATCGCGGCTTGTAATTGGAACAAGGGCTCTTTTATTCGGGAAGCGGTTAAACGATTTACAATGGTTTCTACAGTCAGATCAGAAGCGACCTCGCCCGCATTATGGCCGCCAATCCCATCAGCAACGATCGCCAGCAGTGCCGGTATGGACGAACGCTCCATGCGATAAGCCGTAACGGAATATCGATCTTCGTTGTTTGTGCGGGTCTCGCCGGTATGGCTGTGTGCGGCGACATTAAGGTGAGGTTTATCGGTTGGTATCACGTTGGCCTTTCCTGACTTTGGGTGGAATCAAGCGAATCGTTCTTGCCCCGGTAAATACGGATTGTTGCTGGGGAGGGTGGCGTCGACTGTAGAAAACGCATTTTCACCCGTCCAATGTGGATCAGATCGCCGTGGGAGAGTATGCGTCCTTCTTCGGAAATTTCATTGAAATTGACCCAGGTGCCAGCTTCCGATCCTTGATCGCGTAACAAGTAATTTCCACCAGCTTGGCGGATTAATCGTGCGTGCAAATTCGATACAGATGGCTCTAGTAATGGCGCAGGAGTCATGCTGGGATCTCTTCCCAAGATGAAGTCGGTCCCTGAAAGTGGGATGGCACCCAATTTGATATCGTCTTGATCGAGCAGAACGAGTTGAGCTTCCGCTTGTTGTGGTGCCAGCTGTTTACGGTAACCGGCGCGTTTGAGCCTCTGCCTGAATGCGGTTGCATTCTCTTTAGCTTCTGCCGCAGCTGTGGTTGGTATCCGGTTTCCGGATACTATCATGGCGGAGATAGCAATACCCAAAATGAGGACGACGACTGCAGCGATCACCGGCCCCATGGCGCTGCGCAGCGAACTCAAACCACGTGGCGGTGAGTTCACTTCAATGAAGACCGGGAGTTCAATGGACACGCCTTGCAGTCCCAGGGTATCCTCTACGATCGCCCGAATCGTATGCGATTGCGAATCAAGATAATTACGTATGTCCCATTCGAGGCTGTCGAAAGGTTCTTGATTGCATTCTGCGACGATTTCACCATCGACAATTAATTGGCTTCGCTTCAGTGCTCTGGGATGTTCATCCGGGAAGGTAATCAATAACTGCAAGGCTTGAGATGTCGGTGGCATGTCTTCTGGGATGATATTGGCTTCTTCTGTATCTCGGGTGATTCGATCTGGTGGTTGGATGAATGCCACATCTGGAGGCATCACGGTAACATCGAAGGATTGAATCTCGGAAAGTACTTCCAGGTCGGAGTTGCTGTAGCGAATCTGAAGCAATTGGCTTCCGGATGCAATCGCTTTCGATGGGTAGGAGAGTTTGTATTCGGAACGTTGCGCCAGAATTTTTTCTCCGAGATCATTGAGGCCCTGATCCGGATCGAAGAGAATGAATTGACCGCCAGTCGATTCGGCCAGTTGTCGCAGCGGCTCGGCTTCGGATTGTTCCATATTCTCGGGATGTCCGAATAAGACGGGATGGATCACAACGCCGGACATATGCGCACGGGTGATGATATTGGAAATCGAGACTTCTTGGGGATTGCGCATCAATGATGTGAGGAAGATGATGTGGGTTGGCATTCCTGGATGGGAAGGTGCTTCGAGGGTAACATCGAGTGCTCGGAGCAAGATCTCATACCCATTTTTATTTTCATCGTAGGTAGGAGAAAACTCACTTAATGCGGCCGCAAGATCGGCTGCGGCGCGTGTGTGGGTAATCAAGATCCCTTCAGCCGTAAGTAAACGCATATCGTCGATGCCGATTACACCTGCTGCCGGCGTCTGCCACCAGGACAACAGTGCTTGTCTGGCCAAATCGAAACGGGATCGACCGAGAGAATCGCGCACCTTCATATCTGCCGTTGTGCTGATCAAGAAAACCTGTCGGGTTCCCACTTGCTCCTCGATCACGGTGTGACCCAGCAGCAGGGTCTCATTTTCAAAAACGCTGAAATTGGCCGCGGATAAGCCAGGCACATGGTCACCGGTGCCATCCGTCACAGCAAGGTAGACCGTTATCTGTGGGAAATCATCCGTGATCGGTCGAGAGGTACGCAGGTTCGTCACCTGCTCTGCATGGGTGAGGGAAAACGGCAGTATGAAAAGAAAAAGGACCAGTGCGAGGCATGCGTTTCTTGTCATCCCGGGCTTGAACATGTGACCATTGTAGCATGCACCTTTGCAACTGGAATAGCCAGTTTGCAATCGGCTTACAAACCGCGCGCAAAGGTCCATTCAAGTTGTATGATGCTGTTGAAGGAAGCGATCGAAAGCTCGATAAGAAAACCAAGGATTGATGTTATCGAAGGTGACACCGGGATTATTGAGAGGGGCAACATGAACACAAATGAACGCATGATCCGATTTGTTTTCATAAGCGGTTTTCTGGCCGTCCTGGTGTTAGAAGTATGGCTTTTGTTTCGAGCGATCGGGCTCTTTCTGTGATGGATAGGGATAACGTAATTATTGGTATTTCGTTTTCTGTGAATGTGTAGTTGTTGAACGTAGGAGTGTGTGACGGTAGTTTTCGTAGGTAGTGTTAAGAGCCTCCCTCTGGCAGACCCTCCCGCTTACCCCCATAAGCGGGAGGGTCATTTTAACGGCAGGGATACGTCCGATGTGTGAACGTGTTATTAAGTGAATGTAGTTGATTTGTATGGCTATGACGGACCCGATGGTGTTACGCTATTCCCACTCGATGGTTGCAGGTGGCTTGGAGGAGATGTCATAGACCACGCGATTTACACCCGCTACTTCATTTACGATACGATTGCTGATTCGTGCGAGCAGCTCATGTGGAAGACGGGCCCAATCGGCGGTCATGAAGTCGTCCGTAGTGACGGCGCGCAATACAATGGTTTCGGCGTAGGTGCGCTGATCGCCCATCACACCGACGGATCGAATGGGCAGCAAGACGGCGAAGGCCTGCGCGGTTTCATCTCGCAGCATGCCGGCCTGATGAAGTTCCTGCGTTACGATGTGGTCTGCGGCGCGAAGTCTGTCCAGACGCTCCATGGTCAATGGGCCCAGGCAGCGTACACCGAGACCGGGACCGGGGAAGGGTTGGCGCCAGACGATCGATTCGGGAAGGCCCAATTCGAGACCAACAGCGCGCACTTCATCTTTGAACAAGTAGCGAAGCGGTTCAACAAGATCGAAATCCAGATCTGGTGGCAAGCCGCCGACGTTGTGGTGGGATTTAATCCGAGCGGCGACACGACGATCGGGCGCGCTGGACTCTACGACATCGGGGTAGATCGTCCCCTGGACGAGAAAATGAACCTCCCCCTCGACTTTTTCGGATTGTTCCTCAAACACGCGGATGAATTTTTCGCCGATGATAAGGCGCTTCTCTTCGGGTTCGGTTATGCCAACAAGTGCATCCAGGAACACCTCAGTGGCATCGATGGCGATCAATCTTGCACCGAGTTGCTCTTTGAAGGTTTCAACGACGGCTTCTGGTTCGCCGTGACGCATCAAGCCGTTGTTGACAAATATACAGGTGAGTCGATCCCCGACGGCACGATGGACGAGTGCAGCCGCTACGGATGAATCAACCCCGCCGCTTACACCGGCGATGGCCTTTGCATCTCCGATCTGAGAGCGGATGTTCTCGATGGCGCTTTCGATGATGGATGCTGGAGTCCATTGTTGTTTGCAATCACATATACCGATGACGAAGGATTTAATTATCTCCAGCCCATTTGGTGTATGACGGACTTCCGGGTGGAATTGCAATCCGTAGCGTTTTTCCTTATGATCCCCCATCGCGGCGACGGGGGAGTTGTCCGAACGCGCCAGGATTTCAAATCCGGGCGGTGGTGTTTCCGTGCGGTCCCCGTGGGACATCCAGACCCGCTGTGATTCCGATCCCAGCAAGGGGTTCGGGGCGATGATATCGATTGTAGCGTGCCCGTATTCGCGCTCGTTTGAAGCGGAGACTCGGCCACCTAATGTGTGAGTGAGGGCGTGCATGCCGTAGCAGATGCCAAGAATGGGGAGCCCGCTCTCAAGTATGTAGGCGGGAATTTGCGGTGCGCCTTTCTCGTATATCGAGGCCGGACCACCGGAGAGAATGAAACCTTTGGGTTGGATTTCGAGCACTTTTTCCTGTGGTGTGTTGAAAGGGAATAATTCACAATAGACGTGTATTTCACGAACACGGCGGGCGATCAGTTGTGAGTACTGCGATCCAAAATCGAGAACGGCGATGGAGTCCATTATGCCTCAGTCTTCGAAGATGATTTTGTCGTCGTGCATTTCTTTGATTACGGCAAGTGCTTCGATGGGGATGTCAAGACTGGCAAATACGTCGCGGCCGCCCTCGAAGCGTTTTTCGATAACGGCGCCAATACCCACAATCGATGCCCCTGCAGCCTGGGTTAGGCGGACGAGGCCCATGATCGTTTGTCCACTGGCCAGGAAGTCGTCGATGATCAAGATCTTCTCTTTTGCGCTAAGATATTCCGGTGAGACAATCAACTCCACCATGTGGCCTTTGGTGTGGGAAGCGGTGAGGGTTAGAAAAATCTGATCGGGCATGGTGACCGGTTTGGTTTTACGTGCAAACACAACGGGGAGATTCAGGTGTAAGGCCGTCATGACGGCCGGTGCAATTCCGGAAATTTCGGCCGTGAGGACCTTCGTGGCTTGAACGTCGGCAAACCGTTTGGCCAACTCCTTTCCACAGGCGTCCATCAAGACAGGATCTACCTGGTGGTTGATGAAGCCGTCCACTTTGAGAATGCCGTTCCCCAGATTCTTGCCATCAGCCAGGATACGCTTTTTGAGTAATTCCATTTGAACTTCCCCGTCTGTAAAACGAATTAGGATGTCCCATTGTACAACGAGTGGCGGCGCTGGTAAAACAATTCGATGAATTTGGTGTCGTTACTTACCAATCTACTATGATTTCCGGGTCAATTTCCTGAGGTCGTGATCATAACGATCGAATGAGAACAGCGATTGATGGGTAGCAGGATTGGGTGAAAAGAAAGAGCGCAGCTGGCGGCAAAATCACTGTGGATGCCTGCAGTGGTCTTCAAAACCGTCGCAGGCCTTACAGACTTTATTTACCAGACTGCGCTCACGACTTTCTATGGGGTTCAGATATGTTGGTCTATGTTATGTCTTACCGTTGAATTCTGGCCGAGCCTCCTTCAGCAAAAGCGCGTACCTGTTCCACGGTGGCCATGGTCGTATCACCCGGGAAGGTGGTCATCAAGGCACCATGCGCCCAGCCGAGATTGACCGCATTTTGCGGTTCTTCGCCGGTAAGCAGGCCGAAGAAAAGGCCAGAAGCAAACCCGTCACCGCCGCCAACTCGATCTAAGACCGGCAATTCAGCGGTTGGGGAAAGATACGTCTTCCCATCGATCCAGGCCACTGCGCCCCAGGAATGATGTGCGGTAGTGTGGACTTCTCGCAGTGTGGTCGCTACCACCTTGATCTGCGGATATTTGTCTACAACGTTGTCGATCATTCCGAAGAATGCACTTGGATCGAGCTTGGACTTTTTCTCAACTTCAGGGCCAGGGAATCCCAACCCAAGCTGCAAGTCTTCCTCGTTGCCAACCAGCACATCCACATTCTCGACAATTCCCCGCATGACTTCCTGCGCTTTATCCAGGCCGCCCCAGATATTCCAGAGCTTGGCACGGTAATTCAGGTCGAAGGATGTGATCGCTCCAGCAGCTTTTGCGGCTTTCATCCCTTCGATGATCAATGCACCCGTCGTTGCGGAAAGTGCCGCAAAGATACCACCACTGTGGAACCAGCGCACGCCCCGGCCAAAGATGTCATCCCAATCGATGTCTCCCGGTTTGAGCTGAGCACCGGCTTCATTTGAGCGGTTGTAAAACACAACTGGCGCGCGCACACCAAAACCGCGATCGCTATAGATGGTGGCCATGTTGGGGCCATTTACGCCATTGTGATCAAAGTATTTATAGAAGGGCGTGATTCCCATCAAGCGAACTCGCTCGGCGATCAGATCACCAATGGGGTACCTTACCATCGCCGAGACGACGCCGGTTTGCAACCGGAAGCAGTTGGCCAGATTTGCAGCTACATTGTATTCACCGCCACTTGGATGGACTTTCCATTCGGTGGCCTTGCTGAACGGGATGTGGCCTGGATCCACCCTGTGGTTCAATGCGCCAAGCGACACCAGGTCCAGATTGCCTTCTTTTTTAACTTTTAGTCCTTTACTCATCGTTGCTCCTCTATTATTCTTTATCTTCAATCCATTGCGTGTGGAATGACCCATCCCTATCCACACGCCGGTACGTGTGTGCTCCAAAGTAATCACGCTGTGCCTGCGTGAGATTGGCGGGCAGGCGCGCACTGCGATAGGCATCAAAGTATGCCAGCGCAGAACTGAATGCCAGCACAGGGATACCCTGCTCGGTTGCCAACGCCACAACTTTGCGTAATGCAGACTGGTGCGCGTTTAATGCTTTGGCAAATTCGGGATCGACCATCAAGTTCGGTAAGTCAGGATTACGTACAAACGCCTGGCGAATATCATTCAGGAAACGAGCACGAATGATACAGCCACCGCGCCAGATACGGGCGATCTCATCGTAGTTCAAATTGTAATCATATTCTTCGCTGGCCAATCGCATCAATGCAAAGCCTTGTGCGTATGAACAGATCTTGGCTGCATAAAGCGCATCACGCACCAGTTCAATCACTTCTTTTGAATCATTCGAAATTGATGGCTTTGGTCCACTCAGAACTTTCGATGCAGCAACCCGTTCTTCCTTGTAGGCTGAGATGATACGGCTTTCAACCGCAGCATTGATTGTCGGCGTTGGGGCGCCCAGATCGAGGGCGCTTTGTGAAGTCCATTTACCCGTTCCTTTTTGGGCAGCTTCGTCCAGGATCAAGTCCACGACCGCCTGGCCACTCTCGGGATCCATTTTGGAAAAGATATCGGTAGAGATCTCGATCAGGTAGGATTCCAACTCACCCCGATTCCACTCCCCGAAGATTTCATGTAACGCTGCGTTACTGAGGCCCAGTCCGCGATGAAGGATGTCGTACGATTCGGCGATGAGCTGCATATCTCCATACTCAATGCCGTTATGAACCATCTTGACGTAATGACCTGCGCCGCGCGGACCGATGTGTGTGACACACGGTTCTCCATCGACCTTGGCACTGATCGCCTCGAAAATCGGCTTCACCAACTCCCAGGCTGCTTTTTGCCCGCCCGGCATGATGGCGGGACCCCACAAGGCCCCATACTCACCACCACTGACTCCTGTACCGATGTAGATAATATCGTTGGCTTCCAGTTCTTTCGAACGACGCTCCGTGTCTGGAAAGTGCGTATTGCCGCCATCGATGAGCAGGTCTCCCGGCTCAAGGGAATCTTTGATTCCAGCAATGACAGCATCAACTGCTTTGCCCGCCGGTACCATCATCATAATGCGGCGGGGACGTTCCAGTGCAGCCAGGAATTCTTCCAGCGTGTTACATGCGATCAAATTCTTTCCCGGATAGTTCGTACCGAAGGCTTGGACCTTTTCGGCATCCAGATCATATCCAGCCACACAGAATCCATTACGCTCCATATTAAGCGCCAGCATGTGGCCCATCACGCCCAGACCGATAAATCCAAAGTTTGCTTTTTCCATAAGATCCTCCAGAATGTTGGTCAAACGCGAACGCGTTGCTTTTCAAAACGATAAATAACCCATGAGTTATACAAATGATGATACACAATGTAGAGCATTGGCCCAAGGGCAACGAGGGGATTGATAAAGGTCAACGCAATCCAGATAACGAATGTAAGATTCTTTTGCCCCAGGGATTGACTGGCTTCCTGGCGGTGACTCGGGCCTCCGAGGATTGCGCCCAGGCCAAAGTTGACAACGCAAATTACAAGCGAGATCAAAGCAATCGATAGCAGGGTAGACATGGAATCGGTGTTCCTGTTGCGAAGATAGTCGGACGCATTAGCGCTGATGATCAGGAGATTGATCAACCAGATTGGAAATGAAAACCGTTTTCCTTTGTGGATAATTCGTTGGATATTCGCCGGCAATCGACGAGCCAGTCTTGTAAGGATCAAGGGAATAAACATAACGATCATCACCGGCTGTAAGACTTCCCAAACCGATATTTCTATCTCCGCATCGAGCAAAGTGGGCAAGGCAATCGGAACGATGAGCGCGCTGGCAATGTTGGTCAGGACCACAGAAGCGACAACAAATTCCACCTTGCGCTGGATGAAGCTGGTGATAACAGTCGCTGTAATTGCCGTCGGTGCGATGGCTGTCATGAATGCAGCGAGTGCTAGAGTGATGTTGAATGGCGCAAGAACCGCAAAGCCAACGAATGCCACTGCAACGTTCGCCAGTAAAACCCAGAACACACTTCTTTGAACTGACTGCGGTTCGAACTCAATATCCAGAAATGCAAAGAATAACAGCACCATCAACAGATATCGGATTAAAAAGGAAAATGCGTGGGCTTGCGGCACAAGCGCTCCAATCAACATCATTAACAGCAGGAACAAACCCTTTCCCTGCGTCGTAAGAAATGAACTGACTTTATCCATCACGCTTTTAACCGATATAAAGTTTCACCCGCTCTTGGTACATACAGCACACCCTCATCTTCACGGTCTTTCCACTCATTCACATTGACCTTCGCGGGGTCGAGGTATCCCAAGTTGAGCCGCTCACAATCCTCTGCGGATAGTTTGCTTGCCAGCGTAACACGCACATTTGGCTTCTCGACTTCATTTTCCATTACACCCGAACCGCGCAAATGTGTGCTGTGTGCCAGCACACCCAGCGGGATATGCTTGAATTTTTCCCACTGATTGAGGAAATACGGCAGGATGTGATAGCCAATATCGTATATGTATTTGCCGTGTACGTGGCTGACCACATCCAGGTGCGGCGCGTAGATTACCACCTCGCCGCCCTTTGCCACGACGGGTTCGAGTTTGTACATCGCTTTCGCCCCTGTCCACAACTCATCGTACATGGGCGGCGCACATGACAGAACCTTCCGGAACGGCTTCTCATATCGGCGGATGTGGCGTACTGCCGACAGGTCCGCCGCTTCCTGCCAGGCGGAATGCCGGTCGCCAACAAACACACCACTTAATCCTTCGTCTTCTACCACCAGCGCCACCAGCGACTGTGGAGTATTCAAGCGTGAGGCCGCGGCACGGATCATCGTTCGAACGGGCGTGTTCTTGATACCGATCGTCCCCACCACGCCCGCCAGCGCGCCGAGCCAGTGGGTGGCATTGATCATTTCCGCCCCCGATATTCCGGGAAAGAGATACTTCTCACCTCCGGAAAAACCGACCACTTCATGCGGAAAGGTTGGCCCCAGGATGAGGATCTGATCGTAATCCAAAGAGGCTTTGTTGATGCGGATCTCGATTTCATCGGGAAGGGACGGATGCCAGTTTGCCCCTGCAATTTGCTTGATCTCATCCTGTTCCATCACGCCAATTGAGGCTAATGACGAAGGTTGATCCCAGGCGTGATTGAGCAAGCCGATGTGTTTGTATTTCGTCGTTCGTTCTTCCGCGTCGATGCCCACTAATCGATTGAGCTGCGCTTCATCCAACGGCGGATGCGTTCCCAGCGCGACCATGAAATCGAGTTGTTTGGCGTCGTGCACAACATCGACAATAGTTCGAAATAGAAACGGCAGCGGGCAGGAACGCGTGTGATCCGGAATCAAAACAAGCACACGCTGACCCGTGAATTGACCTGCAAGCGCGGTCACCAGTGTGTCGCGTACTTCTTCCTCTGCCAGGGTTTTACCGATGGGGGCAACAGATTTTACAGTCATCCGAGCAATGCCTCTTCCTCAAACACCACTGTAAGCAGAAAACCCGCCATCGATGGGGATAACCGCCCCGGTGATAAATGCGGATGCTGACGAAACCAACCAAAGCACCGCACCGAGCAAATCCTCGGGGAGTCCGAAGCGATTCATCGGGGTGTGCGCCAGGATCGACTGCCCGCGCGGGGTCAATTCGCCTGTATCCTTATCCGTAAGCAGGAATCGATTCTGTTCGGTCAGAAAGAAGCCGGGTGCTATGGCGTTGACGCGGATATGGGGCGAATAATTTTGCGCCATATGAACGGCCAGCCATTGCGTGAAGTTGTTGATCGCCGCTTTCGCCGCCGAATAGGCGGGGATGCGAGTGAGTGGACGAAAGGCGTTCATCGAAGAAATGTTGAGGATCACGCCCTCGCCACGTTCCGCCATATCGCGGCAAAATACCTGGCAGGGCAAGATCGTGCCCAGCAGGTTTAACTCACCGACATGCCGGAGCGCATCCAACGGCAGATCAAAGAAGGATAGGTCCGGTTGGGTCGTAGCCGATGGGTGATTTCCGCCTGCTGCGTTGATGAGGATGTCCACCGGACCGAATTTGGCTTGGATGGTTTCTTTCGCCTGATCCAGGCTTTCCACTTTGAGTACGTTGCCATCTACGGGAAAGGCACGCTCTCGAACTGCCTTGGGGAATCGTTCGATGGCATTTTGCGCCAACTCCGGATCGAGGTCGAGCAGGACGACATTGGCATTGCATCCCAGTAGTGCGGCAGCAATTTCACTGCCCAGCACACCTGCCCCACCTGTTATCAGGGCAGTGCGGCCGGAGTAATCATACAGCGACGTGAGTTCTTCCAGATTCATGTTATTCCCTCAAGCAGGCTTAGATGTCTACTAAAATGAGTCTTTAACGCATCAAAATATGCGTCGTCGTGTTTGACGAGTGAAGTCTTTATTTCCTCTCCATATTCTGCCAGTGCAGAGCCAAATGTCACATGCAGTACTTCCCGCGCGTGGAAATCTTCCAGCAGAGAAGGAAGAATTTCCGTGTTCGGCAAGCGATCCAGCTGCGCCGATACGTGATAGGTTTTCTTGTCGGTTTCGTACCGTTCGCGCCCCAGTGCGTAGATTTTGTTAAACAGATCGGGTTCGTGGTTCGCCAGGACACGCAGCGCTTCGAGGTAACTCGTGCCGGCGGTCTTCACGTGGATGCGATCCCTCCAGTGCTTTACGATCAGCGGATAGACACTGAATTTATCTGAACCGGAATGCAAACTCAGTTTGTAGGTTCCAAAGTGCGCCGTCACTGCGGCGTGTTTGGCGAGTTCGGCATCCAATGTGTCCAAATCGCCGATGTAATCCACGCCTTTTTCGAATCGTCCGATGAAACGCGGCGCGAGGGAGCAGAAGCGGACGCCCCGGCGGGTTAACTCATTAGAGATAAAGTAGTGTTCCAGCGGCGTCGTGGGGGAGTCGGTTTCATCCACAGAGACTTCGAAGTCGAAGACATCTTTCAACTCAGCTAGGCGCTTGAACATCGTGGTCGCCTGCTGGATGGCTGCTCCGTATTTCGCAGCCGCACGCAACAACGTCTCCGTTTCGAAAGCACCCCAGATTTGATCCGCATTATCGTTCAGATACAAGTCGGACAACTCGTCCCAATTCATTGCGGCAACTTTCTGCTGTAAAGTCGCCACGGAATCGCCGTCGGCGGCATTATCCACGTGCTCACCGGGATCGATGGTATAGAAGGTGTATCCCGCTTCTACGAATGGCGGGATGTCGTCGACGGTCTTCAAGTGATCGGCGTCGGCGCCCCAGGGCGCATCCCACTTTGCAGCATCCACGGCGCGCTTGGCGTCGTCCATGACTTGCTGAGGGGTGCGTCCTGTACGGGCGTTCTCGCGCACGGATTGCTGGGCAAAGATGGGCGCGAATTTTGTGCCGCGCACAGCGGCGATGTGACCCGGCGTGGCGAGACCGAGACGGTCGCCGAAGCCGAAGGAGGGGGTGAGTTTTAAAATAGAAAGCATGTTGCCATCCCTTTGTGAAAGTGCGCAGCATTATCGCCTTTCACGAAATTGATAATTTGTACGCTCGTTTCGCCAAGCCAATGGCGAGATCAGCGATCATTTCATCTGCATCGTCACTGTCGATAATGTGACGTACAACCAACCCCGCCAGCCAATTGACGGCGGCGCGACGCCAGAGATCATGCCGCGCCGGAATAGAGCAGAAGGCACGTGTGTCGTCGTTGAAACCGGCAGTGTTATAGATGCCGGCTGTTTCCGTGACCTGGTCGAAGTACCGCGCCATGCCGTTGATGCTGTCAAAGAACCACCAGGGAGGACCCAGCTTCAGCGCGGGGTAATGTCCTGCAAGCGGAGCAAGCTCGCGTGCGTACGTCGTTTCGTCCAGGGTGAAGAGGATAAGCGTGAGACGCGGGTTGTTGCCGTATTTGTTCAATAACGGCAGCAGGTTGCGCGTGTATTCGGTCTGCAGGGGGATGTCCGCGCCTTTATCCGGACCGAATTGCTGGAAGATTATTTCGTTATGGTTACGCAGCGAACCGGGATGCAGCTGCATCACCAGGCCGTCGTCGATGCTCATGCGCGCCATTTCCATGAGCATATGAGCTGTGAAACGTGAGGCATCATCAGCGTTTTCTTTACCCTTAAGGGCGCGTTGGAAAATCGCATTCGCTTCTCTCGGAGCCAATTCTGCCGTGGAAGGAGTCAGTGCGGCGTGATCGCTTGCCGTCGCGCCCATGGATTTGAAGTCGGTGCGACGCTGTTCCAGAGCATGGATGAAAGAAGCATAATCTCCAACATCCACACCACTTACTTCACTCAGCTTGGCAATGTTTTCCTTCCAATTTGCTGTGCCAAGATTAACGACAGCATCTGGGCGGAACGTCGGCAGGATGCGTCCGGTCCATCCGCTCTGGCGAATGGCTTGATGGTGTTCGAGTGTGTCCGTCGCCGCGTCGGTGGTGCAGAGGACCTCGATATTGAAGCGTTCGAAGAGGCGGCGCGGGGAGTATTCGGGAGAAGCCAATTTTTCTTCAAGTGCATCATACAGTCGATCGGCGTTTGCAGCCTGGGGCTTTTCATCGACACCAAATACGGAGGCGAGTTCATCCATCAACCAAATCCCGCTGGGCGTCCCTCGGAAGAGATGGAAATTCTCGCAGAAGATCTTCCAGATCTGGCGGTGATCCCCTTTCAGCAATGTCTCAAGGGGAATGCCCTGGGAGTACAACATCCGCGTGACGTAATGGTCGGGGATGATGAAAAGTTCTGCTGGTGAACCGAAGCTCGCTTCCGGATCGGCGAAGAGGCGCGGATCGACGTGTCCGTGCGGGGAGACAAGGGGAAGGTGGGCGACGGTCTGGTATAACTCACGGGCAATATCGCGAGTTGCCGGGTCGGCTGAGAAGTAACGGTCGGGGTTGCGTGTTGTTTTCATCATGAGATCAGACGGGCCTTCATCCATTCGTTTGAATTGTGGAAATCCGAAACCGCAGTGCCGGGATGTACGAGTTCGTCGAACAGCGGCCGATCCGCATCGTCGAGTGTTTTATCGATAATGCCGAGCGCATCTTCCAGATGTGCGAGCGTGCGCGGACCGATGATCGGCGCGGTGATGCCGGGTTGATCTTTCGTCCATAGCAGCGATAGCTGCGATGCGGTCAGTCCGCGTTCTTGGGCCATTGTACTCACCGCATGGCTTACCTCGATGCCGCGTTGGGTGATGCGCGCTCCGCTCGTGTTTTTATCCAAACGTTGGGCGCGTGAACCTTCAGGATAATTATATGCTTGCGTATAACGCCCGGCCAGCAATCCCATCGCCAACGGTGACCAGGGAATGATCGCCAGGTCATATCGTTGACACACTGGGACGAGCTCATTTTCGATACGGCGATCAAGCAGGTTATACGGTGGCTGCTCGCTGATGTAGCGGTTTAATCCATAGCGTTCGCTGAGGCAGAGCGCTTCCATGACCATCCAGGCGGGATGGGTGGAGCAACCGATGTAGCGGACTTTGCCGCTGCGGATCAAGTCGTCGAATGCCCGCAGGGTTTCATCTTGGGGATGCGTCATCGGGGGGCGATGGAGTTGGTAAAGGTCGATGTGATCCGTCTGCAGGCGCTGCAGCGAATCCTCACAGGCCTTGATGATGTGATAACGGGTCGAGCCGCCTTCGTTTGGTAAATCTCCAACTGGCCTATATGCCTTGGTGGCCAGCACAACCTGCTGGCGCAAACGGTTCTTGTTCAGGAATTTCCCCGTAATGCGTTCGCTCTCGCCCCGGTTGTATACATTCGCCGTGTCAAAGAAGTTGATCCCGCATTCGATCGCTTTATGCATGATGGCGAATGACTCTTTTTCGGTGGTCGACCCACCAAAATTCATGGTGCCCAGGCAAAGCGGGGAGACAAGCACGCCGGAGCGTCCCAGTTTTCGGTATTCCATAGCAGACATCCTTTCTATACGCGCTAAACCATTCAAATAACGTCGCCGCTTATAGAATTCTATCCTTTGATTTCAACGTGCGAGCCAGCCGCCATCTACGGGGATAATCGCGCCATGCATGTAATCGGATGCGGAGGATGCCAGGTAGACCACGATGCCTTTGAGATCGTCGGGCGTGCCCCAACGGGCAGCAGGAATGCGCGCAAGAATGGATTTCGATCGATCCGTGTCTGCTCGTAAAGCAGCCGTATTGTCGGTTGCCATGTAACCTGGTGCGATGGCATTGACGTTGATGTTATGCTGCGCCCATTCATTGGCAAGCGCGCGGGTCACGCCGGCCAATGCACTCTTCGATGCTGTGTAGGATGGCACAGTGATGCCACCTTGAAAGGATAACATGGAGGCGATGTTGATGATTTTGCCAGTACCTTGAGACATCATCACGCGTGCTGCGGATTGTGAAAGAAAGAAGGCCGCCTTAAGATTGATCTGCAGCACATCATCCCAATCTGTTTCTGAAAAGTCTATAGCGGGTGTGCGGCGGATCGTCCCGGCGTTGTTGACGAGGATATCAACGCGTCCCAACGCTTTGACGGTATTGGCGACGACTTCATTCAAGTCGTCCACGCTTGCCTGGCGTAAATCGATAACAGCTTCGTGATACTTCCTGCCCAACGCTTGTACGGATTCGCACGTTTCTTTGCATCCTCTGAGATCGAGACCGGCAATGTCTGCGCCTGCTTCTGCCAGCGCGAGCGCCATGGCCTGCCCCAGTCCCTGGCCTGCGCCTGTCACCAGGGCGACTTTTCCGTCGAGGTTTAATAAATCTAAGATCATCGGACCACCTTTTTCCTGACTGCGTTGCGCCTCAAGCGAATAAGAATTTGCTTGCCATGATTTTATCCGCCTGAGACGCAAAACGCGATATATCTCAATGCCCAAGTTCCTTCAACATACCTACCGTTTTACCGACCCAACCGACTTGTGGATCGTTCACTGTCGCCTGCATGCGCTGGTTTCCGCCCAAGAACCACAGGTAATAGGTCGTGTATCCGGGTGCGCTGACAACCGTGTGATAGCCATTGGCCATCATGTGGATGCTGTTGTCGCGGATGGTGAAGTTTTCCTCCTCACCTTCTTCGTTGTAGTAGTGGCAGATCCCAAAACCATCGTTCGGGTTGACCTTGAAGAAATACATTTCCTCGTGAAAGGCCTCGCGCGGCAGGTCGTCTACCTGATGTCTATGCGGAGGATAGGTGCTCCAATTCCCGCTGGGCGTGAAGGTCTCGCCGACGATCAATCTTCGGGCGGGCAATTCCGGCTGGGCTGCGGTGGTAAGAATCTGATGGAAGTAGCGTTTGAAATTCGCCGCGCCCCAAACCCCGGTTGCCACTTGTGGTGGTTCGATTACGTACGACTCGATTTCCAGGTCGCTGGGTGCGCTGGGTAATGCGATCTCCACAGCGGTCTCGGCGGTGATGGAGTATTTGGCGTTTGCGGGGATGTAAACCGAGTGTGGCTTGCCGCTAAACACATTTGGGCGTCCGCCTACTTTTTCAAATTTTTTACCACCGACTTCGAAACTGGCGACTCCACCGAGTATGACGGCCAGGATCTCTCGATCTCCGCTGTCGGCGTTGTATATTTTTCCCGCTTCGAGTTTCAGGAATCCAAACTCCAGCAGATTACAGGGATTCACGGAAGGGCCGTTCAATCCGTTTTTCGTGGGTATTAGTGAATGAAATTTCATTTTATTTTCTCCTCTTATTTTTTGCGTGCCTTACTTATCCAACCGATGCAGTCGGATACTTTCTTGGCAATACCTTCGTAGTCCTTATCTTTCACCGCCTGCTTGGAGACAAGTTTGCTTCCCATGCCCAGCGCAGCTGCACCGGCCGTGATCCATTCACTTACATTGGCTTCGGTTGAGTCTACGCCGCCCGTGGGCATGAGGCGGTGCCAGGGGCAGGGGGCCATAACACCCTTGATGAAGGCCGGTCCTCCAACTGTGCTGCCGGGGAAGATCTTGCAAATCTCGGCACCGTATTCTTCCGCTGTGGATATCTCCGTTTCCGTGGCGCAGCCCGGCACATAGAGAATCTTCCGGCGGTTGCACAGCCTGGCGATTTCGGGGTTGAAGCTCGGACCTACGATGAAGTTGGCGCCGCCGGCAATGTAAAGTGCAGCGGTTGGTGCGTCGATGACGGAGCCAACGCCGAGAATGATGCTCGGATCGGCTGTGGAAAAATGCTCGACCAGCGCGGTGAAAACGGGATAGGCCAATTCCCCTCGATTGGTAAACTCGATGATCTTGCCCCCGCCATGCGAACATGCGGCGGCCAATTCGATGGATGTCTCCACGTCTGCGTTGTAGAACAACGGAATGAGTCCGATGTCCAGCAGCGTGTTGACCACATCCAAGCGCATGAAACGTGCCATAGAATTATCCTTTCTGGCTCGTGGTTGCGTATGCAACGACAGGATTTCTCAACGTGCCCAGTCTTTCAATCGAAATTTCGACTACATCACCTGCCTGTAAAAATCGTTTATGTTTCGCGGCTTCGGGCAGTTTAGAAGGTGTGCCTGTAGCGATCACATCTCCGATTTCCAACGTCATTACCTGACTGATATATGAAATTAGGTAAGGGACAGAGAAAATCATGTCACGTGTATTGACGTGTTGCTGCGGAACGCCATTGACGGTCAATTCCAAATCAAGCGTGTACGGGTCTGGGACTTCATCCGTTGTGACGAGCGATGGGCCCATTGGTCCAAACGTATCAAAAGATTTACCCAGCATCCACTGACTTGTCCGCTTTTGGTAATCGCGGGCGCTGGCATCATTGAAGATGGTATACCCCGCGATGCAGGATTGAGCTTCGTCTTCTGTAACTTGATAAGCGCGCTTGCCGATAATTGCCATCAACTCGGCTTCAAAATCTGCTTGCATTGTGGCAGATGGAATCACAATGGGCTGGTTGTGTCCCGTGATTGTGTTGACCGTCTTACTGAACAGATTCGGATATTCGGGCAACTCCGTCTTGCCGATGCCGATGTGTCCTGTGTAATTGTGACCGATGCATATTACTTTATCAGGACGCGGAATCGGCGCCAGCAGGGTCACATCACTTTCGTCGAGCAGCCAGGCTTCGTTAACAGAAGCAACTGCTTCGTGTGCCTGAATGAAGGCGGATTCTCCGAGTGAGAGAAAGGCTTTCATTTCCATCGGAATCTCAGTGGAAACCCGGCTCAAATCAAAAATGTTGGATTCGAGCTGTACACCAATATGTTCGCAGTTGTCGTGACGAAACGTGACCAGTCGCATTTTAACGTGAGACGCGTCCGGAAGCATCGCCTCCCATCAGCTTTTCCACTTCGCTGACGCTAACGGCGTTGAAGTCGCCGATGATGCTGTGTTTGAGACACGCCGCTGCTGCAGCGAAATTCAACGCCTTCTGCGGATCGTCCGTGTACTTACGCAGACCGTGGATCAACCCGGCCATGAACGAGTCGCCGCCGCCGACTCGATCGACGATCGGCAGGATGTCGTAGGTGGGTGCCGAATAGAACGTGCCTTCCTTCCAAAGCACTCCCGACCAGGTGTTGTGGCTTGCGGATAACGAGCCGCGCAGCGTGATGCAAATCGTTTTTAGGGACGAGAATTTCTTGGCCAGCGCTTCGCAAACATGCAGGTAATGGTCGGCGTCCACTTTGCCCGCCGTGACATCGGATTGTGGTGCTTTGATCCCAAAAACTTTGTCGGCGTCCTCTTCATTACCGAGTGCAAGATCGCACATGCTGACCAAATCGGTCATTACCTCAACGGGTTTCTTACCCCACTTCCATAACTTGGCGCGGTAATTCAAATCCGTGGATATGGTGACACCCATTTCGCGAGCAATCTGGATGGCCTCGCGACACACATCTGCTGCACCTTTTGAAACGGCTGGTGTGATACCCGTCCAGTGGAACCAATCCGCCCCATCAAATACTTCTTTCCAGTCGATGGTGCCGGTTTGTATAGTTGAAAGACTCGAATTCGCGCGGTCATAAATAACTTTACTGCCACGCTGTGCCGCGCCGGTTTCGAGGAAGTAAATGCCAATCCGGTCACCACCACGGGCAATGTGATCCGTGTGGAGGCCATAGCTGCGCAAGCTCATCAGACAAGCATCGCCCAGATCGTTTTGGGGGAGGCGTGTGACGAACTCGACTTCTTCGCCGTAATTCGCCAGCGATACGGCCACGTTGGCTTCACCCCCGCCGTAAATAGCATTGAACGAACGCGCTTGCGTGAAGCGCTGGAAGCCTGGTGGCGCAAGACGAAGCATAATCTCACCGAAAGTCACGATTTTCATGGAACTCTCCAAATCATTAATCCACTCGGCAGATGAATCCTGAACGAGGAATTTTATACGTTATTCGATAATGGTTACATCTTCACATTCAGCAATGTCAAATGCGTCGCCGATTTGACCCGAGACCTCGACATGTTCAAGCCGCAGGTGGTGTACGTTGCGGATGAAGAATCCGGCTCGGGACATGCTCGGGATGTCGTCTGCCATTTCGGGGTAGCCTGAATCGGCTTCTTCCGATACAGAGATGGAAACGTCGGAGAAGGAGATGTCTTCGAGCGGCATCTCCGCCAGCCCGTAGAGGAATCCCGCGGCATGTTTGACTTCACGGGCGGTGATATGACTGAAGTGGATGCGGCGTATACGCGGAGTGGTGTTATCCACCAGGCGCGGATTCTTGTCGGAGATATCCATGTTGCCACGCACGCCGATGTGATAATAGAGATTCATCGTGAAGGGGCAAAGGACGCCGTCCATGATGAGGTTGGAAACGCGGATATCTTCGATCACGCCGCCGCGGCCGCGCCTGGATTTGATGCGCAAGCCGCGATCGGTGCCGATGAAGACGCAGTTTGAGATGACGACGTTCTTCACACCGCCACTCATTTCGCTGCCGATGACCACACCGCCATGGCCGCGTTCGAGGGTGCAGTTTGTGATCGTAATGTCGTGGCAGGGTGCGTATCGATCAGGATGTTCGTGCTCCGTTCCTGATTTGATTGTGATGCAGTCGTCACCGACACTGACGTAGCAATTGGAGATGCGTACAAGCCGGCAGGAGTCAGGGTTGATGCCGTCGGTGTTGGGCGAGTCGGCGGGATTGATGATTGTGATGGCGTTGATGGTGACGTTCTGACAGTGAACGGGGTTGATGGTCCAGCTCGGCGAGTTGATGGCGGTGATACCTTCGATGAGCACGTTTGTACAATCCGAAAAACTGATTAAGCGTGGGCGTGGATGGGCGAGCGTGTTTTCATTTTTTGCTTTCCACCAGACCGAACCACGACCGTCGATGGTGCCACGTCCAGTCACAGATATATTATTCAGCTTCTTCCCTGTGATCAGCGGTGCGTAGGTGTCTTGATGTTTGCCCTCCCAGCGGCTGTGGATAATGGGATAGTCGTCGGGATTCTCACTTCCGAGGATCACCGCGCCCGCATCCAGATGGAAGGAAATGTTGCTCTTCAGGAACAGGCTGCCTGCAAGGTATTGGCCTGCGGGCAGGTAAACCGTTCCGCCTCCATGTGCGGCACATGCATCGATAGCGGATTGAATCGCGGGGGTATCCAGGGTTTGTCCGTCACCCAGCGCGCCATGTTCGCGCACGTTGAAGAGGGAGGCGATCCCCAAAGTCATTCGGTCACCTCATTAACGCCGGCGTGTTCCATCTCTAATGCGGCAAGGATGAACGGGCCTACACCTTTGGGGTCGTTCTGGATGATTTTCTCGGAAATATAATATTCGAATGAACCGTCACGATACGGCTCGCCGCCAAGGCCTGCGCCGCCGCAGATATTTTCGAGCGTAATCCATCCACGCGAATCGATTTTGATCATATTTTCCAGCAAACCGTGGTAACCACGCCGCGCGAAGGACAGATAATCCGCGGAGAGGTAACCCTCGCGGACACCTTTCGCCAGCGCGTATACAAACATGCAGGACGCAGATGCTTCGAGGTAATTGCCTTCTTTTGCAGGGATATCCAGAATCTGATACCAAATCCCTGTGGCTTCATCCTGGACGTCGACAACTGCGGCGGCCGTCTTTTCGAGAATTTCGATCAAGGCGGATCTTTTTTCGTGGTCGTGCGGAAGATGATCCAACACGTCGACAATCGCCATGGCGTACCAACCAACGGCGCGGCCCCAGAAGTATTTGGACAGGCCTGTTTTCGGGTCGCACCACCGCTGCTGCTTGCTTTCATCCCAGGCATGATAGAGCAATCCTGTTTTTGGGTCGCGTGTGTGTTTTTCGATTAAAATGATTTGATGCACGACATCATCGAAAGTTGCGGGTTCATCGAAGCGAAGTGCATATTCCGAAAGGAATGGCCCGGCCATGTAGATTCCGTCGAGCCACATTTGATAGGGATAGATTTGCTTGTGCCAGAATCCGTTGGCGTTGGTGCGCGGCTGCGTGCGCATTTGCTCCCGCAGTTGTTCGATGGCAGCTCGATAGCGGTCGTCGCCCGTTTGTTCGTAGGCGACGAATAATAATTTGCCCGCGTTGATCTGGTCGAGGTTGTACTCGTCGATGCGATACGTGCGAATGCTGCCGTCAGACTGCACGAAGTGATCGATCCAATCGGAGACAAATTTGTGGTAGCGATTTTCACCTGTCACTTCAGCCACTTTTTGGATCGCCATAACGAGTAATCCATGTTCGTAGTGCCACTGGAAGTCCTTGATTGTGTAGCGTTGCAAGGTCGATTCGACCATACGGACTGACCACGTGTCGATTATTTGATTTGATAAAGGTTTCATAATGGCATCCACTGTTAAATCACCGCCGCAGCGGGAAGATAATTATCGCAAAACTGTAACAGCCTGGTAAAGAGTTCCCAAGCGAGATCAAAATAGAGATGATGACTGGGTCCATTGAAGGACGTATGGAAGTCGAGATCGGAATTCTCCGTCTCTGTGGATTCAACAATGAGGTCCTGATTTGCGTTGTGCTGATTTGTATTAGGGGTGATTTCATCCGCTATAGCTGTGTCGATATCGTAGAGTGCGATTTCCCCCTTGAGATCGAGACAAAGTGCAAGGTCGATGGTCAACTTGCGTGCCCACTCGCGGCTTCCGCCGCCGAGATAGGCAATCTTGAGAGGGAGAGGGGTGAGTGTGGCCATTGGATGTTATTCTTGTCCCCAGCACTTCGTCTGCGCACAGCGCGGATGAGTGTATCGGAGTGTGGCGGGGGGCAAAAACCCCCCCCCCCCCGGGGTTTGGT
>DAOUDW010000002.1:0-7030 GCA_034430895.1 Anaerolineales bacterium | reverse complement strand
AACTGCGGAAACCGCGTGCAGCGCCTGTGCTTGGACCCTATCAAGATCGGATCAATGAGCTATTGATTGAAAGCGAACAACAGCCTCGAAAGCAACGTTATACCGCTCGCCGAATCTATCGGCTGATCCGAGATGAGGTGTGATGGCCGAAAATGTACATCCGTTCTACAAAATGACCTTGTTGGATAGAAAAACATCATCCGGGTGAAATATTCCCACATTACAGTGTAAGTTTACGCCGGATTTTAGCACGGATATAGTTTTTCCCCCTAAAGGCTATGACCTGTAAGGGGGAAAAACCTCGTCCGCATGGAAAAAGTATCAAGTTCCCCTCTATTATGTTTAGTCTTCACAAACGGCAACGATATGCTACTAAATTTCACTATCGGCAATATTATGGTACAAATCGATCTATGCTGGGGGACGGATTACGGGGCAAAATTGTGTACAAACGGCAATAATATGGTTGTGCTGGCCGAAAAATCCCATCCATGCGAAATTACATCGAAATCTATCGAGAGTCACCAATCCTCGCATTCGCTCCGGATCAATATAGCATAGTATTATGGCTTCAGAACGATATTGGATGAACTAGAGAGTTAGAAGATTATGTCAAGGATACAAATTCACCCTCGAATCACGCGTTTGAGCATCTGTATATATAACGGTATAGACCCCCGTGGTTTTCTATAGACGCTTGATGTTTAGAGATCAGATCTCAAGCCGCGCGTCGCTGATAATCGTGGTGCAAGCCGCCCAACACCGGAATTGAAACAACCTTCCCGTCGGCGGCAGACTTGTCCACGTACATCGGTCGGCAAGGAATCTGTTGACCGATGCCCTGATGAGGTCTGGCGTAGTTGTAGTATTGAACGTATTTCTTCACGATGCGATGGGTGTGCCGTTCGCTCAAGAGGATGAAGTGATCCAAACATTCGCGCCGGAGACTTCCCAGGAAGCGTTCGCAGATGGCATTGGCTTTCGGTGCACGGTAGGGAGTGCGGAGCACTTTGATGCCTGCCCCGATGGCAACATGTCTGAAAGACGACCCATATTTTCGGTCATTGTCGCGGATCAGGAAGCGAGGAGCATCTCCGAAAGGTGTTGCCTCGCGCAACTGTTGAGCCAACCATTGGTCAGTGGGATGGCGTGTTACCCCAAAGTGCACGACGCGGCGGTTCTTCAATTCAATGATGACGAAAATGAATATAGAACGGAAGAACAGATTGTGAGTCTGCAGGATATCGCAGGCCCAGATCTCGCTGGCGTGGTTGTGGATGAAGGTTCTCCAACGCTGCTGAGACGAGTCAGGATCACGGACGTATTTGATGTAGCGCTGGATCGTGCTTTTCGCGGCGCGCAGCCCCAGCTTTAGCAGCTCGCCATGAATGCGGTTGGCGCCCCAGATGCGATTTTCTCGAGCCATGCACTGAATGAGCCGAACAGTCTCTTCGGAGAGCGGTGGACGGCCACGTTGTTTTCTTCTCCGAGATTTGCGCTTCCACAACCAGCGATACAGGTCACGGTGCCAGCGTAGAAGTGTATCGGGTTGAACGATGGTCAGCGTCTGTTTCCATGATCGCAGTCCGCTGGCTAACATGACCAGAATGACTCGCTCGCGTGGCTTGCAGGAAGGACGTATAACCTGACGATTGAGCACGATGAGCTGCTGACGCAGAAAGGCATTTTCCAGCACGAGTTCTGATCTACTACGTGTGAGATCGAAGACAGCGCCGGAAAGAATCGACGGATTTCCAGGTTTAGCCCGGCTTTTAATGGTCTGCGCGATGATATGCAGGAGGAGTTCGATGAAATGCTGGAAAGATGAAATCACAGTCTGCCTTTCATTTTGGGAAATGGAGACCGTGATTGTAATGCCATTTTTCCGTGTTATTGCGTATTTTTGGAACGGATGTACATTTTCGGCCAGCAAAACGGAAATCGTACTCTTCTCCTTTCAAGTTGATTTCCCTTCCATATTCATGTAAACTGAACACAGTATTTCCAGCCAGAGGGAGAATTTTATATCACGCCCGTCGCCGCAGATCGGGGGAGCCTGCGGCTTTACGTGTACCTATCGCGTGACTGGCCAGCAACATTGGGGCGGGAAATGAAAGTGAATCACATCCGAATTACGAGAAGATCGCGTCGAGTCGCCACCCTGCTGGCGCTGCTGTTCAGCCTACTGATCGTTGTACCGGTCCTGGCCGATTACCTCGGACCTGACCGCACCGAGATCACATGGGTTCGTCGGCGCCTGCATTGTCACTACGTAGCATCCACCAGTTATGGCGGAACGAACTATTACTGCACACTGGATTTATACCGCCCGCCTGGCGCCAGTTGCCCCTCTAACGTTGGAGCATACTTTAACCCTACTGCATGCGTCGGCTGGCCAGCTTATCCTCCCGTTGATGTCAGGTGCGATGCTCCAGGAATATCATGCTCTATTAGCTCCTCCAGCAGCATTGAAAGCTGCACCGCCGGGCAAACTGGCTGCACCATGGTGGAGCAAACCGTCACCCACCCGCCGGCGACGATCTCAGGGAATATCAACTGCCCCCAGACCGGCGACAACGGCTACTGCACCGCCGCGGCCAGCCTCTCGCTTTCCGGAAACGAACCACTCAGCGGTGAACACATCATAGCTCTGGAAGGAACCTACAACGGGTCAACATTCTTCTGTCCGGGAGATACCTGCTCGATTAATCTAGTTGAAGGTGCCAACGATTTCACCTTCTGGGCATTGTCTAGTTGGGGCGATAGCTCCCTCATGGGCAATGCCAGCCAAGCCGTAGATACCAATCCGCCATCCATTATTGGCAATACAAGCGGGGTTTCTGGCAGTGGGTCCTGGTACGTCTCGCCGGTCACGATCACCGCATCCGCCTCCGATCCCTCACCCGGATCAGGCCTGGCATCGTTCCAGGCCTCGGTCGACGGTGGGGTCTACAGCGCCTACAGCGGACCCATTACATTGAACGACGGCTCTCACACTGTCGATCTGCTGGCCAGAGACAATGCCGGTTGGACCGACAGCCAGAGCTTATCCTTCCAGATCGACACCATTGCCCCGATCACGACCTTTACCAATCCCACAGGCACGACCTGGGCTACAGGCATAATCACGCTCAGTGGTGTGAGCAGCGACCTGAATCTGGCCGGCGCCGAGATCTCAACCAACGGCGGGAGTTCTTGGAGCGGCTTGAGCCCGGACGGCGGCGGCAATTGGTCGACAACCTGGGACACACGCACCGTATCGAACGGCAGCTATAGCGTGCGCGCTCGCGGCTATGACGAAGCAGGCAACGTCGGCGGGGCAGCTTCGGTCACGATCATGGTCGACAACGGTGAGCCGAGGATCTACATCCCCGCTTCGTGGCCGATCTGGCAGCGAGTAGCAATCAACGTCGTGGACAACGGCATCGGTGTCGATCATGTGCGCCTGACCATCCATGGCGGGCAATATGGTGAACGGGTCTACAACTGGAGTAGCGGTCCGGACGATTTCAAGTGGGACCGGCATTTTGGGGACATCGTGGCACCCATCGGCGGTTACCCGGTGGAGGTGGAAGCCTGGGATCAGGTGGGCAACAAGGGCGCGGCCTGGGGCGAGATCTTGATTCCGGCTCCGGATGAAGTAGATGAAGATAACGAAGAAGGGCCCGGGGTACTCAGCGTCGAACCTCTGGACGAGCCTCCAGAAGAATCTCCACCAATTGAACCGCCATTCGACGAAACCGATAGTACGTCAGCCTCTTCGACGGAAGACAGTTCGCAACCGCCAATAGTGGTTACTTTTGGCGATGAAAGTGCGTCTCGTTTAACAAGCGTTGCGAATCAAGTTGCACCGACCACGGGGTCGAACAACCTGCTGGTAGGGGCATTGGCGGTAACTGGAATCAGTTATGCGACATCGCTTGCGCTCAACCAGCGAAAAAGGCGCGAGGAAGAAGCTGCGCGCAAAGCTGCTGCTGCGAAACAGTTCAATGCTCGCCAGCGGGCGTTGGAGAAGAAGCGAGCTCAGAAAATCGCCTATTATCGTAGGTTGCGGGACGCTGCGGCAGCTTTGTATACCGCAGGGGTTATTACAGCAACTGCATTCTTTTCTATGTCCGCGCCTGCTGAATCTAGCAAAGCCAGACTTGAATCATGTGTAAACATGGGGGGGTATACCAAATGTTTTCAGGTATCCCCGTCTCCGATATCGTATGCAAATTATGTATGTAAAGATTGGGTGATTGAGATTTGCAATGGTGATCCGGATAATCTCCCCAGAAACGACACAGTTCTCGCGATGTCAGATACCGCATATGACATGCTGAGGTTAGAGAATAATCCAGAGTGGATTGTTGAAAAGTTGTTGCCGGAACGCATAACGATGCTATTGGTTGCCGCAGCAGAATATGATTTTTCCGAAGATGAAACCGCCTACATGCTTGCTACCGCGTACGGCGAATCGCGTTTCGGGGTTATATGGGATGATGACCTCAACGCTAATATGCATAATGGGCTTGTGGAAAATATTGATAAGACAACAGCTGACAGAAAATATGGTGGTAGATTTGGCAATCCTGAAGGAGATGGATTCACATATATCGGTCGAGGTTTTTGTCATTTGACCTTTTTTGAAAATTACGATAGGTATCAAGGTATATTTGGAGATAAATATGGTGTCAACATTGTTGAGCACCCAGAAATTTTAACCAATTATCCCCAAATATCTGCAGAAATTATGGCTTACGGCATGGATAAGGGGTGGTTAGGTAACATTGAACTCGGAGACGGTGATTGGATTCATGGAACATTTGATAATGTAAGGTATCATACAGGATGCTCAACAGTTAAAGCTTGCCTTGATCAATTCCGTGTGATGATTAATCCTAGAGATAAGAAATCTACTTATATAGGATATGGAGATAGAGCTTGTTTATTCTTACAAAACTATGATGAAGATGCATGTGAAGTTAGTGAATGAGGGATCCCATGATCACGAATAGAAGAAAGCCTGCGATTGTCACACTGTTGTTCCTGTCAGGAATAATCCTGACGAATTGTACAGGTTCCATCACCAGCGTCACGGAAACAATTGGGAAGACTGCCACATTACCTTCGACATTGGTGATAACACCAACCCAAACGAAGGAACCGACCGTTCAAACTGCAAGTCCTACACCAACGGTCGACGATAGTACTTATGCGCCGCTAGTTATCTCATCTCAATTCAACATAGAAACGGGAGAGGAACTCGAAAATCGAATGCTTTTCACCATGCAGCTTGATGGAACAATCGATAAGCAGTTGACTGAATCAGACTTGAGATACTATTACCCAAGGTGGTCTCCGGATTGTCGTAAGATCACTTTTTTTGTTGATGTTGGTTACAAAGAAAATATTTATGACACACGTATCGGTTTTATCGACCTCGACACAAATACTCTCACCGAGATCTCAACCCCATTCGAGCGCAACAGGTACCCCAGTTGGTCGCCGGACAGTCGGCGAATAGTCTTTGAAGCCAACGATGGGCAAAGTTGGCAGATTTATGTAGTCGATCTCGATACCGACGATATATCTCAGCTCACTTTTGAGGGTGATAATCAATATCCGGACTGGTCGCCTACCGGTGATCAGATCACATTTGTGTCATCGCGGGAAACAGTCGACGTTTGGTCGGTTTGGTTAATGAATGTGGATGGTAGTGAACAGCGAGAGATCTTCCCTGCTATTAGGAGGTCAGAACTGGGTGATTGGGACAACCCGAGTTTAAATTGGGCGCTTGATCCAACATTTTCTCCCAATGGCAAATTCATCGTTTTTAGCGTTGAAGAAGCGGTACCTGTACTTGAGTTAAATGAACGTACGGTATTTAAGCTGTATATTGTGGAACTCGACGGATTAAACTCCCACCGGTTGATCCCGGGCGATCGGCGAATAACCAACAGAAACGATCCCGACTACTACTACTCGTCGGAGTTCGATGCTGCCTGGTCGCCGGATGGTCAACAAATATTGTTTACAAGGACTCGTCAATTATCGAAAGATGATCAATTGTGTATTGTCAATTTGTCTAATGGAGAATGGAGTTGTCAGGCCGAGGGAAGCGCAGCTGGTTTCTGGGGTATGGATTGGTGCCACAACAGCGATCAAGATGCGATTAAGGATTAGATACGTTCTCTTGGAACAAGCTCCAATACATTTTGATTGTAATCAACAGTTCATATTGTAGTACTCTTGGCAAGCTTATGCTTAATATTTGCACTTTCGGCAATATTTTGCTTAAAGTCGGTCGACTTTCGAGGCAAGCTCCCCCTGTAAATCGGCAATGTTATGCTTTATACTGCGGCAAGATTATCGTTTAAGTGACAATATTTGTTTCTTGTAGCATATCGTTGCCGCAGCGGCAAAATTATGCTACAAAAAACAAACGGCAAAGATATGCTACAACAAGTTATGTAAAGAATCCACCAAGAATCACCATAGCTACAGTACGGACAAGCCCCAATACATCAATTGGATAGAGCAAGGCTCTTCTAAAGCCCAGGTTGTATATTTGAGTTCTGCTTGGCGTATTTTCATGTGCGGCAACAATATGTGTGTTTCGAATAGCTGTGCTGGCCGAAAAATCTCATCCATGCGTAATCATATCGAAATCTATCGTGAGTCACCAATCCTGGCATTTGCTCAAGATTTAAAAAAGCATAATTAGATGGTTTCAGAACAATATTGTGTGAGATAAAGAGCTCGAAAGACTACACAGAGGATACGAATTCACCCTCGAATCACGCGTTTGAGCATCGAGATACATAATAGTATAGACCCCCGTGATTTTCTATCAGCACTTGATGTTTAGAGATCAGATCTCAAGCCGCGCGTCGCTGATAATCGTGGTGCAAGCCACCCAATACCGGTATTGAAACAACCTTCCCGTCGGCGGCAGACTTGTCAACGCACATCGGGCGGCAAGGAATCTGCTGATCAATGCCCTGGTGGGGTCGAGCGAAGTTGTAGTAGTGCACGTATTGCTTCA
>DAOUDW010000001.1:0-14771 GCA_034430895.1 Anaerolineales bacterium | reverse complement strand
ATATTCTTTGGGGGCGTCTTCACTGAGTCTCGCGAACCAAACCAGTAATCGCTCCTTGAAAGACTCTTTCGAAGCTTTTGGCCACTCAGCGATCAAGATCCTTCCTCCTTTTTTACATACACGTACCATCTCACGCAGTACTTCCCTTGCATCGATCAGCTCCCCGCTGAGTGCGTTCGTGGCAACGACTTGATCGAAGGTTCCTTCAGCGTAGGGCATTTGATAATAACTCGCCTGCTGAAATTCGGCGTCTACCACTTTACGCTGCGCGTGTGAAAGCATACCTTCCGAGAGATCCATGCCGTAACACTTCAAACCCTTTATATGGGCCATCTCCAGCAATGTCCCGGTGCCACAAGCGACATCGAGAATCGCTCCAGCGCTTAGTTTTTCCACTATTCTCTCACGCCCAATTTCACCGATCGGGAAGAACCACTTCATGAACCGGTCATAGTATGGTGATAGGCGGTTATACGTTTTGGTCGTCCAAATGCGAGGTCCGGTTCTCTTGTTCATGTCACTTACCCTCTTGTTTAGTCAGCACGACAACCAGAGTGTTCGCTGCCAGGAGTAGCGGAAGTGTGTCACTAGGATTTACCTTGCAGTGATTTCCAAATCGGATCTCGCGCCAGGAACAGCACGACCAGCGCCAGACAAAGCAACCCGAATATCCCCAGTCCGAAAGAACGCACTATATCATCCGGGCGCACGATGTAATCCAGCATGAAGGCATACACGCTGTTCACCACGCCGTGCAGAAATGCCGCCACCCAGATGCTTCCGGTTTTATATACGGCATAACTCTGAACAACGCCCCACAATGCAAAGAAGACCAAACCCAATCCCAATCCCAGAATCGTTGATGGATAGGTGTGAACGCCGCTCAAGATGATGGGAAAATGCCAAAGACCCCAAAACAACCCCACGATCAACGCCGTGCGCCGCTTCCCCAAGGGAGACAATTCGTCCTGCAGGAAACCGCGCCAGCCATATTCTTCGCCAAATACCAGCGCCAATCCACTGAGCGGGATTCCCGTGACGGCCAGCCCGAAGGCCACGATCAACGCCAGCGGCCGGATGCCTGCGGAAATCGGAATGCCATAGACCTGCTGAACCTGGCCCTGGAATTCCCCCAGATCCAGCAGCAGGTTGAGCCCTGCCTGCACAGCGAAGAAAAGGATCACCCCAAATACGAATTTCACACCGCGGTCTACGTCCCCGAGTTGTAATCCGGCTCGTTCGAGATCCGCTTTGCTGCTCTGTCCAATGATTGAAATCACGAGCAGCGTCCACAGCGTCAGCAGCAGGTTGCCTACGCCGCGAAAAACTGCAGATTGCCCTTGAACGCCTGTATCGACGAGTGCGACCACGGAGTAGATCGCGGTCAGCAGCAGAAATCCGTAGAGAATCCAGCGAGGCTTTCCTTGATAGGTTCGGAAATAAACGGAGCTGTCTTTAAAGACGAAGAGCCGAAGGACAATGGCGACGAAGGCCGGGAAAAACATACCCAGCGGCGATAAACCCCGGTCCAGATAGGCCGAGTGCCCGATCGTGACAGCAAGCAGCTCATCGAAGCCCCATGAAAGCGCAAAAGTGAGCGACAAGAAGATGCCGATCCGACTGATTCGCATTCCATGCATAAATCCTCCTTTCCCTGGCATGAATGATACTCCCTATCCCAATGAATACAGGTGGTCAACTCTGGATACTTTCTGCCTGAACGCGACCCGCAACCGCGCTCCCCAATCTACACAGCGCCAAAATGGTCAACAAACCCACCAAGCTCGAGCCTTGCCAGGCGGTAAGATCTTGATCGATGCAGAAGTAAACAAAGAAACCCAGAAATCCGCTGATCAACGCCAAACGATGACGATCGTCCCAGTCGGTCCCATTGTTGGACCAACGCAGGACCAACCATAGGGTGAAAACGTCGAGCAGCAGCAGGAATATCACCGTCACGATCAATGGTGGTTTGCCCGCCTCCGCAGTGAGGAAAACCGTGAAAAAGAAGGCAAACATGTTCACCAGACCCAGCAGGAAGAAAACCCATGGGCGGGAAACGCTATGCCCGGCTTGAGATCGTGTAGTGGCTGGCAGGCGGTACGCGGCCCAGGCCAGGACGAACACCGCGATCCATGACAAGATGTACCATCCCATCGGCGGACGATACGAAGTCATCCACCACCCCATTGGAGTCCACAGCAGGATGCCCACAAAGCAAGCGATCAACACCTTGTCGCTGAGCCAACGCTGCTTTCGTTGGGCGGAATAAAGAATCTCTACCAGAATCACACTGGCCGCGATGCTGATTACAACATGAAAATGGATCACCATCGCCGACCAGGTCCAGTTAACGCCGGCGACGTGATTGTACTGCGCCAACGCCCCCAGTTCTTCCCAACGGGGATTAAACAACGAGCGCACCACGATGCCTTCCTCGTAAATACCGTATGCCGCACCCAGCAGCAGCAAGGCGATGCCCCCCTTTCGCCAGCGGACCACCAATTCACGGCAAATTAACGCACCAAACCCGTAGGGCAAAGAGAGGACCACAAAGTTCAACGGATCAATAAATTCGAGTGGGGATTGGTGGGCAGAGACGAGTTCCCCTAGTATTGGAGCAAGCATCAATAAGACTAACGCTGGGGGGATCCGTTTCATCGTCTCGATCTTCCTGCATTCCTTAATTAAAGTCAGCGGGAATGAGCGAATACATGGCGGCATCGATATTTCGACCGCCGATCTCGATGCGCTTTCGCAGGATTCCTTCGAAATGAGCGCCGGCTTTCTCAGCAACCCGCCGACTGGCCCAATTCTCCACGCCAACAACGATTTCGATACGCTGCAGTTCTAGGGTTTGACAACCGAACTGCGCCAGGATCTGCACCGCATACGTGGCGATGCCCTCACCTGTTCGATCGGAACGAATCCAGTAACCAAGATTGGTAAATTGATGGCGCCGGATGATTTGGCCACTCACCGCATCAACGATCACGAATGCGTATCTTTCTCCATTATCCCACTCATCATGAGCATTATTCAGGTTATCCAATGTGGTTTCGAGTGAGTATTCTGGAGAACATCAATCCATCCAGGGCATGAGTTCACCCATGGATAATCTCGCAGCCTCGTAAAACGCTTCGGCATCTCCCACCTGTACGGGGCGCAGGATAATCCCGCCCACATCGTGCTTGAGTTCAATATCACGTGTAGGAGTCATTTTTTTTTGACACTACGTTTCTTCGGACTCGAAAAATCCGACAGTTTCTACAACAACTTGTTTCACAGCCTCCACCGAAGCCTCGAGATTTCCGACCACATCCATGCTGTGATCGGCATCCTCGATGAGGCACAGCTCAAACGGACGGGAGGCGTGTAACGTTTCGAGTGCCGCCGCATCGTAGAAACGATCCGCCGTTCCGGTTGCCAGGAACGCCGGCTGTGTGGTTTCCACAAACGTATTGTCGAAGAACGCATGCCCAAGCGGAGGGTTAAGCAAGACCAGACGTGCCGCGTCCAGCGCGGGTTCCACCTGACAGATATGAGCGGCGACGCTGGCACCGATCGATTTTCCCGCCAACCCGACTCGGGGATACACACGCTCGGAGAGTATGTACCGAACCGCGGCGATGCATTCGCCAACCAGCCCGGGGATGGTCTCCACAGAAAGCTCTTCCATGCGCGTCTGGTAACCATATGTAACAGCGAGCGAATCCCAGCCGGATGCCTGCAGCATCTCGCCGAGGTAATACAGCATCGGCCCATCGACGCCGTAGTTACCGCCGGGTAAAAGGACGATCAAACCCTCTGGGTCATGTTGTTGTCGATAGAACTTATGCATTAAGGGACGCCCATCACTCGTCTGAATGGGTAGACGGATTAAGTCCACCATGCGTACCTCCCGAAAAAACCTCGGTGTGAAATTCTGGAGTGTTTAATCTCGCTATGGCACCCATTGTGGCGCGTAGCCTCTCGCCACCAGCAGCTGCAATCCCTCACCATCGACAGCGGTCACCCAAAGTTCGATCGGCTGCGTGATGTCGCCCTGATCCTTGCGCACAAAGACCAGCATTTGCACATCTGGACTCCAGACCACGGAGGATACATGCAAAATCGGTTCTGCCGTCAACTGCCTGGGATCCGATCCGTCCGTGCGCATGATCCAAAGCTGACGACCGAGAGTCCAGCGATCGTCTTCGAGATACTTGCGCGAAAAGGCAATCCATTCTCCATCCGGGGAGTACCTCGGTGCGGCATCCTCAACCAAACCCGCTTCTTCCCCCGTCAGATCTGTCACATTGCCGCTTTCAATATCCATGCGGTAGATGTGGCTGTAGAAGGCCACGTTCGAATCATCTGCAGCGTTGTCCTCCTGGATCACGATGGATGCGTAGACCAGATGCTGACCGTCCGGCGACCAGGAACCACTCATGCCGAGATCGTTGGGGATGAAGTTGAATGGCTCCGCATCAACGCCGTTTTCGAAATCCACGAGAGCAATCGCCTTCAAGGTGTCATCGTAGTATGCCAGTCGGCCGGCCACCGACCAGTTAGGATTGGAGGTTACATGGTCCATGTTTCCGATCGGAAACGCTTCATCCTCGGATCCAAGATCCAATATCCAGACTCTGCTTGGCCCAGGAAATGGCTGTCCTCCTTGTCCGATGACATAACCAAACCGCTCGAAAGCAATTCTGTCCCCACTTGGCGCATGGGCGATCGCTTGACAGCAATCGTCTTGCGGACATGGATACAGCTGCCGATCCTGCCTGGTCGAGAGGGTAATCTGGCGCAGTTCGGTGCGTCCATCTGCCAGCGCCGCTGCGTAAACAACGATATCGCCATCGGGACTTAAACTGTAGTCGAGAATTCCCGACCCCGTCTGCGTGAGACGTTCCGCTTCCTCATCCCCTAGATGGCGCATATAAAGATCCGCCGGGCCGGATTCAGGCCACAGGTAAATCACCCGTCTCTCCGCGATTTGAAATGACCAGGTGTAACTGCGCAGCATCGGCAAGAATATCTTCGCACTCGCTCCGGATTCCAATCGCAGCGTTATCGTCTCGCCTTTGGGCCAGTTTTCGTCCGGCTGAATCGTCAGGGTCCGATTCTCCCATGTGAAACTTCCATCCACATCGGGACTGATGGAAATTCGGGATTCCACCGTGTCCGGGTCCATCTCATGGGTGAATACAAGCTGCAGCGGGCGTTTCGACGAGATGTCGATACTTCCGTCTTCCGGCACGATCCGCGCAACACGCGGTGTGGCGAGCAGCACAAGCGCCACAAGTGCGAGAAATAAAACCACGCCGCCGAGTAATGATCGCGGCAGTCGAGCTTTTTGATCCCTCATTTCGCGGTCTGCTCCAAAAGTTCCTTGAGTCTGACTTTTAAATCATCAATGGCCGCTATCGGCGTCGGATTTTCTCCATATGCCATCGCCAGATAATAAGAGACATAATCCCCAAAATGCAGCGCCGTCCATTGCTGTGCCAGCAGGGAATTCCCGCAGGCTTCCACAACGTCAGTTCCGAACCCTTCCACCATGAGCAGTTCCTTGGTGACATCGATGCGCGCCAGATTGCGGGGATGGTTCAACGAACCACGCAGGAAAAGAACCATCGTGCTGTCGAACAATGCTTCCGGATTCGTCACGCCGGCCACCATGTTGTGATCCGCTTCCGGCAGGAACTCGAATTGGGCCACCGCCTTGCATAACTCCGCAATTTGCGTGCGCCATCGGCGTGCGACCGGTGCGAGAAAGCCCGCGCCAATAATCGTCGGCCAACGATCGATAAGCTGCCCGGCCAGACGTTTTGCCGGGTTCTTTGCAATAGGGATTTCGGCACGCAGCTGTGATTGCTGCTCCCGCATGGCCGCCACGGCGTCCAGCACCTCCGCTTCCGGATCGGGAATCAACCCCAGGCGGAACATCGCAGCAAGGAGAAGACCGAAGGAAAAGCCCACCACCGCTCTCGGCGGGCCGGGATGTTGGAAGCGCCAAAGCGGTATACCCACTGACCTGGCCCGTTCCGCCAGCTGCCCGCCGGTTGTGACGACCAACAACTGCGTGCCCGCTTCCAGTCCACATTCAAAAGCCGAGATCGTCTCTTCTGTATTGCCCGAAAAGGAGGAGGTGATGACCAGCGTCTCCGGGCCATCGGCGTATGCCGGCAGGTCATAATCCCGCCACACTTGCACGGGCACAGCAGCCATGCGGGCGGCATAGGCGGAGAGCAGATCGCCGCCGATCGCCGAGCCTCCCATGCCGGCGACGATAATCTGACGCACGCCGGAAATATCGCCCAAGGGTTGTCTTTGCCCTTGATCCCAGGCTTGCTGCAATTGATCCGGTAAGGCATCGATCGTCGCCAGCATTCCCTCAGGGTCTAACGACTGAAAACGTTCCAGGTTGTCCAGATTCATTTCTCCTCCATGATGAGCTGATATACCTCGCGTCGCGGCCAGCCCGACTCGAGGGCAATTTCTCGCGCCACCTGGGAAGGGCTGCTGCCCCCAGCAAGGCGTCGAACTGTCGCCGCCCGAACTTTATCCGTCGCCCAGCGTTCCCCTTTCGGCGCGCCGCCGATGACCAGTGTGAATTCACCGCGCGGTTCGACCCCGGTGAAATGTTCCCATATCGTCTGCAAAGATCCACGCAGGACCTCCTCATGGACCTTGGTCAATTCCCGGCACACCGCCGCGGGTCGTTCTGCCCCGAAAACCGAAATCATGTCCTCCAGCGCGGACTGCAGCCGGTGGGGCACCTCGAAGAGGATCAAAGTTCGTCTCTCGCCGGCCAGGCTTTCGAGCACACTGCGCCTTTCGGAAACCTTGCGCGGTAAATAGCCGACGTAGATGTAGCTGTCCGCAGGTAATCCGGAGACCACCAGCGCAGCGATCGGCGCCGAAGGTCCGGGGATTGGGCTTACAGTGTGTCCTGCGTCCAAGGCTGCCCGAACCAGTCGGTATCCCGGATCGGAAAGCCCCGGTGTCCCGGCATCGGAAACCAACGCCACGTCGCCGGCTTCAAGTTCTTCCAAGAGGCGATCAATGCGCGTTCGTTTACTGTGTTCGTGATAACTGATCAATGGAGTCTTGATTTGATAATGTTCAAGCAATTTTCGTGTGTGGCGCGTGTCTTCCGCAGCAATGCAGCCGACATCACGCAACGTACGCATGGCGCGCTGCGTAATGTCTTCCAGATTTCCGATGGGGGTAGCGACCAGATACAGCGTTCCCACGCCGCTATTGTAGCAGAGAGGTTATGCTTAAGGTGCTTAATACGATTGAAGTAGATCTAGCGGTTTGCTCCATTGTGTGCGCCCTAACGAAATACATCCTTCGCTATCACACAGTTAGTATCCCTGTATAATAAGTCGCCGAAAGTCTACTGCAATCATGTGACTGATAAGATATTACTATGCATGGAAATCAACCCCCAATCACACCGTCCGCTGAACGACCGAAGCGTGGTTGTCGCTATTTCGCACGCCTGGGCGTGTTCGGCCTGGTTTCTTTCGTCGTGCTGGGTTTCATCGCCTACAATGTGACCTGGGTGTTGAATATGACAGCTCCAAAGAACCATCCGCTGTGCTGCCAGACACCCGCCGACTTCGGGCACGACTACGAGGAAATCAGCTTTATCGGTGGCGACGGGCTGACCCTGCGTGGCTGGTGGATCCCCTCAGACAACGGCGCGGCTGTCATCATGCTGCATGGATATGCGGCCGACCGCACACAAATGCTTGAGCGAGCAGACATATTGGCCCGAGAAGGCTACGGGGTGCTGCTGTACGATCAACGCGCGCACGGCGAGAGCGAGGGAGATTACTGTTCATTTGGCTGGGCGGATATTCACGACGTGCCGGAGGCACTGGACTTCGTGACCCAGCAACCCGATGTCAATGGGGAAAAAATCGGGGTGTTGGGGTTCTCACAGGGCGGACAAGTCGCACTGCGGGCGGCAGCGGATCACCCCGAGATCGGGGCGGTCATCGCAGAAGAGCCGGCATTCGTGCGGATCAGTGACGTCCCGCCGCCTTCAAGCTTTGGGGACAAGTGGATTGCGTTCCTTTACTGGCTGGACCTGCCCGGAATTTCGTTAAGGACGGGCGAGCCTATTCCATCTGGCATCCTTGAAGATCTGCCGTATCTAGGTGAGCGCCCGGTGTTCTACCTGAGCAGCGGACCGCTCGAAGACATGAGTCATCTGCTGGTGGCTCATTTCCACCAACACACGATCAATTCTACCTTGTGGAATGTGCCGGAAGCATATCACGGGACAATACCCAAGGATCGGCCTGAAGAATACGCCGAGCGGATTACCGCATTCCTGGCAGAGGCATTGCATACGGCGGATGGTGAAGGAAGATGATAGACGGACATCCTTATAAAACCTGCCAACAACGCAACAGCAAGCTGCTTGCTATCCGCTAGCCAGGGTGCGTAGTTCCACCCAGATTGATTCTTCCCGATCGGCGATCTCCATCAACGGCTCAGTCGTCTCCGGAAGGATCGAGGCTGGATCATCCATCTCCGATCCACGCTTGAAGATTTCCGCCACGATTTGCCACGTATCGCTTGCCTAACTTTCTCTGGCTTCGGCATTCTCTTCTGACTGAAGTCGAATTGGTCATCGCATTATCCTATCTTTAGAATAAAAATTTTTTGAATTTTTGGAAAATAATTACTTGTCAACCCCCTTTTACCCATATCCCTTCGCTGAGAATTGACACCCCCAACACCAACGTGGTAAACTGACCAATGTTGTCCGAATACGCGGGCGTTTATCTCGCCCGACGGCTCATCAAGAGAGGCGAAGGGACCGGCCCTGTGAAGCCTCGGCAACCACCACGGGATGGTGCCAACTCCGGCAGAAGACACCAAGCAATTCGGTCTTCTGGAAGATGAGGGAATGATTGCGAGTGCATGAAACCCCTTCTTCCTGAAGGGGTTTCTTTTCACCGGGTGAGGAGAATCTGGTTTGAGTCAACGTCGCTACACCAACCGCCGCTATTTAGACGCCCTTGCCGAGCGCGTCCTGGTCTACGATGGCGCTATGGGCACCAGCCTGCAGTCCATGCAGCTCAGTGCACAGGACTTCGGCGGCGAGGCTTACGCCGGCTGCAACGACATGCTCGTGTTGACCAAACCCGAAGCCGTCGAGGCAGTCCATCGCTCCTTCTTCGAGGTCGGTGTGGACGTGATCGAAACCAACACCTTCCGCTCCAACCGCATCACCCTGGCGGAATTCGGCCTGGAAGACCGAGTCGTCGAAATCAACCATGCCGCCGCTTCCCTGGCTCGCAGCCTGGCGGACGAATACAGCACAACCGACCAGCCACGCTTCGTCGCCGGATCGATCGGCCCCTCCGGTAAACTCCCCTCCGCGGACGATCCCGACCTCTCGAACATCACCTTTGATGAACTGGTCGATGTTTTCCGCGAACAGGCTGCAGGCTTGATCCGGGGCGGCGTCGATGTGCTGCTGATCGAAACCTCGCAGGACATCCTCGAAGTCAAAGCCGCCATCCACGGCATCCATGCGGCTTTCGAAGAAACCGGTGAATTCCTTCCCATCCAGGCGCAGGTCACGCTGGACACCTCCGGCCGCATGCTGCTCGGCACAGACGTTGCCGCCGCCTTGACTACACTCGAGCATTTGCCCGTCGATGTGATCGGCCTGAACTGCTCCACCGGACCCGAACACATGCGCGAACCGATCCGCTACCTGGGCGAACAGTCCACGCTGCCGGTCTCCTGCATCCCCAACGCCGGTTTACCGCTGAACGTGGACGGCGAGGCGGTATATCCGCTCGAGCCAGAACCTTTCAAGAAGGACATGCTGGATTTCGTCGAGAAGCACAACATCAGCGTCGTCGGCGGCTGCTGCGGAACCACACCAGCCCATCTCGAACCGCTCGTCGAAGCCCTGCGCGGACGGCAACATCCGCCTCGACCGGCGCAATCTCCGCCGCGGATCTCCTCCGCGCTGCAATCCATCGCCATGCGCCAGGAGCCACCGCCCTTACTCATCGGCGAACGCATCAACACCCAGGGCTCTCGCAGGGCGAAAGAACTGATCCTTGACAATGATCTTGACGCAATCGTAGCACTCGGCCGCCAGCAGATTGAACGCGGCGCCCACGCCCTGGATGTGTGCGTGGCACTGACCGAGCGCGACGACGAAGCCGACACGATGCAAAAGGTCGTGCACAAGTTGTCGATGAGCGTGGAGGCCCCGCTGGTGATCGATTCCACGGAGCCGGATGTCATGGAAGCCGCTTTAAAGGCCACACCCGGACGCTGTGTGCTCAACTCGGTCAATCTCGAGTCTGGACGCGAGAAGATCGAGCGAGTGTTACAACTCGCCCGCCATCACGGCGCAGCGGCTATTGCCCTCACCATCGACGAAGTCGGCATGGCCAAAACCGCCGATCGGAAACTTGAAATCGCAAAGAAGATATACACCCTCGCCGTGGATGAAATCGGCCTGCGGCCTGATGATTTGATCTTCGATGCATTGACTTTCACCCTGGCCACGGGAGATCCCGAATTCAACAATTCGGCCACCGAGACGATCGAAGGCATACGTCGGATTAAAGCCGAACTTCCCGGTGTATTTACCACCCTGGGGGTTTCAAACGTCTCCTTCGGTTTGAGTAAGTCAGCAAGAGCTGTACTCAACAGCGTTATGCTCTATCACTGCGTGCAGGCCGGTTTAGATATGGCCATCATTAATCCGGCCCACATCACGCCTTACTCCGAGATTCCGGAAGCGGAACGCCAGTTGGCCGAAGATCTCATCTTCAATCGCCATCCGGAAGCCCTGCAGCGCCTGATCGAGCACTTTGAATCGGTGATCGTTTCGGAGCAAACCAGCGTCGATCCCACCGCAGACATGACCCCCCAGGAACGCATTCACTGGCGCATCCTGCACCGCTATAAAGACGGCGTGCAAGCCGATATCGATGAAATCCTTGCGGATTTCTCTGCGGAGGACAAAGCGCAAGCCGCAGTGGAGATCCTCAACACCGTACTCCTGCCAGCGATGAAGGAGGTCGGTGACCGCTTTGGCGCAGGCGAACTGATCCTACCCTTCGTGCTGCAGTCGGCGGAGGTGATGAAGCTGGCCGTCTCGCATGTGGATACCTTCCTCGAACGGCAGGATGGCGTTTCCAAAGGCACCGTCGTGCTGGCCACCGTATACGGGGACGTGCACGACATTGGCAAGAATCTGGTCAAGACCATCCTCGCCAACAACGGCTATCAAGTCTACGATCTGGGCAAACAGGTGCCCGCCAATGTGATCATCGACAAAGCCGTCGAAGTCAGCGCCGATGCAATCGGTCTGAGCGCCCTGCTGGTGAGCACCAGCAAGCAAATGCCGTTGATCGTCAACGAATTACATCGGCGCGGATTGGAGTATCCCGTGCTGATCGGTGGCGCAGCCATCAACCGCCGCTTTGGACGGCGTATCCTCTTCATGGAGGAAGGCCAGGCCTACGCACCGGGGGTGTTCTACTGCAAGGATGCCTTCGAGGGCCTCGGCGTGATGGACCAATACCAAAATCCAGAGCGACGTGCCCAATTGATCGCCGACCGTCTTGCGGAAGCGGAGCGGGAGGCCGGTCGGCAGCCCAGGAAACGAAAATCGAAACCCGGCGCTTCCAGCGTTGGAGCAGCGAAGCAAATTCCCACACCACCTTCCTGGGGTGCGCGTGTCGTCGAAGAAATGCCCTTGCAAACCGTATTCCAAAATCTCTTCAAGAACGAGTTGTTCCGTCTCTCCTGGGGCGCCAAGAACACACGCGGCGAGGAATGGGAACATTTGGAGCGCGAGTTTGAAAACCGCCTCCAGCGCATGCAGAAACAGGCGCTCAAAGAAGGTTGGTTGAAGCCCCAAGGCGTGTATGGCTACTGGCCAGCCCAGGCGCAAGCGGATGAACTGCTGATTTACGACCCCCAGACGATTAATACCGACCAACCGCAAATCATCACGCGTTTCCATTTCCCCCGCCAGCCGAATGGCGAACGTCTCTGCCTCAGCGATTATTTTGCATCCGTCGAGAGTGGGAAGATGGACGTGGTCGCCTTTCAGGTTGTGACCGTTGGTGCACAGGCCAGCAACCATGTCAACGCCTTGCAGGAATCCGGCGATTACAGCGAGAGCTATTTCGCCCACGGTCTGGCGGTGCAAACCGCGGAGGCGGCAGCCGTATATTTGCACCAGCACATCCGCCGCGAACTGGGTTTGGCGGAAGATCAGGGGAAACGTTATTCCTGGGGATATCCGGCCATTCCCGAACTCGAGGACCACGCCAAGGTATTCGAACTCCTGCCCGCGGAGCAAGCGCTGGGCATGCAGCTTTCGCCGGCATTCCAATTGATCCCCGAGCAATCGACAGCGGCGATCATCCTGCACCATCCGAAGGCCAAGTATTACAGCGTCGGCGTGAGCCGCGTGGAACAATTATTGGACGAAACCTAGACCGCACTGCAAAGACATTCAGCGCGGTACGACCAGCGAGCAGAAAATGGCAGAAGACCTATTCCAACAATGGCTCAAACGTGAAACTCCCATCCTTGCCGACGGCGCCATGGGCACCATGCTGCATGCCAAAGGCCTTTCCATGGAGACCTGCTTTGACGGGTACAATCTCACCCAGCCGGCTCTGATTGCCGATATCCATCGGGAATACATCGACGCCGGCGCAGAGCTGATCGAGACCAACACTTTCAGCGCCAACCGCTTCAAACTAACCGCCCATGGGCTGGAAGACAGCGTCTCCGAGATCAACACAGCCGCCGTACAGCTTGCCCGGCGCGTGATCGAGGCGGCGTTCAAAGATGTACTCCTGGCGGGCAGTGTTGGTCCGTTGGGCGTTCACCTCGCACCTTTCGGCCGCGTACAGCCCGAGCAGGCCTACCATGCATTCCACGAACAGATCGAGGCGCTCGTCGATGCTGGCGTGGATGTGGTCCTCATCGAAACCCACAACGATCTCGAAGAAGTCCATCAGGCCATCCGCGCAGCCAGGGACATCAGCGGCATCCCCGTTATCGCCTCCGTAACATTCACGCGCGACGACCGCACGCTGCTGGGCGACAATCCCGCGCGCGTCGCCAAGCGCCTGGTCGAATCGGGCGCAGACATCATCGGCGCCAATTGTTCCAGTGGACCTGCGCAGCTGCTGCGCATTCTGCGGCAAATGCGCCAGGCGGAGCCGCAAGCGCGTTTCTGCGTGATGCCCAACGCCGGATGGCCGGAGCGCGTCTCCGGCCGAATCATGTATCCCGCCACAGCGGATTACTTTGGCGAGTACGCGAGAGCTTTCTGCGAAGCGGGCGCATCCATCATCGGCGGCTGCTGCGGCACCACACCGGAACACATCGCCGCCATGCGCGCAACCATCGACCGCATCGACACACCCTGCATCACATCTTCCACAGACACACGAACAATAGCAGGACGAGAGATTCCGACCACAACGCTCGAACCCACTGCCCTGGCCACCAAATTGGACGCCGGACGTTTCGTGATATCGGTGGAGATGGATCCCCCACGCGGATTCTCCACGCACAAACTGATTGCCGGTGCGTCGCTGCTGGCCGAATCCGGCGCCGACGTGATCAACGTCGCCGACAGCCCCATGGCGCGCATGCGCATGAGTCCCTGGGCAGTCTGCAACCTGATCCAGCGCGAGGTTGGGATCGATTCGGTGCTCCATTTCCCGACGCGCGGCCGGAATCTGCTGCGCGTACAAGGCGATCTGCTTGCCGCACATGCCCTCGACGTACGCAACATTTTCGTCGTCCTGGGTGATCCCACTTCCATCGGCGATTATCCCGATGCAATGGATGATTACGATCTCGTGCCATCCGGTCTGATCCAGCTGATCAAAAAGGGCCTCAACGCCGGTGTGGACCACGCCGGGGCAGATATTGGGGAAGCCACATCGTTCTTCGTCGGCTGCGCGTTGAATCTTTGCGCCAAAGACTCCGAACGCGAGATGCGCGTGCTGCGCAAGAAGATCGACGCCGGCGCCGATTTCGCACTCACCCAACCGGTCTACGAACCCGATCTGGCGCAGAACTTCATTGAAGCATACAAAGACCGATACGGGCCATTGGAATTGTCCCTGCTGGTGGGTGTGCTGCCGCTTTACAGCTCGCGCCACGCCGCATTCCTGCACAACGAAGTCCCGGGCATCCAGATCCCCGAGTCGATCCGCGAGCAAATCGCCGCCGCGGGGGATCAAGCCCCCCAGGAAGGGGTTCGCCTGGCCGTCGAACTGCTCGAATCGCTGTCTTCGATCGTGCAGGGCGTCTACCTCATGCCGCCCTTCCACCGCTACGACCTCGCCGCCGAGATCATCGAGGCCATTCGCCAATCGGAATAGCGTGTGACTTAACCTATATTCTTGACGGGATTGGTACCATGGTTTGTACAGCGAATTGCCACGTAGTTGATCCCCCAACGAAGATGGTTTTTCACCATAATTTGGCCGATTGTGAAATTTAGTAGCATATCGTTGCTATTTGTGAAAACTTAACATAACAAATATAATACGGGTGGATTAAGATAATTGAGGGAGCTTGATGCTTGATACAACCGGACGAGGATTTTCGATAATGTCTCATAAAGTGGTGTAAAAGCGAGTTGAATAAATAGTCATCGTGTGCATCCTTAAGCAATCGCAAAACCACAAAAGGAGCACAACGATGACCAATTCAAATATGACACTACTTGAGTACCTTCGCAAGGT